>NZ_JAGT01000001.1:995000-1595000 GCF_000526795.1 Ruminococcus flavefaciens AE3010
ATGAAAGCTATGCGCCATTAGCTATTCTCTATAAGGGCGAGCGGCTTCATGAACTCGGGTATAATAACAACAACGACACTTGGCTGTTTACATCATGCGGTGGAAATTACGGCTGGATCAAAACCGTCCAAGATGATAACAGAACTCCTACTATCCGTTACGAGGTATATGCTGATAAGCCCGTCATCTATCTCTATCCTGAGCAGGAGACCGATGTTCATGTAGAGCTGGAGCTCACAGAAGCCGAACTCTCTACAACATATCCAAAGTATAACAACGGCTGGGACGTTACAGCTTCACCCGATGGCTCTCTTCTTAACAAGGCTGACGGCACACATCATAAATACCTGTTCTGGGACGCTGCGAACTGCCGCACAAGATTTGACTTTTCAAAAGGCTTCTGCGTTGCTGGAAAAGATACCGAGAGCTTTCTCAAAGAGAAGCTCACATACATTGGCCTGACCGAAGAGGAAATGAACGAGTTTATTGTATACTGGCTGCCTCTTATGGAGCATAACAAGTATAACCTCATTACTTTCCAGGGTGATGCCTATACAAATTCAGCCAAGCTGAGCATTACTCCCACACCTGACAGCCTGCTCCGCGTATTCATGGCTTATGTTCCGCTTGAAGAGAAAGTGGATATTGAGCCTCAGCAGCTTGAGACCTTTGAGAGAAAAGGCTTCACAGTTGTTGAATGGGGCGGCAGTGAGATCAGATCATAAAGCAAATCATTTCATAAAATCAGGCGGTAGGTCATATTGACTTACCGCCTTGTTGGTTAATATTAATAAAATGAAGTAGAACTTATTATTATACCATAGCAGTGAACTATGTCACTAAAACTCTGAATAAGACCGTCTGTTACAAGCATCTTGCGGAAATCTTTTATCCGAATTAATAAGCAGGACGGCCATAGCCTACAATACTTGAATTTTTAAGTGAATAACTCCTCCGAGCTACCTGATTACCTGCGTTACCCTCAATAGTATATACCTTGGAAGAATCCACAGATTCTACAATACCGGTGTGATATTGTTTATCCGAAGGATAGTAAAAGAATATCTGATCTCCGGGTTTGGGTACACCATTACCTCTTGGTATGAACTGACCGTTATTCTTGTAGAAATTCATGGAGTTTAAACAGCCTGCGCCTGTGGAATTATCTGTCTGACAAAGCAGGCTCTGTGCCTTATTATAGCCAAAAGCTTTCAAGAAGCACCAGTCCACAAATATATCACACCATGGATTATTGTTCTTTTTTCCATTATACCAGTTAGGGTACTTACTGTCAAATTCTTCAGCATATTTATTGTAATTGTTAGCTCCTTCCTTATATCCGATCTCAGATCTCACTACCGCCATCAAACGGTCAACAGGCATATTCCCTTTTACTAAGTAGTTTTTTATTACCTGAGCACATTCTGCACGGGTTGCTGTATCATTTGGAGCAAGCTTATTATCGCCCTTACCTGATATTATTTTCTGTGAAACCGCCCATCTCATGGGAGTCAGAGCAAAACCGCTTACATCTTTTCTGTCATCGAATTTACCCAAAGCATTGCTTGGTGCATTGCAGGGACGCTTCTTAAATTTTGTCTCATAGTTATACAGCATAGTTACAAGCTGTTCCCTTGAAATTTTATCACCGACGCCAAACTTGCTTCCGTATCCACTTGTGATTCCCCAATGATAAGCCCACATTATAGGTGTTGTATACCATTTATCTTTTCCGACATCAGTAAAGCAGTTATCATAAGTATTATCATACTTTTGCGGATCATCTGCCATGTTAAAAAGTGCCGTGACAAACTGTTCTCTTGTCACTTCAGCTTGAGGGCTAAAAGTATTATCAGAAGTACCATTCATAATATATCTGTCATATACAAATTGAACAGCCTCTGCAAACCAATCGCCTGGATTGACATCGCTGAACTTGCTTGTTACTGATTCAGCTGCACTTGCTGTAATAACACAGTTTAACTGAGGAGCTATGCTGCTTGTTATTGCTGTACCTGTGCCGAGAAGTGTAAATGCCATTGTGAATGCTGATATTTTTTTGATTACGTCTTTCATTATAATTACTTCCTTTTCAATGTATTTATATATATCATAGTTAGATCGAATGTTTTGACAATATTATTCTCGATATCACCTCTTCCTGAATTGTATTATATTTAATGGTGCACCATGTAAAAAATCTGATATTTTATCTGTCACAAAAAACAGGGGATGTTTTTTTTGCGCTGTTTAAGTCAACCTGTTTAAAATGGAAGTATTTCATTTCAAGTTCGTATTCAGTATCTTCGCTTTGCTTTTTCAGGATTATCTTGTTTTTATCGGGATCATATTTTGATGTAAAATCATCTATACCTGTGAGTTCAATGTTGTTTGCCTTTTCAAATTCTTCAAAATCATCAATGAACTCTCCGCACTCCAATACTCCGTTGTTTTGTCTGTATATCTTTACATGATCATACAAAACATCCTGAGTATCTCCGCACTGACAATTACAAACCAATTCACGGTTCTGATCATTGTCAGAATCCGCATAATAAATATCGGTCTTCCCTATATATCCCATAAATTCAACGAACTTTACTCCTGTTTTTTCATCTATCAGGCATGTATTTTCCATATTTGAGTTTATATTTTCTTTTTTGAAATGCCAATTATCAAATCCAAGTAAACGTCCAAAATAATAATTAACAAGTATCGGATAAGAACTCTCAGGCTTGAATCTAAAATCATCTAATTCCAGTTCAAACTCGTTATTGATATTTTTGCCTGTCAATACTATCTTGTTCCTTTTAGGATCATATACATCCGAAAAATCTGTAATTAAGGAAATATCAAGATCATGTTCATCGGCAAAATCCTTGTAATAATTAACAAAATCTCCAACCTCGATCTCCCCGTTTCTGAGCCTGAATATAAGCGCATGATCGTTATTATTTCCGCCAACTATTCCATATACATTATTACATATCAATTCAGCATTTCCGTCATTATCAAGATCTGAAAGATAAGCGGATGGCTCATCTTTTTTACCTTCAGAAAAAGCAAATATATTCCCTGTATCATCGTTTATAAAATAAGTAATCGTAATATATGAATTAGCAATTACTTTTTCAATATGCCAGTTCTTTATCCCGAGCAATTCTCCTTTATAATCATCAATAACTGTTTCCGGTGTAAATATATTTTCAACGCAGCTTGATTCTGTATAAGATACTTCGCTGGTTTCAGTAATTCTAATGCTTTTAAGCTGAGAATAATAACATTTTCCGCCTACCACAGTTCCAACAGCTATAACCATTGTCAAAGCAGCAGAGCATAGCTTTCTCCACAAAGGAATATGGTATATCTCAACACTATCCACCTGTACTTCTTCAAGGTAGACTTTTGTAATATTTGCTGCACGTCTGAACATCTTTGCAGTCTTTTTAGGTATACAAGATACAGTTTTATGCACTGCTTCGGCAACTGAATCAGCAATATCGAAGCCCTTCCCGAAAATAGTTTTTCTGTTTGTTTCTACTCTCGAGATGCTTTCATTGTATGAACATTCACATTGCTGAAAAGCCTGCTTATGCTGTATACGGGAATATATCCTTTCTTTCATTTCATCTGAAAAAGCAGGGATATTATCAGCGTTTTTTTCTGATTTCTCAGAAATATTATCTTTAAACAATTCTTCTATTCTCACTCTCACCACTCCGCATCAACACCTGCTTTGAACAGCAGGCTTTTTAGTTTTTTTCTTGCACGCTGGATCCTCTTTTGTACAGAGCTTGTTGTCATTTTAAGATCTGAAGCAATCTCACCTGATGATCTGCCATAGTAATAATGATTGATTATTATAGATGAATCAGGATCACCAAGCTTATTCACACAGTCAATAAGTATACCCTTAAGTTCCTTGCGATCCGAAGAGTTCTCAAGCTCGTCGTGGAATGGTGTAAGGTTAGGTTCAAGTTCATCAATTGGTACTATTCTCTTATTTTTCAATGAAATTCTCCTAAAAAGATCAATAGAACTTCTTTTGGCAATAGTGGATATGATGCATTTAAGGTCACCGCTAAAAACTTTTTCTGATTGCAGCGAACGGAAAATGTCAATAAATATATCTGCGACACATTCTTCAATATCCTCGACAGTTCCGCAATTACTGAGTTTATTTGCAGCTATAGTATAAACATAAGCGCAGTACTCATCATATATTGCTCGTTGCCACACATCTTTAGGTTCCTTCATAAGTTTTTTTAGTTGACTATCTGTCATATTCCTTTTTCACCCCTTTAGGCATCTTCATTTACTACAATCGCTCTTCCAAATGATAAGTGGACAATTATTTTCAAAAAAAATTGCAGCATTGAAATAGCAACAAAAAAAGAACTCGCCATGATAGCAAGTTCTTCTGGCATTTTTTATGAGCGTGACATAAATTACGCTTACATTATACCGTGTTCCTATTCCTTTGTCAATAGCTCATAATGCATTTCAAGCACATTTTTGCATTTCCGCTAATCATGCCTAAGAGCTCACATAGCACTTGTAGCGCATTCCAGAATGTCTCAGACAACTATATATAATGTAATTCAAGAAGCCAGCTCTCGAGCAAGCTGGCTTCTTTTTTGAATAATACAATTAAAAATATTCTGATCAGTGTTTAAAAAAACTATTGTTCGGAGGTGATTGGCAGAAATAATTCTTTAAATTGAGTAATGAACGTATCAACTCAGTAATTCTCGAATTATACCTGTTATATGTGTTCCTGATTATAGTGTTGATATAATCCGGCACAGAAAACGTATTTATTATGGTTTTATTATCTCCGTAATGATAAATCGCAGTTATCCTATTTGATATGGCAAAGTAATCAGGAGTGCAGGTAAAGCCATAATACTTTCCGTCGCAACTCATGCAATCAGCATCAAAAGTATCAGTGTATGTTTTTCCATTGATACTGAATTCCATGAAGCTGTCGTTCTTTTCTTCCTCTGTTAGTGAAGAAAGATCAAGATAGAAATTTAAGCTTATCTGTTTACTCAGCACAATGCTCTGTGCCTTGAATTCTGGAACAGGCTCTTCTGCTGATTCGTCCTGAATTACAGTAGTAAAGTTTCTTGCAATAGTATTATTGTTCTTGTCTTTTCCAATAAAGGATATTACGTTTTTCTTTCCTGATATTCCACAGAACTTATCCGCAGGCAGCTCAAATCTTACAGAACCATTGGATACTTCAAAAGTATCATAATATGATCCGTTAACATATGCTTTAAGGCTGAATGTCTGAGGATCATCTACAGATACCTGCATTATAAGGGCTTTATCGGGCTTGATTGCAGCCTCGGCAGGTGCACTAGCAGATATCATATCTTTCATTGCATTTGGTGTAGAAATCTTTATGCTTTCAGATCTGATATAAGGTGATGCACTGTTCTCGTTGTAGGTGCTTGCAAGCAATGAATTATCTGACTTAAACTGTTCATCAAGCCAGGCAATACGTTCACGCATGTATGATATGAATATATCTCTGTCAGCAATATAGCCTCTTCCGTAGCCTGGCCACTGATTATTTCTGTCCCAGAGTGCACTGTCTGCCATACCAGATTCATAAAGATACTCACTGTCTTTTTCCAGTGCACCGTTCTCCTTTATAACATCTTCAAGATAAGGTCTGATCTGCCAGTATCTTTCGGTTGCAGCCGAAATGAACAAAGGATCATCAAGAAATTCTCTGTAGAAGTTCTGCGGGTCTTCAAATTGTGATACTTTCCAGCCTGTTGCTTCACCGCTTATATCCTGACTAACGATTATAGAGCCTGCTCCGGTATCGAAATCCCATGGAGGGCCGAACTTCAGCAGAGAATCGTGATTCTTATAGATATATCTGCTTTTGTAGCGTGAATCATCATTTCCCATTATCTCCATAAGCAGCCAATAAGATACCATTGAATCAAAATCAGCAAGCTCAGTGTAATGAGTCATTTTACCATCTATTATTGTATATCCATCTTCTGAGCGATATGCGTTTTCAAAATTCTGCCAGTAATTCTGTACATAACTCATCATCTCGTCGTTTGTATTAAGAAATTCAGGCGATTTTAACATTACTTTAAGACCTGAGTCTGTCATGAATTTTGATTCCTCATCATATTCTTCAGAGGATTCAAAGAGATAACCTCCGGAAAGATCGGTCTCAAAGTCATAATAGTCTGCTACAACATATTCTTTACCGTCAAAGCTGACCGTACCGCCTTCTCTTATCCATGACATATCCTCTGTCATCATATCGGTAAGCTCATCTTTTTTGTCGCCTTTGATTTTTTCTGCTTTTGCGATAGCTGAGGCAGCTTCCTTTGCTTCGTTCTCCCAGTCAAATATATCCACTCTTGCTTCTTCTATGCCAACCTGTTCACATAACTGATAGTTACCAACGTATTCACCGTTTATAACTACGTCCGCCCATACTGTTTCCATGGTAGTCAGACCGAGTTCTTTGGAAAGTCGGGAAGCAGTAGTGTTTCTCAGAAGGCTTTCGTCCTGATAATTGGCAAGCAAGCACCATTTCTTACTCTTGCCCATACCATACAAATCAGTCTTTTTATCAAGCTTTATCTTATACGGTTTCTTTTCCCAGCCCCATGTAGTATTTCCGCGGCCTTGCATAGTCATTCTTCCATTGTATACAGGAGCTTCTGTCTCATCATTGTTCTGAATAAACATATCGCCATCTTTGGCATCTTTTTTGAATGCCGGGACCTGACCGTCATCGGTATTGATGTAAATAACGGGAAGCTTACTGAAGTAAACCTTATCGACTGTTTTGTATTCCTCTCCATCAAATTCCTGAACGATTATCCATTTCTCATAAAGCTCATTTGTAAGGATAAAGTTCTCTGGATCAACCTCATTATCGTCTGCAAAGCACTTGATCAAGCTTCCTGAAGGATTATTTATCTTCAGAGTATTACCGGTTTTTAAGTATGTTTTATCAATACTTACTTCTGTATTTTCTGTTTCCCCTGCAAATGCTGTAAGTGTTTTCTGTGTAAATATCTGGCTGCAATTATTTGTAAGCATCAGATTAGTACAAGTCAGAGCTGCTGCTGTAAAGCTAAGCATTTTTTTGAATATTTTTCGATTAGACAATTTCAATTCCTCCTTTTACATTTAAGCCATTCATTTATTTGTGTATACCTTGAAAATAGTTTTGCTATAACATATTATTCCCCCCTATTGCTGATATATTTGTTTCTATTATACGTCGTTTTTAGAAACATTTTTGTTACAATTTCTTATGACAAAGTCATTGTAGCATATTTTTTATAAAAAAAGCAGATAATTACAAATTTGTAATTGATACTTTTTTATTTTAGTCCACACATTGCTATGAACTAAAACACCGTACTATATTTCTTAATATCTAATAGTACGGTTGTATCTATCTTCTAATTCTAAGTTGATAAAATTGCATTCACACTTATTAAAAACGTCTTTAATGCTATAAGTTCGTGCATAAAACATATAATATTTAGTCATTCAAAAGATAGTTTTATTATTACAAAATATTTTAAACATTAAATCATTGATTATTTTGGTAAAATATGGTACAATAAAAAATGTTCTCGGATAGACAACTTTGATCTATTGAAGAAATAACTTTTAACTTAGCTAAAAAAAATAGATATCATAGCGAATAACGGAAGTGATACTATGTCAACATTGATTATACCAGATAATTCTCTTGGTACAAGACCTCTTAAATCATTACTGTGTTCCCTTGCTGTTCCTTCAATAATTTCGAATGTCATTAACGCTCTTTATAACATTGTTGATCAGATATTCATAGGTCATGGTGTAGGTAAACTTGGAAATGCCTCTACCAATGTTTCATTTCCACTAACAACCATATGTATGGCAATAGGACTTATGGTTGGCCTTGGTTCAGCCTCTGGTTTCAATCTGGAACTTGGAAAAAAGAATGTAAACAGAGGTAAAAGCATTGCAGGTACAGCAGCAATACTACTACTCATCAGTGGTGCCATCATCAGTATTACTGTTCAGATATTCCTTCATTCAATGCTTATATTATTCGGAGCAACCGAAAATATAATGCCATTCGCAACAGATTATGCAGGAATAACATCATTAGGCATACCATTCCTATTGTTCTCAACTGGTATAAATCCGCTGATTCGAGCCGATAAAAGCCCACGATACGCTATGAATGCTATCGCCTTTGGAGCAATGCTTAATACAATACTTGATCCAATATTCATATTTGTATGTGATTGGGGAATCAAAGGCGCTGCATGGGCAACAGTAATCATTCAGATACTTTCAGCATTACTGCATGCCTTTTATTTCACACGTTTCAAATCTGTTAAATTCGAATTAAACAACTTTATTCCTAAACTTAAAGAGGCAAGCTATATATGTAAACTTGGTTTCAATTTTTTCGTATTTCAGTTTTCAAATCTGTTGGTACAGATAGTGATGAACAATGTTCTTCGCACATATGGAGCAAAAAGCATCTATGGTCCGGATACTCCTATTGCTGCTGCAGGTATCATCATGAAGGTAAGTGTTATTTTCTTTGCACTGATCAATGGATTGATAAATGGTGCTCAACCAATCTGTAGTTATAATTACGGTGCCCAAAACTACAGAAGAGTACGCGATACTGTAAAGTTGGTCATAAAGGCAGCTATTATCATATCAACAGTAATATGGTTTATTTTCGAATTATTTCCCCAAGCACTTATATGTCTTTTCAGCAGTTCCGAAGACGATCCGTTGTACCTCGAATTTGCGATAAAGTTCATGAGAATATACCTATTCTTTGTATTTATCAACGGTGTGCCGATATGCTCTGCAACTTTTTTTACTGCAATCGGAAATGTTCCAAAAGGAACTATACTATCATTTGCAAAACAACTAGTCTTTCGCGTTCCGCTTTTGCTTATTATGCCTGTATTCCTTGGATTAAATGGTGTCATGTACGCACAAGTGATAACTGACCTACTTTCATTCACACTTGCAATCGTATTCCTTACAGATGAATTCAAAAAAATGCCACAAAAAAACTATTCTTGATTTTTATCGCTTAACTTCTACCTTTATAAGGCGGTTGAAAACTATGCCGTCATCATTAATATACATTAAGCTCATTCTTATTTATGGTAGAGGAACATTTTTCAACTTCATAAAAAGCAAACAGGCAGCCGCTATGGGCTGCCTGTTGCTTATATAGAGATCATATTATGAAAAAAGCGCGATCAATGTCAGTTTCTCTCACTGACGAGGATAGATGTACGATTCTGTATCATTTCAGCGGCTTCCTCAGCAGTTTTCTCACCGTGGAAGAAAGCATCCGCTTCTTCAAAGCATATGTTTTCCACATCATAGTTCATGGAATACATCAGGGTATCACAGCTGAGGATATAGCGCTCAAGCTCATTTCGCTCATCCTGAGTCAACGGATACAAGGTCTTGTCCATTTTGGGATCTAAAGATGTGATCTCGATCTTATTGCCGTATTTGTCCCAGTCGTAGTACTTCGTAGTCTCGTCAAGATTTTTTTCAAAGTCCGATTTAAGTGCAGGATATCCGTAAGCATAGAAATTGTTTTCATTTTCATAGTCAAAGAAGGTCTTAATGAATTCCCATGCTCCCTCTTTCTTGGAACTCGATTCACAGACAGCTAACTCTCCTGATACAACAAGCTTTCCGCCCTTGCCGTCTGACGAAGGGAAGCCAACAAGGGTATATTCATCTCCGCCAAAAGTATCATACTTGGTATATGAGTTATAACCGCTGCACTCCGAAACAAGTGCCTTGTCCTGTGCTATCCATTTAGCTCTTTCATCGAAATACTTATCTATTTCTTCATCCCCCTCATCTTCATCAGGCACATCCTCCACTTCTACGAAGCGGTTACAGAATTTGAGCATTTCGATGAAATCAGGACTATCGAATCTGCATTTGCCTTTCTCGATATCTACAAGGTCACTCTGACCATTCAGAAGAGTACGCAGCATTCTTTCCTTTGTGGAGTTGTTGTAGCGCTGCTCTGCCTGAACCTTATCATACAGGTCTATCATTTCCTGTATTGTCCAGTTTTCATGATCTACGAATTTAGACTTGACTGCCAATGTTTCTATTGAGAACGAAGGAACGATACTGTAGAGATGACCGTCCTTGCTCTCCATAGCTTTAAGCAGATTAGGAACTATATTATCACGGTTTATATCGGGATCGTTAGCCATAAATGAATAAAGGTCTGTGAATAATCCCTTGCTGCCAAGAGACTTTATACTGTTATGGTCGTAACAGAGAATGAGATCGGGAGCATTTCCCGAGATTATATCCATCTGCATGAGATTGAGCATTTCATTCTGCACTTTCAGGTACTCTTCCCTGCTCTCATACTCTTTTGAGCTGTTTCCGTTCTGCTTACGGTATTTTTCACTGTAATCCACTGTCTTTATCCTGTACTTGCTCTGGCTTCTGTTGAAGCTGTTTACCATCGGACCAACGCCGCCGTACAATACACCCAGTGTGATCATCTGAGTATTATCAGCCTCCCCTGCCGGACGACGTACAAGCTTGTATATCTTACAATTCATACCACCGCCGTATTCCCAGCAGTAGTACTCGTCGTTCCCCGCGCTTACAACGTCCATTGACGAAGCGTCTGCGTCAGCCCAGTTAAGGAGCTTTTCACTTGAACCGTCAGCCTTGACGCCATAGAGATCAGCATCGGTGGATCTCAACAGGCAGTAGTCTCCAAAGCCATTGAGGAACTGATCGTATGTAGATGTATCATTGTAATCAATAGTCACCAATGGGTCTCCGTATGACCTGTTCTCCACATCAACAGGCACTATATAACGCATATTCTTATTGTAGTCACCGTTCTCATAGTAGGAATAGGACATATATACCGTGTCATCATTGCCCAGCAGATAATATACTGTTGCTTCCTCGATATCTTCTTTGAAATCAGGGAACTTTTCAAACTTGCCGTCGCTTTCGTAAACCACCTCGATACCGTTTGACAATGCAAGGAGAACAGAGCTGTCACTGACCTGTTTAAAAGAGTTTATGTAGAAATACTCTTCGTCGGTATCCCTTAGTTCCTCAAGCTCACCCATGTTTAAAAAGCTTTTCATCGAGCCGTCTGTGTTATAAAAGCATATACCGTAGGTGGTCTTCTGTTTCTCATAGAACTCATCATAGTCAAAGTCCTCATCATAATCATCAGGAAGTTCCCTTCCGCCGTTGTCGTACATGGTATACATCGCCGCAAGATAACCGCTGTGAGTTATCGAATATTCTGTATAGTAATCGTCTGCCTTTTTTACATCATCCGGAATGGTCAGCTCTATCTCTTTTACTTCAGAAAAATCACTGTTCATATAAAATATTTTGCTGTTATAACTGTCTGGTATGGTACATTCTCCTATGAAGCCTCCGTCTTTCTGATAAACAAGATTTCTTATGCCTTGAAACTCCGTAATTGTTTTATATTCCGTGAGCTTGTATGAGCCTTCAAGGAGCTCTGCGGCGTTCATGTTGTCGCTGTTTGCCGAGATAGTATCAGCAGCAAAAAGCTTTGATGCTGTTTTTGTTTTTTCTGCACAGGAGCTCATTGAAAGGCAGGCCGCTGCTGCAAAGGCTGCTGCGCGCATAAATTTGTTGTTCATTCTGATGTTCCTTTCTGTTTTTAATCTGAATTATAAGCTTATGTCACGCTCGGTATTTGTCTTTCTAATACTATAAACGACTTGACGAAATAAAATGTGACATATTATTTCTATTTTTTCATTAGCTTTTAGCTTCAATAATCAAATAGCATTATCTATGAGAAACTGTGGCATACAAAAGGCAGCTAAACAAGTGGCTGTCCAAACTTTATAATCTGTTTATTTAGTAATAGAATTTGATCTTTTTCAGAACTATCATTAATACATATCCAACGCAGTGTTAATACGTACGGTTACTTCTCTAAACAACGTTTTTTACCAGTTACTTTTCTTGGCATTCTTATTTCTCTTCGAGCATAGTAGCCGCACCTATAAATAACGGAACATTGTTCTTATCCACGATCATGTATACAAAAGATCTGTCAACTGCATCAAATCAGTTAAAAGTACAACGTGTTTACACATGGATTTTGTCATGTAAAGTCACTATAAGTCCCACAGGAAGCATGTTTCGATTTTTCGGCAGAAAATGATGGTTTTTTTCATTTTGTCCGTAACCCCTCAAAATATTATATGTATCATATTTCATGGCTGCTAAAACAAGTTTTCAACAATCTAATTATTTTTCCACAAAAAATTTCATCATAAAAAAACCTTATATATATGCGAAGGCAAAATTTGAAACCGTCAAATCCAAACTCAAACCTTGAGCTTATAATTTGCTTTCATAAATATTCGACTTGAATATTCATTCTCTTTTAATAATAATAGAGAGGAGGTCTCGATATGTACAGATTAAGGCATAACAGCATCAAGGCATCATCCATTGATAATACTAATGAGGAATTAGATGAAATGGTTTCGCTTGAACAAGTTAAAGAGATCCTTTGTGAGATTGAACCACTTAATTCTCACGATATTAATGTTGTTCTAAATAAAAATGGCCACCTTGTCATCACTGTTGATGATGTTACTTATGAAACAACATAATTATTACCTATTTTGTCTGATATATATCAAAGAACTATTACAACAAATGTTTCTCCATATTTTAGATGCATAAAACTCATTTAATTATACTTCTGCTTGTTAGTAAAAAAAAATGTCATGCACTCTTATGAATTATCAAGAAGTGCATGACAAACAAGCGAAAAGTAATTAATGAACAAAGGTATAATTATCAAAACGTACGTTATTATCATGAAGTTCGACTTGAACCGTATTGATAACAATAATACCTATACCTGTGCAGGTTGTGTAACTCAACAGCCATATTATATTAACTGATACTTTTCTTTTTCTTATGTATAATTTGTCTAATAGAGTATCACCACCTGCACCTTTCAAGCACCAAAATCCATCTCATTGGTGTGGTAATCACTTTTAATCATTAGACCATAAACGAAGCTTCCTTTATTATTCCTCATCTTATGATACCCCGCCTGCTCCAAAGCTGCATAGAAATCTTTTGTACTGTGTTTATGCTCCTTTGTATTGACACAATAATCCAAGTAAGCATCATACAGTTCGCCCGACTTTTGCTTATATGATGGATCTATTGCACACTTCTCATTAAGGAACACAGATAGCCAATCGTTCTTTTCACGGTAGGCTGCAATAGCCTCACATACAACATTCGGTGGTTTGATATTGTAGTTCTCTGCAATTGCCTTACGTGAGCCTTCAATAATCCAAGACAAAATCGCGCCTCCCGCATGCTTAGCAAGATATTCTGTATAGTTCTTGATATCACTGCTACCATCTATTGTTGCATTGAACGGAATAACTATCAGTCTGCGCCATGTTCCTAAATCATAAGCACTTACTTTCGGAAGATGATTAGTGTATAGTACCAGTGTATGACTTGGAGTAAAGCTAAATGGAGCCTTATACTTTTTCTCAGCGTAAATTGCATCAGTAGAACATAACTGCTTAATCATGCTGGAATTCAAATGCATACCTTCTTCCAGCTCCGATGCAATAACAAGACGTTTTCCTTTCAACTCTGCCATTTCCGGTTTAACATTTCGCTTACAGCCAACTGTCAATGTATCAGCAGACATATTACCCGCATAGTTTCCTAGTACACGAGCAATTGTATTCCAGAATGTTGACTTGCCATTTCTTCCGCTACCGTAAGCAATAATCATTGCTTCAAGATATACATTACCAATTGCAGCCAATCCTACAATACGCTGCACATAATTGATAAGTTCTTTGTCTCCGCAGAAGAAAACGTCAAGCGCATCATTCCATAAATTATCACCCTTAGTATCTGGCGATACCATCGTAACTTTTGTGATATAATCATTATAGTTATGTTCCTGCATACCATTCAACCCTTTTTTCAAATTATAGGTGAATGTAGGTGTATTAAGCAGAAATGGATTATTGTCCAACTCATCAGGCTGCTTTTCCATTAATGGCATTGATGCTTCCAGTATAGATTTAACCCCATTAATGTTACGACACCTCATTACAAAAGCATGGTAATCCTTGGCACTAATTAACTCCTGATAAGCCGCTGTCTTATCAATAGACATAATTGCGAGCTGATTCTTTCTGAGCATCATAGTCTCAGCACGTGTAGTTCCAAGAGTTTCCATCTTCTCAAAAGCTGCATTGATCATGATATTAGCCTCTTTGAGTTGCAAATCAGTGTGCTCCATGACCGCTTTCTTAGAACGCTGATAAGATTCTTCCCAGTTGATTCCGTTATACCTCAAAAAACCAGTTGCCTCTGTATAACAAACTTCATTGTTATACGCAGCTGTAAAAGTCCTGGCTTCACCAATATGAGAAAAGTCGTCTGGCTTTAATGAACCACCGTTGTATTTATCAGGCGGAATATAATCCGGAGAAGATGAAATCACTTTATAAAACTTACAAGCACTCTTCCAAATGTTGTCAAGTTCTTTCTGAGAAAGCGGTGGTTCACACTCCTTAGACTTTTTCAGATATTTCTGATATGTATCCTCTGTGAGACCAAATCTCTTTAGAATTATCACAGAATACCTATGTAGAGTTGTATTGCGTGTCCCTTTGGGAATTGATGACTTTGTAATTGACGACTTTGCGCTTAAAGCAAGATAGTCATCAATATTCAGCTCACCTTCATGCCATAATATTTCAGCTCCAGGTGAACCATATACAAAACGTGCCGCATCGATAGCCCCAGCATCAAAAAACGGAAATTCATTATATATCTTAGCCTTAAGGCCAGCATAAGCAACACTATCATCGAGTGGATGAATTGGAAAATACACATGAAATTTAGGACGAGCAGCTTTGCCATCCTTCTGCTTCATATGATTTCGGCTAAAAACAAGGATATATGCCACATCCGGCAGCATATTATCTATATCCACCGGAGTAATCCAGTCATCTGGATCGTCACTATTGGCATTGTCACAATCCATCATAACATTATCCGATATGACATAGTTTCCTATATTTCGATAGTTGTTTTTATACTCAGCACAGACATGATCATAGTTCTGCACCTTCGTCATATCTGCCACTGAAGCAACAACAACTTTATTCGGATATAAGCAATTATCCTCTTTATGAAGATAATCAGCATAAAAAACAGTTACATGCATAAATGCTTCCTTTCCTCCGTATAATATAACGGATAATATTCACAAGATATGAGATGTAAGGCAGCAGTATTTACCACTGCCTCACGCCACTCATATATCTTCGTACATAATTCTAATTGTACGGCAACAGGTCTCACTCTTCTAATGAGCCATTTAAGATATTTTCTCTATATGCACATGTATCACAAATGTAATATGAACCAAACAGATCACCATTGCCATTCGAAAAAGCTCTTGAAAGATCAAATTTCATCTCTTTGCCACAGTAAAAGCAATTGGTAAATACATTTTTATCAGTTAATTCAACTTCAACAGACAAACCTTCTAACCTTTCTTTAACATAAAACATAATTAACACCTCTATTCTTTTTGATAATACTCACACTCATAAGCTTCTGCCTGCAACAGCAGACCTTTTGCCCACGGTGGTGATCTTGACATCTTCTTACGTACTGTCTGCAATGATACTCTACTGTCTGCTTCAATTATTACTTCATCATGCACATGTGCGACGATAAAACAGTCTGACAACATTCTAATACTATTGCAAAGCAGATCTCGAGCTATCCCCTGCACAATGTTCTCAACAAGTTTCGAACCATAGCTCTCAATGCATTCCCATTTCTGGTTTTTGCCTGTTCCCATATACGTTACAGATTCACCGCCGAACCGGTTCTTAACTATTGCAGGTTGAGCATAAGCTAAACGCCGTTTTGAGGGTAGCTCTATAAACAGAATCCTGCTCTGGTATATAAAGCGCAAACCATGTGTTTCTGTTGTTGTCTTATACTTTATTGCGCTCTTTACCGCATCATCTACTGCCCACCACAGCGTCGTTATATACGGAGAGGATTTACGCCAGTCGTCCACGATACGCTTCAGTTCCTCGTCAGAAAGGTTCAGCTCATCTCCGCCCATAGCTTTCATAGCGCCGACAGAGCCGCCATAACCGCAGGCTAATTCCGCGATCTTGCCTTTCTGGCGCAGATGGCCGTTTATACCATGCTTTTCAACAGGAACGCCGAACATCTTCGATGCCGACGCACAGTATATGTCCTCCCCGTTTGCAAAGGCGTCCATACGCCACTGCTCCCCTGCAAGCCATGCTATAACTCTTGCCTCGATCGCGTTGAAATCAGCAACAATAAAACGATAACCTTCACGTGGAATAAACGCCGTACGTATAAGCTGCGCCAGAATATCTTGGATAGTATCATTATAAATGCACTTCAAAGCATTATAATCCCCTTTTTTGAGCAAATCACGTGCTTCCGATAGGTTCGAAATATGATTTTGCGGTAAATTATGGAATTGTAAATGTCTACTGGAAAAACGACCGCTCCTACTTGCTCCATAAAATTGAAACATCCCTCGTGCACGGCTATCAAAACAGGCAACATTTTTCATTGTTTCATATTTAGATAGGGAGCTTTTTGAAATCTGTTGATACAATAGTAATACTTTCTGTATTTCTACTGGAACAGATTTTATAAGATGCTGTACGGTACTCCTGTCGAGTAAACTGGTATTTACACCATGCTCTGAAAGCCATTGTTTCATCTGCTGCACGGATTTGGGATTTTCCAGATTTGTAAGTTGCTGTAGTTTCTCCAAAATCGATGCCCTAGCAAACTCTCCGAAACGAATTGCCTGCTCCACCATTGTTAAGTCAATCAAGATACCACGATCATTGATTTTCTCACCAAGGTGATATTCATCCCAAACAGTTTCGGGGACAGGGAAGCGTAAAAGCTTCTTATGTAAATCAATCACTAGCTCAAGCTCGCGCATTGTATGCCGCTTAAACTCTTCCCATTTTCCAGATGATTCCGCCGGATAATGTCTAACACTATTATAGTCCG
This sequence comes from Ruminococcus flavefaciens AE3010, assembly GCF_000526795.1. Lineage (NCBI taxonomy): Bacteria > Bacillati > Bacillota > Clostridia > Eubacteriales > Oscillospiraceae > Ruminococcus > Ruminococcus flavefaciens. The sequence goes on from NZ_JAGT01000001.1 coordinate 1,012,182, forward strand.
GTACGCAGAAATAACGCTCAAGCGCCGATACATCATTCATTTTGCGTATTTCTAAATTCATTATCTCACATACGCTTTTGAATGAAAAAGGCAAACCATTATATGCAGCCGATATCATAATGCAGCGCCATGCTGACGGATCAAGATATCCACCACTATTATCCTCGGAAATATTGTATGATTTGAAATAATGATGATAGTTCCTGCGTAGATACTTAGACAAGCAAATCCTTACAAATGTAGCATTATAGGCATATTTCAGAATACTATTATCAGTTAAAGCTCTTAAAATGGCCTCAGGTATAATCTCACCACCAGCAACATTAACAACCTGCACTTCCCCGCCATCAATCGAATAACTTAACAATAGCAACTCAAATTCCTGCGACTCCACATATCGATAAACACCTGCATTAATTACATCAACATCAGAAAACGCCTTGATATTAATGTAAATCATTTTCATTGTATCACTTCCTTAGTTTCTCCAGATTGAACACTATAACCGTCACTCATCTTAATATGGTGTTTAAGCAAAGAAATCATCTTCCTCATCACCACTTAAGTTGGCAAAGTCATCCTTTGCACTTGACCTGTGAGTAATGCGCTCACCGTCTCTATTCTTCTGCAGATTCTGTAACTGGCAGCCAATACCGCATTTGCCTTCATGATTATAGGCATAAAAGTTTAAAGAAACTCTTCCAAAAATACCGCCATAAATCTCGCTGGCATCAATAATAGGCTTGCATTCACTATCAACTACCTCAGGCTTATAATAACTTGAGGCATTTATAAAATAACGCCCTGCATATATTGGGTCACCAGGATGTTCCCTTTCACCATCTTTCAATGGAGTTGGGATTGCTCCAAGCGAAGGAATTACACCATCATTCCCCATAAGCTTATTCTGACCTGCAAAATAGGCAGCTTCTATAGCCGCCTCAACTTTCGTAAGAGTGAATGTATCATCTTTTGAGATAAGAGCCATTAAACTATATTTAGGCTTTTCACCTTTTTTATAGCTCTTTGGTTCGAAAACATTTAAATAGCAAAAGCACACGCTCTTGCCCGTAATAATAGAAGTATTATCGTTCATTTTCATTTATATTCCTCCTGTAAATCGATAGAAATCGGGGAAATCCCCTCTGGTTTATTATGCTGCTTAGTAAGATAGCTATTGTTCAAAAAGTCCATCAAAGACTTCATATTGACAAATATTTTAACTCCGGCACGTACTGCTGAAATTGTTCCACTCTTAGCCCATTTTCGGACAGCATATGCTGAGACCCCAACCGCCTCAAAGGCTTGTTTTACGCTTAACATAAAAGGAATCTCCTGTAAACTAGAATTTTCTAACATAAAAACGCCCTCGCTTTCTATTTTTATGCAATATCATAGTGGTTAAATAATCAAGCTTCTTGTTTGAAGAGCTGATCGATTATAAGAAACATCGCAGCTTTATCGTTTGCCGGCAGTTCTTTACGCATCAAACGAGTCATTGTTGACTCTGAAATATGGAGGGCATCTGCAATCTGCCATAATCTGATGCCGTATTTACGTGCATATGTCTTCACATCACGATTTGCCATTTTTTCACCTCCTTTTACATTCTCGCCTACCTACAAAACAGCTAACTATTCCCTAAGATATAACATAGATATCAACCTCCTCATAATAGACTTGTAGCACTAAAACACTTCATCCTACGATGACGACCGCGTTCTGGATGCTACATTTCTATTAAAGGTTTACTCGACACGCCTGAAATGCCCAGATTTTATATACTTTAATGCAATTATATAGCTTATTGTGCATCGATATATAAAAAACGCACCTTATTGCAGTAATTTGCATATTTTGCGGCGCTATATGTTGGGATATTTCGTTACTATTACTCGAGATATCCATCTCGCCTCACATTTTGAAGCTTGTTCGCATATTATACATTTTTGTTCCTATCAAGTAGGAATTATCGCACTTCGACCGAGCAGGTTCATATAAGCACAATTACCAATATTACGCTCGAGTAGGAAGCGTCATTGAGCCGCCGACCTCTTACATCAACTAATGTACTTTCCGGTACACTATGTAAAATCCACCTGACATCCAACATAATATATTAGATACCTCAAATTTCGTGGAATCTGCGACTTACTTAGAATAATCTCTAATTTTAGTGGTGTAGTTGGATAGAACGAGCCGGAGACTCCATAAGAAGCTAAGATACTCTTAGAGCTTTCAAGTGCTACGAAGAATTTTCAAATAGATTGTAATGGTTATAATTTCTATGTTGAATAAAATATAGCTTTACCTTTTTTAATAAGCCGCTTGTTCTTTTATGGAAACCGCCCAATAACATACCACCCATAAATGAAGTATCCCCGAGCAGTAGCTCGGGGATTTCTTATCACTTTTTTCATCCTACTATTGCCATTTAGTTCATAGCGCTATCAGCATCATATGCACTTTCAATTTCACACGCACAGTTCTTACTACATTTGCAAGATAACAGAAAAGCCTGTATGTAGCGTTTTCTACTAAATACAGGCTTTTAATTCTGGCGGACAGAGCGTGATTCGAACATTCATCACTCTCATATGCAATTACTATTCTTTTGCAAATATACGCATAATATCACTCCACGGGAAGGTCAATGAATGTTGGCTCATGCTTAGCAGCACGAACATATTTAAGCATATCCTCTCGGAGCAGGCGTAATGTTGAAGTATTTATGCCAGGGTGTCCACAGATGTACTCATCGTTCATAAGATCATTATCAATAACGAGCTGGATATTGTTATCAGTATCAAATATCAGTTCAAGGGCCGAAACTGAGCCCGGAACTGTATGCAAGTATTCCTGCATCTTATCAGCTTCCGCAAAGGATAGACGGGCACAGTTGAGCTGAGAGGTCAGAAACTTGGTCTTGAATGGCTTGTCACCTGGCATAAGCAGCATATAGAAGCTGGTTTTCTGACGGTTGCAGAGGAAGAGATTCTTGCAGATCTTAGCCCCAAGAACAGATTCTATCAGCAGGCAGTCCTCCATAGTATCTGCATGGTCATGGTCGGCTCTCTTGTATTCAATACCAAGAGAGTCAAGCTTATCATATATAGCCATTTCAGCTTCGGAACGCTCATCTGTTGGTCGTCCGCTGTAAAGAGTGTTATCTATATTCATTTCAATGCTCCTTTCACCATTTTTCACGCATAAGGAAATCGGCTATATGCACTATCTCGATACCGTTATCGTTGCCTAAAGCGAGTGGGTCGCGGCAAACTACATATTTATGGTAGTGATCCTTTATATCCATAAGGTTAGCAGTTTCACGGTCAGAGCCGTCGGGAAGATGAACGCAGACCTGAACGTATATCCTTTCATCTCTGCGAACTGCAACAAAATCGATCTCCTTGGTATTGTTCTTTCCAATATAGACATCATACCCCCTGCGCTTCATTTCGAGGTACACTATGTTCTCAAATACAGCTGAAAGCATTTTTGTATCGAAGCCCATCTGACTGTACTTGATAGAAATATCGGAAAGATAATATTTTTCCTGAGTTTTGAGTACAGCTTTGCCCTGAAGGTCGTAGCGCTGACAGGGATAAATGATAAACGCTTCAACGAGCCATTTCAGGTAGTTGTAGATAGTTTCGACAGAAAGACTGCGATTCTCGCTTTTTAGGAACTTCACTATCGTATTAGCCGAAAAGGTCATACCAACGTTTTCAATCACATAACGAACAACTCTGTCAAAGAGTTCCTTATTGCGTATCTTGTGACGTTTAGAGATATCTCTGGTAATGACAGAAGCATATATGCCATCAACAATTTGATATGCAGACTTAGTATCAAAGTTACTGATACCAACAAGGGGGAATCCTCCATACTGTACATATTCATCGAACATATCCCTTGCCTGAGACACATCTTTATTTTTAAATATCAGGTACTCACGAAGCGAAAGCGTATAAACGGGGATAGTCACATATCTACCCGTTAGGTATGTGGATATTTCACTCGACATCAGCTTGCTGTTCGAACCGGTGACATATATATCAACGTCGCTGTTTTCAAGAAGGTCATTAATGACCTTCTCCCAGCCTTTTATTTCCTGTAATTCATCAAGGAGCAGGTAACAGCGTCCTTTATCAGAAATTACAGTTTTTATATCTGCGTACATCTCCTTAGCAGAGAAGTCCTCGTACATGATCTCGTTATATCTGCGCTCAATGATGTTTTCTTTTGAAACTCCACGCTTTGTTAGTTCATCAGCTACCATTTCAAGTATAGTGGATTTGCCGCAGCGACGTACTCCGGCGAGTATCTTTACAACAGGAGAATCTATAAATGGCTCTATTGCATTAATGTAATCAAATCTAAGAATCATAATATCAGTCGAGTAGACAGTCTCGACACTCCTTTCAAAATATTTCAAGTGAAAGGCTTGCCTACTGCCCCTCACGGAACCGTACGTGCAGTTTTCCTGCATACGGCTCTTCAAACAGTCATTGGATTCCAGTTCCAAATATCGGTAATCAAATTAGGTTCAGAAATGTAGTAGTTCCACACTCTTAGATACTTTTCGTATCTGAATTTCCCCTTTTGGTCTCTTCTGTTCAGCATTCGATAAGTTCCGCGCTTTAGATATTTCCAAAAGTTTGCCTCCAAGGCTGTGTACCGGCTGCTTGCTATGCTTTACCGGGTTCAGATTTTCACCAAACTATATTATCTGCACCGAACTGGCGCACCCTCTGTTATACTATTATACCCAAAATAGTTGTAGTAGTCAAGAGTTTTTTCTTGTATAATAGAAATACCTAATATAATTTGATGATTTTTCGGTATAAAAAAGAGTAATCCATCATATTACTGAGTCAAGTACTCATATCATTATCGAAACAGTAAAGATAATATCATTCAGCTCTGCACTGACCGTCCAACCAAGCCTGTCACATAACAGTTTCAACACGTACAGCCCGAATTTGCTACGGCTGCAATTCGTGCGTCAATATGGTAAAATGGCTCGAACACTCTGTCAATATCAAGTGAAGCACTGTCCGAAAGGGTATGATAAAGCTTACATAATTTTGTCACAAATTATTTGTGATAAAATCAACAAATACTATTGACAAATATAATCTTAGATGCTAAACTGTACTTAATTATTATAACAAACCTACAGTTCAAGAAAGTTTGAGGTGCAATTTTATGAAATGTGAGAACGGTATCTTTGAATTAGACAAAAGTGATAAAACTAAAGAACTATGGGAAAGCTCCGCAGACACTAGAAAATTATATGAAAAAGTTGGTAATTTCGAAGATATTTTTTTCGATATGATCTTTCAGCAAGGAAGTTTAACTGAAAAGATGATTAGGTGCCAAATTAATGGCATTGACAATGTAATTGATCTTCCTAATGAACTTAATTATTTTATGTATTGTATGTTTCGTTTTGCTGTTGAGCCATTAGAGGGATGTAACGGCAAGTATGATATTTGGGAGCAAAAGATGTTTATAAGTCCAGAATGTTTAGAAGAGGATAGTGTAATTCTTCATGAAATGATACATCTTCATGAAAGCGTACTAATGACATTACCAATATACTATCACGAAGCCGTTATGTATTGTTTACTAACAGACCTATCTTCAAAAATATCAAACTTAAATGATATACTCGAAATCTGCACGCATATATTTAGTTGTGAACAAATTTCTGAAGAAGGAGGCTTACATGATATGCTTTTCCTTTTAAAGAGTTTAGATATTGATTTGAGATTTGGTTGGGAATTAGGCACAACATATGGCTATGATATGATTGATAGCATAAAAAATATTTAATCAATAAACTCAATAAATAACAAGTGGCTTGACTATAACTGTCAGCCGCTTTTATTTTATCTGTAACCTGATTCAAGGCGGTGGTTATCAGATACCGTCGTGATACGTGACGTTAAATAATATCATTCAAGAAAAATAAAAGGGGTAGTAAATGCTGCTCCCTTTATTCTGTCTTGTTCTTAGTAACATTTAAGTACTCGCTACTAAGCTGTTACTCTAAAATTGAAAAATCATGACCTAGATATTTATCAGAATAATGTTAGGACAGATAAGTTCAAAGGCAGAAAAAACACTTGATACATAAAACAGAATACTTATTTACAAAAAATATGTTTTTGACTAATTATTATTGCCCGAATAAACAACCCAATTATACAGCATTAACAAAAAAAACCTTAAATTTTCAGCTAGTAAAAATACACAAAATACATTGAATTCTAATGTGAACTACGCTATAATAAGTTTATCATTAAATACAGAGAGGGGTATTTTTATGAAATATTTTAAAAAATTAGGAGGACTGGCTTCTGCTTTGCTTCTGGTAACAGCACTCCCGTGTGCAACCGCTCCTGCAACAGCAGCACAGAATGCGGACGGATTGTGCATAAACGAGGTCTGTACTCAAAACAAGAACAGCTTCACCGACAGTCTCGGAAGAGCCTCAGACTGGATAGAGCTTTTTAACGGTAGCAATTCTGACATTGATCTGACCGGATTTGGATTTTCAGATAGTGTAGATACGCCGATGAAATATGTCTTTCCATCAGGAACTGTGATAAAAAAAGGTGCTCATCTGCTTATTGTTGCAAATAAAAATGCAGATGGTATGACTGAACTGAATACCGGCTTCGGACTCAGCAAGTCAGGTGAAACACTTATGCTTTCAGCTCCTGATGGAAACATGGTTCAAAAGCTTGATGTGCCAGCTCTTGCATAGGATGAAACATATGGATGTTCACCCGATGGAAGTGAAAGCTATTCGGTTATGGCTCCGACTCCTGCCTCCGCTAATAGCTCTTCGCCTGCTGAACCTGTTTTTTCACTGGAATCGGGCTTTTACAGTGTAAACGATGTAAAGGAACTATCTATAACTTCGTCTGATGCAGTATACTACACTCTTGACGGCTCAGATCCTACGACTTCTTCTACTGCAAAGCTGTACAGTGGTACGATACCTATGTACGACAGGAGTGCTGAGGATAACGTGTACAGCAAATATCAGCATGAGGAAAACAGTCCATATTCTGTGACACTGAAGCAAAGATATGACGCCAATCCCGAGAAGTTCGACAAGGCAACAATAGTAAGAGCAGTCTCAAAGTCGGCTGACGGTACTTTCAGCCGCGTTACGACAAAAACGTACTTTGTCATGAGTGATGAAAAGCTGGCATACTACTCAAATATTCCTGTAGTGTCCCTGGTTACAGATCCCGACAACCTTTTCGACAAAGATAAAGGTATCTATATTGCAGGTCAGCAGTACCTCGACTGGAAAAACAGTTCTAAGTACGATTCACGAAAAAGCGAATGGGATACGGATAATGTTGCGAATTTCTTTTCAAAGGGAAAAGGATGGGAGCGAGAAGCTGATATTACATATTTTAAAAACGGAGATCTTGGCTTCACACAGAAAATGGGCATACGCATAAAAGGAGCTTCTACCAGGAATAGTCAGACCAAGAGCTTCAATGTTTATACAAGGAGCGAATACGGTGATTCAAAGCTTGACTACAAACTGATAGATGATAATTATTCAGTCATAGACGGCAAAACTGTAAAGAGATATGATTCATTCAGTCTCAGAGCTGTTGCATGGGTGGACAGAATGAGAGAACGTGTGGTACATTCATCTCTCCGCGATATTCCTACACTTGCCACCTATGACAGCGACAGGTGTATGCTGTTCATTGACGGCGAACTATGGGGAATGTACGAGATAACTGAAAGAGCTTCTGATTATTACATACAGTCTAATTACGGTATACCTGCCGAAAATGTTGTTATGATAAAAAACGGAGAGGTCGAAGAAGGCACAGAAAGCGACCTTGAGGAGCTCGAAACCATCGAAGAGTTCTGCAAGACCCATGACCTTTCCGCTGCCGACAACTATAACTACGTAATATCCAAAATAGACGCTGAAAGCTTTATTGACTGCTACTGTGCAGGTCTGTATCTCGGTACATGGGACTGGCCGAATTACAACTATCTCATGTGGAGAAACCGCGGTGAAGTAATAGAAGGCAATCCCTACAGCGACGGGAAATGGCGTTTCGGCTCATTTGACTTTGATTATTCTGTAGGACTTACCTATCAAAGCTTCGGAGGAGTTGAGGGCTATCAATATGACAGCTTCCGCAAAATGGATAACGCAAAAAAGGATATGCCGACCTCCATATTCATTGCTATGCTGGCTAATCCTGAGTTCAAACAACAGTTTGCAGACAGATTCTATTCCTATGCGTATTCTGTATTTGAACCCTCAAAAATGATCGCAGAGCTTAACGACGAGGAAGACAGATATATGGACTATATGACCTTGACAGCATGGCGCTGGAACAGCGGCAGACCACGCTCGGACTACAACAGCTATCTTTCTGAGCAGAAAAGCTACTATCACAATGAAATGGAGAAAATGCGTACTTTCTTCAACAAACGAGCAGAGTATGCTATTGAGGATATGCAGAATTATCTTGGTGTCTCAAAGAACAGCGCAACTATTACCGTTACAAAACAAGGAATGGGAGAGCTCTCCGTTGAAAATGCGGATACTGCTTTTTCGGGCAATGTCTGGACGGGTTCCTTTGAGAGCGGGAAAAAGGTAACTATCACAGCAAAGCCTGCCGATGGATATGTTTTTTCAGGCTGGTCTGGAAATGTAAGCTCTGATTCCGCAACAATAACAGTTACCGCTGACAAGGCAGTCTCACTGATCTGTACATTCAAAAAAACAGAGTATGAACAGGGAGATATAAACATGGACGGAACAATAAATGCAGCAGATCTGGTTCTTATGAGCAAATATCTCCTCGGAACCGAAGACTTCACCAAGGAGCAATTCAGATTATCTGATATGAACAATGACAAAACAGCTGATATATTCGATCTTGTACGTTTGCGCAAGGAGTTGCTGAAATAGTATTTTCATAACAAGGGGGAATAATAATGATCATCGACATTTCACAGGAGATCTTTTCATCCAAGGTTTATCCGGAAGATCCGTGTCCTCATATGGTACGGCATCTCAGCATTGAAAAAGGCGACTTATGTAATCTTACGGAGTTTTCAATGTGTGCACACAACGGAACTCACGTCGATGCGCCGTACCATTTTATAAATGGCGGAAAAACTATTGACGAAGCAGGACTTGAGCCTTTTGTGGGAGACTGCTTTGTAGCATATCACAACGGCGATGTTACAGCAAGTGACGCATCTATGATACTTGAAAAAGCTGAAACATCAGGTGCTTCACAGCGTATACTAATTGCAGGAAAAGCAACAGTAACTGCAGAGGCGGCACAAGTATTTGCTGACAAAGGGATACTTCTGCTCGGTAACGAAAGCCAGACTGTCGGGCCTGAAAATTATCCAAAAGAAGTTCATCTTATTCTTCTTGGTGCAGAAGTGGTACTTCTTGAAGGAATTGTTCTGAAAAATGTTGATGAGGGGCGTTATTTTCTGAATGCTGCTCCCCTTAATCTAGGCGGCTGCGATGGAGCACCTTGCAGAGCATATCTTATTAAGTAAAAAACGGAGGAAATACAAATGGAATTTAAGGAAGTAGTAAAAAATCGTTATTCATGCAAAAAATACAGTGATAAACAAGTTGAAAGTGAGAAGCTTACAGCAATTCTCGAGGCAGGACGTCTTGCTCCTACAGCTAAAAATCTGCAGGAGCAGCATATATACGTGGCTCAATCCGCTGATAACCTTGCAAAAATAGACGAGCTGACACCATGCCGTTATGGTGCCCCAACAGTACTTGTTGTTGCATTTAATAAGAACGAGGTATTTACATATCCTGGCGGAAAGCGTGATTCAGGTGTGGAAGATGCAACGATCGTTGCAACGCATCTCATGCTTGCAGCTGCAAACGAGGGCGTAGACAGCTGCTGGCTGAATTACTTTGATCCCGATAAGATGGCAAAAGCTCTCGGGTTGCCTGATAATGAAGAAGTTCTGATGCTTCTTGATCTCGGATATGCTGCCGACGGAGCTGGTCCCCTGCCCAACCATGACAGCAGAAAGCCAATTGCTGATACAGTTACCTATCTGTGATAACGGGAGATATGACATTATGAAGATAATTAACATTTTCAATGGACCTCAGAATGCTTCAGTAATAGTACAAGGCTGTATGAGAATGCCTGCGCTTACAAAGGAAGAGGCAGCAAAGTCGATTCGTACCGCATACGATGCAGGCGTGAACTTCTTCGACCATGCTACCTGTTACGGAAACGGTGAAGCTGAGGTGCGTTTCGCTGAAGCACTTCCGCTTACGGGAATAAAACGCGAGGATATATTCATCCAGAGCAAGTGCGGCATTTATCCCGAAAAAGAAGAATTTGACTGGACAAAAGAGAGTATTCTTGCAAGTGTTGACGGTATTCTCAGCAGACTGCATATTAACTACCTTGATACCCTGCTGCTGCACCGCCCCGATCTCCTTTTTGATCCCGAAGAAGTTGCAGAAGCCTTCGACTGCCTTGAAAAAGCAGGAAAGGTTCGTTGGTTCGGTGTAAGCAACCTTATGCCTATGCAGACAGAACTTCTGAATAAATATGTACGTCAACCTCTTGTTATCAATCAGCTCCAGTTATCCTTGGAACAGTCACAACTCATCGACCAGGCATTGTATCTTAACAACAAAACTACGGATATGTCGGTGAACCGTGACGGAAGTGTACTTGATTACTGTCGTCTGCATGATATCACTGTACAGGCATGGTCTCCGCTTCAGATTGGAATGTTCGGCGGAACATTTATAGATAATTCAGATTATCCCGAGCTTAACAAGGTACTTTCTGAAATAGCAGAGCGCGAAAACGTATCAAAGGCAGCTGTTGCTGTTACGTGGATACTTCGACACCCTGCAAAAATGCAAACAGTGATAGGCACTATGAATCCTGTGCATATCAGTGAGATCTGTGAGGCTGCAAATGTAAAGCTGTCTCATAATGACTGGTACAGGCTTTATCTTGCGTCAGGAAAGTTTCTTCCATAATTTGCGTTAAATATTTTTGTAGTATAACAAAACAGAATATCCTTTGCATATATTAGTGTAAAGTCGATAGAAGAATTTCTGAAGGAATTATATACTTGATTTATACGCTTAAATATAAAAAGGCTCTGTGTTAAGTAAGTGTCAAAACTTTCTTAAACACAGAGCCTCGTCTTATCTCCGGTCGTAAATATATTATTTAGAAGAATAGCTCTCAGGAAGCGTGTTCAACAGGAGCTGTTGCAGGCGCAGTCGTAGTTATACCTCATGGACCTATCTTTTCAGCAAGAGTTATAATGTCATTGTAGAATGACTTAGGCTGATAGTTGCTGAACGGAAGTGCTGAACCGCGGTGGTATCCCATGCTACTCTCGTCGCATGTTCCCGAGAGAGTCACGCAGGAGATGTTCTCAGCATGCTTCATAGCTGCCGTAAAGATCTGAGGATAAAGCTTACCGTTAGTACCTGTGCTGTTGGTGATATCCAGCTCGGTTATCTGAATGTCAAGTCCCAGTGACTCAAACTGCTCTATAGCTGCTTCAAACTCACTTGCCGAAGGATAGCTTGAATCAAGGTGAGCCTGCATTCCGATACCGTCGATGTAGTCTCCCTCCTTCATGATCGTCTTGGCCATATTTATAAGATCATCTGTCTTAGCGCTCATATACTCGTTATAGTCGTTGAGGTAAAGCTTACAATCTGCGGGAGCATACCGCCTTGCATACTTGAATGCATTTACAACAAACTCTGAGTTACCTTCGCCATACACTTTTACCCACCTGGAGTTGCTTGCAGGTCTCATTCCACCGCCGTCGTTAACGAAGAGCTCGTTGCAGACGTCATAAGAATGGAGCTTGAGATTAGGATAATTGGTCTTGATCTGTGAGAATGTATTCTTTATCATGCTCTCAAGACGCTTGTCCATACGCTCTTTGGAAACAAATTCGTCATTGTCCGTGAACAGTGACTGCGGTGTCATGCTGTAATATACAAACGTATTTCCACGAACACCGATGCCGTTCTGCTCTGCGAACTTGAGTATTGCGCTTGCATTATTAAGGCTTATTTCTACTTCATCACCGTTTACGCCTGCAACGATAGAATCAGGCAGCATTTCGTGTTCACAGGTGATAGAGTTATAATTTTTCTTTATGAACTCCTGAGCCTGTGCCTTGCCGATTTCGTATCTGCCTACAAAAGTACCGAGACGGAAGTACGGTCCCATGTAATCCTTGAAGCCGTCGCCGCCCTTTTCGTATCTATAGTCAAGGTTCTGGTGAGCTCTTAAGTTAATATAACTGGTTGTTGTAGTAATCTCTGTATTAGTTGTGGTTGTTGTATCCTTAGTAGTAGTTGCAGTCTGAACTGTATTAATGCTTGATGAATAGCTCTCGGGAAGAGACTTGATAAGACCTAATAGGTACTTCTGGATAGCAGCTGCATCATTTGTTGTTATACCGCCGCCTGCTTCATAAACGTCTGCATTGTATCTTCCCTTATCTGAGAGCTGATATTTGTTTGGGTTAGCAAGAGACTGCATTATAATTACAGCATCACCCATATCAATACCGTCGTCGCAGTTAGCGTCTCCCCACTTCTCAACCTTTGAATCAAGAAGTTCTTTAAGCTCCAAAGGAACTGTTGCTGTTGCAGCAGGAGCTGTTGTTGTAGTGGTAGTTGTCGTGGTAGTTGAAGTTGCAGTAGTTGTATTTGCAGTCGCAGTTACAGGAGGAGCTATATTGTCAGCAAGAGCTATAATGTCATTGTAGAATGGTTTAGGCTGATAGTTGCTGAACGGAAGCTGTGACCTCCTCTCGTCATATCTCCAGAGGCTCTCGTCTGTTGTTCTCGAGAGGGTTACGCAGGAGATGTTCTTAGCGTGCTTCATAGCTACCGCAAAGATCTGAGGATAAAGCTTGTCATACGAACCTGTGCTGTTGGTGATATCCAGCTCGGTTATCTGAATGTCAAGTCCCAGTGACTCAAACTGCTCTATAGCTGCTTCAAACTCACTTGCCGAAGGATAGCTTGAATCAAGGTGAGCCTGCATTCCGATACCGTCGATGTAGTCCCCTTCCTTCATGATCGTCTTTGCCATAGTTATAAGGTCATCCGTCTTTGCACTCATATACTCGTTATAGTCGCTTAGGTAAAGCTTACAATCCTTAGGAGCATACTGTCTTGCATACTTGAATGCATTTACAACGAACTCTGTGTTTCCTTCACCGTATACTTTTGCCCAGTTAGAGTTGCTTGAAGGTCTCATTTCGCCGCCGTCGTTAACGAAGAGCTCGTTGCAGACGTCATAGGAATGGAGCTGTAAGTCAGGATAATCGGACTTTATCTGAGCGAAAGTGTTCTTTATCATGCTCTCAAGACGCTTGTTCATACGATCCTTGGAAACATATTCGTAATTGTCTTTAAAGAGGTAATTAGGTGTCTGGCCGTACCATACGAAGGTGTGTCCGCGAACACCGATACCGTTCTCCTCTGCGAACTTAAGGATATTATTTGCGCCGTAAAGGCTGATCTCTACTTCATCACCGTTTACGCTCTTAACGATAGAATCAGGCTTCATTTCGTTCATACAGGTGATCGAGTTATAATTTTTCTTGATGAACTCCTGAGCCACTGAGTTGTTAATTTCATTGCCCTGTACAGCAACCCCGAGGCGGAAGTACGGTCCCATGTAATCCTTGAATCCGTCGCCGCCCTTTTCGTACGTATAGTCAAGGTTCCTGCGGACTGGTACGCACTCAATGCAGCCTGCGTCCTCATAATTTGTGTCGTTTTCACCGTCTCCATTAACTCCGCCAAAGTCGTCTGAGTCAAATCCGTCTTGCTGATCCCCGTTGACATTATTGTCTTCAGGCTTAGGCCCGAAAACTGTGTCAAAAGAAATTCTCTTAACGTTAGCAGAACCTTCTGATTTGTAACCCTCAATGTTAAGGGAGACTTCATATAGTGTACCTGACATATCAAGACCAGCCTTTGACCATGCATCGAAATGCTTTGATACACTGACAGTCCCCGTCATATAGTTTGTGTTATTGTTCCTTGAACCGCTTGTCTGGCGTACGCTCCAGTACTGAGGGAACGTTGACGTACCGTCTAAATCAGGCTGGTTGTAGCGAATCGTCTTATAAATATCGTATGTATTTCCGTTAAGCTTTACAGTCCCCTTTTTTTCAGCACCGTCTCCCGGTGGACGCCAATCGCCCCAGCCTTCAACTATGTAGTATTGTACAGTAGGATTCCTTGTCCAGCCATATACACACATATACGAATCGCCTCTTGGTGCGTATTCAACGTCGTATGAAAGTGTGATACCACCTAAATCCTTGTAATTTTTCTTCTGGCTGTCAAAGTTCTTACCCATACGAGCAAGGAAGTTATCAATATTACTCCATGAGCAAGAAAAAGAGCCTGCGCCCGGTGTCATTGAAACCTGACCCTTACCGTCCTGATTCCACATTTCGTAATCGTATCCGCCTATGTTTCCGCGCATCTGTTGATCAGCAGCCTTAACAACTGTAGCCGCAGGCATACTTGCCGCAATCACTATTGCAGATATTGTACAGCTGAATACTCTTTTAATGCTTTTAAAATTCAATTAAATCACCCCTCATTACATATTTTTCATTTTTGTCTTATGTTTTTTTCTTCCTCTTCTAATTGATGCGGGATAAAATATCCCACAAATGCCGTTCTATATTACTCATAATATACAATATTTGCAAAGATTTGTAAAGACAATACGGTAAAATAAGCAATTAATGTTCAAAAAACAGCAAAAAACGGCTATTCCTTTATTTTAACATCTCCCATTTGCTTTTCAATCGAACCGCTTATCTCCAGACCATTCCCGAAAGCAAAATACAAAGGCAGCCGCTCTGCACCGACTGCCTTTGAAAGAAATATTCTGATTTGGAGAAATCTAAATCAGGTTCAGGATTTAGAAGAATAGCTCTCAGGAAGTGACTTGATAAGACCTAAGAGGTACTTCTGGATAGTATTGGCGTCATTTGCTGTAACACCGTCGCCTGCATCATAAACGTCTGCATTGGCTCTGCCCTGATCTGAAAGCTTATATTTATCGGGATTAGCCAGTGACTGCATTATAGCTACTGCATCGCTCATGTCGATACCGCCGTCGCCATTAGCGTCACCCCACTTGGAAACCTTTCCATTGAGTTCTGCCTTGAGATCCTGTGCGCTGCCCTGATCATCGGCTGTTATTACAGGAGTTGTTGTAGGCTTAGCAGTTGTAGTAGTTGTTGCCTTTGTAGTAGTTGTTGTTGTTGTAGTGGTCGTTGTAGTAGTAGTTACTGCTCCAACAGGTGTAGGAGGTGTGATCTTATCAGCAAGAGCTAAGATATTGTTATAGAATGACTTTGGCTGATAGTTGCTGAAAGGAAGCGGCGAACCGCCGTTCTGATTAGCTCTCCAGCTTCTCTCATCTGTTGTACCCCAGAGAGTTACAGTTGAGATGTTAGCTGCGTTCTTCATAGCAACCTCGAAGATCTGCGGATAGAGAGTTCCATTGGAACCTGTGCTGTTTGTGATATCAAGCTCTGTTATCTGAACGTCGAGACCAAGAGATGCAAACTTCTTGAGAGCAGTTTCAAACTCACTTGCTGAAGGATATTTTGAATCAAGGTGAGCCTGCATACCGATACCATCGATATAGTCGCCCTCCTTCATGATCGTCTTTGCCATATTTACAAGGTCATTTGTCTTAGCGCTCATGTACTCGTTATAATCATTGAGGTAAAGCTTGCAATCCTCAGGAGCATACTGTCTTGCATACTTGAATGCATTTACAACGAACTCTGAATTGCCTTCGCCGTAAACTCTTACCCAGTTGGAGTTGCTGGCAGGTCTCATTCCGCCGCCGTCGTTTACAAAGAGCTCGTTACATACGTCGTAGGAATGAACCTGAAGATTCGGGAACTGGCTCTTGAGCTGTGAGAAAGTATTCTTGATCATGCTCTCAAGACGCTTGTTCATGCGATCCTTGGAAACGAATCCGCCGCCGTCCTGGAAGAGAGACTGAGGTGTCTGGCTGTACCATACGAAGGTATGTCCACGAACACCGATGCCGTTCTGCTCTGCGAATTTAAGGATACTGCTTGCCGAGCTAAGGCTTATATTGACTTCATCACCGTTTACGCCCTTAACGATAGAATCAGGCTTCATTTCATTTTCACATGTAATGGAATTGTAGTTTTTCTTGATAAACTGCTGAGCGTTCGAGTTACCGATCTCCATTCCGCTTACAGAAGTACCAAGACGGAAGTAAGGACCCATAACATCCTTGAAGCCACTGCCGCCCGATTCATACTTGTAGTTAAGGTTCTGGTGAGCTGCTACGCCTTCAGTGCTGCCTGCGCCTGAATATGTAGTCTGATTACCGCTGTTACCGCCGCCTGCATTGCCGCCGTTGTCACCCTGCTGTCCGCCGAACTGGCTCATATCGAAGCCGCCCTGCTGACCGCCAAACTGGCTCATATCAAAGCCGCCCTGCTGACCGCCGCCGAACTGACTCCAGTCGAAGCCGCCCTGCTGTCCGCCGCCGAATTGACTCATATCAAAGCCGCCCTGCTGACCGCCGCCAAACTGACTCATATCGAAGCCGCCCTGCTGGCCGCCGCCGAACTGACTCCAGTCGAAGCCGCCCTGCTGGCCGCCGCCGAATTGACTCATATCAAAGCCGCCCTGCTGACCACCGCCGAATTGACTCATATCAAAGCCGCCCTGCTGGCCGCCGCCGAATTGACTCATATCAAAGCCGCCCTTCTGTCCGCCGCCGAATTGACTCATATCAAAGCCGCCCTGCTGGCCTCCACCGAACTGACTCCAATCAAAGTTGTTCATGTCAAAGCCGCCTTGCTGGCCGCCGTTGTCACCAACATTAGTGTTGGTATTTACGGTATTACCCGTTTCAGGACTTGGAGAACCGTCAAAGGAAATGCTCTTTACATTAGCAGAACCGTTTGATCTGTAACCCTCGATGTTAAGGGATACCTCATAGAGTGTACCGCTCATGTCGAGACCAGCCTGTGACCATGCGTCAAAGTGCTTGGATACGCTGATAGTGCCCTTCATGTAGTTGGTCTGGTTATTAGCTGAGCCACTCTGCTGACGAATGCTCCAGTACTGCGGGAAGGTTGCTGTACCGTCGAGAGACGGCTGATTATAACGCATTGTCTTTGCGATGTCGTAGGTGTGACCGTCGAGAGTTACTGTACCCTTTCTCTCAGCTCCGTCTCCGGGTGGACGCCAGTCGCCCCAACCTTCAACGATGTAGTACTCCATGAGCGGATTTCTCGTCCAACCGTAAACGCACATGTACGAGTTTCCTCTTGGTGTGTATTCAACGTCGTATGTGAGAGTGATGTCTCCGAAAGCTTTGTAATTCTTTTTCTGGCTGTCGTAGTTCTTACCCATACGTGCAAGGAAGTTCTCAATGTTGCTCCATGAGCAGGAGAATGAACCTGCTCCAGGATTCATTGAAACCTGTCCCTGACCGTTCTGATTCCACATCTCGTAGTCGTAGCCGCCTATGTTGCCTCTTGTCTGCTGGTCAGCAGCGTTTACTACTACAGTTGCAGGCATACTTGCTGCGATCATCATTGCAGATATTGTACCGCTGGCTACTCTTTTAAAGTTTCTCAAATTCAAAAAATCACTCCTCGTTATAAAATATGTGTTGTTATTTTTCTCTTTTTCTTTTAGGCTAATGCTTTTTCTTTCTACCCTCCTTTAGTTGATGTGGGATAAAGAATCCCCGAATTCCCGTTTCAAACTATTGATTTTACTCATAATATACATTATTTGTATAGATTTGTAAATATTATACAGTAAAAAGAGCAATTTTTGTCCACAACAGAGCAAAAAACGACTAGTCATTTATTTGAGAAAATTCTTTTTTCAACTGGCCCACTTATCTCCAGTCCTTCCTGAAGCATATAGAGATTTCTATCTTACAGTTTTCATTTATACATTCCTAATTTTAATAATCACCAGGTATCATTTGAGTCATTGTGATATTTATCTCTGCTGAGCCTATTTATCTTTAACATTTAAACAAAAAGTCACAAAATATTAATGAACCTGCCCCAGAAATATGATACAATAATTCTAGAAAAATAAGGAAGGAATAATCATGAATAGAAAAGATACTAATTCTAATTACAAGCTTGAACTCGACCGTAATCTCTACCGTTCTATCAAGAAAATGGACAGAGCGTCTATGGAAGGACTTCTCAATGACGTTTTTGAAAACGGCCGAAAGAAAGGCAATGAAGAAGGTGGCTCCAATATTGATAATAGCGCTATCGATCTTCACGAACTTGAGAAAGACATAAAAGCAATAAAAGGCGTAGGCGAGAAACGTGCTGAGGAGATTATGAACCTTGTTGTGAAACACCTTGGTATTTCAGATTTATAACACTAAAGATAAGAAAAGCTCTGTGTTAAGAGTGTCAAACCTTTCTTAATCACAGAGTCTTGTTTTTTACGACTATGCCGTTTAGTATGTTATTTTTCTTATAAGGCAATAACTACTTTCTTCTCAAGCAACTTCATTCAGTCTTAGAATTATCCCCCGCTACACCTAAGTCATTATATTACACTATTATTATAACTCATTTCATTGAAATAGAAAAAGAAACAGGAAGAGGGAATTGTGTATGCTGACATTTGAAAAAATGCATCTTGAACAGCGTGAAGAATGCATATCACTGGCTGTACGAGCACAAAAGGACTATGTTTATCTAACGAATTATATTTTCGATGATCAGCGACGGCGCAAATTTTTAGAATGTGCTCTGAAAATTGAATTTCATGTCAATGAAGGAAACGCAGTTTTTCTGACAGCTAATAATGACCGCTCTTTGGCAGCAGTGGCAATGCTATGCCCACCGGGAGTTCGTCGCCCCTCTGATATAACTTATCTCAAAGCAGGATTCTGGAAAGCTTTTCTATACGGTGGATTCCACAATGTATGTTCATGGACTGCGATGAACGATAAAGCATGCGCCCCTTGTCATGAACAATCTGAAAAGGCTTGGTATCTGAGTATGCTTACTGTAGATCCAGCAAATCAAGGGAACGGAATCGGCAGCAGATTCATACAAGAATGCATTATTCCTACTGTAAAATCCAGAGGCGGAGATAAACTCTGCCTATTTACCAACTCAGAAATCAACCGAAAATTCTACATCAAAAATGGTTTTCATGAATTTGATGCAAGAGAGTTCACTTATAAAGGGAAAAAACTTGGCAGCTGGAGTTATTGTATTGATATAAAATAATGTTATATATCATCGCTGGTGCTTGCCAATATAGGCGAAATGCGCAGGCTAATGCTTATTAGCTCTATTGTAAACGCCAAACATTTTTTTAATATAAGCAATTACTTTTATTCTAAGAACAGGGGGACTAAAAACATATGGTTTTATTTGTAAACGCCTGTGTCCGTGCTGATCATTCCAGAACACTAAGACTAGCTGATGTATTGCTCAGACAATTAAATGAGCCTTTCACCGAGCTTGTTCTGTCTGATATTGCTTTTCAGCCTGTGGATTATTCATATATACAGACACGTGACTTATTGCTGTCAGAAGGCAATTATATACATCCTATGTTTGAGCTTGCCAGACAGTTCGCAGCAGCAGATACAATCGTGATCGCTGCTCCCTTCTGGGATCTGTCGTTTCCTGCAATGCTGAAGCAGTATTTTGAACAGATAAATGCAATCGGTATCACTTTTAAGTATTCTGCAGAAGGCTATCCAGTCGGCCTATGCAAAGCAAAGAAACTGTATTATGTAACAACTGCCGGAGGTATGTTCTTCCCCGAAGAATACGGATTCGGATACATTCGTGCACTGGCAGAAAACTTCTATGGTATAAAAGACTGTATTATGTTCAAGGCTTTAGGTCTTGATATCGAAGGTGCTGACGAAGAGCAGATACTACTCGAATGTGAAAAGCAAATTCGTGAAAGCATTTAAATAAGCAGAAAGGTTTCACAAGCTAAACCGTTACGGCTTTAATCATTAAAGTGCGACCGTATAAGAACCCCCCCGATGGATGTTATTTTTCATCGGGGGGGTCTTATAGGTATATTACTCCGCTCCGTAACCAAATATTACTGCAAATACCGTTCTGATAACGCATAGAATGTCTATATAGATTGAAAAATGTTTGATATAGTAATACTCCAATTCCAATCTTTGACGATAATCGATATTTGACCTTCCGTTACATGCCCACCAACCTGTTATTCCTGGTTTTACTCTCTGATAAAGCTTAAGTCCGTTGTGCGCCTCAAGTTCACCTTCAATCAGTGGTCGAGGCCCTACAAGGCTCATATCCCCTTTTATCAGATTTATAGCTTGTGGCAGTTCATCAATAGATGTTTTTCTGAGGAAGGCTCCTACTTTAGTTATTCGCGGATCATTTGTGAGTTTCTGGTTCAGTTCCCATTCGGTTCGATATTTTTCATCTTTAAGTAACTCCGCAAGCTTTTTATCAGCGTTAGGAACCATCGTTCTGAACTTTAGTATCTTAATGTTTTTCCCGTTTTTACCGACTCTTTTTTGCGTATAAAAAATATCTGCCTTGTCTCCTGAAAGCAGATAACTGATCTTTATAAAAAAGATAATTGGTATAAGAAGCACAAGAACTATGAGACCGAACAAAATGTCCAGCATTCGTTTAATTACAAGATACATGAGCTGACTAAGACTGAATGTGAAAGCTCCAACACTCAATGTCTTATAAATGCCAACATTGCTTACAAACTGGTCTTCTGTCTGCATTCCGACCGTTGATTCAACACTTATATGAACACCCACGGCATTTTCTATAAGCTTACGATAATCTTCCGTTTTAATCGATGAAGGAGGAACTGCAAGCAATACATCGGTTATATTATTCTTTATAATATGGTCAGCAAAATCAGAATTGGTAATCGGAATCTCCCTGTATTCAGTTAATTCAGTATTATCAGTCAGATACATACCTCTAACTTCAAAAGAGTCAGAAGCTTCAGAATTGATATTGGCAAGAATCGCATCTATATTGTTTTTTTCGGCTATGACAAATAAAGTACTCGGTTTTTTGGGTTTGATTTTGATTTTTCCGGATACTATGAGTTTTTTCCACATATACTTCATGTTAAGTGAAAACATAAAATAAAAAACATATGTTAGAATAAATACTGTTCTTGAATAATCTTCTCCGCGTTTAAAGATGTACAGGATCATAGCTACTGAGATTGAATTATATATGGTCAACCGAAATGCCTGGATTATTTCCATATAGTATCTCCGCTTAAATATTTTGCCATATGAATTCATAACAAAAGTAAATAATACATCTGCAGCAGTTATCAAAAATACGAGACGTGTCCAAACTACATTAGACCAAATTTCACTTTTTACGAACCAAAAGCCATGAAATTTGATCAGAAAAGCTACAGTAAACGAAATAAGCAAAGCAAACAAATCAACTATCAAAAAATCAATATGTCTGAGCCATGGATACTTACTTTGTGTGTGCATTTATACACCACCTATCTTTATTAAAAATGCGTTATTATTAATAACCACATATATTCCCATAATATATAATAACCAAAATATTAAATAATACAAATAATATTTTATCACAAAATGCGCAAAATGTCAACTGTAAATGCTAATATAACGATTGGTTATGACAAATGAATCAGGAGCTCTCGATTATACGTCTTGCAAAATCAGCAACAAATTCAATTCTCAATTTCTATATATCATTTTATCTATGGAACAAGTTCATCAAATCCCTGCAATACACTATCCCATAAATGATGAGTCCTTACATATCTCTGACCAGCTTCACCAACTTTTCTTGCATATTCTTTATCGGATAACAGTTTATTAACAGCCTTTATCATTTCTTTATAATTATCAACAACAACTATTTCATATCCATTCTCTGCTGAAATTCCCTCAGCTCCAATACTATTCGTTACAACAGGCAATCCCATCGCCATTGCTTCAAGTATCTTTGTTTTAATTCCGCTTCCATATGATATAGGCGATAGGAACACTGAACATTGCTTTACGTAAAGACGAATATCCTCTACCATGCCTGTAAATTCAACATTATTACTTTGTAAAGACTCTATTAATTCTTTTGGTGCTTTTCCTACAGCTAACAGTTTTACTTCTGAAGGTAGCCCAGGAAGAATATTATTTATAATTATTTTTAATGAATCGATATTCGGTGTATACCCAAAATTACCAACAAAAGCAATATAATTATTATTCTTGTCTACTTGTATTTCTTCAGAAAAATAATCATAATCTACTCCAAGGGTTACTGTGACACATTTAAAAAAACCAAGCCTTTTATTCAATTCCTTTGTTTCGTTCTCCGATACAAATATAACATGGTCATACTGTTTAGAATAGGAAGCCTCTGCAGAATCCAATCGTTTAATCTCAGACTTTAACACTATTTTTTTTACTTTAGGAACAACATACTTATTTACGAATCCAGGTAAAAACTTACTGAATTGTCCCAAAAAATTCTCACCGGAATTATCATTTTTAAGAGTTCGGCGATACCTTTTTGATAACAAGTCATCCATATCCAGGATTTTAACGCAATCTTCATTACTAAACGCCTTGATATACGGAGCAGTCCTGATCATATCCGTTATTATTACCCTGAATTTATGCTTTTTATAGTATTCTTTTATTCGTTTTTCGTTAGATTTACTCAGCATTAATGAGCATTGTAAGGGCATCGTATCTCCTAAAAATGATTTAAAAAACAAGTTAGTTATAATTTCAGTCTTTTTTAATTTTTTAGCAAATTTTATTTCTTTAATAAAGTTCGGTTTGTTCTTAATACATTCTTCTTTATCTTGATCGGCTTCCAAAAAAGAATACAAATATATGTCATAGCCGTATTTTTCATGAAGCCCTTTGCAATAATAATAAAGAGAAACCTTTCTTCCACTGTTTGCCGGCCAAAAGATCCTTGTAGTGATAAATAATAATTTCTTCATAAATCATTCCCCTATCTTCATAATCAGCGGTTAATTGAAGCTATGTATTGGAACTGTTTTGTATAGATGGTAACGCGCTTCGAAATATATTGAATGAACTAAGAGTGTTTAACAACCTGTTACCCCAAAACTAACCGTTTTATTCCCTCATCAAAATCTATTTCCGGTTTCCACCCCGTATCATGATTAAGTAAAGTAATATCGGCACATAGATTCATAACTTCTGTGCCTTTATAAGGAATATCACCTATTCCAAGTTCAGCATAAGGATTCACGATATCCCTTATCGCATATATAAATTCCTTGAGTTGCCTTGGCTGCCCACTTCCGAGACAGTATACCTTCTGACCTACTGACTTTTCTCCTATAAGGTAAAATGCTCTTGCCGCGTCGTCACAATGCAGATATTCCCATCTTTGAAGTGCAGGTGTGAATGACATTCGTTCGCCTGCCTTCATTTTCTGAACAGCGTTGCTGATCATTGAAGTGTTTTTGTCATACAATCCAAAAACACTGAAAATTCTTACCCAGAAACATGATATATCTATCTTTCTTGCTTCAGCAAGTGCAAGCTGTCCAGCTGCAAACTTGGCGATGCCATAAGGTATAACCGGCTTAGTGGGACTTTCCTCACTGATTTCAGGAACATCAAGTCTGCCGTATTCAGCCTGTGAACCAGCACCTACGAATTTTACACAGCCAAGAGTCTTTGCGGCTGCTAGAGCATTCAATGTGTAAATAATGTTGTTTGCCTGCCCAACTGTACTTTTTTCGCGTGTCGCACCTGTTCCGTCCCATGCAATATGAAAAAAAACATCGCACTTATCATTGATAAGGTCAGTAAGCTTGCCGTAGCCGGACACTTCACTCTCAACTATAGTAATTCTCTCGTCATGCGGAAGCCTTGAAATATTTTGGCTATCAGGTCTTACAACAGCATAGATTCTTTTTACATCATTTCTAAGATACTCTCTTATAATAGCTGTGCCAATCATACTTGTAGCACCTGTAACGATTATTGTTTTATTCATCGTTCACATCCTCAGATATACATATTACTTTCGAGTTCTTCCTTTGAAAGGAAAGGAGCCATGTCTTCAAGCGGTGCTGATACCATAGAACCATCTTCGAGGCGTTTGCTTGCTGCCTTTGGTTCAGTGATCTGCTCAGTTGAAAGCATCATTTCGCAGATACACGGAACATTCTGAGCAATTGCCCAGTCTATCGCAAACACCATATCTTCCATTTTCTCACATCTGAGAAAAGCGAATTCGTATGCAGGAGCAAGTTTTTCAAGATCAGGGAAACTCAGGTCATGGCTTTCAGGACCAACGCCAACAAGCGGATCGCCAAAATAATTATGCTGTGTCATTCTGATAGAATGATAGCCTTGATTATTCATGAGAAATACTGTGATTGGCATTTTATTCTGGACAATTGTCTGAAGTTCCTGAATATTCATCTGAAAACTGCCGTCGCCTGTTACAAGGTATGTTTTCTTATTGTTATTTGCAACACACACCCCTATTGCAGCAGGCAAACAGTATCCCATTGCAGCGATAGAAGGATTTGTAATGAAGCGCATTCCTTCTGTAATAAAGCTTGCCTGACTTCCTGCCACTCTCGATGTTCCGACACTTACTACTAGTTTATCATCCGAACCAAGTTTTCTCGTGAAAGCATCGTAAAACGCATATATATTAGGTTTAATGTCATTTCTGTGCTTGTCAAGCACGACAGGATATTTCTCACGCCAAACAGCACACTGTTTTGTCCATACAGACTTTTCTTCAAGCGATTCAGGAAGAGCCTCGATAAGAGCCTCAATAAGGCTCTTCACATCGTAGCATACCTTCATATCAGCATTGATGCTGTCTTTTTCAAGTTCCTGATCATCAATGTCATTTATAATCTTATAAGCGGCTCTCGCCCATGTTTTGTAATTGAAACCCGTCTGGAAAAAACTCAGTCTGCTTCCAAGAGAAAGCAAAAGATCAGAATTCTGAACAGCAAAATTACCTGCACGGTCACCCGTACCGCCAGAACGTCCGACGTATAGTCTGTGCGCGGAACCAATAGCGTCAATACTGCTCATGCCAGTCACTACAGGAATATTCAGCTTTTCAACCAACTTCAAGAATTCTTCGTGTGCACCTGCTAGACGGACGCCGTTTCCTACGAATAGAACAGGTCTTTCAGCAGACTTTATCCTTCTAATAATCTCTGAGACTGTATCTGCTGAAATCATATCAGCATTATCATCAGGAGTATATCCTTGCAGCTCGTCAGTTTCAATAATTGCTCCCTGAACATCCATAGGAATATCCAGCCAGCACGGACCAGGTCTGCCTGTAGTCGCAATATGATATGCTTTCTCAAGAACATATCGAATGTCGGAAGCATTCTTGACCAGTTCACAGTATTTTGTCATGTTCTGCACACTGCCGATAATGTCAAATTCTTGAACACCGCGTGTTCTAAGTTTCAACCCAGAAGCATAAACCGTTGTAGCATAACGCGCTTGTCCTGAGAATACCAGCATTGGAATAGAATCCATCCATCCACCCGCAACGCCAGTAATAGCATTTGTTGCTCCAGGACCAGTAGTAACGCAAACAGCCGCGATTCGATTATCGATTCGCGCATATGCCTCTGCAGCCATTGATGAAGCCTGTTCATTATGATTATAAGTACAATGAAGATGCGGATGATGACCAAAGGAATCATTTAAATACATTGCTCCTCCGCCAGTAACTGTAAACACATCTCTGATATCATGACTAACAAGAAAGTCAGCAATATAATCTGATACCCTTTGCTTCATAATCCATATTCCTTCTTTCAGTTATTTACAGCTTCAATAATAGTTTTTGCCATATAGTCTATCATCTCATCAGTCATACCAGGATACACACCAACCCAAAATGTATTGTTCATAACAAAATCAGTGGTAGTGAGATCACCTGCAACACGATATGCTTCAGTACCGCGAATCTGATTGAAGCAAGGATGCTTGATGAGGTTTCCGCTGAAAAGCAGACGAGTCTGAACATTATGTTCTTCAATATAGCGAGTAACCTTGTTTCTGTCAAGACCGCTGTCTGGGCGAACAGAAATCAGGAAACCGAACCAAGAAGGCTCACTGTTTTCAGCAGGCTCCGGCAAAATCAGCTTACCAGCTACGGGCTCAAGCGCCTTATGGAGTCTATCCCAATTGTGTCTTCTTCTTTCAATGAAACTTGGGAACTTCTTTAACTGCTCACAGCCAATAGCTGCCTGCATATCAGTTACTTTCAGATTATAACCAAAGTGGCTGTAAACATATTTATGATCATATCCAACAGGAAGCTCACCGAACTGACCGTCAAAACGATGTCCGCAGAAGTTATCACGACCAGACGGACAGATACAGTCACGTCCCCAATCACGGAAAGAAAGAATCAAACGATGAAGAAGAGGGTTGTTTGTATATACACATCCACCTTCACCCATTGTCATATGATGAGGCGGATAGAAACTTGATGTGCCAATATCGCCCCATGTACCGCTGAATTTAGTTTCTCCATCAATGGTATACTTTGTACCAAGAGCATCACAGTTATCTTCAACAATCCAAAGATTATGCTTAGCACAGAATGCCTTAACTGCCTTCAGATCAAAAGGATTACCAAGAGTATGAGCAATCATAACTGCTTTTGTCTTAGAGCTTAATGCGCCTTCAAGTTTTTTAACATCAATATTATACTGAGGAACCGTCACATCAACGAAAACAGGAACAGCGCCATAATTCAAAACAGGAGTTACTGTTGTCGGGAATCCACACGCTACAGTGATTACTTCATCACCGGGACGAATCTGTCTGTCTCCAAGTTCCGGAGCAGTCAATGCCATGAATGCAATCAAGTTAGCGGAAGAACCGGAATTAACAAGATGCGCATACTTCACACCGATCCACTGAGCAAACTCTTTCTCAAATTGATCAGAGAAACGACCGGTTGTAAGCCAGAAATCAAGTGTGGCATCAGTCAGTGCCTGCATCTCCTTTTCATCAAATACACGAGATGCATAAGTGATACGATCGCCGTCTTTATAAGGCTCTTTCTTCTCCTTAAAATCATGATAGTAATCAGCCACTAATTTCTTTATCTGTTCTCTTGCTTCTTCTTCATTCTTCCAGTTTGCCATATTATTTTGCCTCCAAAAACTCTTTTATCTGTTTATCCATTACGACACGTACATCTTTACCTGCTACCCATGCTTTGCTCCATTCAACAACTTTTTCTATTGCTGTTTCGATATTCCAGTGTGGTTTCCAGCCGAACACTGTTTTTAGCTTTGAACAGTCGAGTTTTAGAAAATTAGCTTCATGCGGACCATCGTCATGCTGATTTACCCATTTCAATCCAGTCCCCCAATACTTTACAAACAAATCAACTAAAGCACCTGTCTGGAAACAATCATGATCGTTTGGTCCAACATTGTACCATGAAGCATATTTACTGTCTTGATACTGTATAGCCGCAATCATCAGGTAAGCGTACACAGGATCAAGTACATGCTGATATGGACGAGTGGAAAAAGGGTTTCTTACAATGATATCTTGTCCATTGATAGCTGATCTTACGCAGTCAGGAATTATTCTGTCATTAGCAAAATCACCGCCACCAATAACATTACCAGCTCTTGCAGTCGATACAGCTACTTTTCCATCAAGAAATGAGGATTTATAACTGTGTGTAACAAGTTCAGAACATGATTTTGAATTACTGTAGGGATCATATCCGTCAAGTGGTTCGTTTTCACGATATCCCCATTCCCATTCCTTATTTTCATATACTTTATCTGTGGTAACATTAAGAAATGACTTTACACTTGGTGTCTGACGAACTGCTTCACAGATATTTACAGTACCTATAACATTTGTTTCGTATGTTCCTACAGGATCCTTATAGCTGTCACGAACAATAGGCTGGGCAGCCATGTGAATGACAATTTCTGGCTGATATTCGTGAAAAACAGCAAGCAGGTGATGCAAATCTCTCACATCACCCTTGATATGTGTGATTTGGTCTTTAATACCACACAGATCAAAAAGTCTCGTTTCAGTTTTAGAACAACTTGAATATCCAATAACTTCTGCTCCGACATTCACAAGCATAACTGTCATCCAAGAACCTTTGAACCCCGTGTGCCCTGTAAGAAGTACTTTTTTTCCTTTATAAAAACTTAAATCAAACATTATTCTTCCCATCTCTTCCACGGTGCCTGTCCGCCTTCAAGAAGTTTTTCAAGCAATTTCTTCTCACGAATATTATCCATGCACTGCCAAAAGCCTTTGTGCATATATGACATAAGCTGTCCTTCAATTGCAAGTCTCTCAAGTGGATCACGTTCAAACACAGTCTGATCTCCTTCGATGTAATCGAATATTTCTGGATTCAACACCATATAACCTGCATTGATCGGGGCACCATCAGAAATCTTTTTCTCTCTAAACGATTTTACAGCATTATCGCCTCCGATATCGAGAACCCCCTTTGACTGATCCTGCAATACTGCAGTCAGAGTAGCAATCTTTCCATGCGACATATGATACTTTATAAGTTCATTGATATCAACATCACATACTCCGTCACCATATGTCATCAAAAAAGGTTCATTACCGATATATTTCTGGATGCGCTTGATTCGTCCGCCTGTCATGGTATGAAGCCCGGTGTCAACAACTGTAACTTTCCAAGGTTCAGCGCGGCATTCATGAATAATACGTTCCTCTTCTTTATTACGATAATCGAATGTTATATCGCTGCTGTTAAGAAAATACTCAGAAAACCACTCTTTTATAGCCTGCTGTTTATATCCAGCACAAATAATAAACTCATTATGGCCAAAATAACTATACTCTTTCATTATGTGCCATAAAATCGGCATTTCGCATATCTCGACCAACGGCTTCGGTTTAAAAGCAGATTCTTCAGATATTCTTGTACCAAAACCGCCTGCTAACAAAACGACTTTCATTTCTATTCCCTCCTTATAATTTTGAATATAATTGGTTTAATAAAACTAGCAAAAAATTCATTTTTAGTGATAAGCATAACAGCAAAATACCAGATCACACTGACAAATACAGTTACAATTGTAATTATCCAAGTCTTTGAAAATAGTAACTGTGAAGCAATACCAATTAATACTATGCCAACTCCACCGCTAATAGGACCTATAAGCATATTACTAAGCTCGTCGATTTTTATCTTTCGATCAATCAAAATTAAACCACATATCATTCCAAAACACTCAGATACTGCAGTAGTTAAAGCCGCTGCGTTCAATCCAAATTTTGGAATCAAAATCAAGTTAAGTATAATATTAATACAAGCACTTATTACAGATATTCTAAGAGATACATTCTCTCGCCCCGCTGGTATTCTAGTCATGTTTCCAATCCAGCCAGCAATAAATGAACACATCATAGCAACGCCCAGTATTCTTAAAGAAATAGTTGCATCAACATACGCTTCACCAGCAATTAATATGATAAGATGAGGCGCTATTACTTCTAAACCACATACACAAGGAATTCCCAAAACCAAAATATAGTTTAAAGCATATTTTAAAAGTCTATTAATCTCACTATAATTCTTTTGTTGAAAATGCAGAGAAAGTTTTGGCATTACAACCCAGGCAATTGATGCAATTGTTGTATTAATTATTGTATACATCTTAACAGATGTACTATAAAGTCCAACTTCATGGTCGCCCTTGATCAATCCAAGAATAGTTATATCAGAATTCACATAAATTGTTTGCGATAAGATCAATGAAAAGAGCAATAGGATTCGAGGAAGATGTTTTTTCGCATTCATCTTTAATGTAAACCCGGTTTTGCAATACTTTTTTCGATAAAAAATATTTACTACATTAGCACCACTTGAAGCAACAACAGAAATCACGGCATAAATCATATAGTCTTCCGGTTTATGAATAAATATGAACATTAAAAGCAGCGCAGCAATTTGCATACAAATCGTTCTAACAGCAATAAACTTGAAATCCTCCATCGCCGTGTTTAACCAATCAGCTCCAAGAGTGGTAAACAATACTGATGTGCTCTGAATAATAATTAACAATCGGTAATTCTCAAGCGGTCTCGCAAAAATCAAAACGATTGCTAAGGCAACATAAGCTACTAACGATGATATTATATTAATTGATAATATTTGACTTGAAATTTTACTTAATTCATTTTTGTCATATTTCACTTTTGAACATTCACGTATTGCATATGTATTTACTCCCAAAGAAGCTACAAGAGTAACATAGCTCACTATCGAATTTCCAAAGTTAATCTTACCTACATTGTCGGTCAATAAAACTCTTGAAATATAAGGGAATGTTATTAGTGGATAAATAATACCGAAAACTGTTTTAAGTGTATTAAAAATAGTATTTTTCTTAATATTACTTACATTTTCCATTATATTTTTATCATCTCCCAGCAATCTTTTTTATTAGACTTTTAGCCTTGTATTTGCATTTCTGTATTTTATAATGTTTTTCAAACTGACTCCAATATGATTTGTTAATATATTGATTCCTAATTAATTCTATTAAATTCTCGCTTTCTGAATATTTAAAATCAGAGTTATGTAATTCCCATTTAATCATCCAATCGCAAAAAAAGTTAAACAATAAGTCCTTTTCAACAACTTCATAATCGGTAACATCAATTTCGCCTTTGCTTACATATGGCTTTAAGAAAAATAAAAAATTTTTATAGAAGATATTATATAACCCATAGCTAAGGTTTTTGTGAGGTACACTTTGAATAATACCATATTCATAATTAATAATAACAGACTGCTTCTTTTTACTCGCAAGTTCATATACTTTTCTAACCTGCCATAATTTTTCATTACAGCCATATGTATCATCATGTAAATCAATACAATCATTTTCCCAAATTGAAAACGCACCAATCCAAGTAACCCAATGTGATGCAGATAAGACAAATTCTCTGAATGACAAAACTTCATCCGAAACGTCTTGCAACTCACCATTAGGAAATAATAGGACCGGCTTACTATCTATATATTTTTCAACAAACTCACATAATTTACCTAACGAATCTTTTTTTAAAAGAAGCGTATCATTATTTAGTTTTCTTAGTATTCCATTCCCCAAAGATAAAACCAGTGGAAAATTTTCATTACCAATATTTTTTTCATTTCTATGATATATGATTGCTGGATATTTTTCCTTTAAAGATAAAATGGTATCCTTTGTTTTATCGGTTGACGCATTGTCTGATATAACAATTTCAACTTTACCATTCTTAAATTCAGGTTGATCGACAATTGACAAAATCGTTGCTTTTAATTGTTCACAACGATTTAAAGTTGGTATACAAATGCTAATAATTGGATTAGTCATAATTAACCACCTAAATACATAAAAAGTTGTTCTTCATTTCTTTGGAAACCATTCAAATATTCTTTTTATTTCTTCAATATTCTTTTTTTCAAGTGAAAGATATAAATCTTCAACATGTTCCTTTATTAGTGCTTCGTCAAGAGACTTATAATCCAAAGTATTCATAAATTTAATGGTTTCAGCATCAAATCTATATTTTATAATTTTTGCAGGAACTCCTCCGACAATTGCATATGGAGGAACATCTTTAGTTACTACAGCACCAGCTGCAATTACAGCTCCTTGACCGATATGCACACCAGAAAGAACAGTAGCACCAAAACCTATCCAAACATCATCTTCAATTAATATATTACCTTTACTCGTTGCCTCAGCTTTTTCGCCAAGGATTTTAACCTTAAAAGGATATGTTGAAATAGTATCCATTCTATGCTCCACATCAAGTAAAAAATTCACTTCTTGAGCAATAGAACAGTATTCACCAATAATAATTTTAGAATTATTGTTGAAAGTAGTTATTCGCAAGTCACCATATGACTTTGTTCCATTGATTATACATTCTTTTGGAAACAATATTTTAGGCTTCAAGCCTGATTTTTTATATTTAAAACGCATTTTCAACAACAATAACAAAACAGACTGTTTAATATTCATTCTTACTATTACCTCTTTTTTAATGAAACCAAAAACAACGACAAAACAAATCAGCTGAAATGATAAAGACTTAAAGAACACCATAACCAATACTAATACGAGAAAAAATATCAATTAATCTAATTACTTCTTTTTATAATTATTAGAAATAAGAAAATCTTGTTTTCCGTACGTAGAATATATTTGCATCGCGCGTAAAAATTCAGTATATTTTTTTATTCCTAATATTTTCTTTATACATTTAAAAAACAAGTATATAAATCTTTCTTTATTGTTAACTCCAGCCGTATTCTTCTTTTTTGCATCAGGAATATCTGATAATAGCTTGTTCTTTGACATAATTCCATAAAACATCTTCTTCGAATTAAATGGCTCCTTGATCCTTTTTTTTTCTTTAATTGTTCTGTATAGTCTTCTATTAAGCTTAGATATTAGTTTTCCATTCGAATAAAAATTATATTTATATGGATTGTTAATAAAACTTAAAGAATTATGCTCTTTTAGATTTTTACCATAGCATAGCAGAAGCGGTTCAATATCATGATAAGAATAAATATTACGAAAACTGTGCTCAGTTTCACCTTGTATTAGTTTTTGATAGTTAAATCCACTAAAATGCGCAAAGCATAATTTTACAAGTTCGCCTTCTTTTTGGCGAGGTTTTAAGAAATAATTATTATTCTTTATTATCACCTCATTAGAACAATAATTCCACGGAGCATAATTATAACCACAATTAGAAATAATCTTAAGCTGATTACCTAAAAACACAGGAATATAATCAACCCATTTTTGATCGGTATATATTCCTAAAGTTAAATCGTCATAGCAATAATCAATTAATCTGTTTGCCCACCAATCAATGAACGTCATAGATTTACTGCACGATCTGAAAGCAATAAACCCACAATTAAACACTCCATGATTTAATATATTGGCCTCTTCCAAAACATTATCAGTATTCTCCATTCTTGAAACATGTGGGGTAACAAAAGCAATTGCATCATCATCTAATTCATTTAAATGAGAAAAGCACATAATATCAGGATCAAAGTATATCACTTTTGAATATTTATCCATGTAATTTTTAAACGCAAAAGGTTTAATACTGGTACTATATTCCGTGACATCATACTGAAACTTCATCGATTCAACACGATTTTTGGAAATATACTTTAATAAAATATCATCTGCCAAAATACAATCTACGTCATTCTCTTTTACTTCATCAATAATTACAATCTTAAAATCATAATCTGAATGATAATGTAAAAAAACTATCCTTTAGATTCTTAGCTAAGCCCAAATAGCTCCATGTACATATTGTAAACGCACAATTATTCATAATTATCTTTCTCCTTCTATCCATGCAACAATATTAATCACGCTCTAAATAAAAGAGTAATCGGATAGCCCCCAACATACGTTTTACAGTATGCCTGAAAAATACACTTATCGCAACAATTTAAACAGGCTCTCTCGCCTTTTTGATATTTTCATATTACTTCATTAAATAGCTCCAAATATCTCTCACCTATTTGTTCCCATGTATAATTCTCTTCAAAAATAGCAAACATCTTTTTAAATCGTTCTTTATAATTTCCATTAATAGATTTAACACATGCATCAGCAAATTCTAAAGCATCATCATGTACAGGCACTGATTTCTTATCTTTGTAAATAGTTCCTTGAACTCCAACGCTCGTTGATACAATCGGAAGATCATGCCCGATTGCTTCCAGTAATTTAACTTTTACACCGCCGCCATTTTTTAATGGCAATACAACTAAATCCGCCAAATCATAATATTTTTCAACAGAATCCACCGTCCCCGTGACAATAATGCTGTCACCAGCTAAAGCCTTAACTTCATCTGTTGGTTCTTTCCCAACTATATAAAACTTACATGATGGCTCATTTTTTAATATCTTTGGAAATATCTCCTCATTGAACCAAGTCACTGCTTCAATATTAGGACCATAAGACATTTTCCCTACAAAAATAATATTTTTAGTGATATGTTTTTTTATAGCATCTATTCTATTAATGTCGGCTCCAACCGGAATTAACTCAGCCTGTTCATTTGTACACATGTTTTTTCTGATCATATATTCCATATCATCTGATGATACAAATGTAATTTTAGAAAACCTAATCTTTTGAAAAAGATTCCTCTCATATCTTTTTAATCTATATGAATCGATAAAATAAGCAACCTTCTTCAGTGGATTTTTCTGGCTGTGTGAAATGCTTTTATAAACCTTCCACTCGATGTTGTGCTCGTTTAACACAATAGGACAAGGTACATTAATGTTAAATAGATTAGCGCACATATGTGGAAAGTCAACATTAATTACATCTATTGCATTTTTTTCAAGACACGCATTTATATCTTTCTGCATTTCCGAAATCATTCTTGAACCTACTGTAAATGGATATCTCCATATTTTTTTTAAAGCGGTCAACCTATTCGCTCCTCTGTAATATGGATGTACTTCTTTGCAAAGTTTTCTTAATTCCTTAGCATTTTTCAATTCTTCCTGATCATCATAAGGGTAAAATAGAAAAACGTTTTCAGTTTTCGCAATCTGTTCTAATCTTTTATATACACCGAGTCTTCCACCAGTATTAGCAGGTAATAGCGATTCTAACGTTATCCAAATAATATTCATATTTCCTCCGACAAAGATACAAGAAGTTGTTTCAGAACATACTAAGTTCATTCTTCTTTTATATATTCGCACCCTTGCTTAAACTTCATAATCGTTAATCAAACTGTATGTTCCTTCATTCTCTTTTTGAATTCAATCAAATTAAGGATTTCTCTTTGGTCTGCTTCATCAAGCTCTCCAAAGCTGCGTGCGAACATCTGAGCAGGCAATTCATTAGCTCTGCCGTTCATTAGTTCATCAACAGGGATCCGAAACAGTTCGCTGAACTTTGCAAGCTCATCAACGGACACCTTACGCCTGCCATTCTCGATTTCTACTATTGCAGTACGGTTAATACCTATAGCTTTTGAGACATTTTCCTGCGATAAATGCAATTTTTTCCTAACTTCTCTTAATCTTTCATTTAAATTTTTCATACCTTTCCCTCCTCTCGGTATGTCTACAATTATGTATATTATACACCTTAGAGTTGGATTTGTCAACAAAAATGTTCGATTTTCCAACATTATTTGAGTTGAGTATAAATGTGTTATAAGTCTGCGAATCTGAAATTAGCCTGATAAACAATTTCAATAAAAAAGTCGTAACCACAATAGTTATACGTCAAATCAGAAAGTCATTGACATCTTTTAACGTTACACAGGAATTGTTTCCGGTGGAAGTATATTTATGAGACACACAGTTATCGTTATGAAAAGCTGAGTTTTCTGAGTAGAGTGAGTATGCTATCGAGCTGCGAACTAGACATGCTAACAACGAACTGGAAATTTAAGAATATCGAAAGCTTATACATGGGTAACTAAATTTCTGTTATATACCAACTATCAACAGAAGCGACTGGCGTTATTGAACCGAACCATTTTGTACGTAAAGCACAAAAAAGCCCTGTATATGCCGACACCAAAACCGCAGCTGCACGGACTTAGAACCGCATTATGCCGCACATAGAACCGCACCTTGCCGGAGCATTGACCGCACTTATCCTGAACCTATATAATGTTCATAGCACACAGCAATGTGTGACTTGAATATAGGAGGTTCGGATATGACGAACTATCGAAAAATATTGGAGATGTACTCTAAGGGCTTCAGCCAGAGGAGCATTGAAACAAACGTCCACAGTTCACATCAAACCGTTAAAGCGGCTCTTGACCGTGCGGAGGAACTGAACATTTCTTGGCCACTCGATGACGGTGTGACAAATGAAATGCTGGACGAGTTGTTTTATGGCACACGTAACAAAGGCATTAACAATTATGCTGCTATCGACTACGCCTACATCCACAAAGAGCTTTCCAAGAAAGGTGTTACTCTAACTTTGCTATGGAATGAATACTGTGAGCGTGCATATGCAAACGGTGAAATACCATATATGAGTACTCAGTTCGCTGACAAGTACCGCCGCTGGGCTCGTGTGACAAAGGCGGCTATGCGTGTTACTCATAAGCCGGGAGATGCTATGCAGGTGGACTGGGCTGGTGGAACTATCCCATACTATGACTCTGTAACCGGTGATGAATACAAAGCATGCCCCTGTGCAGGATTGCAGAACATTGGTCTGAATGAATAATGAAGTCTATCCTAAAATTTGTGTAAACCTCTGAAGTAGTGTATAATAGAAGAGACATTACTTCGGAGGTTTTAATTATGAGCAGAAGGCGAAGAAATGAAACAGAAGAACAGCGTGCAAGAAGAGAGCTGATAAGCGATTTTCTTTCGGCAGCAAATATTCAGAGCATGGATGATATTCAGGAATTATTCAAAGAAGCGCTTGCCGGGTTTATGGAAGGAAGCCTTAAATCAGAGCTTGATTCTGAACTCGGATACGAGCCGTATGACGTTAAGAACAAAGAAACCGCTAACAGCCGCAACGGTCACAGCAAGAAAACTTTGCGTACCAGTATGGGTAAGGTGGATATCGAAGTGCCTCGGGACAGAAACGGTGAATTTGCGCCTAAGATACTGCCCAAGAATCAGACAAGCATATCTCAGGATATGGAGAACAAGATCATCTCCATGTACGCAAAAGGTATGTCTACGTCCGATATTGAGGATCATATCCGTGATATTTACGGTCTGGAAATATCCGATACTACCGTCAGTCGTATTACAGACAAGGTTCTCCCTGTAGCAAAAGAATGGCAGCAAAGACCGCTTGAGAGCGTCTATGCAGTCGTATTTCTTGACGCCATCCACTATCACGTCCGCAGCGAGGGACAGATCATCAAGAAGGCTGTATACATAGCCATAGGAGTTAATTTGGACGGCAGGAAGAACGTTCTCGGTATGTGGGTAGGAGAAAATGAAAGCGCTAAGTTCTGGGCAGGCGTACTTAACAGCCTTCGTAACAGAGGAGTAGATGATATTCTCATTGCCTGCACTGATAACCTCACTGGCTTCTCTCAGGCGATAGAGGCAGTATTCCCGAAAACCGATATCCAGAACTGCATCATACATCAACTCAGAAATTCCAGCAAATACGTCTCCTACAAGGATATCAAGGCACTTATGGCTGATCTTAAGAAGGTCTATACTGCCGCAACAGAGGAAGCTGCTCTGGACGCTCTTGACTCCTTTGCTGCTGCCTGGGACAGCAAATATCCCAAGATCTCAAAGTCGTGGTACGAAAACTGGCCTAATCTCAGCACTTACTTCAAGTTCCCACAGGAGCTTAGGAAGCTGATCTATACCACAAATACCATAGAGGGCTTTAATCGTCAACTGAAGAAAGTAACTAAAGCAAAGTCCGTATTTCCAACCGATGACAGCCTTTTCAAGATGCTGTATCTGGCTATGAAGGATATCACGAAAAAGTGGACAGGTCGCCGTCAGGATTGGAGTCGAATTTACGCTCAGCTCGTAATCTACTACGGCGACAGGATACCCGAATAACAATTTCATCTTGACAATCAAATAATCATGTGCTAATATGCAGATAAGACCGACTGCTTTCACAATCGGTCTCATCATATACTCTTTTATTGCACTATTTCTCGTTTACACAGAATTTGGGATTGACTCACTCCTACTGAAGAACTTCCTAAATTAGCAGCATCTTATGGAATGATGTAAATCCACATTTCTTTGAAATATATCGTAGATATTGTCATAATTAATCATAATTATTTCATCTATTATCACAGTGAATTATTCTCTGTCAATGTGCTATAATAAACATATATTAATAACCATGGGAGTGAACTTTATATGAACACACAGAGAGATATTAACCTTACGTTTATTGAATCAAAAGGCTTTGACGTATATACCATCGATGGTTTGTATGAAGCTCTCAAATGGCTAAAATCTGTTGATGCCGATAATCTCTTGTATGGAGCCCCCTCTGGAAACGAATTCGATATCATGGTCGGAGAAATGCGAAGACCTATGCTTATTAGCTCAGTAGAAACTGCAATTAAAGAGCTTAGCAAATAGTACAAAATGAGATCCTCGATGAGCCATTCCATCAGCTCCTTCCGGCTATTTTCACCTCGGAACTATTATACTGCCTTTTCATTTTGGTGTGAAGAGCTATGCATGGTTGGCGCTTACTATAAATTAGCAATCCCCGAGTCGAAGCTCGGGGATGTTTTGCTTATAAGTGTGATGTTTTCAAGCATTTATGATACAAGCACTCATGATGCCCATATTTCCTAAAACGCATATTTACGGATCGAAATGAGCGTTTTCACCTTTTTCATCTCCGCTAAAATTATTAACACTTGTTGTTATAACATCTTCTGTTTCAAAGATTACTATTTCGATTTCAGGCTTTATATATTCTGTCATTTTATTATTTCTCCTTCTAAAACTATTTCAATTATTAATTATCTGATCATATGATTTACCAACAATATCTGTATAATAAGTCATTATATTCTCTTCGCTGTCCTTAACCATAACATATCCTCTCAGATATACTGTTTTGTCGGTGTTTTCACCTATGTTCAGATAATATGAATAATATCCTTTATTTGTATTTACTCCGGATGTACCAGCATGAACTTTTTCTTTTACTTCTGTAGAACCAACATCATCAGTAAACCTCAAATTATTATCTCGGCTTTCATCATCTGACTCTACAAAAACGGACACGCTTGTACCATAGAGAATACCGTTAGAAATAACTGTGTAATTCTCTGGAATATCTCTTGTGATCTCATAATAGATCCTATTGTTGAATGCTCTTACGTTTGTAATTGCTACAACAGGAGCTCTATTTACTGGTTCATCAGCATTAACATACACAGACTCTACACTAATATCCGAAACAACTCTAAAAGTATATGATTCGCTATAACTCAGAATCGTATCGCTGTTTGACAATTTCCAATGAGAGAAGAGCTTTCCATCAACCGGGATTGCTTCAACATTACAAAAAGCGTTTTCTGTATAAATATATGACCGCCTTACACCATTCTGAATATATGAAACTGTGAAGCGTTTAACAATTTTCCAGTATTTTGCAATCGAACCCTTATATGCACCTATACCAGTAATAGTAAGCATATAATCGCCTGATTCAGTTGCAGTATTTCCTGTAACTTCATAGTCGACGCCTTCTGTCAGCAGAACTCCATTCAGTTTTACTGAATTTACATTTACTCTCTTTTCATTTCCATCATAATTGAAAGATGTAGCAGATATCAAAACTTTTGCAGTTGAAATATCTGTTCGTTCCTTTTCCGGTATTTCAACTATTTCAGTTGTAGTAAATGTAATATCCTCATAAACATATATTCCAGTGTACACAATCGAACCTATCTCGTCATAAGTAGGCTCTTTGGTAGTTTCTGATGAGATATTGACTTTATCATCATTTATCACCATATCACAGTTATGGCACTTTATAGCCACGTTACACTGTGTATGATCATCAGACCACGTCCAAGAATCAGCATACAAATCATGTCCGTTTGCAGGTATAGTATTATTTTTGCTGTCACTATATTCATTATCATCAATTGTAACATTAGCAATATAATTATCGTAACCTGATTCAGTACATGTTGGAGCAAGATAGTCATGAGTTACTGTTGCATCGATTCTGCCTGTAATCTCGTTACATACATTACACTTAAGTTCAGCCTTGCAGCTTGTATGATCGTCAGACCAGATCCACTTATCTACAACATTACTATGTCCGGTAGCAGGAATAACCTTATCATTTCTCTGATTATAAATCATTCCATCTAATTCAATTTCAGCTATGTAATTATCATAACCATCAGTTGTACAAGTTGGTCCAAGTTCTTCATGACTTATATCAGCTGTTTTTTTCTGAATATCACTACACTCAGAACATTTCAGTATTACTTCACAGGTCGTTCTTTCGCTTGACCAGTTCCAGTTATCTATTACATAATGATGACCAGTTGCATTTGTACTAACAGTAACAGTATCGCTATAATCCCTTCCTTCATAGATTATGTCCGCAATAAAGGTATTGAATCCATCTTCAGTACATGTCGGATCAACAACTTTTTCAAGTCTTACATTTGCTGTCTGAGGTGAAGTTGCTGCATCGCAAGCAGAACATTTAAATACAGCACTGCATTCCGAGTGATCGTCAGACCAGATCCATTCATCAACATAATAGCTATGACCTGTTGAATTAAGTATCTCTGTAAGTTCATCTGTATATAAATTTCCATCGATCAATACTTCTGCAACATAATTTACTAAACCATCGTCAGTACAAGTTGCATCTACTGATGATTCAATTCTCACAAATGCATTAAGCATCTTTGAAAACGTCTCTTCATCATAAGATTTTAATTCAGCTGTAACCGTTCCGTCCTTATCAAAGTTTTCCCAGTGCCACTCTATATGATCCCAATTCTGCTCAGTTATATCGATATTTACAAATTCAAGTTCATGGTCTGCAGCATATGTTTCGGCAACACTTTCTGAGTAACCCCAGATTACAGTATTATCTGCGAAAGCGCTTTCTCCTATCTTATTAACACTTTGAGGGATCACGACTAATTTGACATTGTCATTATAGAATGCATAATTGCATATTTCCGTAACTGGTATACCATATATGCTTTCAGGAATAACATATTCCTCAGCCTCATCAGTTATACCGATAATCATTACGTGATCTTCATAATAATAGTACTTTAAGTATTCAGGATATTCATATAGATCACCATTCATGTCACATAAATGATTACCGTATTTCAGAGCATATAAAACGATATTTTCATTCAAATCAGATTGAATTATTACATTAGAATCACATATTCTAACATCCTCAGGATTGGGATAAGGATAATATGGATTCACGTTAAATTCTGGGTCTCCTTTGATGACTATTTTTTCAAGATACTTGCATGAACTGAAAGCATCATATCCAATTCTTAATACACTCTCAGGAATCTCTACTTTTTTAATATGCTCATACCCATAAAATGCCATATCAGCAATTTCAACTACAGGCATTCCGTAAATACTCTCCGGAATAATAAGTTCATCATTGTAATCCTTATTGGAATATCCCATAATTATTACAGTACCATCCTTGATATTAATCTTCAAATCAGATGGTTTAGAATAAACTGTATCACTGTTTATATCATGGAAGGTTATTCCCTTGTCAGCAGCATACTGTAATGCAAAACTGTTATCTGCAGGAGCATATATATCCTTTAACGCTTCATTTCCTTCGAATTTACAGTCACTGTTTTGAATTTTTATCGTTTCTACATTCGGACAGTTTTTCAAATTGATAGATGTTACACTCTCAGGAAGTATGATCTCAGTCAGTGTATAGAACGGGAAGTCCACACTTGTTATTGGTAAGCCATACATAGTATAAGGAACATTCCATGTAGTCCATGTATTTTCAGATGCATATCCATCGTATGTAACTGATCTTATACCTACAGTACCATCTGATACATAGAATTTAATACCTTCAGGGAACTCTATAGGATTATTAAGGTCGTTGAATACTATTTCATTATCCCGTGCTATATTCATTGCAGAAGAACCTAAATAACCGCTTATCGATTTCAAATTTCTGATTATCTGGTTCGGTATATTCAAGT
This sequence comes from Ruminococcus flavefaciens AE3010, assembly GCF_000526795.1. Lineage (NCBI taxonomy): Bacteria > Bacillati > Bacillota > Clostridia > Eubacteriales > Oscillospiraceae > Ruminococcus > Ruminococcus flavefaciens. Next base: position 1,054,124 of record NZ_JAGT01000001.1, read on the forward strand.
TAATATCTGCTTTGACAGTGATTTTTGTCATGGACGCACAACTATCGAATGCATTTTCTGTACACTCCTTAACTGGAATTCCACCGATAGCAGCAGGTATTTCGACTTCTTCTACATTGCCGCAATTCGTTATCCTGATATATGGCTCAGCAAAACTATTCATGTAAGCTAAATTGTCTTCAGAATAATAATAATCCGAATTTTCGTCTTTATATATTATTTCATATTCAAGATACTCAGGTGCGGGATCATTTTCATCAAGAATTACCTCAAAAGGATAGTTTTTCTCTTTTGCATACTCATATGAAGTACTTCCAAAATATCCTTTAAGCTTACAATTGACATCATCTGCTATTACAGCATTTGGATTAAGAACTGTAATGCATTGATTTTGCTGTGAATTATAATATGAATAATCATTATTATAACTGTAAACATTATTGACATATTCCATATTCTTAGGCAGAACGACATTTTTTACACCTGAGTTACAAAATGCTCCTCTTTCTACAACTTCAATATACTCAGGAATCTCAACAGTTTCTGCTCCATAATAATCACAAAATGCATATTCACGTATTTTCTTTATACTGTCACCATTAATTACCTCTGGGATAACTAATTTTGAGGTCTCAGGATCATAACCAATTATTGAAATATCATAAGTCGGTGCATTATAAGCATAATTTTGATCTGAATTGTTACCTGAATAATGCTCATTGTAACGTTCAATGCCAATATACCTCGGTGTTTCTTGATTTGCAATAAAGTTGATATTATGGCTGATTGCATAAGCTTCAGCAGCACTTCCGCTGCTTCCGTGTATCTCCTTGAGATTGATACAATCAGTAAACATGGTGTCAGGTATGTAAGATATACTATCAGGAATAGTAATTGATCTTAAAGCAGTGCATCCCCTGAAAGCATCGCTGTTTATATTTGTATAAACAGAACTGCTTGTTTGACCATAAGTCTCTACATACTCATCTTTTTGGGAATAACAATAATTCGGAATCATAACATCTACTGCACTGATATCACACTTTTGAAGTCTGCTGTCATTAAATGTTAACTCCGGTGGGCAATCATCATAATACCTATGATGATTATAAATCCTGACAAATTTAATTCCATGATTATAAGCATATGCTTCCGCTGTACTATTACTATATCCTCTTATTACTTCAAGATTATTGCAATCATGGAAATCAGATTCGCTAATACTAATACTTGAATTCAAATACGTTACCGATTTCAGATTTTTGCCATTGAAATATGCTTTTCGTACTGTAGTATTACCTATTCTTTCAGGTATTGTAGCATGAACTACATTTCTATCGCAGCTTACACTGATCGTGTTGCCGTTATAATTATAATCGTAATTACCACTGTAAAGATATGTTGTATTATATTTATACTCTTCATCAACTACAAACTTGATGTTATTATAATAAGCATATTCTTCAGCATAACTATTAGGAGCACCTCTTATTTCAGAAATTAATTCTGCAACAGGTATCTCAACGGTCGCTGAATACGCACCATCATAAGAATAATCATTTGAATTTGATTCCCTATAACATCTTATATTAATGTCTTTAACCGAAGATGGAATAACTATTGATTTGAAATAAGGACTCCTATCATAACAAAAACTCAAATTGATCTTCTCGACTGTTATACCGTCTATTTGTTCAGGTATTCTTATAATGCCAGCATCAATAAAAGAAGGATGAATATAACCCACAACTGCATACTCATTTCCAGATTCATCTGTTTCAACGCTGTAACAATAATCTAAACTATCATAAGGGTCTCCTGTTTCTTCATATTTAATACTATTTGATTTTGCATAATTGATTGAATAACTTCCGTTATCAGACTTGATAATTTTATGAGACTTATCAACAAAAGCATCATCAGAAATATACTCTACATTTTTAGGTATGTTAATATAATAATCTGTATCGTTAACGTAATTAAAAGCACCTGAAAGGATTCTGGTAACAGGTTTATCATTGATTCTTGAAGGTATATCATATGTCTTATTAACATGATCTGGTTCACAGGAAATTATTTCAACATGGTCATCATATTCAGCATATCTGAGTCTCTTCAGAACATATCCTTGGTCACTGATAACTTCAAACTTTATAGGATAGTGTTCTTTCACATAACGTTCCGCAGCACTTCCTTTATAACCGCGAATTTTTTCTAAAGACGCTAAATATCCTAGTTCAAATGTATCTACATTTTCTGGTACAGTAATGGTCCTTATATTATTCAGGCCAGTAGCTTCATTATTATGATTGAAAATTACTCCTGTTATATTTGAACCATACATTTTATCAGGAATAGTAATAGAAGTCTCTGTACCCATATAATCAACAACAGAAACCTTTCCATCCCGATAAGAATACCTGAAATATGCCTCATCATTCAGTTCAATATACTTGTAAGGAATATTATTAGCCTTGGCATATTCCCACGCATAGCTGCCATAGTTTACGTAGAAACAAACATCAGAATCATAACAACTTATATAATTAATAGTATCCGGAATAACGATATTTTTACAAGAATGATCCTCAATCAATAAAGCTGTTACAGGTATATTATCCTTATTTTCCGGAATAATAACTTCATCCAGATCTTCATGATTGTTTACGTGAACTAAGGTATGAAGCTCTCCGTTTTCATAAGTGAAAGTCTCATATTCAAATGGAATACTATTTAATTTATATGAGATATTTCTTTCTACAGCATAATTATATGCATAACTTCCATTATTCACATAAAAACATATATCACGGCTTGCATCATATGCGTCTATGTATTGAACACTGTCAGGAATTGTTATATTTTTTATCGACATATTGTCAATACGCAAATATTTTACCGGATGACCATTTATTGTCTCAGGAATTACAACATTACTTGCGTAATCACCGGTTATTCCATGGATTTCTACATAATCCTCATAATTATTATATTCATCACCAGTAACTACATTATATGAAAAAGTATAGCTTGATTCAGCATCCATTTGAGTTTCTTCAATCGGAACATAATTAATTCCTAAATTATATGCCACCGACTGCATTGTACTTCCCGGGATAGCATATAAAACAGAACAATGGCTCCACATATCCAAGAATCTTGAATCTGTAATCAAAATATCAGGGTTAAATATTTTCAGTGTGAATTGGCTTGGAATATAAGCATTAGGGTTATCATAATAATATCCGCTTGGTATGCATAATTCTGTAACCTGTTTACCATTTATCATCCAAGGAATAGTATAATCAGAAACACAAGGAGAAAAATCTATACCTGTAATAATGATATTATCTTCATTTTCTGTATATTTTAAGTATTCATACGGTTCATCGGCATTAATATCTACGAATGAAATACCATACTCTTTAGCAATATCCATAGCATGACCTGCTATACTTCCGCGTATCTCTAAAAGATTATTGAAATTATTGACGCGGTTGTACATTCGTTCAACAGTATCCGGCAAAGTCAATGACAAGATAATATCAGAATCGTCTTTTTCTCCATTTGGCCTTCTTCCAAAATTAATTTCTTTTACAGGTAATCCTTCAATTGATTCAGGAATTGTTACAAAACTATCATTTCCCAAATATCCTTCTATAATGATGCTATCGTCATGCTTTGAATAAATAAATGTGGCTTCGTCAACCGTATACTCCAGATCTTGTAAATCTTCTGCAAAGGCTCTGAATGATTCTATAATTACAGCATGTTCTGAAATTGGGAAATTACCATAAAACATCATTACTGCTGTAATAGCAGCTATCGTTCTTTTGTATTTTTTCATCATATTATCGCCCCCACAATAATTACATATATTTAATACAATGACTCATTTCATATATACATCAGAAAATTATATCTTATGTATAATCATCCAATCATATATTTCTATACAAATTGTAACATTTTTGATCCAACAATTCAAGTATAATAAGTGAATAATGTATACTGATAACATATTTTTGTAGAAACGAATAACAAAGAATGATGCTGATTGTTGATTTTGCGGTCAGAGAAAGGCTATATATCGTTATATTTACGTACTAATATACACTTCGTATATCGCATATAAAACATTCTCCTATATTAAAAAAAAAGCGGCATTTTATGGATCAACTAAAGATCCTTAAAATACCGCTATTTTGAATATCATATCAGGTAAATGTAAACTTCTCTTTATCAATGGCCTTCATAAGAAAATACACCTGATGTAGTGTTTATCAGAGATCAATATCTGCAATTCTTCATCCTGTTAACTACTATTTTTTAAGGATCAATAATAATGGTACTGCCGCCTTCATCACCGTTAAACGAATTATCTTTTATTATACCATTGATATTGGCTTTTACAGCATCACTGTAAACTGTATGCTCTACACCTGAACTATCCTTATAAACAAGATATCCTCGCACATACCATACAGTATCAGCAGTAACGTTGCTTTTAGTCCATGTATATTTCAAATTCTTTGTATTCTCAGTAACCTTGGATGAAAGCTTGACATATACAGCATTATCGGCAGTAACATTTATTCCTATATTACCGTCATTTGTCGCTACAAGTCCGCCTTTAACAAATTTACAGGATGTTGGAATATTGCAAACAGATACAAATGAGACCTTTCCTGCTGAAGTATTAGGTGTTACGCTTTCAATAATCGCAGTACCTGCCTGATTTACAGCAGTCGTATCAGCAACATAAACAGCCTTGAGTGTAACTGCATATGAAGGCATACGGAATGAATAACAGCTGTTAGACGAAACCTTAACTCCATTTCTCAACCAATGTGAAAACTTCTTTCCATGTTCCGCCGTATCAGCTCTTACAGTCAGAAGAGTAGATACCTGAGCTGTATAGTTAGTACTGCCGTCAGTAAGCTTTCCGCCAGTAATGCTAACGTTGTATGTCTGAGGCTTCTTTGTATAGACTTCTTTTATTTTGATTGGCTCACTTGGCTTTTCAGCAACTGCCGCTGCTAAAGTAGCCTGAGCGTCTGAAACATCTGTGTACAATGTGCCGTTAATATTCCAGCCACTGAAATCATAACCGTCCAGATAGATTGCAGTCAGAGGATAATCCTCATTACTGAATGTTTCGGCATATACTGTTGAAGATGTTTTTAGGCTATTGATGTCAGTATATTCAATATTGACCTCCGTCTTAACATGCTCCACTTCGACATATGGATCTGTGGAAAGCATAAGATATGAGCTATTATAAGTTTCTAATGTGTCAGTATCATAGACATAGGTATATGTATTAGAAGGATATGAATAAATATATGCACCCTCGGTGTATGAAGTACCTGGGAAATAGAATTCATAGTTAGTATTATATGTTCCGTCAGACGGAGTTGCAAGGAAGAACGTATTTATATATTCTTCCACAGGCCGGTCTATACTGTCACACTGTGTTATATCCACAAGATAGCTGCGGTTATCGTCCATATTAACGACATTCCACATATGAGGTCCTGAAAATGTTCCTGTTGCTATTAAACAGCTTATTCCTTCAAGGCGTTCAGACGATAAATCACAGAGATACTTGAAAGCCTTTGCATATCCCTCGCAAACTACCTTTGTACTGTTGTCGCTGTCAAATACATAGATAAGCTGCCACGGATCACCGTAGGCTGCACCGCCGCCTGCCGCAGCATAATTATAATCTGTCAAGCCGCAAATTGCATCACGGTATGCCGCAAGAAGTTCTTTGCCGCTTTTATCGCTGTTGTCGTTTACTATCTGTTGAGCATTACTAATTGCTGAAGCAACTACTGACACTCTGTTATCCGGTAGATTGGTAGTACCTGTAGCTCCATTAACTGAATAGTCAGCTGATACCTTAAATATAACCTTCGGATTACTTCCAAGGTAAAGCTTCCATTCACCGTTTTGCTTCTTTGCACCAATAGAACCCATAGACGTCTGATATGACGTTTTGTCACACCAATACATTTCATAGGGGCAATCTGCAAGCAATGCATTGATAACTGCACGGAAATCACATATTTCATTACTAAGAGCTGCCATCCCTTCATCGGTGATATGATTATTAGATACAACCGCATTAACTCCAAGATCCGCTGCAGACCAGGATGCCCCTTCAATTCCAAGCTCCTCAGCAGTTAAATCTATCTCGGTGGAGGTTCGCTGTCCCGAAGCTATCCTCGCTACTTCTCTTTTCAATACATTATAGGCTATAGCTTCCCTGCCGCCAAGCTTTGAACCAGCTGTAATGCTACTTTCATAGCAAACTATTTTACCGTTTCGGGTTTCGTCAGGCTTCGGAGTTACTCCGGACTGAGTCAGCATATAATTGTAGAGAAGTTCATCAGCAGAAATGCTGTTAACAGAAAACTTTTCCTCCTGATTACACACTGCTTCAATACTCGGCGCTTCATCAGCTGCAAATACTTCCCTAAAAGGAATTACTGCATAAGATAGCGCAACTGCAAATGCAGCAACTGAACTCACGATTGACTTCATTGTTTTTCTCATTTTAATACCACCCTTCATAATTGAACATTTTTGTCATTGAAACAAGTGGTAAATCTATTGCTGCATCGCTATAGAAGAAACTTGCAGAAATTATAAATGTACTAACTGTATTTTAACATATTTTATTCTATACTTCAACATATGTTTTTTAATATCTAAAAAGTTTGATAACAAAAACCTCCCCCGCTGGTGTTTTCACACCTTACGAGGGAGATATAATAAACACCAAAATGATTATATTAGTTTACTAAAGATAGCGTAGCTATTCTTGTTTCAACAGTATTTGTTCCATTGCTAAGAATACAACGATACTTTCTTCCGGCAAACCTCTCTGCCATTGTAAAGCTGAACGTATTCTTATTATTATTTGGAATATCTGTCCAAGATGTACCATTAGTACTCCACTGCCACTGATAGCTTGTTGTTCCTTCAGCTGCTACTGTCATTACAACTGAATCGCCTACTGCAGCATTTACATCTTCAAGATCTTGTGAAAGCTCATAGCCAGACTTCAATGATAATGTAGCAACTTTTGATTCAATAGTATCAGTTCCATTACTCAGAATACAGCGATATTTTCTTCCGGCAAACCGCTCTGCCATCTTAAAGCTGAAAGTATTTTTATTATTATTACCAATACTGTTCCATGAGATTCCATCTGAACTCCACTGCCACTGATAGCTTGTTGTTCCTTCAGCTGCTACTGTCATTACAACTGAATCGCCTACTGCAGCATTTACATCTTCAAGATCTTGTGAAAGCTCATAGCCAGACTTCAATGATAATGTAGCAACTTTTGATTCAATAGTATCAGTTCCATTATTCAGAATACAGCGATATTTTCTTCCGGCAAACCGCTCTGCCATCTTAAAGCTGAAAGTATTTTTATTATTATTACCAATACTGTTCCATGAGATTCCATCTGAACTCCACTGCCACTGATAGCTTGTTGTTCCTTCAGCTGCTACTGTCATTACAACTGAATCGCCTACTGCAGCATTTACATCTTCAAGATCTTGTGAAAGCTCATAGCCAGACTTCAATGATAATGTAGCAACTCTTGATTCAATAGTATCAGTTCCATTATTCAGAATGCAGCGATATTTTCTTCCGGCAAACCGCTCTGCCATTGTAAAGCTGAAAGTATTTTTATTATTATTACCAATACTGTTCCATGAGATTCCATCTGAACTCCACTGCCATCTATAGTTTGTGGTTCCTGCAGCTTCGACTCTCATTACCACTGCATCTCCTACTGATGCTTCTACATCTTCCAGATCCTCTGTAAGCTCATATGTAATCGCATCTTTATAAACTGACTCAATAGTAACATTTTCCGTTACGGCAAATGTATACGGATTAGCTGTACTTACGTTTGTGCCGTTGGCTGTCCAGTGCGAGAACACCTTACCCTCGACTTCGGGAGCAGTAACGGTTACGTTAGTATTTGCAGCGTACATCTTCTTAGTGGACTTACCATTGATCTTGGATTTTACGCTGAACATCTCAGAAATATTCCAATCAGCGTAAATTGTACCTTTATAGTCACCAATACCACTAGCATTTGCTGTATATGCACCTGCTTTGTTCTGACTTGAGCAGTTATATACATAATCCTTGCCCTCTGTCAGAATATTTCCGTTATAATAAATAGTAGCTGTAGGACGATGCATAGCTCCATCGTAGCGATAATTGAAGGAGTCAAGGTACATTTCAGCTTCTGCGATATCTATCTTTTCCTTAGCCCCTATCTCAACAATTGCCGATTTAACTGTATTATTTACAGAAGAAACAGCAGAACCATTCTCGATAACACATCCAACCGTCTTAAGCTCGCAACCTCTCATAGTAACTCCGTTATTAAAACCATAGAGTGCACCACTTGTTGCATTCTTGATATTGATCACAGAATCACGTACTTCAAGTGAAGCATTGTTGCTTTCGCAGAAAATACCCTTGCCTGCGCTATTTGATGTGATATCAGCATTTTCTATGCTGAGCAACGAATTTTTGCCGCAGCTTATAGCAGTACCGCTTGCCGGAACATTAAACGTGATATCATAATCGTCGCCGAAAATAGTTGTTTCAAGACCATCGGCTATTCTGATAACACCTTTATCACTTGTAAGAATATAGTCGACATCAGCCCAGATATTAAGTCCTTCAATGCCCTGATTGTCAATACACCAGTTGCTTCCACCGTCAATATTGTTTAAGATGTGAAGAGTATTGTTATTTGCATCGTACTCTGCATTGCCGCCGCAGAGATCATGGCGATTAATCTCATTTACCTGTTCACCGCAAACATAAAGCGGATAGTACTCAACTGGAGAAATAATAAGCTTTTTTGTATCGATCTGTGTTGCACCTTCTAAAAGATTGGTGTTTTCAGGAATTCTTATCAGGCAGCCATCAATAGTTATGCCGTTTTTAAATCCAGAGATAACTCTTGTCAAAGCGTTTGAATTTGTCACAGACATAGCTATTTTTGAGTTGTCTATTTTCATTGAACAAGTATCTGATGTTGAAGCATTGAAGCATCTTATATTTGAATTAACTGTAAGGTCTGCATCCTTTATTATTACATTTGTTTTGTTTTTACAACTAAAAGCAATAACAGCGTTTGTATTAACATTTAATTTACCTGTAAAGATAGTATCGGTATTTAAAATGTTATCAGTTGCAATACCCATAGTATGTCCGTTACCGTTAATAGTAAGACCAGTATTGCTAACATTTTCGATAAGACTTAAACTTATAGGCTCACTTCTCAAGTCAATATCCTTATTCAGAATAAGAGTATTAATAGAAGGAACATACTCAAAAGCACCGTTAGGTCCAAGCTTATAGAGATTACTTTCCGCAGTTACCTCAGTACCTGCGATCTTGAAACCATAGCCCTTTTTGATTTGAACGCCGTTAGCTAAGCTATTACCGTTCTTAATGCCCCAGCCGCCATAATACTCATCTAACTTTGCACCGCTTGGAGCAGCAATATGGCAGTTTTCAAGCTGATTGATGGCAAATCCCTCAGTTACATACAGCGGACCGCTTGTATATACATCTGAATTGATAATAGTGAGATCGCCTGATACTTTTAAATGCTCAGCATCGAGATTAGAGAAGCTCGGGTGATCTACCTTGATATTAGCGTTATCCAAAGTAAGATCGCCGTTACAGTTAAGGCGTGAAACTGTAAGCTTTCCGTCGCCCTTAATTGTAGTATATCCGCCAAGTGTAAGAGTTGTCTGATTATATCCGTAAACATCTGTGAGATCAGTATCAGCAGTAACATTGATAGTAAGACCGCCAACATAGCTTTCGATACTGCGGTCGCTTGTTGAACCCACCTTTCCCTTTAATGTAAGAGTCTGAGTTTCAGGATCGTATGAATAATTATCGCCCTGACGATTGAGTGTACCGATCTTGCGGCCGCCGATAATAATACCGTCGTATTCCTTTGATATCTGAGCATTACCGCGTATGCAGCTATTATATGTTGAATATTTCTCGATTGCACCGTTTTCAGGACCTGTTATATAACAGCCGTCAAGGGTGATATTGCCGTCAGCTGAGAAGATACCGCTATCTACCTCAACATTTGATCTTACGATCTTGATATTTGAACTACCGTATGCATAAATAATATCCTGATCGTTTATTTGGACATTTCCGTCCTGAATAGTAAGAGTTGAATTATTCTTTACATCTATTCTGGGGACAGTAAGTGTTCCGGGACCTGTTATGGTAGTATTTGCATTGAGAGTCATTACATCACCCTGAGCATCATCAGAGAGATAGGTATCATTTTCAACATAGATAGTAAGACCGCTTATATTGTTGGTGATCTTAACATCTTGGCTCGGATCGCCCTTCAGGGTAAGCTTATTATAAGAGAATGAAGCTTTGCCGTCACCAAGAATATCGTTGCAGTTTCCGCTTGTAACCTGTGTATCGTTCAGATAAAGATCGTAAGTTGTCTTTGCTGCTGTTGTTACAAGCTTAGCATATGAGCCTGACTTTTCTTTGATTCCGCTGCTAATGGTTGAGGGCTGAGGTGAAGAGAATATAACTGTAGAGTAAGTGGTAATACTCTTGAAGCCTCTTACCGCCGAAACAGAGCTATCGATTTTTACACCATTATATGAAAAATCGAGAGAGGCATCATTTGAACCAAATATACCATATGCAGCATTATTTACCTGTATTGGCGAGTTAATAGTTAATTTAGCATTGCCTAATACCTGTATAGCTGTGACAGCAGCACTTATATATTGCTGCTTAGAACCATAAAAAGTAGTATTTTTACTTATTACTACTGCTGGGTACATAGAGCTTGAATTGTCTATTCTTACGGTCTGTGATGAATTATTCTGAATCTTCAGACCGTCTACGCCTGTATTTTCGATTATAGGAGCAGTATAACAATTTTGCCAGAAGTAACTTTCGGTCGAAAGCGTCTTTGTTGAAGGATTATACTTAAATACGCCGTTCCCTGTGATATCGTCCTTATTGGCGCTTGTTACCTGTGTACCCATGACCTTGAGACCTTCATAGACTGTTATCTCGGGCTCTGGGGGAGTAGGAAGCTGATTTGCTGTGATAGTAAAGGATTTAGCAACGCTTCCGCTGGAATTAACGATATTCTTTCCGTCAACACGTCCGTTTGTAGGAGTTGTTATAACGCTGTTTGTAACTGTAATAGGATTATAGTTTTTATTAGTATCTGAGGTAAATAATGCAATTGTAGCGTATACATTAACAGTCGAATTATCAAATGTTACATACAGTGTGTGCCAATAATCACCTGAAGAAGTATAAGAGTTATCAAAAATATATGATGATTGCAAAGAAGCTCTTGTACCTTTAAAAGTAATTGTTTGCCCATAATAACTATTTTGAAAACAATACCCCTGTGATTCGATAGTAAGCTTTCCGTAACCTGATACTGTAATGTTACCAAAACCACTACTACAATTATAATTAGAAATACAAGGCTCAGCAGCGTTCTGTTTTAAAACTATGTCGTCATCGACGCTGATTTTATAACTATTAACATTATAACTACTGCTATTGTAAAACTTAATAATACTACCTTGTGAGTTCGTTAGTGTGTTTACATTTGAATTAGGCCTTTTGGCAATGTGAAGCTTATTATCTGAAGTATCAAAAGAAAACAACAGAGGGCTTGTGGGAACGATATCGTCTTTATTACTACTGGTGACATAAGTTCCTAATACGGAGATATCATCGTAAATATTCGCCGCTTTTGCCTTTAGGGGCGATATGTCTGGCATTATCATTATCGCCATCATCAGCGACAAGATAAGGCTGAACACCTGTTTTATAGGCGTTCGGGTTTGTGTTCGTGGTTGGATTCTCATAAATAGACCTCCTTATAAAAATAAAATAATATATGTCGACCGCTAAGCGGTTTCGACCTGTTTACGAGCTTATGCCCGTCCCCCAAAAAACAAATACGCCCGACATCCCATAATGGATGCCAAGCGTCAAATTTAATAATAAGGATGTGCTCTATGCCAGAAATGCTTTTTCTTGTCCTCTGCTTATTCTGTTCATAGATGATCCTCCTCATTAACAAAGACGATAGCAAAGATCAGAGGAAAAACTGTCCAGGTATTCTTATAATTCCAATTAGATTACCATATCCACTAACCAAGTTTTAATCAGTTTTTTATAACTGTTAATTATTATTATACAATATATCGCACATTTTTGCAAGATGACATTTGTCACTAATTTAATGACAGAAGCGTGAATACTATTGAAGGAGGTCATTGAAATGACTGATTATTCCGCGCTCCGGAAAGCATCAATCCGCCGAAAGGAAAACATCGTTCCACGGCAAGAAAAACACCAATCCGCATAAGGAAAGCAGTAATCCGCTGATGGAAAGCACTTCGTGTATAATAGAATTAGAGGCGTAGCCTCAAATATACACGAAGGAGGCCATGTATATGGCAAACAAAATCAATGTGAAACTCATTCTTGAGCTTCTCCAACCCCCGATGTCGCAGCGGCAGATTGAAGAAACGCGGCACATCTCCTCCAAGTCGATCACGGCAGTATGCCGCCGCGCTGCTGAATTGGGTGTCAGCTATGCGGATCTGGCGGACAAGAGTGATGACGAGGTCTATCTGCTCTTCTTTCCGGATAAGTTCCAGAAGGAAACTGTATACGCACCTATCAACTATGAGTATGTCCACGGTGAGCTGAAAAAAGACGGGCGTCACGCTCAAGCTGCTGTGGCAAGAGTACAAGGACGGTGTGAAAGAGGGCGTTTCTGTCGGATACTCCAAGTTCTGTGATGATTATGCCAAGTATGTCGAGCAGAACAACCTCACCAATCACATCACCCACAAGCCCGGTGTTGTATGCGAAGTAGATTGGAGCGGTAAAACGATGCGGCTTACCGATCCGGAAGAGGGTAAGGTGTATCCCGTCTATCTATTTGTCGCCGTACTTCCGTACAGCCAGCTTGCGTATGTTGAGCCTTGCTTGAATATGAACGAGCAGACATGGATCAACTGCAATGTCCATATGTTTGAGTATTTCGGCGGTGTTACGCTTCGTATCGTCTGCGACAATCTCAAGACCGGTGTAATCACGCATCCCCGCGAGGGCGACATCGTTCTGAATCAGTGCTATGAGGACTTCTCAAACCACTACTGCACGGCAATCATGCCTGCAGGCGTGAAGAAGCCAAAGCAGAAGGCGTCTGTAGAAGGTACTGTCGGAAAAATCGCTACTGCCATCATCGCACGTCTGCGCAACAACAAGTATACCTCTATCCATGATCTGAGAACGGATGTTGCAGCGGCGCTGGAGGATTTCAACAACACACCCTTCCAGAAGCGTGAAGGCAGCCGCCGTAAGGTGTTTGAAGCGAATGAGCGCATTACACTGCGTCCTCTGCCTGCCTTTCCGTATGAATATGCCGTGTGGGAATACGGGCGCATGATCGGTTCAGACTTCCATGTGACCTACCAGACCTGCAAGTACTCCGTGCCGTATCGCTTTGTAGGCAAGACAGTTGACCTGAAGATCACCGATAGTATGATCGAGATCTACTGCGGCCATGAGCGCATCTCCTCCCACAAGCGTTTCCCGAGTTATGTTCGCAACAGGTATGACACCTATCCGGAAGATATTCCTGAACGCTTCCAGAAAACGGAATGGAATGAGCTGACGATCAGACAGTGGGCGGCATCCGTTGGAAAGCAGACATTGACTGTCATTGACCGTATCTTCAAGAGCTACAGCACTTCCGAACAGGCCATCAATCCGGCTATGTCAGTGCTGAAGCTGAGCAAAAAGTACTCTTCTGAACGTCTGGAAGCGGCTTGCGGGCTGGCACTTGAACATGTCAGCGTGCCGCGGTATTCGCATCTCAAAGCAATCCTGGCTTCCGGTCAGGATAAGGAATACAGTGTGAATAAGAAGCTGGAGAACGAATCGTCGCCCGCCGGATTTGTACGCGGTGCTGCATATTACGGAGGTGACGATCATGCTGAATGAAGAGACAAGACGCAAGCTGCGTGAAATGAATCTCAGTGAGCTGGTTGAAGCACTTGATCTTCAGGAGAAGCAGCCGGAATATATGGCTCTATCGTTTGATGACCGTATGAATCTTGCTGTTGACTATACCTATTCAGCCAAGTATAACGCCAAGGTACATCGCCTGATTAACGCTGCAAAGTTCAGGATTGCCGATGCAACACTTGTGAATGTGCATTATGAAAAACGAGGGCTGGATAAGGATCTGATCCTGACACTCGGAACCTGCGGTTTCATCGAGAAGAACAAGCCGGTCGTATTTAACGGGTTTACCGGTTCCGGAAAAAGCTATCTTGCATGTGCAATCGGCAGGCTTGCATGCAGGGGTTCCGCACACGATATATTCGCATGCCTGATCTTATGCAGCTTCTCAGCGAGACTTCACTGGATGTACACAGCAGAGCCAAGCTCCTCAAAAAGTTCAGCGGATACCGGCTGCTGATCCATGACGAATGGCTGCTCAATGACATGACGGAGAGTGAGCAGCATTTCATCTTTGAGCTGATCGAGCGCCGCTATGACTGCACATCTACAATCTTTTGTACGCAGTACAAGCGTGAGGACTGGCACAGCCGTTTGGGCGGCGGTATCCACGCTGATGCGATTATGGACAGAATCATACATACTGCTGCATGGGTGTACTCCGGTGACATCAATATGCGCGAACTGCAGGCAAAGGAGGCAGAGTCATGATGGAAGATTACTGCGCCTTCAGCAAAGATCACAAATGCCTGAAATGGGTAATGTCATTAAGCTAAGAAAAAGATGTAAGAGACCAAAACTCTTACATCTTTTTTATGTATATAATGTAAATTTTCATAAAAAGGTATTGACAAATAGTTCAAAATGTGCGGCGCAGCTAATCAGATATACACATCTGATTGGAGGTTTTACCGTGCAAAAATACTGTAATATCGTCAAAAGCAAGCTTAATACTCTTATTCGCAGCATGGAGAAAAATGCATCAGCTTTTGTTGTCAATCCTAAGAGAGACTTCGTTCGAAAAAGTGAGCTTTCTTTCTCAAAAACAATGAGATTTATTCTCGGAATGGGAAGTCAGACCCTTGGCAAAGAACTTATGGATTTTTACGATTTTGATCCGAAAATGGTATCAGTATCAGCTATTGTTCAGCGAAGATCAAAGATTCTTCCTGCTGCTTTTCAGTATCTGTTTCATAAATTTAATGAGATTTTTTCTCAGACCAGTTTTTTTCACGGATACAGACTTTACGCTGTGGACGGTTCTGATATACATATTCCAACTATTCCTGATGATCACAGTACTAATTTCTCATCTAACGCTGATTCAAAAAGCTTCAATCTTATGCATCTGAACGCTTTGTATGGCCTTATGAACCGTAGGTATATAGAAGCTGTTTTGCAGGACAGGCGTAGTGAAAATGAGCATTCTGCTCTCATAAGTATGATTGAAAATATCGGACATGACTCCATTGTCGTTGCGGACAGAGGTTACGAATCCTATAACACGATCGCTCACCTTGAAAATAACGGTTTGAAATATGTGATACGCATCAAGACAAGTGGAGGAATTGCTCAGAAATTCAATATTCCTCATAATGAGGAAACTGATTTTACTGCAGATATTATTATTACAAGAAGACAGACTAATGAAGTTAAGGCTAATCCTGGACTTTATCGCCATATTCCTGCATTCTCAAATTTTGACTTCCTTCCGAAAGGTTCAAAAGATACATATCCTCTTAAATTCAGGATAATAAGGCTTAGGATATCTGAAGATAATTATGAGACCATTGTTACCAATCTCTGTGATGATGAGTTCTCTGCTTATGATATCAAGATGATCTACAAAATGCGCTGGGGAATCGAGACTTCATTCAGAGAGCTGAAGTACCATGTTGGCCTTATTGCCTTTCATTCTAAGAAAAAGGACTGCGTGATACAGGAAATTTATGCAAGTCTTATCATGTATAACTTTTCTATGTTGATCACCGAAAATATCCTCATATATGATGATAGGCATAATAATTATCACTACAAAATTAATTATGCAATTGCTATACACGCCTGCATCAGGTTCTTTCGCTCTACTCACGCATATCCTTCACTTTTGGAAGAGTTGATAGCAAGAAACAAGTGCCCTGTCAGACCTGATCGTTTTGCTGATAGAAAAACTCGTTACCATTCTGCTATCCCCTTCAATTACAGGTTATCATAATTCTTTTCTTGTGTCAATATTTTTTCTGGCAGATCTCTGATCTGTCTTTTCGTGCTGCCTTTTTTCAATAAATACTATCAGGAGTATGCTCGTTTATTTTCAAACATACTCCTGATTCCTTTTCATTATTCGATTAGCTTAATGACATTACTGAAATGGGAGGATTATGAGCTGACCCGCCATGAACTGGAAGAGGCTGACAGGCTGTGCCATGGCAACTGGATCGAGATTCAGAAGCTGTATGCGTACATTGACGAACTCAGAGCTATCCTGGATAAAAACAATATTGATTACCCGAAGGCGTGGTAATCTATAGCATCTGGCAGGAGCCTGCTGAGGATTTATAGCAGGCTCAATGCCAGTCAGAACAAGATCCTGCAAGACGTCCGCCACCCTTGACATGACCTGAAAGAAATGCTTTACGGTCGGTGCCGACGGTGACGAACTCAGGAACAGCTCAGTTGATTCACAGTCGGTCAGCCATTGTAGCATTTCTTTCAGAACCCGTCAAGGGCTAGCCGCCTGCGGCGGTGGCTGGGTTTTCCTACGGTTCGAAATCTAAGAACAGCTCTTGATTTCATTTGCTAGTGCTGTCCTTGCGCGGATTGATGCTTTCCTCGTTGCGGATTGGTGCTTTCCTTGATGCGGATTACCGTTTTCCTTGTTTCGGATTGATGCTTTCCGGAGCGCGGAATAATCACTCAATGGCTGTTGAAGTTCTTGTGCCTGCGGCAATAGCTTCGACCTGTGTTTTCACATACGCATAATCGGCAGCGTTATTCCCTATTAGTTTAGCACCTGTGGTAATACCGGATTCATATGAGATGTCTATGCCATATCTCATACCGTCAGATTTCGGATTCACACCTGATTGCTTGAGCATATAATTGTATAGCAGATCATCATCAGTCAAAGATGTTTTCAGCATTACTTCCTCATCGGACGGCGCAGAAATTAAAACGTCAGCGGTAAGAATTGACTCAACTGCCGCGACTGACAATGATGGAAGCGTCGGAACAATGCAGGACAGAAATACTGCCGTGGAACAAACGGAACTAATAATACGCTTTTTCATAAGACTTCCCTACCTTTCTGATATTAGGCTTCATTCTTGACTTTTTCAAATGCGTCGAGATACTCAGAGAATAAACGACGCATAAAAAACACAAAAAGTCCCCGGAACCGGCGTTTTCGCTGTGATCACGCTGATTCCAGAGACTATGTATACGGCTTTTTGCATAGTATTATTATAACGTGCAAAACCATTTTTCAATATGTGATATAACGACTTTAAAATACTAATTCAAATACCTTGTTCCATATTATATGATAACTTAGTTTTTGTCAATAATTCTAAACAGAAATCTAACCGCTCATTGTTCCCCAGAAATTCAACCGAAGCGAATTATATTCAATAACTATAATGAATCTATATCTTCTTTTTACTTCTCGCTGCCTTCAGCATTCTATCATACAGAAACCATCCAAACATAGCTCCTAAGCTATTATTTATCACATCATCGATTTCTGTGTAACCTCTGGAGGATAGATACTGGAGAAATTCGACGCTGATGGATACCAATAGACCTGAAAGAAGGATTGGCAGCCACAGTTTATTTGGTCGGCGCTGAATATATAGGTTACAGCTTAACATGAATCCGAAAGGGATGAAAAGAAGAATATTCAGGAATATTTGCCAGAAATAAAACCAATGATTCGTAGCTGTAAATAACCCCTTCAACTCTCTGAACGGAGTCAAACACACTCCCCTTGAACCAACATGTCTTATCTCCAGAGTTTCTCTTACGATAAATGTAAAGAACAGGATTAGAACGACAGTAGAGATCAAGAGAATTATATGGACTTGTTTTCGCTGTAATTCTAATGCTCTCCTCACTTAGTTTCTCCTTTTCTTTAGATCAATATAAGGTCTTTTATTACATATTAATATTCATATTATTTTAAATCAATCACCCTCATGCAGGTGCTTGTGATAAACACACAAGCATCTGAATCAGAATAACAATTATCGGACTTCTGCCCCCTCCGCAACAGAATCCTGCCGCAGAGAGGGCGTTAGTCACATTATTGATCATGTCACTTTATTATGTCATTTTGTGTTTTCAGACTCGGTTGAGATCAGTCATCTAAGCCGCCGTCTTGAACACTCGCATTCTCGAAAACAACTGCTACGTCCTCAATATCATATCCGTTATTGCTGCCGATCTTAAGGAAGAATACAGAATAACCTATAGTATCATCATCTAAGAATGCATCTTCAAAGTCAACACTTGTAATAGTATCAGTGTCATTGTTTATGCTTCCTGATGTGATCAAAACACCATTAGCATTATAGAGTTCTACAGTAAGCGCTCTCTCGAATTCCTGTGTTTCAACCGTCAAAACGCCCTCACAAAGAGTAGGTGAATTGATCTGAATCCAACCGGTAAATCTACCGAAATAATAATCGCCTGAAGAATACTGCATATCTGCATCAATATCTAATACTTGAACCTCATAATCATCAATATCACATCTGAGAGACAACGAATAATTAGCAGCTGCATCTGAATCATCAGGCACTATGCGGATAACAGCCTTCTGACCTGCTTCCATATCAAGCATAATAGTACCATTAGTTGTCTGAGAGATATCATGACCCCAAACATTAGGTTCTGTCAATGAATTATCAGCATTCACATAATAAGCTCGACCTGATATGTAACTATCAGAATCAAAGGCGTAGTAATATCTTCCGTCGAATGGAGCTGTGAACTCATACCATGCTTCGCTTTCGGAAGCAAGAGCCTCATTATAGGTATAGCCAAGAAGGAGATCCTTTTCAACTCTTGTACGCTTCGTAACCTTTACGGTATACTCAGCATAATCAGAAGAATAGTAATTACGTGGCTTGAAGTATACAGTCTGTCCTGCTGCGAGTTCATACTGGATTTTTACGTTATTGCTATCAGAATAGTAAGCTACTTCGTTCTTTAATGCTGCATCGCTATAGAGTTCACCATCGAGGTCATAATAGGTATCATTATTGTAAGCGTTAAAGATGTATGTGCCTGCCTCAGGTGCTGTGAATAAGAAGGTATCATAATCATAGTAATCGTTATATGTTCCATGTACCTCACTATCAAGTGTC
Source organism: Ruminococcus flavefaciens AE3010 (assembly GCF_000526795.1). Classification (NCBI taxonomy): domain Bacteria; kingdom Bacillati; phylum Bacillota; class Clostridia; order Eubacteriales; family Oscillospiraceae; genus Ruminococcus; species Ruminococcus flavefaciens. The sequence goes on from NZ_JAGT01000001.1 coordinate 1,073,611, forward strand.
AGAGCTGTATGGCTGAATTCAGGTGTCCACTGTGCGCTGTTGTTTGTTCTAGAAACAACTACCTCATACTTTACATCTTCGTTATCATACTGTCTTGGGCAGAGGTAAACTGTCTGACCGGCTTTAAGATGATACTGTAAGCAGAAGTTGCCATACTCACCATAGCCACTGTCGCCTGCCAAATAATTACCGCCAAGGTTATCATACAGATCACCATACATATATGCTATTGTCTGTGACCAGAAGTAGTAAACACCACTCTTAGGCGCTGTAAACTTAAAGTACTGCTTCTGTCCGTCAACTGTAGCACCTGCTGTAGGTGTATCAAGTGCGAGATCAATTACAGGATATGCCTCTTGACAGCTTACAGACCACCTATACGGAATAATAGTGCTTGCATTATTTGCGTTAAAGTCGCCTGTTACCTTGATATATACCTTTTCGCCTTCGAGGAGTGTATAGTACAAATCAAGCTGGTTCGGGAGACCATATTCCTCATGATAATTATTGTCTTCATCATAGTAATAATACCAGTTAGTATAATCGTTATATCTGGAATAATCACTGCTATAATTCAGCTCATCACCGAAGTATATCTCATAGTTCACAGAAATATCATGCTGAGATGATAAGAAATCAAAGTGATACACACCGTTCTGCGGAGCTGTGAATTCATACCACTGTGCAGTGTTGATAGGAAGCTCATTTGAACCTGAATCCACACCGCTGATCTGAGTCATGGTTCGATCATACTTTCTGAGAATGAACTCAGGCACTCTTTGTGAAGAACTGGTATTCGTAACCTTGATATAGACCGTTGTAGGCTCTTCGGTATAAAATTTGTAACCGTTCGTGCTGCTGAACATTTCAATCGGCGTAACCATATCGGAACCAAGTACTTCGTAAGATACATCATCAACATAATTCTGGTCAAACTCATAGACATCAAGGATAGCATTATAGCTTGCATCACCAAGATCATACTTGTAGTATGTTGTCTTGCCAGCCTTGAGAATATCGCTGTCATACTGAGTATTTACGGTAGCATTAACAATATTATCTGTAGCCTTTGAAAGTGTGAAGCTAAGTGTTCCCTCCTCTGTCATATTCTGAGGAGTAAATCTGATTGCATACTTATGATTTGGCTTGAGATTGAACGGAATCATTGTTGCACTATCTACCCTATCATGCTGAACAGTCTCATAGTTGTTTTCAACGTCCTCGATCTGCCAATAGAACGAAGTCAAAGAAGAAGAATTAAGCACATAACCACCGGCTGCATTTGTTGTGAATTCATATTCAGTATAATCCTTGCGGTCAAGAACCACATTGTCTACTGTTGTTCCGAGTGTGTAATTCATAGGATTATATGCTGTTGCATTAAAGCAGAAGTTATAGACACTTTCGTCACCATTGATATACGGTCTGACATAGACTTCTTCACCTGGAGCAAGATAGATCTGCTGGTTAGCATAATCTTCAACATTGAACCAATCAGACTTTTCAAAGCGCCCCTTGTAGTATACAGCATAATCAGCATTTGCGATGTTATTACCTTCAGTCTTAATAACATCAAATGTCACCATAACCTCGTCTTCAGTGTCGTTGACATATCTGTACCACTTGTTTGAAGCAGCCATTGCATCTAACTCACCAACATTATCCTGATTGTCTATAGTGAGTGTACCTGTGTATGGAGTATTCAGTGCTGCATCAGTTACATCACCTTCAACATTAACCTCACAGGTTGCGATCTCGCCGTCATCTGTGTAAGCAAGAATATTGTAAGTACCAGGAATATATCCGGTGAAATCTGCATACTCTCCATAACTATAATAATTCCAATAATAATCCCAGTATACTGAGGTCTTATCTCCATCGGAAACCATCTGATAAGCCGCCTTGTTGGTATAGAGTCGGATAGACTCTTCAGGAAGAACTGATACTACAGGCTCGTCAAATGCGAGAGCTTCATACATATCAACTACATGGATCTTGTAGAAAGTCTTATTGCCATAGTTGTCAAGTACAAAGATATATGCTGTACCTGTTTCCTTTGCAGTAACAACACCGTTCTTGTCAACAGTAGCATTGCTTGTATTGGAGTAATAGCGCAGCTTTGTGCCTGTAACATCTAACTGATATGCATCACCCATGTTGATCGTTATTTCCTTAGTAACGTTGGAAATAACAGTGTATGCAGGAGTAACTGTCAGAGTTGCAACAGAGGAGTTGACAGACTCGTAAGGATCAGTAACGATGCAGCGATAAAGACGTCTGTCATCGGTGTACTTAGTTTTAAAGGTGTATGTAGAAGATGTGGCACCTTCAATATTAACCCAATCAATCGGTGTATCGTCATCGGTTACAACGCCAGTCTGCCACTGATAGGTCAGATTCTCACCTGTAGCAGTAATAGAGAACGACACATTCTTGCCCTCGACAACAGTAGTTGACGGGAGATCAGAAATAGTTATCGGTGTTCTGACTGTCAGGGTTGCAGCATCAGATGTCTTGGTCTGCCCATAGTTATCTGTTACTGTGCAACGATACTGAGTGCCTGAAGTAGCCTCAGAACCAGCCACGGTAATAGATGCTGTGTTAGCACCTGTTCCTGTATAAGCAAGCCAATTATTTGAGTTAGGAAGCTTGTACTCCCATGCGTATGATTTTATGTTGGTCTCGGAAGATACGGTAAATGTAGCGGATTGGTTAGTGGTGATTATGGCGGAGTTTGGTGAAGTTATTGAAAGAGTAGCCTTTAATGATAATGTAGCAACTCTTGATTCAATAGTATCAGTTCCATTACTCAGAATGCAGCGATACTTTCTTCCGGCAAACCGCTCTGCCATCTTAAAGCTGAAAGTATTTTTATTATTATTACCAATACTGTTCCATGAGATTCCATCTGAACTCCACTGCCACTGATAGCTTGTTGTTCCTTCAGCTGCTACTGTCATTACAACTGAATCGCCTACTGCAGCATTTACATCTTCAAGATCTTGTGAAAGCTCATAGCCAGACTTCAATGATAATGTAGCAACTTTTGATTCAATAGTATCAGTTCCATTACTCAGAATACAGCGATATTTTCTTCCGGCAAACCGCTCTGCCATCTTAAAGCTGAAAGTATTTTTATTATTATTACCAATACTGTTCCATGAGATTCCATCTGAACTCCACTGCCACTGATAGCTTGTTGTTCCTTCAGCTGCTACTGTCATTACAACTGAATCGCCTACTGCAGCTTTAACATCTTCAAGATCTTGTGAAAGCTCATAGCCAGACTTCAATGATAATGTAGCAACTTTTGATTCAATAGTATCAGTTCCATTATTCAGAATACAGCGATATTTTCTTCCGGCAAACCGCTCTGCCATCTTAAAGCTGAAAGTATTTTTATTATTATTACCAATACTGTTCCATGAGATTCCATCTGAACTCCACTGCCACTGATAGCTTGTTGTTCCTTCAGCTGCTACTGTCATTACAACTGAATCGCCTACTGCAGCATTTACATCTTCAAGATCTTGTGAAAGCTCATAGCCAGACTTCAATGATAATGTAGCAACTCTTGATTCAATAGTATCAGTTCCATTATTCAGAATGCAGCGATATTTTCTTCCGGCAAACCGCTCTGCCATTGTAAAGCTGAAAGTATTTTTATTATTATTACCAATACTGTTCCATGAGATTCCATCTGAACTCCACTGCCACTGATAGCTTGTTGTTCCTTCAGCTGCTACTGTCATTACCACTGAATCTCCAACTGCAGCATTTACATCTTCAAGATCTTGTGAAAGCTCATAGCCAGACTTCAATGATAATGTAGCAACTCTTGATTCAATAGTATCAGTTCCATTATTCAGAATGCAGCGATACTTTCTTCCGGCAAACCGCTCTGCCATTGTAAAGCTGAAAGTATTTTTATTATTATTACCAATACTGTTCCATGAGATTCCATCTGAACTCCACTGCCACTGATAACTTGTTGTTCCTTCAGCTGCTACTGTCATTACAACTGAATCGCCTACTGCAGCTTTAACATCTTCAAGATCCTGAGTCAAGCTATACGAATTCCGTTCAATGGCATAAGCATTCAACAAATTCATTGAGTCTCCAGCTAAAAACATGGGCACATTAGCACTTATTGTTGTTAAAGCAGTAAGGAAAGCAATGATTTTTTTATTAGCTTCTTTCATAATCAATCTCCTTATTATAATATTAAATAACCAAACTAATAAAGTAAATTCAAATTATCATCGGAAACGCCCCCTATCAAACATACAAAAGATTAATTTTCCATATAAATGTTTTAACGTTTGCGGTGATTTTATTGAACGACTGTTATTTATTACTTATATTTCTTTAATAAAATGGGTAGTTTTTTTCTTTGTATATCCTAATTTATCATAAAAAATATGAGCACCAATTCTAAAATCTGCACTAGTAAATTCAATTGCAGAACAATGCTTTTTACAACACATATCTTCTACATATTCAAACATTTTTCTACCAATTCCACATTGACGATAATCTTCATTTACAACCACATATGTAACATAAATTATACGACTAGGCCTTATATAATCCTCTTGAATTTCAGTAAATATACATCCAACCAAATCATTATCTTCAGTCACAGCAACATGTATTCTTCTTTCACTTGTCAAATACTTTTCTTCAAGTGTCTTTTGATCTGTTTTGGAACCGTATACTTTGTTTAATAATGATATTAATTCAATATAGTCAGACGAGCAATAATCCCTTACTGTTATTTTCATAAAAGTTCTCTCTTTCTATCCTTAAATGTTTCGAATTCATTCATTACACCTGCAATACTAGCGGTTATTTCCCTGCTAATGTAAAAATCAGCATTTCCTTCTCTAATTGCATTTGCAAGAGCAACAAGTTCATATCGAATACCTTCTCCATTAACCTGGTAAAAAAAACGCTTATTATCAGATGGATTTTCATATCTAAGTTCAAAATAATCTGTTTTCCACCAAGGCGCTGGAACAAATACATATCCTTTTGTACCTGAAATTATTAATTCACCTTCAGACTTAACGCCAGTACCAACTTTTATTGATGCTGTGGCAGAAGAAAATGTCAAATCTATTTTCGTAAACAAATCTTGTTTATCATCATCACTCATCATCGAGAATATTCTTAAATCCTGATACTCTGTTCCCAATATCTGAAAAACTGGAAGCATTGTTGTTGGTCCCCACGATTCTAAAGATCCCCAATTAGTATTTGTAGATAAACTAAGACTTGTACAGGTTGCATCAACAGAAACTACCTTACCTATTTTTCCACTTTTCAAAAGCAAAAGCATACGCTCATAAGCAGTAATATAAGCAGTACGATTTGCTTCCATTACTGTAACCCCATTTATCCTTGCCAATTCAAATAGTTTCTCACACTCTAACTTTGACATAGCAAGTGGGCTTTCACACAATACATGCTTTCCCTTTTCAAGAGCATATTTACACTGTTCAAAATGTTGTTTGGGGTGAGAATGAATATATACAGCATCAACAGCATCCAATAACTTGTCATAATCCGTATTATACACTATCAGATCATCTTTCAAGTCATGCAATACACCATCATAAGGAACACAAATACCGATTACATCCACAGCATTTACATATTTAGATTCATTATAAAACTTCTCCAAAAAAGGAGAATAACCAACCATTCCTAATTTAAGAGAAGACCTCTCAGCACGAATTTCAGAGCTTGAAACCCCCTCAGTTCTAGGAAGATAAACAACTTTGCAATATTCATTCAAATAATCAAAATATCCAATCCAATCCGATCCAACTGTAAATATATCAACACCGTATTTTCGAACATCATCTATTTTCTGCCCCTCATATTCTTCGACAATTACTCTGTCTGCAATTCCAGTAGCTTGTACAGCCGCAATTCTTTCTTCTAAACTCTGCTGGACATTTATCTTTCCACGAGTTTTATCAAAATCATCAGCTGTTACTCCAACTATCAAATAATCTCCCAGTGCTTTAGCTCTTTCCAAAAGTCTAATATGACCATGATGCAATAAATCGTATGTACCATATGTAATAACTTTAATCATACGTAATCTCCTAATAATAAGATTATAACTTTATAGCATTCCTCTGCTCTGCATATCTTTCAATGCATTAATCAGTGTTGTATTATCATCATGATTCAGATGCCCGATATGACCGACACGAAAAATCGTACTCTTCATATCGCCGCCGTTCGGACAAATCCAAATTCCATAATGATCTTTTAGTTCCATAAAGATCTCATACGCATCTGCATTCAGCGGATGAACGGGTGTCACACCATTTGCCGGAGATTCAGAAACGAATTCAAACGGCAACTCCTGTATCTTGTTTCTGAAATCCTGAGCCTGTGCAGCAACACGAGCAATTTCAACATCTGCACCGCCTGCGGTTTCAATTTCCTTCAACCTGGTGTTAATCTGCCGAAGAATGCCAACAGCAGGCGTAAACGGAGTCTGTCCACGCTCCATATTTCTTAGCACATCTGCGAGATTGAAGTACATGGACTTGACCTTCGCGCTTGTGACACGCTCCACTGCTCTCGGAGCAAGAACGATCATAGACACACCGGGCGGGCACGCCAGTACCTTCTGAGAACCGGTAATCATCACATCAGCACCGCAGTGCGACATATCAAAAGGATCTGCAAGGAATGCTGAAACGCAGTCGCAGACAAAGAATATGTCATTCTTTTGACAGAATTCACCAAGCATTTCAGAATCATAGAGGACACCGGTTGAGGTTTCATCAATATTGACCAGCAGACCGGTATATCCCTTGCTGTCATACTCGTACAGTCTTTCCTTGGTGAGCTTCTGTCCATGATTCAGCTTTAGAACATCGTGCGGTACATCATGGATCTCGCAAAGCTCAACAAACCTCTGACCGAAGCTGCCGCCGTTGATGACCAGCACCTTATCGGATGCTGTAAAACAATTCATTACAGTCGCTTCCATAGAACCCGTTGAAGAATTGGTCATAAACGCAACTCTCGAACCAGCAGGCGCTTTGGAAAACTCCAGCATCAGCTTTTCATTTTCAAGCATCAGCGCAGAAAACTCCGGCGTTCTGAAATATGGTACCTGCTCTGCACCGACGGAACAAACTTCCTCGCTTGCCATAACAGGACCAACTGTAAAATTAAGCATAACTATTCCTCCTAGTTTTCGTTTATAACAGTTAATAACAATGTATTTACATTTATCAAATGCCATTTAAGTATTTCCCTTAAAATGTCTACTTATAAAAAGCTGTATATGAATGGTCAGATACGCGCTGATCTTCAGGAGGTAATTTTAAATAATCGCCATAAATTCGACGAAGAATACGGTCATATCCTGAAGGGACTGGATATAGCTTCGATTCAAATTCCAATTCAATTGTACTATTAAAATCATCAACTTCGAAAACCCATGGAATAGATGCACATGGACTAGTAGAGAAAAAGCTCTTATTACAAGATGTATTATTAAATTTACACATATCGTCATATTTTTCAATGATAGAACGAACTGAGCCAAACACAAGTGATGCTAAATTAAAATAGGCTTTCTTTATTTGTTTCTTCCAAAAAGAATCAATTCCTTTATAGCCACCAGTATATGGTCTAATTCGACGCAGTTGTTTTTTATACTCTAAATTTATTTGTTTAAGTTTTGAATCAGCCTCTTCAATTGAATTTGAATGAATAATATCTAACGGGAAAATATCAATTGAACATCCATAAATAAATCCATTATTAAATCGTGATGGCCAAACAATAGTTGGAGTAAAACAAAGTTTGGTCCATGGAAATAGATATTCAGATGAGTTTTTATAGGAAACTAATTTCCAACCATCACCAATCAACTTATTACTCCAATCGGAAAGCATTTTTTCATAATCATTTCTAGGCATCCATAAATCAATATCATCATCCCACGGTATAAACCCTTTATGACGAACAGCTCCAATGAGCGATCCATAAGCTAACCAAAACCTATAATTACTTGATTCGCATAGTTTTTGAAATTCAGATAACCCTTTTAAGCTAATTATTTTTTGATCTTCAAGAGATATTTCTTTATTTTTATTATACATATACAATCATCCATTCATGTTTATTTGTTAATTAGCGATAAATTATCTATAATCCTCAAATCATTTTTATTGACAAAAACAACAAGAAGCTTTATCGATATTTACTTTCCGGAGTAATCTTTAAGTCAACATTTAATTAATCACAAATATAAGTACATATTTGCAAATAGATCTTAGATAATTTATCTTGCTTATAATCTTAAGCAAATTGCTTTTCAAATGTTAAAAATATGCTATTTCTTAGCCTTTTGAAACCATTCTTTTTACTAATTTTAATGCATTCATCAAATCTGATTTATAAAAAATTCCTCCGCTAATAATGCACACAACTAAAGAAATCAAAAACACTAGTCCTGCCATTTCTGCCCAAACTAACCACTTGTCAAATTCAACATTTTTTAAAATAATTGTATTTACTACCACTATTACAGAAAAGGTACCTATTAACCATAAAAACCTCTTTAACAAATTTATATTTTTAATTTCTTTTAACATATTCATAGCCACATACCATTGATAATGTATTGTTCTAAAAATATTCGCTACAAGTGTACCTATTCCAACACCGATAATACCACAAAAAGTAGTCAATACTATTGAAAGACTCAGGTTGATAATTGCTTCCGAATATGCTGCTTTTTTTGTTTCCTTATAATGCCCAGCCGCATGAACCACAGTAAGAAAAGGTATACGTAAACAGTATATCGCCAAAGATAATATCGCAATATATGCATAAGAAGGAATAATATATTGAACATCAGTTACACCCTTTGTATAGATCTTGACAAATGGTATTACAAGCACCAATGCGCATGAAAACGCCACCATCACAAAGCAATTCATTAAAAAATCAAAAAGCCTAAGGTTTTTATATAATGACTCTCTCTGTTTTTTTACTATCATATCCCCAAAAGCAGATTCTAAACCAGAAGTAAAAATGTTTGTCAACTGCTTTAAACCATTGATTACGAGATTATACACCGCATAAACAGATACAGTTTTCATATCAGTCAAAACTGTTAAAACAGTAACATCAGTATTCTCATGAACAATATTCGCTATTGATTGCGCAGCAACATCTCTTTTTTTGGATAAGGCTGTATTATCCGGAGTAACTTTTTTGTTAAGATGATAATGTTTTGAAACAACTATATTCAATACAATAGGACTTAATGTATAAATCATTGCACTACCAAACTTTACTATCTGAATTGAAAAACCACGATATATAAGAGCACAAGCAATTATTGTGTTTAACACTGTAGCAACAATTTGAATAACATTATATATATAGAGTTTTTGATCAGCTTGAAGAAGCGTTGAATAAGTTAAGCCAAAGAAGTATTGTGCAAACGTACCAATTGAAATAATAATTACTAACGATGCAACTTCAAGATATGAATACTGGCTGTTTATAACAAAAGGGTATATAATCGAGAGTAAAATAATATAGCCTAAGAATATTGCAGCAATCTTCCTCATGTACAATTCAGTAGCTTTAATAATAGCACTTGTTTGGTTTATGTCATTATTTCCAAGTGACTTATAAAGCTCTACCCTTGTTGCTCCTGCAACGCCAATTCTTAATAAACCAACAAAATTTAAGAATTGGGTAATAGATGAAACCATCCCATTGTATTCAGATCCATATTTAGAGATGATAAGCCTCGGAAGAATTAAATTACAAACAAATACAGTGATTTGATATAAAGCTAGTGCCACAATACTGTATGTGGCTTTTTTTACTCGTGAATTACTCATATTTATACACTCGACCTTATTTTTTCTGTTATATAATTCATAATCGTTTCAGCACCTTTACCATCTTCTCTCAAACCAACTCTCCTCTGAAAGTTTATTAAATTCATCTTGTATCTTTCTTCATCAAAATTAGTAATTATAGCCTCTAATTCCGAATTATTTTGAGCTAAAGGGTAAGGTAATTCGTTTATATTAAAGACAAAATCCCGATCGTTCATATATTCTTCAACATCTGAAGCGTAAAGCACCGCAGCTTTTCCTAAAACAGAAAAGTCAAACATCGTTGATGAATAATCAGTAATCATAAAGTCAGAAATAAGATATAGCTCCGTCATGTCGGAGTATTGAGTAACATCTATCACATCCTGTGGTATCTCTAATTTTAATTGTTTAATGTTAGGATGCAGCTTTATTATAACTTTCCATTCTCCGCCAAATCTTTTCTCAAGCGAACGCTTTAATAGTTTATAGTCGATATTATAGACCTTCAAACTGCTGTCTCTCCGAAACGTTGGTGAATATAATACTATCTTCTCAGTCTTTTTCACACCAATCTTTTGTTTAATGATATCTACAAGTTTCAAATCATAATCAAACAATAAGTCTAGCCTTGGAGATCCACATTTTAAAATTGGACCTGAATACCAAAAAAACTGTTTAAAATACTCTTCTCCCCAATCATTTGTAACTAAAAGGGTATCAATATTTTTAGAATCATTTATAGCTGTTTTAACATAAGATTCTGCTAAATTTCTCTCAACATCTCTTTCAGCTCTCTTTAAACTAATTGTGCCATGCCACGTTTGAAAATAAAACTGGCCCTTACGTTTTAAAATATGGGGTTGTTTTCTTGTATTATCAATCCAAACCTTAGCCGTTGCCATTTCATATAAATATCTGATTGAATTATACTTTACAACAGTTATTTCTTTGGGAACGCTCTCACTTTTAGGATTCTCTAAAACAAATACGCAATTATAAGGCAATTTGTGTTTTACAATATACTCAGCAATATATTTAGGATTATCGCCATAAAAACGTCCCGAAAAAGCTGAAAAAACAATCTTATTACTATTAATAGGAATAATCCTAAAAAATACCATTATCCATCTGATTAATATTTTTACCATTTTTTTGATAATCATACAATTCATACCTTTCAAAAGCACATAATTCTATATTGATAAGAAAGAAAATAATAACCTACATGAACTAAAGATACTAATGCTAATACATATTGTTGATAATCAGCCCTATCATTTGTTTTAGTAGTATAGTTATTATCTAATTGAAAAACACTATTTTTGTTAAACAATATAATCATTAAATATGGAATAAAACTAGTCATTCTTATAAACAAATAATAATTCCAAACTGCACCTAAACAAAAAACAACATATATTTTTGAAAAATTAATTATCCTGGAATACTCATTGTCTTTATTAGATTGCCTTACTTCTGGTCTAGAAAATAAATATACAATAGTTAAAATTTTTATCAAGCTAATAACAATTATTGGTATCTCATAATACTCTGATTTTGATCCTTTTGTATAAAAATCAATTTTATAAAGGATACTAAGAATGTAAGAACCATTTCCTAATTTTTGAAGAAATTCTGTTGCAGCAGAAACAAACACACCTGAAAATAATACTAATATATATATCCATACTTTACTAAATTTATTAGTCAAATACGCTAACAAGCGTATTAGGATAAACAAAGCAAACACTGAATGAATTGTTAATAATGCAAAGTAACATGCAAAACAAATTAAAGGGCTTTTCTTTTTTACCATATCATAATATAGTATTAGACAAAATAATGTCATTCCTATAGGCATTCTAATATTCGTAATAGCCACCTTAAAATTTTCCATTGCTATAAACATAAACATTCCGGTGGAGGCAAATCTTGCATCACGCATTTCGTCGCATTGTATATCACATAATAATTTGCCAAAAAAACCATATACTATTAAGCATGTAATTAATGACAAAAATCTAAAATTGCCAAGCAAGCTGATAAAATACAGAAACATTTTTACCAATGGAAGATTATTGTATGTTGTGCTAAAGTATTCCCTATCTCCATTCCATCCATATACTCGGAATGCTTCCATATCCTGAAAAAATCTGTATAAATCTGTATAATTACCATTTTCAATCCATGCTTTAATCGGATCAAATAAATAGGCAATTACCGATAATAAAATAACAGCAGTAGCAACATACATTTTGGAATTCTTTGCAGTTTTGGTTTTCATTAATACATATAAAAATGCTGTTACAATAAGTAAACAAGCTGAATAAGATGAAAAGTTTATTCTCATGGCTTCCACCTAACAATATAGAATTTTTGAAACTACCGTTAACAACATTTTGCAATAATCATAAAAAGCTCTTCTTAAATCATATTAGTATAGGCTATGATTGATTTAATATTTTGTTCACCTATCACCAGACTTCAATAACCACTCAAACTGAATTTAATAATACGAAAAATGAGTTTATAAAATTCTATTCGACTTAGAAAAGAATTCAATTTTCATCAAGTCTACGCACCAGAAGTATTCAAACCATTCTGATTTTTATGTCGAGTCATTATAAGAATATATCCTATCGTTTATAGCGCAAATGTGTTTGAGTTGACACAATATTACCGAAGTTTATTTTGTGGCTGAATCGATTAAGGGCCAATTATTATAGTTGTTTTTATAGTAGCGATTCATACTTTTTTAATACAATATTTGCTGTATCTCCCATATCATATCCTTTATCTTTAAGAATTAAATAATCATTCCTATTTCTATCGCTACTTAAAACAATGCTTGAAATAGCAAGTGCCCATTTATTATCATCATCTTCAAGATCTACTCTATACACAAGATCTGTAAGATCTATTTGCTTTGAAACAGTGTTCGATACAACTAATGGTAATGATGCTGCCTGAGCTTCCACAGTTACAAATGGCAACCCTTCATACAGCGAAGGTAGTAAAAATACATCAAATGCTTGAAGTATTTCATTTACGTCATTTCTAATGCCTAAAAATTTTACGCATTCTTTTAAATTACATTCTTCAACAAGAGATTCTATTGATTGCTTTAGATGCCCTTCACCAACTAATAGTAAAACACTATCAGGATTTACACTATGATACTCATTAAATACACTTATAATTTTGGAATGATTCTTCTGATGCTCAAATCTAGCAATACTTCCAACAACTACAGAATGGGAAGAAATGCCAAATTCTTTACGTTTCCTATTTCGTATATCTAATGAGAACGAATATTTATCTAGATCTATTCCATTATGTATTAAAGAATATGTTCTGTTATCAGCAACACTTTTTCCAAACATCCACTGTGCAGCAACATCTGAACATGCCCACATTGCATCAGTACGATAGTTTTGGATTTTCCTAAATAATTTATGAGAAAACACATGAGCAGAATCTCCATTATGACTATGAACAATAAGCTTAGTTTTTCTCTCAAAAAGAATCGGAAATACATAGATGAAATAAGATGCTCCACATTCATTAAGATGTATAATATCATATTTATTATGCGAAAAGAAACTGATAATGTCCACTAAATATTTTAAAAAGTTCTTTTTAATACCAGTAATCTTATAGATTCTTCCGTTACCATAGTTTCTGATAGTTTTTAAATAACTATCCGCTATTTTTTCATGAACCAGGAAATCCATTTGTACTTCTTTAGAGTCTAAATGCTTATACAAATTCGTCATGAATGTCTCAACGCCACCAATTCCCCCCGTCATCCCAACAGCAAGAACTTTTATCACTTCAAAACCTCCTTTTTTCTAACACTCAACTACTCATTCTCTATCAACGAAATAAACGAATCATAGTACATCGTACTACTGAAAAACGCAGCTCGTTCTGATGCTCTTAAGGCATATTCATCTCTAAGTGAATGATTCTCAATTAACTTTTCCAAATTTAGTCTGATACTACGTACTACATGCTCATCCTTATGAATTAAAATAGCACCGTTTTTTACATATTCAGGTATTCCACCAGAGTAGGTTGTGATCACAGGGAGTCCACATGCCATAGCCTCTATTATAGTCAATCCAGCAGGTTCTTCCCACATGGACGGCAATACTGCAATATCTGCACTTCTGTATATATCTGGCATGTTGTCATAATCAATATAACCAGTAAATACAATACGTTTTCCCATTCTTTTTGATTCTTTACAAAGTTTGTCTTCATATGGAGAATGCGTTTTCATACCATAAAAATCCGCACCTACAATCAAAAGCTTAACTTTTTCGTTTCTGATTTCAGATACCGCCTTAATTACTTCTAATACACCTTTTTCATAACTAAGCCTTCCAGAAAAAATAACAACAATATCGTTTTCATTGAAACCTAACTGCCTTCTTAATTGCAATTTTTTCGAATATGGATTAAATTTATTAATATCAATGCAGTTATATAAAACCTTTGTGTCTTTATGTCTATACTTACCAATTTTGCTGTCAACAGAGCAAATATTATTCTTTACAAACTCACTTACACATAAAATTCGCTTACAACTTTGAATTTCCGCTTTACATCCTCCAGCAGTACGAGGAATATTATGTAAATGGAAAAATACTCTTCCATCATATCTTTTTTTATTACCAAATAGTTTAATCCCCCAAAACAGTCTAACATTGTTTTCAACAACAACACAATCATACTTTTTATTTTTAATATGTTTCCCTGTTTGAAATGCATAGTACAATATTTTCATGTTATTTCTAAAGGAAATTGCTTTTGTCTCTTTAAACAACCTCTTTATAATATTATATATCATATTATCGATTAAAGATATTATCTTAGGTATCTTTATCCAAATAAAATCATTATTTTTATACTCAAGATTCGCCTTTGAAACTGCATCCACATCATATGGGCAAATGATACTTAGATGAATTTTATTTTTGATCTGATTTTGTTTTATGATATGCTCAATCAAATTTTGCACTGCACCACCTTTTACAGAAGGAACAGGAAGGCCCCCTGGCGTTATAATGATTACATCTTTCATCTCAATCTCCATTCTTATATCTTTTTTATGAAGTATTTAATCCTCTCTGGCATGTATATGCTAGCAATATCTTTTATTGTAACCTTAGGAATTAATTCTTCAATCACAAAACTCTTAATCTGCTGCTTTCTACTTACACTAGTTATCAAACTGACATTATGAGCAATAATCTTTTCCCAAGTACTCTTTTGAATATCAAGATCTCCTTTAATCTCTTCTAAAAATTGTGTTCCTTTTTCGGAAGCGCAAATAACAGCAGAAGCACCTCGCTCCCCATGGAATTTAGAATGTTCTTTTTCCCACCCCCAAAAGTCAGCCAAAAGAAGATCACCTATACGCTTATTTGCTTTGTATTTACAATTGTAACATGTTTCTCTTAATGACTTTCCAGATAAGAAAGCTGAATAATAAGGATCCAATTTGGAATACCTATACTCATCAGTTCCATCTTCATATTTTATTCTTAATTGATAATGCTCTCCTTTTTTATGCTTATATCGATTTCTAAAAGAATACTCTTTAACTTTCTTCTTTTTTTTACTCTCTATCCATTTAATATACTCTTGAAAAAGGCCAGGAGAAGGCACTCCATGACAAGCTAATTCTACCAAAATGAGTCCATCATCATTTCCGATAAACATTTTTATCCCCGCAAGCTGACATGCTGTCCCACTATACAATACTCTTCTGCCATCTGCCAAGTCTTTTTTCACTTCATAAAACGTGTGCTCTGTATTTGACTGAACATATTTTGACTGTCTCAGATAACCTATTTTATTTTCAGATTCAATTCTAACATGATGTGTCAATAACTCTCTATCCCAAGCGCATCCATATACCACTCCACCACTTCGAATGGTTTTATTCGCTAACAGTGAAAATACTCCGCCTGATGTGCTTTGTAAAACAGTCCCCTCATCTTTAGCTTTAGCAATAAAGCACTTTTTAATACTATTTTTTTCAACATCATTAATCTCAGGGCAAACATTGCAACACATTCCGCAATTTATACATAATTGCTTATCAACACTTGGTAATAAAAAGCCTCTTTGATTTCTTACCATTGCAATACAACGCTTTGGACATTTTTGGTAACAAGCACCACACCCACAACAGTTTGATTCTAAGACACCGCTAATACTATTATTCATTACACTCACCTTGAATACATGTGACTATCCATTTCTTCGAGACTGAACTATTCTTTTTTATAAGATCGTTCTTGTTTGTACTTAAATTCTCAAAATCAAAATCACTCAATAATCGTTCATCGACTAAATGCTTTTGCAACCCATATTGTTTGATCAATGTATATATTCTCGAGTTTTGAGAGTTTTTGTCTTTATCATTGAAACGTTTAAATACTAAAAATTTCTTTTGATATAATAAAGAAAACACACTGCCGTGAAACGAATCAGTTAATACCATTTTAGAGTATTTAATTAAGCTAATCCATTGTGCTGGTCCCACATCTTGAATAATATCTCCTTGTATTTGATATTCTTCTTTTGTTACTGGAACAACTACTAATTTTACGCCAAGCATTTTTGATACTTGCTGAGCAAAGTCGAAATACTCCTTATTATATGTTAGAAAATAAGCAAACACATACTCCCCATCGACCAATCTTTCAGATGCTATTTCATCCCACTCATTAGTGTTTAAAAGGAAAACCGGGTCAACCATTACCGGAACTTCTTTTCGAATTAGTTCCTTAACTATTTTCTTACCAGAATTCTCTCTTACAGAAATATAATCAAAGTCTTGTAGTAATTCTGCTATTATCTTTTTTTTGTTTACTGGTACTCTACTAACGCCAAAACTGCATGAATAGGCAATTTTTCTTTTCTTAGAAGATACAAAATCAAAATAATATGGGGTGTTTAGCAACGCAGGAGACCAAATCTGATCACTTCCACAAATGTATATATCAAACGTTTCAGAATACTCAGTTAACTTTATATAAGAATCAATTTGTGCTGTAAGATTAAAATTCTCATTCAGGAAATTCGAAAACCTTTTCTTTTTCTGGAACAGTTTTTCCTTATCCGCTTTCTTTTCCGTCAAATAGTTTTCCATTTTTTCCATAAACAGTTTTGGAGAATTCTTACGTACTATAAGATTTTTAATTTTTTGTTTTGTACTTGCATTAAAATTAATGTTTTGCACGTTATATCCCATATTTCTCAAGAAACGTTGCAAAGCATATGCCTGAAGTACCGTCCCATAATTACCATTATGAAGCCACGTTAATATTCCAATTTTCGGCACACAACCACCCTATCTCAAAAAACTTTAACACTTTCTGTTACTGTTCTATTTACATCAAATAGCTTTAAACGTTGCTTTCCTTTTTCTATAACACGACTTTTTAATTCATTATCTTTATACAGACGTATTACTGACTCTGCGGCTGATTTATAATTATCAATATCTACTAAAAGTCCAGCATCACCAACTACATACGGAATCGCATCAGCTCTGCTTGCGACAATTGGTTTACCCAAAAGCATATACTCAGGAAGCACTAATCCAAAACCCTCCCATCTACTAAGTAAAGTCGCAACGTCAAGACATCCAGCATAATCAAGTGGATTATCAACCCATCCTGTAATAAGAAAAGATTTAGACAGTCCCAATTCCTCAACTAGCTTTTCTATTTCTTGCCTATGATTGTCTTCACCTATATCATCACCAACAATAATAAAAAAAGCTTCAGGAATCCGTTTTTTTACTATTTCAGCCATCTTAACAAACACATCCGGTGCTTTTTGAAGCGTGATACGTCCAATCATACCAACTACAAATGCCTCTTTCGGAATATCCAACTCATTTCTATTCTTAGGTTTTAAGTCCTTGTACTCATCTAAATCAATGCCATTATTAATAACCACCATTTTTTTAGCTTTACAGATCTTATGCTCTAAAGCACTCTTTTTCTCATACTCAGATATACAAATAATCTTGTCTGTCATAGGAACAAGAATTTTCTCAATCATCTCATAGATGAATAATTTCTTCCTGCTTGCACCTTTAATGTTGAACGCCCAACCATGTGGATTATAGATAAGCTTGTTCTTTAAGCCAATATCAGCAACTCGTCCAATTGCGCCTGCTTTAGAACTATGACAGTAAACCACATCTGGCTTGAACTTCTTAATTTGTTTTCGTACAGCTAAAACGCTTTTGAAATCATTACTCAGATTAATCGCATTATGCATCGTATGAATAACTGCAATATCTCTCACAATGTTTTTGAACTTATTCAAATCAAGAGAATCCGAACATACAAGAATATGTTCAAACTCTGGATATTTCTTCATCTTGGTCAGTAGTGTAACCAAGTATCTTTCTACCCCTCCGTGGGCTTCAACAACATGCAGAATAATCTTTGACACTCAAGTCACTCCTACCTTTTGGTATTTGCATTACTCATTCGTATTCCATACAACCATCATTATAGTCAAAACTATAGTATTCGAACTTTCATATCACCTTAACAATAAACAGCCTCTGCCTTATGCAGAAGCTATCTATTCTATAACATTAACAATCAAGAACACCTGTTCTCGTTCTATACCTATCTATTATTTTTACACATTGAAAAACTGTACATATCTCAACTATGTAACAAAAGCACTCTCAAAAACGTCTATTTTACGTCGTTTCCAGTCCATCTTTAATTTTATAGGTCTATATCTCCGCCGACCGTAGTCTTTGTTACGGAATAAAAACAAACGCCCGCCCTTAATGGTATTCACACAGGCATTCAGAATCACTCTGAACGCCGTACCACTGTAAAAATAACCTTAAGGGCAGACGCATTATTCATTATTTTGCAACAAGTTATCATCGCAAATTTCATCATTCATTTTTACCGCTTAATACTTTAGTGAACGTCAAAAAGACGATCTTAGTATCAACGATAATTGAACGCTCTTCTATGTATCTACGATCTAATTTGATCTGCTCAGGTAAAGGTAAACTGTTTTTCCCGCTGATCTGCCAGTAACATGAAAGCCCCGGCTTAACGAGAAGCCTGTCACTGGGTAAGCGCTTCTGCTCTTCCTCAATGAAAGGACGCGGACCAATGACTGCCATATCACCTTTAAGGATATTTATCAGCTGAGGCAGCTCGTCGATAGAAGTCGCACGAATTATTCTGCCTATCCTTGTTACTCTCGGATCATGGTCCATCTTGAAGTTTGCACCCTTATCCTGATTTTGCTTCATAAGTGAAGCTTTTACTTTTTCTGCATTTCTCTTCATAGATCTGAATTTCAGTATCTTGAAAGGTTTATTATCCTTGCCGATACGTATCTGTCTGAACAGTATCGGACCCGGATCGTCGATGAATATCGCTATCGCAGTTATCAGCATCAGCGGAGACAGCAGCACCAGCGCGATCAGAGAACATAATATATCCAGACAACGCTTAACTGCTCCGTAAAAAGGTTTGCGAACATAACTTGCTGAAAAAGCTGAACTATTTTTTTTTTCTGCTACCAATAGAAAACTTTACTGATTTTTCATCATTGTTTACATAAGTTAAATCCATTGTATTTTCCCCCTAACTAAAAATATAGTTCATAAAAAGTAAAATCAAATATACTTTTTGAGATTTAGCACCAAAGGCTAAAAGAAATTTTTTTGTCTCAGCTACTGCTGCATATCTTCTTTCTGCATTGCTCTCATATCCTTTCAGTTTAATAACTGTTATCTCATATCAGTATCTACACACCATTTAATGCTTCCCTGCTCATCAAAGCATATATCTGTCAAGTATACCATCAGATAAAGCAATGACATCAGGTTTCGCTTTCTTTTGAAGCAAGTCCCAATTAGGCTTGCGGTCATTTATATTATGCGCGTCGCTGCCGAAAGCAAATCTCTTTTCATCAGCTATCACACGCTTGACCAGCTTTTTTTCTTTCCAGCTTGAAAAAGCTTCGTTATTTATCTGCATCACGGACTTTGTGGAAAGTATCCCCTCCAATTCGTCCTTACTGTAATACTCAAGGTAACGGTGAACATGAGCAAGCATTGCTTTAAGCTTGAACTCTGCGCCGATGTTGTATATCTCCTCCGACATCCACTTTGAATATGCCCTGTACGGCAGCTCCAGAAGTATCAGTCGTGTACCTTCGATAGCAAGCTTTTCTATATCCTTGAGCTCGGAAATACCATGTTCAATGGCGACCTCTGCTCCAAGATAGATATTCTTGATAGGCGACTTGTCCTTTATTTTTTCAAAGGCAGCCTGCCTTTTTTTCATGAATTCAGCCACAGACTTTTCACGGTGAGCGTAAAAATGCGAGGTAGCAACTATACGTTCAACGCCCTGCGTCTTCATCATTTCTATCATCGCAAGAGACATTTCAACGTCCTTGGCGCCGTCGTCAATACCGGGAAGTATATGGCAATGATACTCAGTTCTCATTTCTTGCCTTTCCTTTTGCCTTTGTTGTTCTTATTATTTTTGTTAGACTTGTTTTGTGACTGATTCTTGGGAGTCTCCTTTTTTGGAGTCTCCTTCTTAGCAGGCTCTTCCTTTACTTCCTCTGCTGTTTCTTCTTCACTTGTCTCAGGCTTTGCGCCGTAATAGCCATAACCGTAGCCCGACTTGTAGTAATACTTGTCCTTGTACTTGTATTTACTGTAGTACCCGCTTCTCTTTGTCTTGACGTCATTCATAATGAAGCCAAGCATATTCATCTTGGCGAACTCTATCTTCTTGATAGCGTCCTCAACGTCCTCGGTAGTAGTTTTACCGTATCTGAGAACAACAATGATACCCGAGATGTACTTAGCAAGCTCCATACCGTCTGTAACGACGTTTACAGGAGGTGTATCAATGAGTATCATTGAGTACTCCTTGCCGAGTTCTTCAAGGATAGCGCCCATGTTCTCGGAAGCGAGAAGCTCTGATGGGTTAGGCGGTACAGGACCTGCGGTCATTACGTCAAGGTTGTTCATGACATTTTTCTGAACGCACTCTTCAAGCTTAGCCATTTTACTGATAGCCGAAGAAAGTCCCTTTTTGTTTTTAAGACCAAATATCTTATGCTGAACAGCCTTACGCATATCAGCGTCTATAAGCAATACCTTATTGCCGCCCTGCGCAAGAGCAATTGCGATATTGGCAGATGTTGTTGACTTTCCCTCACCTG
Source organism: Ruminococcus flavefaciens AE3010 (assembly GCF_000526795.1). Taxonomy (NCBI): domain Bacteria; kingdom Bacillati; phylum Bacillota; class Clostridia; order Eubacteriales; family Oscillospiraceae; genus Ruminococcus; species Ruminococcus flavefaciens. The sequence goes on from NZ_JAGT01000001.1 coordinate 1,094,754, forward strand.
GATTCGGAGAAGATACTGCAAATACCTTCTTCTCTACTGTTGAAAGTGCGAAGGTCACATTTGTACGAATTGACTTGTAGCTCTCAACTACATTGAAAGGAACATCCTTATCTGTAAGCTTAACGTGATCATCACTGTCACTGTTGTTCTTCTTTTTCTTGTCAATTCCAAATGAAGCGATCTCGCCAATTATAGGCTTCTTAAATTCCTTACCGACAGCATCTGTGTCCTTGACAGTGTTATCAAAGAAATCAATAAGGAAGATTATCATACAAGCAAAAGCAAGAGCTCCTAATGCACCAAGTGCAGCATTCTTTTTCATATTAGGAGCTACAGGTGTTTTGTAAACCTTAGCTGTATCAATTGTATTGATCTGACCTACGCCTACTGCTTCCTCAACATAATCGGGAGCAACTTCCTTAAGGTCATTGCAGACTGCTGCGGATACCTCAGCGTTTTTAGTTGTGGAAACAACTGTGATAGCAGATGTATCGGTAACAGAGGTGATCGAAAGACTATTTCTAATTGATGAAGGACTTATCTTGCCATCAACAAGACCAAAAGTTGAATTTAAAGTATATTCATCAAACTGTTCTTTTAATTTATCACCAACAGCATTCATTACTGCATCATCTTTCAGGACCTGCATATATGTATTGACAAGCTGTTTAGAATTACTAATGTTATTCTGCTGATTTGCATTTTCGGAAATACCTGTATAGCTCTGAACGTACATCGAAATATGTGATGAATATTTCAGCGGCAAAACAAACTTAGAAAAACAAAAAGCGGCTGCTCCACCGATTATTGTTACGATTATCAAAAGCCAGATTTTACTTAAAAGCAAAGATATAATGTCCTTAATAGAGTAGCTTTCGTTCATTTTTTTAAAGGTCCCTTCCCTCTTCATGATACTTTGGTATTAAATATATTTGTTCCGAATATTCATATATTTGTTGTATAATATTTATATATTTAGTAAAATTCGATCTTCTTTATACAATTTGTAATTTAAGTAGTTGATTTATACAATGGAATAATCTAAACTATGTATGTGATTATATCATAAAATGGTCAAGATTACAAGAACCATATCGAAATTTTGTGAAATTTATCTAATTTTCTCTTCCGACACATTAAATAATTCACACATGAAATATTTACCGAATATACGGGCATTATACTTTGTATATAGCATATTAAGATTTACAAGTAGTATAATTTAGTTTTTGAATTACTCGTTTCTAAAATATTAAGTCAGAAATAATATGATAAAACTTATTCTTAAATAGCGCTTCGGAGCTCAGAGCTGCTTCTTTACATTTTAGTTATTGTTTATTCATAAAGCAGACACAAGTCAAAAGTCTCCAAGCAGAGATTGTAAATTATCTATGAACAGAAGCTGATATATTGTGCGCTAATTTACCATTTCAGGCTTTAAATCTTAAAAATATTTCTATCCATATCATAAGCATATAGGCTTATAAATTAATCTGATACAAATAGCCATTCTATGGCATTTATTTTTATGTTTTTACATTACATTTTGTGCCTGATACATAAAATATTGCACTTCTCCCGCAGTTAAATAATTTCATTTAACCATGATTTAGAATTTCTTATTTATCAATTCACGATTCAATAACAATAGACGTCGTTATGCACATTATATGTTTCTGCTGATTGTACAAAATATACAGTGAGAAGAAGCTGAAATTAGCTTTTACACTGAAATTCATTCACGGTACTTGAATTTTAAGTACTAAATGTTATAATAAAACTGCAAGAGAACGTAAAGCTCTTACGGGAGGGTATATTGAAAATGAAGAGAATAATATCGGCTGTTATTTCGTTCACGCTTTGTTTCTCAACTTTTTCGGCAATTTCGGGTACAGCAGCAAGCCTGTCACCTGAAGTAAGCATTTCGGCTTCGACTCAGACTGATTCCGCATCTTACTGCGGTCCCAGCGCAACATGGTCATTATCCAACGGCACATTCACAGTAAAAGGCAGCGGTCCAATGAACTCATGGGAAATGGCAGACGATACCCCATGGTCAAGTCAAAAGTCTCAGATAAGGACTGTAGTCATTGAAAAGGGCATTACATCTATCGGTGCAGCAGCTTTTGCAGACTGCCCGTCACTAAGCTCCGTTTCTATCCCAGACACGGTCACTATAGTTGAAAGAGGCGCATTCGACACCTGCCCATCATTAGGGTCTGTGGAGCTTCCTTCAAGTGTAGCTACAATTGGAATGGACGCTTTCAGAAAATGCTCTCAGCTCCGTTCCGTAACAGTATATAATCCCGACTGCTATTTCGGCGGCATAAAGGATACTATCTCAAATACAGTTGCAGACAGCCACGGCGGCGCTACGAGCTACAGCGGTGTTATCCGCGGCTACAGCGGCTCAACTGCCGAAAGCTTCGCAAAGAAAAGCGGATATAACTTCAACAGTCTTGGAAATGTACCGAAGCCAACAACAACAACAACAACAACAACAACTACTACTACTACTACTACTACTACTACCACAAAGGCAACTACAACTTCCACTGCTAAGAAAACAACCACTGCAACAAAAACTTCAACCACTTCTAAAACTACGACCTCGTCAAAACCAACTACTGCTGTAAATCCACCTGCTCCCGAAACATTCACTACCGTCAAGGACGGAAGCTTTACATACAGGATATACAGTGATCACGCAGAGTTTGAAAAGTGTGAGAGATTCTTCTGGGGAGAGGTCAATATCCCCAATGAAAAAAACGGCGTGCCTGTTACAGCAGTCCTCGCCAATGCTTTCAAAGACAGAATGATGGTATCTGCTGTTACTGTTCCCGAAACAGTAAAAAGCATTGCTGCTTCATCATTCAGCGGCAGCGGCTGCAAGACCGTTACCATACTCGGTGCGAAATGCGATATAAACAAAGATTGCGGAATCAATTGCAAGGTCCGCGGATATGACAACTCCACAGCACAGGCTTATGCTTCCGAAAAGGGTCTTGCTTTTGAATCGCTGGGGCCCTCACCTGCTCCTGCTCCGTCTGCGAGTCCCGATGTTACATTTGGCGATTCAAACTGCGACACGGCAGTCGACCTTTCAGACGCAGTCCTCATTATGCAGGCTTTTGCAAATCCAAATAAATACGGTATTACAGGTACTCACGAAAGTCATATTACCGATCAGGGTCTTAAAAACGGTGATGTATTCATGCGCGGCGACGGTATCACTATGAACGACGCTGCAACTATTCAGCTTTACCTCCTTGGTAAACTGGATTCGCTCCCTGCTGATAAGTAAGTTTTAAAAGCGGATAAGCTGCTGTAAAGATGCTTATCCGCTTAATTATTTGTGGTGATATGTAGTGCTCGATTTTTTTGTATTCTGTAGTTTATCATACCTACTTTTAGCTAATATTAGCTGAACGAAACAATCGTTCTTCACGCAAGTGTTGAAAGTCGTTGTGAATGAGTACAGTTTCATCTAATGATTTTTATTCAATAGAGCCAATCAGAAGTTAGTTAACATTAATAATTAATGCGCCTAAAATTTCAGCAGACTTGTCCACTGAATCACGTTAAATAGGGATATTCACATGTTAAATATTTTGTTCGGCAGCTCAGTTTTGTGCTACCTTGTACGATGCGGTTCACCAAACCGCTGGTAATGAACTATCTCGCGCTCACGCAGGAAGCGTATGGGATCACGTACATCGGGGTCATCGGCAAGTCTGAGTATATTGTCATAGGTGGTGCGGGCTTTTTGCTCGGCTGCCATATCCTCGGAGAGATCGGTTATAATGTCGCCCTTGGACTGGAAATAGGCCGCAGTAAACGGTGTTCCCGAAGCTGCCACAGGATAGATGCCTGTGGTGTGGTCGACAAAATAAGTGTCAAAGCCGCTTGCCTTTATCTCCTCAATAGAAAGATCTTTTGTTAGCTGGTAAAGTATGGCTGAGATCATCTCGAAGTGAGCTAGTTCTTCAGTTCCAATGTCAGTAAGAAGTCCCTTTACCTCGCCGTATGGCATGGCGTATCTCTGGTTAAGATAGCGCAGAGACGCCGCAAGCTCTCCGTCAGGACCTCCGAGCTGCGAAATTATGACCTTGGCAAGCTTGGCATTGGGCGTTTTTATCTTTACAGGGTACTGTAATTTATTGGCATATCCATGTTGTACATAACCACTATAAGAACTCCACACTCAGCGAAAGGTCCGAATCGGATTTGCTTCTGCTCATTCTTTGAGTTTTGGTGTACCATATCTTCCTGACGGCTGCATGGAGCAGCCTGTTTTTCTCAACAGCGTCAGAGCTCCTGAATTTATCGATAATATATTGAAGTCTTACTGCTGCTTCATCAATTGACAGCTGCGGTGTTTTCTCTTCCTTTTCGAGCTCCTTTATGGAAGCTTCAAGGGCGCTTATCCTCTCGTTTACTATCCCTGAACGCTCAATAAAAGTATTTATATCATATACCTCCTGCTCCAGCAAGTCATAGAGCCTTGACAGCTGATGCTTCGATCTTTCAAGCTCTGCCGCAATCAGCGCCTTTTTGTCAGGCTGTTCCCTTTCATCGGTGCTGCCATTCCATTTCAGTCTTTTGAAGCTGTTCAGCCTATAGCGCAAAGCCGCCATTACAGCTTCGTCAACAGCTTCTGTATCAGAGCTGACAGTCTTTCCGTGGCACTCTCTGTACACGCACAGCATATGCTCATGTCCGCTGTTAGCGATGTATCTTCGTTTTAACTGATGTCCGCAGTTCCTGCAATACAAAATGTGATTGTAATAGTTCCGCAGCACATGGTTTGTATGGAGCTGAGCAGCAGGAGCGGTCTTTTTCTTATTCTGCACCGACTCAAATATCTCTTCACTGATTATGGGCGCGTGAAGTCCCTTGTAAAGCGTATCGCCGTTTGACTTGGTTTTCCAGCCCACCTTTCCGCAGTAAACAGGATTAGCAAGTATCTTCTTAATGCTGGGCGGCTCCCAGTATGGGCTTTTCCGAGGACTGATGCCCATTCGGTTCAGCTCACTGGCAATGAATTTTGCACCGTGACCGTCAAGGTACATGCTATATATGAGCCGCACTGTCTCCGCTTCTTTGGGAAATATCTCAAGGGTATGCACTTTAGGCTCCGGATTTATCTTCCGATAACCGTATGGAGCGGTCGTGCCTATATAGTTGCCCTCCCTGACGGAAGCAAGCCTACCTGCCTGCATACGCCGCTTTATGGTTTTGTACTCCCTGCGGCTCATAAACAGTGAGAACTCGAAGTATTCCTCATCGAATTCATTATCGGGGTCGTATGTCTTGGTCGGAGTGATTATCTTTGTTGAGGAATCCCGAAAAGCCTGCGCGACTACGCCCTGATCTATGGTATCTCCGCGGGCAAGCCGCTCTATCTCCACAACAAGCACTCCTGCGTATTTTTTATCTGTAACGTCAGCAAGAAGAGCCTGCATCTGCGGACGGACAGCAATACTGTCACCGCTGACTATCTCCTTGTAAATTCTAACAATATTCAGTTCCTGCTTCTTGGCAAGCTCCATTAGCATATTCCTGTGGCGGCTCAGTGTCTCTCCCTCGCCCCGTGCTTCTGCCTCGGCATCAGCTCTCGACTTTCGCAGATAAATGCAGTATTCTTTCATTTCATCACGCCCTGTCAGTAAATATAGTCCCTTACATTATAGTATAAAAAGCCCGAAAAATTTACTGTCAAGCTGTACAAGCGATACTGCATACGTTTATGTAAAGGAGATGATAATATGGCTAAAAAACGCGGTGGGCTTTCTCTGTGGGAGCGTTCGGGATACGATGTTATTTCCGAGACAGAGACCGAAACCGAACTCATAGCTGTTCTGCGGACAAAATACAGCGGTGCAGCAATAACCTGTCATATTCCCAAGCATACCATGGAGGAAGAAGAAAGGCTGTCAGCTGATATAACATATGCCCTCATGCAGATAGCATACACAGGGCATGATATCAGTCATATGAAGTCCATGGAGGTAATTGTGGACTGAAAAACATACACATAAAGCAAGCCTCGGGGATATCCCCGAGGCTGTTTGCATCAGCGCCTTGACAGTGCCTTTTCCATAACTTCCTGACATACTACATCGTCCGCTGTCTCACCGCTGACCTTGTAGAGCTTGTCTGCGATCGCCATATAGGCTATATCCTCGGGCATGAGCCTGCCTGTAGGACATATTATCGTATCCTCCGTCATATCAAGATGAGTTACCGCTATGGACAGCCTTTCACCCTCTGCCATGTGCTTCCTGTCCAGTGCCAGTGAAGCCATGAATTCGGGAAGGTCGAACCAGCCATACCTGAAATTCCCTTGAAACTCATTTGGAGCATTAGTCTTGTCGTACAGCCCGAACTGCTTTGCGATGTCCTTTGATTCCGTATCGAACCTGCCTGCGCCGTGTCTTGTGAAGAAAGACCTTGTCACGTAGCACACCTCTGTGTCACGCTTTTCAAGTCTGTCCAGTATGGCGCGGATATTCTTCATGCCTGTGCTTGAGGGCGTAAGATGAGGAAAGTAGTCCTCCCTGTACTGATCCAGCATTAGTCCCTGTGCGCCCTCGAATACTGCCGTATCGTACTGCTCGATGACCTGCTCGTCTGCTTCGCGGCACTGTGCTGCCATAGCGTAAAGGTCGTCAAGATAGTTTTCCGTGAGCAGCTCACTGCCCAGTATATCCATAAGATCATCTTTGGCTCTGCCTGTGATGCCGAAGTCATCGGCTCTCTTTGGACAGTATTCCATGTTAATGGAGTTTATCCGCGCAGCCAGTATTTTTCTGTCTGCTTTCAGCATATCCCCGTATCTGAGTGTATATCTGCTGTCACGGTTTCGCACTATGGTCTCGAATATCCCCACTCCGCAGCTGCCGTGACGGCTCTTGCCCCGCATCGTCTCCACAAACTGATTAAGGAGCATATCGCAGGGGAGCGTCACTATGCAGCGGCTGTCAATGAAGATATTCCCCATATCCTTTCCGAGAACAGCAGCCTCCTTTGAAAAAAGCATAGGGTTAAGGATAAAATATTCGGAAAGATATGTGTCCGCGCCTGCAAAGCCGCCCGAACCTATATGTGAGAAAACGTGCCTTTTGCCATCGGCAGTACATACGGTATGACCTGCCTGAGCGCCGCCGTTGCTGCGGATATTTATGACGTTATGGCTGAGTCGGCAGTAATAGTCCGTCATGAGACCCTTGCCCTCGTCGCCAAAATTCGCTCCTATGACCGCATATGCTTTTTTCATATTATCACCTCAGAATCTTATTATTCCGCTGAGTACTCCCCTTTTCCGTGCAGGAAGTCCGCTGAGAGCGTTCCTTACAGCAAGCTGTGTATCGCCGTCCCATGAGTTGATTATGTCCTCTTTATCACGTCCTGCGACGCTTTCAAGTAGGGATACCATTATCTCGGGGATAGCGTTAACGTCTGTTACCGCTATGGCTCTTTCGCCCATGAGCCTGCGCCATTTAGGCAGCTTTACCACCTGTTCGCTGCGTCTGTCCATTACCATGAGGTGGAAGACGTCGTACTTTCTGCTCACCTGCGCAAGAAGTGCAGCTGTGTCGATATCCTCTCTCACGTTGTCGCCGAATACCTTTTCTATCTCCTGCTTCAGAAGCTTTTCGGGGTAGCCGTCATCGCCGAGAGTGAAGATAACGCCCTTTTGCTTACGCTTTTCCCATGCGTCTGTCTTTGTCTTGTTAGCCGCGAAATACCATACCAGCGGATAGCTCTCGAAGCCATTTCCGCCGCCGCCCTTTTCAAACCACAGGTCTGTGAGCTGGCTCGCTATGCGTATATCGGACTCGAACTGTGTAGCCTGCAGCGGTGAACGGTCGCATCTTGAATCGCCCACTGCGCAGAACATTATCTGGGGACCCTCTACGGGCTGACGTTCAAGTATATCCTTGACCATTTCGCCAAGCTTCTGGGCAGTAACATTGAGCAGGTCGCTCATTGAGCCTGTAACGTCAAGTCCTATAATGATAGGAGTTGTTACAGGGTGGTCTGCCGAATCGAAGCTTTCTCTCACCTTTATCAGGCGCGGATCGTACTTCGGATCGATCTTTGTTGCGCTGTAGATATCGTTAACCTTTTTTCCTGTGATCTTGGCAGATGAATATTTTTTCCAGTCTGCTGAGCTCCATGCACCGTATCCCATAAATGTACCTCCTGTAAGTTTTATTTTCAGCCTGCAATATCAGGCAGTCTGACGTTCATATGTGTGAATCTTCTTTCACCGTAGCCCTTGATTATAGCTTCTTCCCACTTTTCCATCTCCTCGGAAGCCGAGGTGCTGCATATGCTCTCGGCATAATCCCTTATGGCAGACGGAGCTTCATCGGTCAGTATCCTCCTTGCAAGCGCCTTTACACTTTCAAGGTCGGTGATGTGACGAGCTATACCGTCGGTCATGGAATCCGCGGAGAGAGAATTGTACACGGTTGACTGAACTCCTGTCATCTTGTTTCCCTCTCTTGCGGCGAACCACCAGCCGCCCCCAACTCTCAGAGTATGCTGCTCAGGGTCAATGAGGAGATTTTCCTCTGCGAGACAATTCCAGACTATCCCTTTCAGCTCCGCGTAGCAGCATATCCCAAGCAGACGTGATATTATCCATGCAGCGTGTCGGTCGTCCAGCTTGCCGCCGTAGAAATCCAGCACCTTTGTCAGAGGAAGCTCCCCTGCACGCTTGCAGGTCTCTATGAGCAGTCCCTCATCGGTATCGAATATGCGCGATACTACGGGAAGAAAAACCTCTGCCTGCGCCAGTATCTGCTGTGGAAGATACTCCCTGAAAAACAGGTCTGACCGCGCTTCGGAATTGTAAAAGCAGTCGGTTGAATTGCCGTCGATGAACAGATACACGTTCCTCTCGCCGATGTACTCCGCTCCGTACTCCTGCGTGATATCCATGAGATATTTTACTCCGTAGGCGTGGCTGCCGCTGTGGAAAAGCTTTTCCTTAGCGGTATGAGCTTTTTTCAGCTTGCCGTACAGCTCGTTGATGACTGCCGAAGCCTCGGGAGCACGGGGGTCGCTGCACTTATCGGGGTGGTACTTCACCATCAGCGCCATGTATATGGGCTGAGCCAGTGCCATATCATCAGGAAAGATATCGCTGCAGCACTTGCATTTCAATATCTCGGATATATCCATGTGTCTCCCTCCTTTTTTGTTAGAATCAAAATGATATTATCAAACTCCAAAAATAAAAGACGTCCGAATTAATATCCTTTTGTTACTATCATAATAACATTATCAGTTTGATTTGTCAATAGCTTTGAGCACGTTTCTCCGTTTATCACAATCAGATACTATCATTTTGATATCATCTATGTACATAGTCCACAAATCGCTGTCTCGCCGTATTGACACAGGCAGCTTATATGTGTTATTATTAATCAGATATTATCGCTGGAGGTCACTATGGATTACGATATAACCAAATACGACAGGCCCTCTGTAGCTGCGGATATTGTGGTATTTACCGTCCGCAGGAGCAGCAGCGAAAGCTACAGACACCTTTCAAAGCCTGTGCTTTCCGTGCTCCTTATCAGGCGTACAGAAGCCCCCTTTGACAATATGCTGTCGCTCCCCGGCGGATTCTGCTGCCGTGAGGAGACTATTGAAGAAACTGCATTCCGCAAGCTGAAAGAGAAAACAGGTGTGGACTGCCCTCCCCTTTCCCTGCTCTGCAACCTTTCAAGACTGGGCAGAGACCCACGCGGCTGGATAATTTCCTGCTGCTACTGGACTGTCATCGAGTACACTAAGGCGACTACGGAAAAAAACGCGGAATGGTATGAGGTCTCGCTGAAAGAGACCGACGGCAGATACACTCTTGTGCTCACCGACGACAACGGCAAGGAATACGTCTCAGAGGTCATGCTGAACAATCCCAACGAGCTGTATAACCAGTCCGCAGAGGCTGATATCCCTAAAAACAGCCTTGCATTCGACCATGCGGAAATAATCGTCAACGCCCTGCTAAAGCTGAGAAGCAGCCTTGAAAAGCCCTATGCCGCTTTCAGACTGCTTCCCGAGAAGTTCACCCTCACCGACCTCCAGCAGGTCTACGAAGCTATACTGGACAAGAAGCTGATAATGGCGAATTTCAGGCGCAAGATAGCTCCCTACGTTGAGGAGACAGGAGACATTGAGGGCGGTGCGGGACATCGTCCGTCGAAGCTCTTCACGAATAGATCATATAAATTGTAGGGGCGGATATTATCCGCCCGAAGTGTAAGGGATGGCGTCCTCGGCGCCCCCTGCTTTATGCCGCCATTCATCAGCTGCCAAGCCTAAAAAAGCCGCGTCAGTCGACGCGGCTTTTTTCGTTCAATATTCAATATCGATCGACAGGAATACACTGCTGTTCAGATAAAAGCATCATATTAACAGTATTTTGTTTGATCCAGTCCGAGTAAGATCAGCTGTACGGCAAGTGCGTCAGTAGTTGTTATACCGTCGTTATCGCCTGCAATATCTGCATTTTCAATGCCCTGCTCGGTAATATGATTTTCATCTGTGCCGTTTATTCCAAATCTGTCAGGATTTGCAAGAGACTGCATGATAATTACCGAATCAGCCATACTCAGTTCATCGTCGCAGTTTGCATCACCTGAACGTTTTCCTTGAGGCTGTAATAAAGGTTCACTCTGAGCACCGTTTTTCATCACTACTCTGTCTATATAGAGTGCGGCTACCTGCATATCATACAGCAGGCCGCTTTTCCCGTCACCTGTAAAGTCACATTCAGTTTTTATTCTTTCCATTACATCGTCAGGTATCTCGGTATCTCCCATTTTGCCTGTTTCCAGGTAAGCTGCATATGACTCCGCATACTTTTTGTCAAGCTCGTCAACTGTTCCGTTTCCGTCAATATCGGGACGAACTTTCATCTTCATGGCAAGTCCTCTTAAATAGTTTTCATAATGGTCTTCCAGAGTCGGGAATTCGTATTTTTCGCCTGAATCATCATAGAGATGGAATGGGTCGTAAGATGAATTCGGTTTTCCGTCAGGATCCATTTCCTTTAAGAAAAGAGCGTCTGCATAGGGCTTAATAAACTCACCTGTACTGTCGGTCGCCATTGCTGTCGTTCTTTCATCGACCACCTTGCAGATATAGTCCAATATCAGGCTAAAATCTTCGTCATCGCCGCTTATGCCGTTATGGTCGTAGTCACAGTTCCGGGATATAAAATCATACTCTTCCTTTGTGAGACTGCTTTCCTCTGCTGTTCTTCCGAACGCTCTGTCACCATGGTAAAGCTCGGCTATATACAGGTCTCTTCCGTCTATGATATTATCAAAATTAAGGTCGGGAGCAGCTGCCTTACCTGATCCTATTTCATCATAAAATCTCTTTTTAGTTTCTTCCTTTTCCTGCTCCTGCTTTGTGAGCTCGTCCACCATTGGCTGAAAATTGCTGTCCTGTTTGATATATTCGCAGTAGTCCTTGACCATATCGCCTATTAAGTAATAGGGTGCATTCTCATAGAATTTTTCATAATATGTATTATCCGAATATTCGGGAAGAACGGGTTCTCTCAGGAACAGACAGTCAAGGAGCGCCGAAGGATCATACTCCTGTATAAACTTATAATCGCTCTGCTCCAGTGTTATCTTCTTTGCTCTTGCTTTTATCTCTTCATCAAGAACTATCTTCTTATCGGGACGGCTTTTATACGTCCACAAGCCTGTATCAGGGTCCTGTTCGCCTATATACGGCTCATAGGTGGAAGCTATTGTAAAGTCCACAACATCGGCCATATCAAACTTTCCGTCATTATTTATATCGGGATCCACCTTTCCCTCCTCTATCATTTTTTCGAGGAAGAGATAATGCACCCCAAGAAATATTGATCTGTCATTCAGACTGTCAACAAACTGCATACCGAATTTATTACCGTTGTAGCTTGGTCCATGGGGAATCCCAAGCTCTTCGTCGTATGCTTCATATGTTGACTCGGCAAAAAACGAAGTATCGATATCACAGTAAAGAAGGAAGTGACAGAATACGCACCCTTTTTCTTTTGCATCTGTCTCTCCGTCACCGTCAAGATCGGAATTGGCTTTTATCTTTTCCCTTATATCCTCAGGCAGGAAGTCATTACTACCGGGATAATCATCATATCGTTTAAGGAGATAGCAGTCAAGATGATCAAACTTACCGTCTGAGTTGAAGTCGATATCAAGGTTTCTGTCGTTGATATACTGTACTGTTTCCTGTTCCAGTTCAAGAGGATAGTAGCTTGTAAGGTGCGGGATATTTTTTACATTCATTTCCTCTGCAGCTATAGAGCAGTAAGGTATGGCTGATGCTGCAGTCATAACAGCTGCTGCGAGAGATATTATTTTTTTCATAATGATCTGACTCCTTTCATGCTTTCTTGATCATAATACTGCTTTTCAGCTTATATGAAAAGCAGATTTTCCCCGATCGGTCTACAGGCATATTATAGCACATCCCAAATAAAAATACAAGCTTTGAAGCCGCTGTTTTTTAGAAATCCCCACGAAAAAACAGCACGATACAGAACACTTACTGTCAATCCGCTCCGCTTAAATGCCTGATAAAAAAAGATGTAAGAGTCAAAGACCCTTACATCTTTTCCGTATATGTTATCAGCATTCTTCTTTTCTGCGTGATCTGCGGGAAGCGAATACTGCTGCTGCACCAATGGTGATGAAAGCAGCGGCTGCGGCTAAGCTGTGATCGATGATTCCTGTCTTCGGGAGATCAACTGCCTTGCCGTTTTCGTCGGTACCCTTACCCGAGAATCGGTCTACCTTGTATTCCGAACCGTCATCAAATCTGATAGAGACTGCGCCGTCATCGGAGCTTACTGTCTCGGAGACCTTTACTTTCTTGCCTGCCTTTTTGCTGCGGTCGGCTGCTGCCATATCCGCAAGCTTCTTATCGCTGTAGAATTTTGTTTTTTCTAAGGTCTTTTCGCCTGCATATGTGAGCATATCCATCTGACCGTCAGCTCTTGTGAGTGCTATCTCTGTATCGGAGATGGCTGCTGCCACAACTGTTTCAGTCTTATCGCCCGAGGTGAGCTCAACTGCCTGTGTTCCGATCCAGTTATACTTCATTGTCTCCTTTGAACCGTCCTCGGCATTGATAACAGTGATATTGCCCTTGCCGTCCGAGCTGTAGTACTTCAGGCTGTCACCGCTCCTGCAGCTCCAGAGACCTGCGGTAAAGAGATCCTTTATCTCTGGAAGTGAGATAAGATCAATTTCATTTCCGAGCATATCGAAGCACTTTCCGCCCAGTGGGTCAGCTGCAAAGCTGTGGCCGTCCATGAACTCCATACTGTATCTGTTGCTGCTGTCAAATGTTCCGAACATAAGCTCGGGACGAACGCCTGTTATGCGCTCACAGTAGTCTGCTGCCATATCGCGGAGCTGAGATAATGTGTAGAACTTGACATCATCTGCATTCTGATCGGGAACGTATGTAAGACTGTACTTGCTTCCGTCAGCCATTGTCACTGAGAATTTTGAGAGCTTATTGAATTCGGCATTTAATGTCTTTTCATCGTCCCTGCCCTTGTTGCAGGTTATCACACCGCTGCCGTATTCTGCTGTGCATTCCCATTCAACGCCGTTCTCTGCGGAGTATACAACAGCCTTGCCGTCTGCATTGTAGAGTACATAATAATGATTTGAACTTATGTCGAAGCCCTGTGATACACGGTAAACGCCCTCTCTGATATACTCAAATCTAACAGGCTTGCCGCTTGGATCAACTGCCTCATTCCTGAATCTGTCAAAAGCTGTATACTCAGCTATCTTGGTTCCGTTCTTGTCCATGAGGCGCACGATACCCATTCCGTTTTCGTCGTATGCTGCCTCGGCTGATGCAGCCTTGCTGTCGCTGTGGGCATTGTGGTACTCAGTTACGATAGCTTTCATTTCAGGGGTGGTGATATAATCGGAAACGCCCAGTCCGTCGGAGCCTGCATAGAACAGCTTTTCGGAAGTGCCGTCATTCCATGTGATAACAGCGTTTTTCTTATCAGTAAAGGATATCTTTCCTGTTCTGGTCTCAGTTGCTGTTCCGTCGGATATATTCATGGTAACGTTATCGCCGCTCTGCTCAAAGGTGAAGTCCTTTTCGTGAGCGCCGCTCTGGTAATGGATATTGCCTGCATTGCTGTTCAGGAAATTGTAGTAAACGTCGTTTTCTCCGCCGTTCTTTGACCACCATAATCCTGATTTCAGATGTGTGATATCATTGCCCTCAGACATTATCTCTGTTATATTGAATGCCTTGTCCATAGCTGCTACAAGATAATCGTCAAGGTCGGTCACATCGTATGTTAAGGTGATTTTTCCGCTCTCGCTCTCATACTTGTATGCGGGAATGATATCGGAGAAGTCATACGAATCAATGATATTCTGCTCATATGCGTCTGCGGTACCCATAACAGCATTGATAACGAGAGAGTCGGAGTTTACGGGATTTCTTAATTCCTCAGGCATGCCTAAAACGGGGGTATAAACAGAGCTTAAAGTACCATTGATGTTTTTCATCTCTGTGAGCTTGGGGCTTTCTGCTGTGTATTCTCCTGCGATTCCGCCGTTGCCCTTACCCATGATGTAGATACCGTCCATATTCTCATCGGCGGAGGTGATCTCCAGAAGCTTTCTGCCGTTTTCTTCCTTGGTTTTGATATCAAGTGTAGGTGCTGTTTTATCTATTATGACGGGGACCTCATAGGTCTGAGGGTTCTTGTCGGCACCGTCATAGCTGATATGTCCTGTTATTACGCCCTTGTATTTTCCGTCAGGATAATCGCCGGGTTTCAGTTCCGATACATAGCACACAGGAGTATATGCAGGGAACATCTCGTCGCCCTCTGAGTCTGCCACCAGATTGTTGTCGCTGTCGTAGATCTTTATGCCTGCAAGGTATGCATTTCTCCTTGTTGTCATAAACACTTCGACCTGTTCAGCCATTCCGTCTCCGTCGGGAGAGAGGTATACGCTGTCTTCCTTACACTGTGCAAGTGTATCATTGTATTCATCGTCAAAGTACTGAGTAATTGCCTGTGGGAACATTGCTATCTCTTCTGCTGCCTCAGCAGGAAGCCTTCCCATAAGGTTGTATAAAGCTTCGGCATTAGCTGCAAAGGAGCTTGAAGCAGGGAAAGTGCCGTCGCCTGACTGCTCATATAATGTGTAGGGTTCAAGGTCCTTTGTACCGTTGTGGAAGATAGGCACCTGTGCCCAGTCTCCGTAGAAGCCCATAACAGGGATAGAGATATCGCAGCAGTTTTCCGCACCGCTGAGAACGATATATCCCTCAACAAAGAAACCGTTGGGGAATACGGAGCTGTGAGCTTCAAGGTCGGCAGCTGAAAGCTGTGCGCTGACGTTTACTGTACGGGTCTCCTGTGCCTTTGCTTTCAGCAGTGACGAAAGATCAGCTGTGACGCCGATATTGCTTGCGCCGCTGATGGACAGCTCTCCCGATCCGTCGCCCTCTGCTGCGGCGCCGTCCTCGGCTGTAAGTACCAGCTTTGCCTCCTTGAATTCAACGTCCTCATCGGTGAAGTTCCTGATATCAATATCGAAGCTGAGCTGAGAAGTGAGCTTGTCTTTCAGCTCCACCTTTGCAAGACCGCTGCTGCCTGTAAGGATAACTCTGTCATTGAGCACGTTTTTCATGTTCACAAGTCCAGCGCCCTGACGGCGTGGACTTTCGTATACATCTCCGTCTGAGAAAAGTACGGCTGAGTTCATCATAAGATTCTTGATGAAAGCTGTCTTTTCAGCACCTGTGAGCTCCAGACCGTTTTTCCTGAGATACTGATCGAATACAGCAGCACAGCCTGCAACATAGGGTGAAGCCATTGAGGTACCCTCCAGCTGCTTTATCTGGTTGCCGTATGCGGCAGATGAAACTGAACCGCCGATGCCTGTGATATCGGGCTTGAGGGTAAGGTCCTCCGCAGGTCCGTATGAGCTGAATTCGTTGACGCCTCCGTCAAGGGGAGTGATAAGGCTCAATGTACTGTCAAAGCGTATCTTCTTAGATTCAGCCTCTTTCATCTTGTTTCCGTCATTCAATGAGATAAACACAGACGGGAAATCCATTCCGTCCATCATCATTGTTGCAAGACCATCCTCTTCAACGTTGTCGCATACCACCATAGCTATGGCTCCTGCCTGCTGAGCATTGAATGCCTTTTCCCAGAAGCTTATTTCACCTCTGTCAAGAAGAGCTATCTTTCCCTGTATGTCCTTGCCCTCGTAATCCTCGAATGCACCGAGACCGCAGTATACATACTCGTATACGTCATCGCCGAGATGATCGCTGAGTGTAATGTTTTCGCCGCTGTTGTAGGGTATCTCGTCATCAAGTCCCTCAATAAGGAAACATGGATCACGGCGTACAGAGTTATTGGCAGAAGCAACGCACATTGCCTCCTTGAAGCCTGCGGGTTCGCCTATGGTATGGGTATCGGGGTCTGATGTGCTGATATCGCAGTGCTCGCCCTGACCCATAAGGCTGTTGCTGTCATTGCCTGCTGCTGCAACTACCACGACGCCTGCATTGTTGAGAGCTGCTATAGTATCCTTGTACGGAGCGCTTTCAATATTCCCTCCTGCACCGCCGAAGCTGAGATTGATAACGTCTGCCTTGAGCTTTGCGGCGTCCTCCAGAGCTGCAAGAAGAGCGTCCGTATCGACGGAGCTCACATATATACCGCTCATTTCGTCAATGGCAGTCTGTCTGAACACCTTCATCATTACGAGCTGAGCGTCTCTTGCAATGCCCGAGAGCTCCTTGCCGTCGGAATCGCTTATCATATCACCTGCCGCAATGCCTGCAACGTGAGTGCCGTGATATTCCTGAGGGTCAGTGTATTCATAGGGAGTATCATCGGCATAATCGATAACATAGGGCAGCTTGCTGCTGATATACGCCTTGTCGGGGTCTATCTTTACGTTGAGGTCGCCTGATACTGCTATGATATCGTCCTTTGTGAGCTTGTTTTCCTTATCGTCAATGGGAGCGAACATGCTGTGAGTGATGTCAAATTCAGTGTCCAGAACTGCAATGACCTCGCCCTCTCCGAAATAACCCGTAGTCTCTCCGAAATATCCAGCCTCGCTGAGCTCGGGTGCTGTGTAGAGCTCGGGCTTTACAGTATTCACAGTCTGTACCTTTGTTACTCCTTCTACCCAGCGGCAGGCTCTTGCTTCGTCCAGAAGCTCCTCGGGAAGCTCACAGGAAAAGCCGTTTGTGAGCACGTTATAGCGATAGCCTATCTCAAGGTCGGGATAGAGGGTACGCAGTGATGCTTCCGCTTCGCTGCTGATACGGCTGAGGGCTGCTGCCTTTGCGTCTGATTCAGCAGTATCGAGATAGTCTGTTCCCATTTCTGCTGCTTCTTCTCCTGCAAGCACAGCTTCTCCGCTGAGACTGATTATGACGGGAACCAGATTTTCGGCTTTCGCTGCGTCATATTCAGCTGCTGCCAGTGCAGCCGAGAGTCCGCAGTTCATTACCGAGGTCCCTCCGAGCACTGCCGCAGCTGTCATGCTTAGCAAATGGCGTGTAAATTTCTTCATTTTTCATCGGTCCTTTCTGATTATAATGCTGTAGTTGATATAACGTTTTTTGAATTGAGCTTTAGTATTACATAAGCGTGACCTCCTTTGAAATTAGTTGTATATTGTTTATTGCGTATTATCTGTGTTTAGTCTAAGCGTTTTAATTTCATAGCCGTGCCGTCGGCTGTTTCGGAAGTGGTTCTTAATACAACAGGCTTGAAATTGAAGTATTCAATACCAAGTTCATACGGGGTATCTTCGCCCTGCTTTTTCAGGATTATCCTGTTGCTTTCAACATCGTATACCTCGCTGAAATCATCAAGGCTCGTGAGCTCGATGCCGTTTGCTTTCCCGAATTCCTCAAAATCACTGAGAAAGTCTCCGCACTCAATAACTCCGTTATTGTACCTGTATATCTTCACATGATTGTTCATGTTTTCCTGAGCTTCTCCGTACTGATAATTACAGATCAGTTCAAGTCTGTTGTCGTCTTCAAGATCGGTGAAAAAAGCAGAGGTTTTGTCCTTGTATCCCGTATATTCAACGAATATCTCGTTGGTGTCCTCATTGATAAAGTAGGTGTTCTCTGTATCGGAAGACAGGCTTTCCGTGTAGATATGCCAGTTTTTAATGCCAAAGATACAGCCGAAATAAAAATTGGCATATATCGGGTACATGTATGCAGGTCCGAATGTATAATCTTCAAGTTCCAGTTCGTAATCCTTGTCAAAGTATCTGCTTTTAAGCAGCAGCTTGTTCAAGTCGGGAGAATACTCATCTGAAAAATCCACATAGGAGGATATATCAAGATCATGTGCGTCAGAAAAAGCTTCATAATGATCATAAAAATTTGCTGCCTCGATCACACCGTCCCTGAGCTTGAATACGATGGCATGATCGTTGGGTTTGCCGCCGACTACTGCGAGTATGCGGTTGCATATGAGTTCATCAGCTCCGTCATTGTCAATATCCGCAAGATAAGCGATAGGCTTGCCTTCACTGCATTCGGAATAAGCAAATTCAAAGCCCGTGTCTTCGTTTATAAATGAGTATGACCAGGTATTGTCATATTCCAGATGCTTATCTATGTCAAGATGCCAGTTCTCTACCCCGAGAATAGGTCCATCGTAATCAGCTGTTATTGTTATGGGAGCATACGTGTTTTCATCGTCGTATGATACTGCATCGGAAGCATTGTTTCCTTCGATAGTCCCGCGGTCATTCAGCTGAGAATTAAAGTACACACCGCCTGTTACAGTTACGGCAGCTATTGCCAGCGTCGCAGCAGCTGACCATGCCTTGCTCCACATGGGACGGTGGTAGACCTCGACTTTATGCTCCTGAGTTTCCTCATAATAGTCCTCGGTGTCATTTGTTATACGTCTGAATATCTTTTCAGCCTCTGCATCATCTACAGCCCTGTATTTATATGAGAGGGCTTCAAGAGTTTTCATATCGGCATTTTCGAGTATATTAAGATCCAATTTCTTTTTCATAAATATCTCCTTCAAACAGATATGTCATTGTCTGAAATCAGTCTGCGCAGCTTTTTCAGAGCTCTGCTGCTGCGCACTCTTATCATTGCAGGTGAAAGGGAAACAAATCCTGAGATCTCAAATGAGCTCCGCCCATAGTAATACTTCTGTATTATTATGGTGGAATCAGGCTCTCCGAGACTGTCTATGAGCTTCATAAGCGTTCGTTGTGTTTCTTTTTTTTCGGCAGATTCGGAAATGTTTTCATCTGACGGAAGAGCAGCAGTATTTTCATCGTCCAATGAAATGCTGTTTGTGTTTCTGCATAATCTATGGTAATACGCCGCCGACTTTCTCAGGGCAATAGTTGCGATAAAGCCCTTTATATCATCATTTGCGGCTTGCTTGGATTCATATGAACCGAATACATCAGTAAAAATATCACTTACACATTCGTCTATATCCTCGCGGCTGCCGCAGCTTCGCAGGCGGTTGAATGCAATAGTATAAACGTAGTTAAGATACTCATCAAATATGGTGCGCTGAGCTTTGTTCTTATCAGTTTTCAAAAGCTGCTGATACTCACTGTGCTTCAATATCTGCTTCCTCCTTTCACTGAAAAGTATTCATTATATATATTTACATTATAACATAAAAGTGTAGCATATATAAAGATATTTTTTTATTTTAATCAAATCAACTACGGTTTCCGATGTGATATGTACAACATGGATACGAGACTTTTTTCTCATACTGCCACATAATTTATCTCCTTTCCCACGGCCACGGATCGTCTGTCCATGTCCAGCGCTCGTCGTTGTCTGCCTGCTCGGGAGTGAGCGGACCGTATTTTCTTGCATATTCCTGTACAGCATTCTCGC
This sequence comes from Ruminococcus flavefaciens AE3010, assembly GCF_000526795.1. Lineage (NCBI taxonomy): Bacteria > Bacillati > Bacillota > Clostridia > Eubacteriales > Oscillospiraceae > Ruminococcus > Ruminococcus flavefaciens. Next base: position 1,114,728 of record NZ_JAGT01000001.1, read on the forward strand.
GGAGCTGTCTGTACTTGCGGAACATAGTCAGCGCCTGCCGACAGTTGGGGTGGGTATCAAGATAAAGGTTCAGCTCCTTGAGAGTAAAATCGTATTTCTTTATCTTGCTCAGAAGCATTCTCTGTTCATTCATCTGCTGTCCCCTCCTCCCCAAAACGGCAGGTCAAGCTCGGGAAAGATAGTGCCCCTGCTCAGAGCCTCGTCATCGCCGTAGGTCTCGCCCCACTGCTGAAAGGGTACATACGCCATCGCAAGAGGAGTACTTGCAGGGAAACGTGATACGGTATCGTTCGCTTTATTTGTAATGTTGAGCTTCATTTCCATTGCGCCGAGAGAGTTCTCACGCTCATGGAGTATCAAGCCGTCCATATCGTCAAAAAGATCCAATTTCATTGATCTGTCCTCCTTTCCTGCGCGGAGAACAAGTGCAGATGCTCTCCGCACATTACATACTATGTGAAAGAGAGCACAGAGGTTACAAAAAAGTCCGCATACGCAGCCGACGTATACGGACTCTTTATCATTTTTCTTTTTTCTTCATGCTCAGAAGCAGTACAAATACCGCAGCAGGAACAGCTGCAAAAACAGCTGCCGACCTGTCACCTGTATTCGGGCTGTCAGCGGATACCTTTGCTTTTGTCGTTGTCGCCGCTGCTGCCGCAGAAGTCGATACAGAGGTAACAGCAGGCTCGGTGAAAGTGCTTTTTGCCGCTATTTCCCTGCGGCGTATAATATCGCCGTTAAGGTTCAGTATATCGTAGGAATAATGGTCGCCGTCACGGTATATGAAGCTGAAACGGGCACTGGCACTGCCTATGGTAGTGGACAGGAAGCCCGAATGGCCGTAGGTAAAGCTGAGTGTCTCTCTGTCGTAGGTGCCGTCGCTGTATTTTTTAGTGCTTATGAGTTCGTCTCCGTCGCTGAGGATAAACTCTGTCTCGGAACGGGAATGGTCGTGACCGAAGAGGTACATTATGTCCATATCATACTTCTCTGCATAGCTGTTTATGAGCTTCGCCATCTCGTCGGAGCGGTCGATGTTATACTGGTTCTCGCCTATCCATTTTCCTATGCTTGTGCCATTTGCATTGACGGACTGTGGCTGGAGCCCGAGAACATGAAGTCCCGAATGAGCGGATATAACCACAAGCTCGCCGTTATAGCTCTCGGCAGTCTTTTTCAGGAAGCTTTCCAGCTCACCGAGCGTTCTGTCGTAGGAATATGTGTACTCATTGTTGTTGAAGTACAAGGCGCTCTCGAAGTTAAGTCCGTAGACAATTATGCCCTTTGCAAAGCGGCTGTTTCTGCCCTTGTTTTTCACACCGTCGGATAAACCGCGGAATATCTGTCTCCCTGCTCCCCTCGTATTGCAGTCGGCGCCAAGCCCTGCCCTGAGAGACATTATTGAAGCCGCTTCTCCCGAGTCGTGATTTCCCGAGGCAAATACAGCGTCCAGACCGCCCAGATGTGAGACTATCTGAGGATAGTACCTGCTCAGCATGGTATCCTTATCCACTGTGGGACCGTTGGCAAGGTCTCCCGTACATACCACCAGTGACGGAATATAGCCGCCTGTGCGCTCCATTATCTTTTCTAAAGCGCGGTCTATGAACTCATACTGCTCATGGATATCGGAGAATGACATAAACGAATCTGGCATGACTCCCTTTGCAATAACAAAAGCCCCGTCCGCAGAACGCTCCCTGTAGTGTACTCCCTCGGAGTCGTGCCCCTCTATAAGACAGCCCACACGATGGACTCCGGCAGGCTTATCAGTCAGCGAATCCGCTGTGAATGTAAGCTTTGCGCAGTCCTGCTCCTTTCCGTCCACGAACCATTTTACGCTGTCCGTTACGATGTCCTTATCTGACAGCTCCACCGAAAAAACAGGCGCAGCATAGCCGCTGCCCTCCAGTACATAGCTCTCTGCGGCAGGGTGCCTGCTTATGCATCGGCTGAGCTGATCCCTCTTTGCATAGATGCAGACCTGAGCTGCCTCCCCCATGTTATCGGTACAGGAAAACGGCTCGTCGCTGCCCTCAGTATATCTGAGGTAGTGCATATTTCCGTTTTCATTATAGCTGAGAGCACCGCCGCTGTAGTCCCAGACGCTGTCGCCGTCATTCCACCAGTTTGAAACAGTATAGAGCTGTCCGTCGTGGTAAGTGAGGTGATATGAATTGGACAGTGTGGTATACCTTGGAGCAACGCTGGTGACCATTGTTCTTCTGTAATAATGCCAGATGTACTCACGGTAATTATCATCAGCGGCAGTAAGTATCATCTGTCTGCCGTCGCTGCCCTTTACGCAGATGATGTAGTCGTTTTCGTCCTCAAAGCTGTTTACCTTATACCACTTCTGACCGTCGGCAAGAGTAAGAACTCCGTTTTTCTCACTTATTGGAGCAGTGACGGTGTAGTGAGCCTCACCTGCCCCATACGCATAAACAGGCAGGCTCAGTGAAAATACTGCGGCAGCAGCTGCTGCCGCAGCCGCTTTCTTGAATATGTCCATGTCCGATCACTCCGATCATTTTTATAAAATAAGCCATAGCACATTCAGCGCTATGGCTTGGTATTACATTAATATGCTGAAAGCACGATGTTTACTATGCCCTGATAGAGCCCGCCTGTTTCGCTGGCAAAATTAAAGCCGAAATCCGCAGGGTTCTGGAGCTGCATTACGATTATGTATGAACCGTCCTGAGCATAATTGCTGTAGTCGCTGTAAACAGGCTTTTCAGCCGATCTGTCAGCAAAGTTCCTGAGACAGCCTGTAATGTAGAGATAATCTCCCGCACCTGTCTCGGCAGTTCCTGTCTTTGCGAAGAACTCGTAATTATCGGGAACGTAGATACCCAGATTATTGGCAACTCCCCTCATGCCGTCAAGGAGATTCTGTCTGTACTCCGCAGGGATACTTGCAATGACCTCATAGGGTGAGCTGCCTTTTGCGCACTCCTTGGTGGGTTCGTTGGTATCCACCACCTGCTGTACCACAAAGGGCTTTACCATATCTCCGAAAACAGCCTCTCTGCCAAGAGCCGCAAGGTATATGGGGCAGGTCTTTACGTAAGCCTGACCGAATGCGCTCCTGCGCAGGTCGTCAAGGCAGTATATCTCGATATTGTTGCTGATAGTTCCGAAATCGCAGTCTATGGGGTCGCAGAAATGGAATAAGCTTTCAAGCTCCTCGAGCACCTTATCAGTGCCGAGAGTGTCGAAGACCTTTGCGAAGAATATATTGCTTGAGCCCACAAATGCGGAGCTGAGAGTTCTCTCAGGTATGGGGTACATACCCGAATCGTGATCCCAGTTCACGATAGTAGCGCCGCTGTCTACCCACTCGCCGTCGTCATAGACGGTATGTATGCCGTTCTTATCTGCAATGACCTCGGACATTATCTTGAAGCATGACCCCGGTGAAGCGTTCTGGAACGCCTTGTTTGAAAGAGTCCCGCTGTACAGGTTGCTGCTGTACTCGGTATCTGAGTAATACAGCTCGGGATCGTATGTGGGATATGAAGCCTCCGCCATGATAGAGCCGTCAGTCCTCAGTACCACTACCGAGCCTGCCATGCCCATATTTGCCATATATGTACAAAGCTCGATCTGCTTATCTGCGTCAATGGTAAGTTTTACCGACTCGCCCACATTGTTCTTGTCATTAACAGGGGTGGGGTTCTTAGTGCAGAGCAGATCTTTCAGTGCATTGTCAAGTCCCGCCGAAGCCTCGCTGATGATATTTCCGAAGGAATATCCGCAGTCCTCGCCGTAAAGCCTCTGATCCTCGTTTTCGTTAGCATAGGTGCCATAGGTCAGAAGCCTGTTGTTTGTATCGTATATGTTCCCCCTATATACGAACTCTGTAGTTGTAGTTACAGTTGTTTCTTCTGTAGCAGCTGTCTCATCTGTAGTTTCTTGCCTTGCCGAGCGTGAGCTTGTATCATTGCGGACTTCAAACTGTCCTACCTCTGCTGAACAGGACGGAAACGACAGCGCCGCTGCTGCTGCTATGAGCATCGGCATTAGTCTTTTTCCCCCGATTATCATTCTGATTACCGTCCTAAAAAATTATGTGCGATTTTGCGCCGCGGACAGCGGCGTTGGAAAGCCTACTATTATTATACATTTAATTCCTTAATTCGTCAATACGTTTTAAAAAATATTAAAAAAATTAATATTTTTTCTTTGGACAGAAGGAGCTCCCCTTTCGCAGCTGCAAAATGGGAGCTCCGACGCATATAAACTGTTATCTGCCTGCAACGATGTTCATTATGCCATTGTAGAGCCCTGCGGACTGTGATGCGAATTCAAAGCCGTGGTCAGCAGGGTTCTGTATCTCCATGACTACTACATATGAGCCTGTCTCGCCGTAATTATCGTAGCTTTCATAGCTCTGGGAGCCGCTGTCGCTGTTGTTCTTTGCGCAGCCTGTGATATAGAGGTAATCTCCGCGCCAGCCCTCAGCTGTACCTGTCTTAGCATAGAAGCTGTAGTTGCCCGGAGCATATACTCCGATATCGGAGCCCACGCCTCTCATGCCATTGAGAAGATTGTCGCGGCACTCCGCAGGTATGGAAGCGATAACGTCGTAAGCCTTGGAGCCGTCACCTATTTTAGTATTTGGGTCTGAGCTGTCCACTATGTCCTTTAACACAAAGGGAGTGACCATATCGCCGAATACAGCCTCTCTGCCAAGAGCCGACAGGAATATGGGACAGGTCAGCACCTTGGACTGACCGAAAGCGCTTCTGCGCAGGTCGTCCACGTCCTCTATCTCGATATTGTTGCTGAGAACTCCGAAATCGCACTTTATATCATCGGAATCGTCTGCACCGAAGTGGAAAATAGTCTTTAAGTCGCTGAGTACAGTGTCCTCGCCTATATAATCGAAAGCCTTGGCGAAGAAGATATTGCTGGAGTTGATAAATGCCGAGCTGAGTGAGCGCTCCATAGGGTAGCTCGCCTTGTTGGTCTCGTGATCCCAGTTTACAATAGGGTGGTCGTTTCCGAAATCCCATGTGCCGTCATCATGAACGGAATAAACTCCGTTCTTATCGGAGATGACCTCGGACATTATCTTGAAGCATGAGCCCGGCTCATAGTTGCTGAACGCCTTGTTGCCCACATCTCCCCACGCAAGGTCCTCGTCGTATTTCTGGTCTGCAACAGCATTTGGGTCATAGGACGGATAGCTGACCTGCGCCATTATGGAGCCGTCTGTACGGAGCACTACCACAGCACCCACCATATTGTTGCTTTCCATGTAGCCGTATATCTCGTTCTGTACATCGCCGTCAAGCGTAAGCTTTACAGACTGTGGAGCGCCGCTTGCCGAGGGAGTTGTAAGTATATCCTCAAAGGCTGTGTCGTAGCCCTCTGACATTGTAGTCAGGATATTTGCAAAGGATACCGCATAGTTTTCCGCAAAAACTCTGCGGCTGCCGTCCTCGGCAGTTGAAACGAGAAGATTTCCCTTGGCGTCGTAGATATTGCCCTTTGCACCTGTCACCTTAGCCTCGGTAGTCTTTTCGGCAGCACCTGTAGTAGTGCTTTCGGCAGTCGTTGTCTCGGCAGCTGTTGTAGTTTCAGCGGCAGGGCCGTCCGCACCCTCTATCTTTCCAACGGATTTTGACGAGCAGGAAGCAAAGCCTGCAAGCATTGTTATTGAAGCGGCAAGTGCCGTTATTTTTCTTGTTATCATATTGTACATTCCTTTGTAAGTATATTTTTCAGCCTTTAATATTATATACTATAGGCGTGATTTCGTCAACTGTCCGCAGAAAAATAAAAAAGTCCCGAAAAGGCTTGACTATTTCCTGAAAATATGAGATAATATTTAGGTATGAAAAAATTCGAAAGTGAGTATCAATATGATAAAAAAGTACCTTATCACTTTTCTTATATCTATGGTGCCTATTGCCGAGCTCAGGGTAGCTGTACCTGTAGGCGTCCGCTTCGGGTTAAAGTGGTATTACGTTGTGCTCATGTGTATGATCGGCAACATGATACCCGTCCCCTTTATATATTTCTTTGCAAGAAAAATACTGGAATGGGGCGCAGACAAGCCCGTTATCGGCAGGTTCTTCACATGGTGTCTCAAAAAGGGACACAGCGGCGGTGAAAAACTCCAGGAGAAAGCAGGCAGGGGCATGTTCTGGGCGCTGCTCCTCTTCGTGGGTATACCGCTCCCCGGTACAGGCGCATGGACAGGCACTCTGGCGGCAAGTATCCTCGAGCTGGACTTCAAAAAGAGCATTTTCGCAGTAACACTGGGGATAGTTCTTGCAGCTGCTATAATGACAGTGGGTTCGCTCCTCGGTATAAGCGCTATCAGCGCAATAAAGTGAGCTCCCATACATGACTGTTTATGAGACATTAAGGTTTTATTAGTTTTAAGGAAGGCGATTTTTGTTATGCTTAAAAAGTGCATTATTACTTTTCTGGTATCTATGGTGCCGATCATCGAGCTCAGAGGAGCTATCCCGATAGGAGTTGGCTTTGGTATAAAGTGGTATTACGTTGTACTCATGTGTATGGTCGGCAATATGATACCTGTTCCCTTTATCTATTTCTTTGCGAGAAAGATACTTGAATGGGGCGCAGACAAGCCCGTTATCGGCAAATTCTTCTCATGGTGTCTCAAAAAGGGTCACAGCGGCGGCGAAAAGCTGCAGCAGAAAGCAGGCAAGGGCATGTTCTGGGCTCTGCTTCTCTTCGTGGGTATACCGCTCCCGGGAACAGGTGCATGGACAGGCACTCTTGCAGCAAGTATCCTCGAGCTGGACTTCAAAAAGAGCATTCTTGCAGTAACTCTGGGAGTTCTCCTTGCAGCTGCTATCATGACAGTGGGCTCGCTCCTTGGTATCAGCGCTATCAGCGCTATCAAATAACGTCTGAAAGTCACAGCTTATGCTGTGGCTTTTTTAGTTGAGAGTTGAGAGTGGAGAGTTGAAAGTTGTGGTGTCGCCTACGGCGACATTATTTAAATAATGTGAGCGCAGCGAACACATTAACTCTCAACTAAGTCCTCTCAACTCTCAACTTAATAAACAGCTCTCAACTTCTCACAACTACTTTACAAATAACAGCAAAAGTAGTATAATATAATCATATCTTAATTTTACGGAGGAATTTATTATGTATATTACCTGTCTCGACCTTGAAGGTGTTCTCGTTCCTGAGATCTGGATCGCTTTTGCTGAAGCAAGCGGCATTCCCGAACTCAAAAAGACTACCCGTGACGAGCCCGACTACGACAAGCTCATGAACTGGCGTCTCGGCGTCCTCAAGGAGCACGGTCTCGGACTTAAAGAAATTCAGGACACTATCGCTAAGATAGAGCCCATGGAAGGCGCTAAGGAGTTCCTGGACGCTCTCCGCGAGCTTGGTCAGGTGATCATCATCAGCGATACATTCACTCAGTTCGCAGCTCCTCTTATGAAGAAGCTGGGCTGGCCCACTATATTCTGCAACTCCCTTGAAGTAGCCGACAACGGCGAGATAACAGGCTTCAAGATGCGCTGCGAGAAGTCCAAGCTCACTACAGTCAAGGCTCTCCAGTCTATCGGCTACGACACTATCGCAAGCGGTGACAGCTACAACGACCTTGGCATGATCGAGGCAAGCAAGGCAGGCTTCCTGTTCAGAAGCACAGAGCAGATCAAGAAGGATCACCCTGAGCTCCCTGCTTTCGAGACCTACGACGAGCTCCTTGCAGCTATAAAGAAAGCAATGGCATAAGCCAATTGCCGACATAAACAAAATATTATCCCGAAGGAGGCTTAACCAATGAAAGTGCTTATCGTTATTGATATGCAGAATGACTTCACCACAGGAGTTCTGGGCAATCCTCAGACTGCCGCTGTTACGGCAAATGTTGTGAAGAAGATAAATGAATTCCGAAAGTCCGAAAAGGACGGACGCATCATAGCTACTCTGGACACTCATACCGAGGACTACATGAATACTCAGGAGGGAAAGAATCTTCCCGTACCCCACTGTCTCCGCGGCTCTGAGGGCTGGAAGCTTGTTCCCGAGGTGGAAAAGGCTCTCGGCAAGGAATGCACCATAGTGGAAAAGCCTACCTTCGGAGCTATAAATCTGCCCGAGATAATAGGCGACGGCAAGGATATAGAGGAGTTCTGGTTCATCGGCGTATGCACGGATATATGCGTTATATCCAACGCCATGATAATCAAGGCAGCTTACCCCGAGATACCCGTTAAGGTCATCTCCGAATGCTGTGCAGGAGTTACTCCCGAAAGCCACGAAAACGCTCTGAACGCCATGAAAGTCGTTCAGATGACAGTTGAATAAATAGGAGCGGATAATTATGAGCTACAGTTTCGACGCTGAAAAAGTCACAAAGGAAGTAGTAGAGTGGGTACGCGACCTCTTTGAGAGAACAGCAACTCCTCAGACAAACGCAGTTATCGGTATATCAGGCGGCAAGGACAGCTCCGTAGCTGCTGCGGTATGCGCAAAGGCTCTCGGCAAGGACAGAGTTATCGGCGTCCTCATGCCACAGGGCGAGCAGGCTGATATTTCCTACAGTCACCTGCTGGTGGATACTCTCGGCATAAAGAGCTACACTATCAACATCGGCGATACGGTCTCTGCATTCATGGGTGAGCTGAAAAAGCACATGGAGCCCTCAAATCAGGCTGTTGTCAATACTCCCGCACGTATCAGAATGACCACTCTCTATGCAGTTGCAGCCTGCCACAACGGCAGAGTAGTGAACACCTGCAACCTCTCCGAGGACTGGGTGGGCTACTCCACAAAATTCGGTGACGCAGCAGGAGATTTCTCTCCCCTTTCAGACCTCACCGTGACCGAGGTATTGCAGGTGGGCGAGCTTCTGGGACTTCCCAAAGAGCTGGTTCACAAAGTACCTATCGACGGTCTCTGCGGTAAGACTGACGAGGAGAACCTCGGCTTCACATATGCTATGCTGGACAAGTATATCCGCGGCGAGGACGACCTCAGCTCGGTGCCAGAGATAAAGGAAAAGATAGACCGTCTTCACAGGGCTAATCTCCATAAGCTCCAGCTCATGCCAAAGTACGAGCAGAATAAATAATAATTTCAGACAGGGAGTCCATTCGGACTCCCTATCTTTTCGACACACTGCCCTTTTTTCTGCTGTTGACTTTTTTTCCGCGATAGTGTATAATTTTTACATGAACAGGAGATGATAAAATGCGCTCAAAAGGTACTAAAACTATTGCCGAAAACCGCAAAGCCAGACACGATTATTTCGTACTCGAATCCTATGAAGCAGGTATCGAGCTTGTGGGCACAGAGGTAAAATCCATTCGTCAGGGCGGCGTGAACCTCAAGGACTCATGGTGCTCTATTGACAAGGGTGAGCTCTTCGTCCGCGGTATGCACATCTCTCCTTATGAGAAAGGCAATATCTTCAACCGCGACCCGCTGAGAGTGAGAAAGCTCCTCATGCACAAGCGGGAGATCAATAAACTATACGGAACTCTCAAACAGGAGGGACTGTCCCTCATTCCCCTGAGCCTTTATTTCAAGGACTCCCGCGTAAAAATGCAGGTTGGGCTCTGCAAGGGCAAGAAGCTCTACGACAAGCGTGCTGACATCGCAAAGCGTGACGCAAACCGCGAGATAGACCGCAATCTCAAATCACGCAATCAATAACGAATTTCTGCGAGGCAATATTTTTTATGAGAAAATCTTTTCTAACAATATTTATCGCAACTGCTGCATTATCGGTCGGTTGCGGACAAGATATAAAGCCGTCTGCAAATAACAGCAATATTGATACTACATCTGAAATAATCGGGACAACTTCTGCTGATAAACAGGATATTGTTCTCAAAATGCTTGATAATGTTATCCTTTACGGTGAAAAGCTCTCATTACCTTCGTCATTCGACTTGTTCTCAGATGATTATACTGCGGCTGAGCCTATCCCTTATGAAGGAACTGATATAGCACTATATAAGCTATACTACAAAGAAAAGAATATAGGCTTTGCTGACCTCTCCGCAAACAACGAGCTGCACGGATTATACATTGACAATGATGTTCCAAGCAGCGATTTCAGTATCTGCGGTATCGGTTATGACTCATTCAAAGATGATATTCTTCAAGCCTATGGAGAACCGACTGACCAAACAGAAGAAACATTAATTTACGGCGAAAACTCAGATAAACAGGTCGTATTCAGTTTTAACGGTGACAAAATAAGATCTATCAAGATTTTCTGCTAATGGAGGGGCTTCCCTATGATATACCCGCAGCCGCTGAAAAAAGGCGATAAGGTCGCTGTCATATGTCTTTCAAGCGGAATTATCGGCGAACCCTACTGCGCTCACGAAAAAGAGCTGGGCTTGAAGAAGCTCCGCGAATTCGGTCTTGAACCCGTTTTCACAGAGCACGCTCTCATGGGTACGGACTACATCATGTCCCACCCCGAAGCCCGTGCCGCAGACCTTAAATCCGCCTTTCTCGATGACTCCGTAAAGGGCATCATCACTTCCATAGGCGGCATTGAGACATTCCGCACATTCCCATATCTTATGGAGGACGAGGAGTTCATAAATGCTGTTCGACAGCACCCTAAGTTCTTCCTCGGCTTTTCCGATACCACCAATAACCACTTTATGTTCCACCGACTGGGCTTGCAGACTTTCTACGGTCAGGCTTTCATGTGTGACTTGGCGGAGCTTTCGGGAGATATGCTCCCCTACTCAAAGGCACAGTTTGAGAGCTGTTTCAAGCCATATCACGGCAGGAGGATAACTCCCTCAGATGTGTGGTATGAGGAGAGGACCGACTTCTCCGCAGCAGCTGTGGGAACTACACCTGTATCCCATAAGGAAGAACACGGCTATGAGCTTTTGCAGGGCGCTCCCGTATTCGAGGGCGAGCTGTTGGGCGGCTGTATAGACAGCATGGGCGAAATGCTCATGACAGGCAATGCCGAGCGCTATGGTGAGCTGCTTGCGGAAGAATTTGAGAAATGCCCCCGGCTAAAAGAGGACCTCGCAAACCAAAGCGAGATCACAAGAAGATACAACATCTTCCCAACTGCTGAGGAATGGCGGGGCAAGATACTCTTCGCCGAGACAAGCGAGGTAATGCCCACACCCGAAATGCTGAGGGAATACCTTGAAGTACTCAGAGCAGAGGGAGTTTTCGGCAGCATAAACGGTATTATCATAGGAAAGCCCATGAACGAGAAATACTACGATGAATACAAGTCTGTATGGCGGGAGGCCGTGGATAACAGTAAGCTCCCCATACTTTATAATGTCAACTTCGGTCACTCAGCACCGAGAGCTATCCTCCCCTACGGAGCTATGGCTCATGTTGACGCAGAAAAGCAGGAGATCACCCTGCTGTAACAGATATCGACACTGTTTGCAGTTGACAAACCTCTGCAAACAGTGTATAATACTATAAGAAGCATTTCAGCTTCCAACCTCTACCCTCATAATTATGGGGGCGTAAAGGTTTCGACGGGGGTCTTGAAGTGTGATAAGCGAGCGGAGAACGGCATGATCTCCATAACCTGTGCCACGTTTAAATATAAACGCAAGAAATAACATTACAGTTTCTAGAAATAGCGAACTGGTAGCTGCTTAAGTCAGCTTCTGTCCACCGAGGGAGTACCGCGGCTCTCGCTTGGGCATCGATGAGCGGTGAACGATTGACGGAAGTGTCCGTGTCCGTCAGTTGTATACGGACTACCTGTGATAACAGCCCGTTTATCGGCGGTAATTGCAGGGAATCATAATAGGTAAAATACGCTCGTAGAAAGTTGCATGAATGGGCTTTCGGACAGGAGTTCAATTCTCCTCGCCTCCATTCCAAGCTGCCTCTTGGCTCACGCCAAGGGGCTGTAATATTATCAATATTATCAAACAAAACGGACGTCCCCGTATTTGGGAACGTCCGTATTTTTTATCCAAGCGATTTCAGCTTCTTCTGGAGCTCTATCATGTGGTTACGGCAGGCGGTTATCTCGCCCGTATACTTGTTGAACCACTCTACGTCCATTTCATCAGGCTGCTCCTGCAAAAGAATTGCCTGTACCAGCGCCGACTGAGAACGTGAACGCTTTCGCTCGATCTCTTTTATAGTGCTCATGCAGAGCTTTATTTCTTTTTTAAGACGTCTTTTTTCGCCCATGATAAAACCTCCTCTGCATCAATTTCCCTGTTTATCGACTGCTTCCACAACAGCCGATACCTCATCGTAGCCCTTGTCCAGACCGTCAATAACATCGCTGAGAGCCGTTTTCATTTCTTCAAGCTTGTTCTTCATCTGTTCGGGATACTTCATAAGGCAGGTAGTTATTTCGTTTATTGCCTTTTTTTCTTCCTCGGAAGAATCAATAAGGAACTTAAACGAATTGGCAGCGCTCATATCGCTGACTATACGCATATACCTCAGCTCCAGATCGCCCTCGCCGTTTGTATAGGAATCAATATCCGTGATGACCTTGGTAAGATTCGTCCTGTACTGCTTGCGGTATGTTTCCTGTATTCTCTTGGTCTCGTCAATGTAAAGTGCGATGAATACAAGAAGAGCTATGAATGTTATCAGAAAGAGTATGATCGCACTAATCATTCTCCTTTTCATCAGTTTCTCTTGATTCAATCGTCTTCACCTCGTTTTCAGGATCGTATCCTATCTCTTCAAGACGTTTCTTCTCCTTTTCGATAGCTTCACGCATTGCAGCATTCCGCTTTTCTTCGGGAGTGAGCTTCTCCTTTTCCGCAGCCTCTCTGCCTATCTTCACCACTGTCTTTGCCTCATACATTGAGATAAACAGCATCGGTATCACTACCAGAAGCAGCAGAAGCTTCTTTACGTCCATAAAGGAGTTCACCCATATGAAGAACCTCGCCTTGCCTGTGTATTTTCCGACTATCTTGTCCTGCGGAACACTTACGGTATCGGAAACAGGATTTGCGTCGCCCTTTGTAATGTAGCTTCCGTCATCGTTCTTACCCACTATCCTGTGAGTAACGAGAAGTCCGCGTATATCGCTCTGCTCCGAATAGAAGGAGATTATATCGCCCTCCGAGAGAGCGTCGGTATCGGTCTTTTCCACGACTATATAATCGCCCACGTGTATCGAAGGCTCCATACTTCCTGTGACTACCTTCAGCACGCTTTTGCCGAATACCTTTACTGCCTTGCCCTGTGCCGAGCAAGCCATTACGTATATTACGAATGCAAGAGCGATCGCCGTTATGACAATAACTATTATATTGGATATCCTATTGGAGTTATCCTCCTTTTCAGTATCCTTGATATCCTCATTGCTGATGCTTGCTTCGCTTTCGCGGATACTCTTTTCGATCTCCAGCTTGTCATTTTTGCGCTCCTGGACAGCACGGCTGATCTTCCTGATGACGCTTACGCGGTACTCTCTGTAGAGTCTCTTCATCTCAAGGTCGATAGCCTTCTGCTCCTCGGGAGTTCTCTTAGGCGGAGTATATGCAGGTCTCGGCTTGTTCCTGTCAGCCTTGCGCTTCTTGCGCTTGAACTTCATATCGCCGATGAATCGCATTATGTCGTATTTCGGACTGCGGGCGTACTTCTTGTAGTACACCTCCATATCCTGACGCTGCTGCTTTTCCTGCTCCTTGAGCTCCTGTTTTTTCTTCCTGTCGGCAAGTATCTGTCTGTACCTTGGATTATCCGTATCCTCGGGCACGATACCGAATACAACTGCCAGCAGGTGCTTTATCAGTCTTATGAGAACGTATATGGGATTCCACGAATATTCGCGGTATATCTCCTTGAAAGGCTTGCTTTCCAGACGTTTTCTTTCGGCTTTGAGACGCTGAGCCCGTTCTGCCTCGGCTCTTTCCTTTTCCAGTCTCTGCTGCTCCAGCTTCTTTCGCGCCGCAACAGCTCTCGGATCCTCAAAGGCTTCCTCATCGCCGTTCTCGTCCATTTCAGCCTTGACCTCAGCGATCTCCTCTTCGGTGACCTCACTGTAAGCCTGCTTTTCAAGCTCTGACTCGTCGGGCTCCTTGGTCTGGAGAGCCTCTTCGTCAAGGCCCTCAGCCTCGCCCAGCTCGTTACGAGCCATTTCCTTATTCTGCCTGATGCGCTCACGCTCGGCAGCGATACGCTCTTCTTCCTCGCGTTTCAGGCGCTTTTCTTCTTCACGCAGCCGCATCTCTTCCAGACGGGCAAGACGCTCTTCCTCCAGCCGCTGGCGTTCCCGCTCCTCTGCTTCCTGCTCGGCGCGTTTTTTCTCCAGCATTTCCTGAACTCTGCGTTCTTCCTCTTCCTTTTCGATACGGATACGCTCCAGCTCTGCAAGCCTTGCTTCCTCGATACGCTTCTGCTCGGCAAGTCTTGCTTCTTCCTCCTGCCGTCGCTTTTCTTCCTCCTGCCTTGTCTGTTCAAGCTCGGCAAGATACGCCGTCTCGATCTTTATGACCTCCGAGAGCTGCTCGAACATTACATTAAGGTCAACAGGCAGTCGCTTTTCAAATCTGAACGTACCCTCAGCGGCAATATATCCTGCCGTAGTCTCGGAGGATACGCTGTAGTCCGCAGCCAGCTCCTTGTCGAACTTCTTGATGAACTTCGGCGCCAGAGGCTTTGAGGTACTTGTTTTCAGCTCTTTCATCTTGTCCGTACTGTCATTGTTATTATAAGTACGGAAGAGCAGAAGATTCAGCACAACCAGCTTGTAGAAGTCGTCAACGTACTCCGCCTGAGGCTGCATAGCCGTATTCTGCACGTTTATCTCGTAGCCCACCTTGTCGTAGCTCTCTATGTACTGCCATAGAGTAAGACAGGCTTTAAGGTCTACGTTTTTCATGATAGCATTGGTTCGCATTACCGGCGGACGGATATATGTATTGCCGAGAGTTCGGCAGAGCTCCGAACCCTTGTAGCCCTCAATGGCTGTTTTCAGCTTTTCCACTCGCTGCCATACGGTATATCCGTTGGCGTCATAGGAATCGAGGCTGTCCACCGTTTCGATCTTTACGTCTATCTTCATTTTTCCGCCTGCGCCGTCGTCCACCTCGGTGTCGTAGCCGAGAGTGAACACCTCTTCGTCGCGGGACACCTGCGCAAGCTTCTCATATCTTGTGTTTATGAATATGTAAAGTCGGTCTACCAGTGTATTTACGAATTTATTCTCATACGTCATAAGGCTTTCTTCCTTATGGACGTTGAGTATCTTCGAGGGAGTTATCTTTCCCGTTTTTTTGTCAATGCTCTGTATAAGGTCGGTATGCTGTGCAAGATGCTTTACCGATTCTACCGTAGTCTTTCTCGACAGCGCAATGGGCACAATCTCTTCCACGTCCTCAATGGTACGCCGCGGATTTCTCAGGAAATTGTCCACATGGAGGATACCCTTTTCGATAGCCTCTACCCATGATACGTCTATGGCCTTCTCCATTATCTTCCTGTTGAAAGCGAAGGTATTGCGGCTGGAATTCAGCAGAGAATCAAGTGCCTGATATAGCTCATCACCGTCGAATACTTCGGTAAGTATCTCAAACTGATCGTACCATTTCCTGTATAAATCGTTCACTTGTTCTCACCTGCTCTTTATCCGAATCAGAACAGCTTCTGGAGTCTTTCGAGATAAGCTATAGATTCGTTCATCTTGTTTTTACCGAAGGTCTTTGTCATGTAAGCGCAGAGCTCGCGGAGCTCCTCTCTCAGCATAGCAAGGTTGAGTGACTCGAACTTTCGGAATATCTTTGTAGCCAGTATGTAGTCGATGCCGTCCAGCTCGTCGCCGCCGCAGGCTACATATACGGGAACAAAGAGGTTCATCTGCTTGAGGATACGGTTACCGAAGGCAACTCTCAGCTTTTCTATTACCCAGAGGTCAAGCTGCTGTATCTTCTTGAGATTTTCCTGTGAGATAGGATACTTGTCGAATGCCTCTCTGAACAGCTTGTCAAGATGCTCAAAGCCCAGATTCATAGGCGGTGTATCGGGAGCGTCAAAGGCAACGCCCTTGCTGTCAAGGTTGATAGGCTGCGCACGGTCGTATACCTTATCGGAAATAGCAAAGGTAGAGTCGTCGTTATTAGCAGTACCTACGTACCAGATATTCTGCGGGATACGTATCTTGCCCTTGTCAAGGTTCACAGGGTCGGTGCTCCATACATTCGGAACGATGTCAAGCTCCCACTCGTCAGCATTTGGCATTTCGAGAATGGAGAGCATTTCCGCGAAGTAGTACTCAACACGGGCGATGTTCATCTCATCGAGGAGGATGAGGTTTACATCGTTGTTATAGCCCGAAGCATATATTCTCTTGAGGACTTCCGTCTCGTTGAAGTTCTTGGTAAATTCATTGAAGTATCCGAAGAGCTCCGTTCTGTCACGCCATGACGGCTGAACGGAAGCAATGGTGGTATCGACCTGTAAGAACTTACCGAATGAGTATGGAAGCGAGGTCTTACCTGTACCTGAGATACCCTGCAGGATAATGAGCTTGGTGGAAGCCATACCAGCAAGGAAGAGCCATATGATCTTGGGCTCGTAATAAAGATGCATTCTCGAGCAGGCAAAATTGCGGAAGTTCTCGCAAATGCTTGGAAGATCTATCTCGTTATCATACTCGGGAGGAGTATAGGTCTTGTAGAAGGTATCCACCTCGATGAGCTTGGAGAATCTGTGCTCTGTGGTCTGCACAACACCGCTCTCAACAACAGCAGGAGCAGCTGCTTCTCCGCCCTCCCCCTCGGCAGTCATAGTGCCGTCCGCAAGGGAAAGAGCTCCCGAGCCTGCGGGAAGTCCCATCTGAGCCACCTTCATAGCCATGATCTCGTCCTTTTCCTTGGTCATCTTCAGCACCTTTCGCTGGAGCTCCGATATCTCCTCAAGAAGATCCTCGTTGCTGACCAGAGAATGGCGGAAGCGGATATACTTCCTTATTCCGAGGAATATCATCATAAATATGAGCACATAGATAGCTATGACTATGATGATGGCGAGTATGGACAGGACCCAGCTGAGAGCGCTGTAATCCTGGGAATGCTCTTTAAAGATATTTATATAGTTTTTGATATTGAATATCTGCTTTATTCCGTGTCCGAAGCCCTTTACGATGTCCGCATAGCCTTTCAGCATCTCGGAAATAAAAGCAAAAAACCATTTCAGAAATTCATTCATAGATATACTCCGAAAGTCAAATGCTTTCCCCTATATCGCATATTACTCAGCAGCTTCACCTGTTTTTTCTGCTGCCTCTGCGACAGACTCAGCGGTCTCCGCCGCATTTTCTGCAATATTTTTGGCGTTATCGGCTGTTTTTTCTGCTGTCTCTTCTATCTTTTCTGCTGTTTCATTCTTTGCTTCTTCAATAAGCTTTTCAGCCTTATCCTTTACGTCTTCAAACTTTTCAACTGCCTCTTTTTTAGCCTCTTCAAGGTTTTCGGCAGCCTTGCCTGCTGCACTGCTAACAGGCTCGGAAGCCTTTGCTGCCGCAGCTTCGGCGGATTCGCCCTTGCTTGCAAGGTACTCCTCGATAGCACGTCTTTTGATCTCCTCCTCGTCCAGCTGCTCCGCAGGATCGGGACGCTTTGCCTCGATAAGAGCAACGATGAACTTGTAGAGCTCGAACAGGAAGAACAGTGCCATAGGGAGAACGATACAGATGAAGAAGCCCTTCTTTGTACGCATGAAGTTGAGCGCCTTTCCAACTCCCGATATCTTGGTCTCTGTCCACTTACCGATAAGATCGCCCGAATATGCGGGAGATGTATCGTTTACGGAGTTGTTGTCGCCTCGTGTGATGAAGTTCCTTGAACCATCATTATCCTCGACCTCAACGATCCTATGGGTATTCTTTACTCTCTTACCGTCAATAACGGTCCAGAAAGTGATGACGTCCCCCGCTTTAAGACTGTTCAGGTCGTCTATCTCCTTACAGATGATGAGATCGCCCTTGCTGAATGTGGGCTTCATTGAGTCCGATTCTACTGTCATTGGGATAAATCCGAATATGTTGGCAACGCCGTTGTTCTTTCCCGATGAGAAAACTATTATAGTGACAAGGAATGCGATTATAAGCACGATCCATGCAAGTACGTTTGCAGTCACTCTTAGTACCTTTTTCATATTATTAATTCTCCTTTATATTACGTAGATTCAGTTATCTTAAAGCTCATACTCAGCTTTAGTGTTCCGCCGATAATGTCGTCGATACAGTCGGGATCATTTCCCTCAAGCCATATCACGACTGTGTATTTGTCTTTATCCTTTGCCTTGAATCCCTCCGAAGAAGTCCTCATAACAACACTTGAGGTCAGGAATTCGCTGTCGCAGTCGCTCTCCATGCCGCCGCCGTTGGACTTGGTCTTGCCGTAAACAGTTTTGACTCCGTTTTTATATACGGCGACCCTGACGGCTTCATCAACGTTTTTAGTCACGTTTTCAATGAGCATCTCGCCTGTATACGACAGCGTATCGTCTCCCGAATTTATCAGATAAAAGGTATAGGCGATGTAATTATCGCCGTTATGGCTTCCGTTTACCTTGTCGATATTTTCGGGGAGGTCTTCTCCGCTGATATTGGTCATATCGTAGACAATATCCGCATTGAGGACCGCGATAGATTTATCATACTCGGGAGCTTCCGAAAGCGAAAGTCCCTGCTTGACCATATCGTATTTATTGACCTTGACCGTAAAGCTGCCGAATTTATCGTAAAAGTACGATATACCATAGGCTATGGCGACAATAAGTATAAGTATTATCGCAAGCAGTCCAAGGACGCGCATCAATACCGTATGGCGCTTGACCTCTTTGGCGGTTCTTCTGAGTTCAAGGACATCAACTACCTTTTTATCCACACTGAACTCTCCAATCCATTATAAATTTTTTCAAGAATCTGATCTCCTTCTGACATATCGTTCCGTCATATACTTTCCCGAAAGGCTTCCTGCGCAGTAAGAACATTCAAATGAATACAGCGTTTCAGCCTGCCGGCTGTTTGTAACTCCGTCAGCGACAGGCTCAGAGCCTATATCGTTTACGAAGGAAATTATTGATCTGACAGCGTTGTCCGAGCGCTCGCCCCTGCCTATGTAATTTGTTACCTCGGGGCTTAGCATTACGAAATCAACGGGAAAATCCGAAAGGCGCATGAGCGGACAGTTGCTTGCACCGAAATTGGTAAGCATGAAGTGAAAGCCCAGATTGCGCATTACCTGTATCGTTGAGGGCACCTGCTCGTCAGTCTCCATGAGGAGCTTCTCGGAGAGCTCAAAACAAATGCGTGTTGTTGGTATCTGATGACGTGACGCGTACTCCGTGGCTATCTTCGAGGTGCGCTTTTCTCTAAGCATTCGCACGGGAAGATAGACCGAAAGCCAGCTGAAATTCAGATCGCGCTCGTAGAAAACGGCGTTTGCTTCGAGAGCCTGTACCAGTTCAAGCCTGAAAAGCTGGTCTGCCTGATTGGTCATCTCGCAGACGTCACGGTATTTATCGGGAGAAAGGACTCCCAGCTTGGGAGTATTCAGCATTGTACGGGACTGGTAAAATGCAGTCTGACCGCTTGCTATCTCCCTTATGTTGCGGTAATTAAGCTCAACAGCTCTTAAACCGCCTACAGTGGTCTGAACACCTTTATCTGCCATATTACCGCCCTCCTTTTACATTATATATATTTTATATTTGTTTTATTATACCATAATTACTGCGCAATGTCAATGAAATAACTATTAATTATAACAAAAAAGCAGTGATTTTTAACGAAAAGCAGTATGATAAGGGAATTTCACGGCGAAATCATTTAATGGAAAAAACGTCCCCCTCTCGAAAAGAGAGGGGGACGCCATGTTAAAGAGGTTTTTATGAGCCATTGATGAAAACTACTTATTTTTACCCGCCAAACTGCTGCTTAGCGGAATAAAGCATACCCAAAGGCTTCTAAAAACTGGAATGGAGGAGTAAAAAAATGAGAATTTTCATTAGCACACTTTGCAAATCTGTTATACCTTTTGTTTACAATTACATTATAGCGCAGCTAACCCTTGATGTCAACATTTTTCTGTATTATTCACATTACAGAAAAACTTTTTAGCATTATGCATAAATAATTGTACTGTGATTGTAGATTAAGTGCAAATCACGATAACTTATTGTATATTTATTTTCTTTTTTCTGACCAATTTTATTCCGAATGCAGTAAAAAAATAATAATTGATATGTTTTCGCACTTTTCCATAAAATTTTGCGTCTCCTCTATTGAAATATATGCATTTTTGTGATATAATACATTACAATAAATGTTTTTTAAGGGAACGGAGCTCTGTCATCAAGGGGGGCGACAGTTTTCCGTATTATGAGAAGTCACACCTATTTTATGAAAGGACAGATCTGTATGACATATTCAGCAGAAGAAATCAGAGCTGCATTAAAAAATAACGAGCTTACCGCCTACTATCAGCCCCAGTACGACGCGCTGACCACTCAGCTGAAATGCGCTGAGGCTCTGGTGCGCTGGATAAAGCCCGACGGCACTGTTATTTCGCCGTATTTCTTCATTCCCGTAGCTGAGGAATCCGACCTTATCATGGAGATCGACTGGTACGTTATGGAGCTGGTGTGCAAAACACTGGAAAAGCAGAACATGATGCCACAGTTCCCTATATCAGTCAATTTCTCCCGAAAGCACATAAAGGAAGAAAATTTCGCCGAGAAGCTCACCGCTCTTGTTGACAAATACGACCTTCCCCACCCTCTCATCGAGGTGGAGATAACCGAGTCCGCTATGGTTGGCGAGCAGGATAATATCCTCAAATGGATAGTATCTATCAGAAATGCGGGCTTTTCCGTGGCTATAGACGACTTCGGCAGCGGTCTTTCGTCACTCCAGTTCGTCAAGGATATCCCTGCCGATGTGCTGAAAATAGACAAGTCCCTGTTCAGCCACAACTGCGAGGACGAAAAAGAGCGCATAGTTCTTGAGAGTATATTCAGCTTCGCCCACAGACTTCACATGAAAACTGTGGCAGAGGGCGTTGAGACCAAAGAGCAGCTGGGATTTCTCAGGACCTGCGACTGCAACAGGATACAGGGCTATCTCTTTGCAAAGCCCATGCCCGAGGAGGACTACCTCGCCCTATGCATGGTACATAAAGCAGTGGAGGAGCCGACCGACATACTCCAGCTCCAGAGTCCCGCAAGTGCGGTAAATCTGCTTCTTGAAGCTGTTTTCCGCCGCTATCCCCTTGTTATATTCACAAATCTCAGCAGAAATACATTCTATATGATGGCGTATCAGAACTTCACCACTACCTCCTGCCCGTCAACTGGTGTGTTCGACGAGCTCATAGTCCACGGTACGAGCAGCATGCACCCCAAGGATCGTGAAGCCTTCGCCACCACCTTTGACCGAAGGAACCTCATTGCAAAATACAACGAGGGCGCACAGGAGATACGCCTTGTCACAAGGCAGCTTGGCGACGACGGTATCTACCGCAAGGTGGAGACCACCGACTACTTCGTAAAGAGCAGTTACACCGAGGACATAATCGCCATAACTCTCTGTGAGAATCTGCCCGATTGATATAAGCCCCTTTGCCCGCCGTTTCGGCGGGCTTTTTTTCGCAGTTTTTCAGGTACCCGCTGTACCTATGACAATTTTTGCGATAAAGCCCCGAAAAATACTTCACTGCTCCGTATACTATAAAGGGATAATATTATGTTAAAAATCCGTTACTGCAATAAAATAAAGAATATTCCGCATTTTTTGAACAAAAAACGTAATTTTTGAGTAGACAAGCTATTACTATCGTGCTATAATAATAAAAAAAGATACCATAAATAAATATAAAAAGTAAAAACATATAAAAATCCTTACCTGTGCTCATAAGATAAAAGGCACATTTATTTTTTGAGAAAAAGCACTGAAAAAAATATAAAGTCAAACAGGAGGAAAACATGAAAAAGATTTCTATGCGCAAAGCGGCAGCAGGCATACTATGCCTTGGGCTTGTCATGCAGTCGGCAGCCTTTATGCCCGCTAATGCCGAAAACACAAGCAAAGTGACTGTAAACGAAGTCTGCTCCAAGAACACAACATACAAGGCAGCAGACGGCAACTGCTACGACTGGATCGAGCTCTACAACAGCGACAGTCAGGAGGCTGACATCTCGGGCTGGGGATTCTCCGACAAGGAAGCCGAGCCCTACCGTTACACTTTCCCCGAGGGTACAAAGGTGCCTGCAAAGGGCAGGCTCATGGTATTCTGCGACAGCGATGCAGGTGCAAACGACAATTCTATCGTGTCATTCGGACTTTCATCTACAGGCGAGACCCTCACCCTCACTGACAAGCAGGGCAGCACAGTCCAGACCATGACATTCGGTGCTCTCGCAACTGACACCTCTTACGGTCAGTACCCAGACGGCAGCGGAGAGTTCTATGAGCTCAGCTCCACTCCCGACAAGGAAAACGCCGCTCCCGAGGGCTCTGCAGCAGTTCGTCAGCCCGTATTCTCACAGGACAGCGGATTCTACGACAGCAGCTTCACACTGACGCTGACAGCTGAGGAGGGCTGCACTGTTTACTACACCACAGACGGCAGCGATCCAACTATCGAATCCGAACAATACGAATCTCCAATTACTGTTAAGGACATGTCCGATACAGCAAACCGTCTCAGCGCACGTACAGATATAGCCCCCAGCGGTGTTGAGAAGCCCCGTGAAAATGTAGACAAGGCTGCTGTGATACGTGCTGTCTCCGTTGACAGCGAGGGTCGTATCAGCGAGCCCGTTACAAAGACATATTTCATCGGCAAGACAAATTCGGGCTACTATCCACAGATGAAAGTCATCTCACTGGTCACAGACCCCGATAATCTTTTCGACTATGATACAGGAATATACTGTCTCGGCAAGGCTTACGAGACCGAGAACACAGGCGCGGGAAGAAACGTTCAGCCATGGAATCTCATTGCCAATTACTCCATGCGCGGCAAGGAGTGGGAGCGTCCCGCAAGCTTCACCATGTTCGAGAACGGCGAAAAGGTCATTGAACAGAATGTGGGTATCCGTATCAAGGGCAACTACTCACGCAGTCTGCCCCAGAAGAGCTTCAACATCTACACTCGCAAGGATTACGGCACGCCCGAATTCGATTACGACTTCTTTGACGGCGAGGCTACCAAGGCAAAGAACGGCAAGGCTATCAAAAAGTATGAGGGCATAGTTCTCAGAAACGGCGGAAACGACAACGGCACAGCTTTCTTCCGCGACAGCATAAATCAGGAGCTCATAACCGACAGGAGCTTCGCATATCAGGCTGCAACCGAGTGTGTGGTATTCATTGACGGCGAGTACTGGGGCTTGTATCAGCTCATGGAAAAGATAGACGACAGCTACATCAGCAGCCATTACGGCATCAAAAAGAGCGACGTTGCTATTGTCAAGAACGGCGAGCTTGACGAAGGCACAGAGCAGGACTTACAGGATTGGCTTCAGCTCCAGAACGGCGTCATAAACGGCACGGTAAGCTATGAGGAGTTCTGCAAAAAGGTAGATATCCAAAGCTATATGGACTATATGGCAGCTCAGATATACTGGTGCAATGCCGACTGGCCACAGCGAAATATCTCCATGTGGCGCTCCGACGCTATTGACGAGGAGAATCCCTACGCTGACGGAAAGTGGAGACCTATCCTCTACGATACAGAATCGGGACAGGGGCTTTACGGCAGCTATGACAAGTCCGCCAACGCAGACTGCTACAGCCGTCTGAAACAGCTCCGCGAGGACGGAGAGTTTGCACAGATGTTCATAAAGCTTCTCAGCAACGAGGAGTTCGCTATGCAGTACGCACGTACATTCATGGACATGGCAAACAACAACTTTACTCCCGAAAAGACAAAGGCGGTGGCTCAGAGCTACCTGAACAGCTACAAGCAGCAGATACTTGATACCTTTGAACGTTTCGGCTCTCGCAGCAGCGGACTTGACAACGCTTATCAGACTATTATCAACTTCTACGCTCAGCGATTTACATATGCCGAGAGCACCACAAGGTCAGCACTGAAGCTCAGCTCAGCTGCCCGCAGTCTCACCGTTACAAACCGCTCAGGTCTGGGCACTATAAAGCTGAACACTCTTGACCTCGGAAATGCTGCAAAGTGGAGCGGCAAGTACCACAGCGATTATGAGC
The DNA here is from genome assembly GCF_000526795.1 of Ruminococcus flavefaciens AE3010. Classification (NCBI taxonomy): domain Bacteria; kingdom Bacillati; phylum Bacillota; class Clostridia; order Eubacteriales; family Oscillospiraceae; genus Ruminococcus; species Ruminococcus flavefaciens. Next base: position 1,138,906 of record NZ_JAGT01000001.1, read on the forward strand.
TGGAGCTTTCTATCACTCCCGATGAGGGCGCGGAGTTCTCACACTGGAGCATAAGCGGTGCAACTATCACCGAGGGCGACGAGAAGTCGGAAAGCATAAAAATAAAGCTCACCTCAAACGCAACAGTAAAAGCAATCTACGCAACAGACAGTGTTATCGGCGACGTCAATGCAGACGGTGACTTCAATGTTGCCGACATCGTAATGATGCAGAAATGGCTTGGCGGCGACAAGAGCACAGAGCTTGCCAACTGGAAGGCAGGCGACCTCTGCGAGGACGGCATCTTAGACGTATTCGATATGGTCGAAATGCGCAGGGAGCTCCTCAGCAGCATGAGAACATCTGACGAGGAGGAGCCCGAAGAGACTCCTCAGGAAAATGATAAACCCGAGGAAAAGCCTGAGGATAAGCCACAGGAAACCGACAAACCGCAGGAGCAGCAGCCACAGGGCCCCGGCGGCGGCCCCCAGGGCGGCGGAAGACTGGGAAGATAAACTAAGCGCTGTGACGATAAAAATCTGCAATGCAGGATTTTAGCGTCACCGCTAAAAGAATAATGAATAAAGAATAGTGAATAAATAATAATTGAGGTATCGACCTTCGGTCGATGATTTAAATATCATCGCCGCGGTCGGTACTTTTTCATTTTGTACTTGACAAACTCAGAAATTTGTGTATAATATAATTAAACGCGTTTAATTAGAAAGGACATGACCATGAAACGAGATATTGAGCGAACTAAAAAGCAGCTTCTTGAAGCTGCCGAAAAACTGATGACGGACTGCGATGATCCCTCGGAGGTCACTTCAAGAGCTATCACCGAAGCCGCAGGGGTGAACCTTGCCATGATAAACTACTGCTTCGGCTCACGGGAGAAGCTCCTTGCGGAAGTGTTCTCACAGCTTCTGAACAAAGCAGCCGCCGCAGACAAGCGCTTCGGTGAGGTCATGGGCTCACAGCTGTCTCCAAAGGAAAAGCTAATAGAGCTTCATGTGTTTATGATGTCACTCATGCTGAAAAACATGGGCATTGCAAAAGCTGTCACGCGGTATATACTGCTGGAGCGCGACCTGCAAACAGGCATGGAGAGTCTGCCCTTTGTCATGGCACATTACGGCGTACAAAAGTCCGAGGCTGAGTGCCGCCTGCTCACATTTCAGCTAACAAGTCTGAACGAGCTTGCCGTACTCAAATATGCGGAGCTGAAACAGAACGCAGACACCGACCTTGCCGACGAGGAGCAGCTTCGCCGATTCGTCACCGATAATATTTCACGTTTTCTGATATAAGGAGGATAATTATGAGCAAAAAAGCACTGCTTGTTGTGGATATGCAGAATGACTACCTATGGGATAAAAGAAAGGCCATGTTCAGCTATGACACGGAAGAACTGGTAGGCAGCGTAAACGAAGCCATACACAGCTACAAGGACAAGGGCTGGGACATAATCTACATCTTGCAGATATTCCCCAACATCATCACCAACAGGTGGTTCATCGGCTTTTCCATTAAGGGCACTGAAGGCGCAAAGCTCTACAGCGGACTTGATGTGGTCTCAGACCTGTGCTTCGACAAGAATCTCCCCGATGCCTTTACCGCCAAGAAGTTCCGCGAGCATTTCAGTTCTCAGAACTACGACGAGGTGGCGGTATGCGGTCTGGACGAGTGCGGCTGCGTGGGAGCTACAGCTCTGGGAGCTGCAAAAGCCAAGGTCAAGGTGTCCCTGCTGAAAAGCTGTACGGGCTGCCGCTTCAAGCCCGAAAGAATAGCCAGGCAGCATACAAAGCTCACCCAAAACGGCGTTGAATACATATAAGAAAAGTCCTCAGCAATGCTGAGGACTTTTCTGGTAAAGCTATGCGTAAGCAGATAACGGGAATCGAACCCGCCTCCTCAGTTTGGGAAACTGAAGTAATGACCACTATACTATATCTGCGGCTATGGTATAAATATACCACATCTGCCGCTGATTGTCAAGGCAGAAAAATGTCGGAACAATAAATTGATTCCGGATTGTTGGAAATATAATATTTGTAGGGGAGAACGCCCTCCCGCAAATATACAATATCACAGCAATCGGGAGCTCGTGGGCGGGCTCCCCTACAAAGCATTATCACATTTCCTTTACTTTTGTTGCTATCTTCTCGCGGAAGCGTACATCGTGCTCCACAAAAAGCATGGTTGGCTCATAGCTGAGAAGAAGCTCCTCCAGCTGTATGCGTGAGAACACGTCGATATAGTTCAGAGGCTCGTCCCAGATGTAGATATGAGCAGGAGTCAGCAGGCTTGCCGCAAGAAGCACCTTTTTCTTCTGTCCCTCGGAGAATTCCTCCATTTTCTTGACGAGCTGCGACCGTTCAAGGTTCAGCTGTCTCAGTATGGTGCAGAACATACTGAGGTCAAGTCCGCGGCTGTCGCAAAACTCCGCAATGCCGCCGCGAAGTCCCGAGGTATCCTGATCCACATAGGATATGATAAGCCCCGAAGCTGTCTCGCACAGACCATTTTCCATAACGTCAGAACGGGAAGCTCCACGCGCTTTGTCCAGTATACTATGTATCAGGGTGGATTTTCCGCAGCCGTTGCCGCCGTGGAGGGCAATGCGCTCTCCCCTTTTCACCTCTAAGTCCAGACCTGTGAAAACAGGCTTGTCAGTGTCGGGGTACTGCACGCTGTAGTCCCTTATGTTTATGAGGGTATTCTTGTGGTGCCGAAGCTGCGAGAGCTTCAGCTCGGCTTTGCGTTCAAGGTCGTTGAGAAGCCCCTCTTTTTCCTCTATCTCCCTGTCGATGCGCTTTTCCATTTGCTTGACGCGGCTCTGCATTTTTTTGGTCTTGGCGCCGATGAACGACCTTGTACTGATACATCTGTCATGCTCCTTTATTGGGTCGAAGCCTATCTTGGTACGCTCGTTTTTGTCAGCCCACTCCGAGGTGCGCTTTGCCGCCTGTCGGAGCTTTTTTATCTCCTTTTTGTGCTTCTCGTTCTCAGCAATGGAGAAGCTGTCGCGGCGCTGCTTGTTCTCCCACCAGCTGGAAAAGTTGCCGCTCTGCACCTCTATACTCCTGCGGTTCAGCACCAGCACATGGTCTGTGCAGGCGTCCAGCAGGTCGCGGTCGTGGGACACCAGTATGAAGCCCTTTTTGCCTGCAAGATACTCCTTGACAGTCTCGCGGGCTTCTGCGTCAAGGTGATTGGTGGGCTCATCGATGAGCAGGAAATCGTTCTCACCCGAAAACAGCACTGCCAGCAGCACCTTTGTACGCTCGCCGTGGCTGAGAGTCTTAAATGGTCGATACAGCAGCTCTGCTTCCTCGCGGAGCTGTGACAGCTCGCATATTACCCGCCATTCCTCGCAGTCGGGCTTTATATCGCTTATGAACTCCGAAGCTGTGAGCTCTGCCTGCTCCGAAGTGACAACATAGGGGAAATACTCGAACTTTACGGAGCAGTCAATGCTTCCGCGGTAGGAATACCTGCCAAGAAGAAGCTGCAAAAAGGTAGTTTTGCCCTTGCCGTTGCGCCCGATGAAGCCAAGCTTCCAGTTGGTATCTATGGAGAAGGAAACGTCCTCGAAAATATTATCGAAGCTACCCTCATAGTAAAATGTCAGTCCGTTTACATTTATCTGTGACATATTCATCTCTCCTTCCGAAACAAAAAATGGAACCCTTTGCTGCCAAAAAGTTCCATTACGTATCTATAACCTCAGAAAAAGAGCATAACTGTGCAGTTATCCCCGTCTGCAATATTCAAAAAAGCACAAAAAAGAGGTTATGAGAACATAATCCACTTTTGGCAACATGATAAGACAGTATGCCTGTAGCCACACTGTCAGCTTTGATATTCATGTGTTCAAAAGTGAATTATAATTTCATCCTCACACCTCTTTCAGTTTGATTTCTCTCAGTATAACACAGCTTTTCGGAAATGTCAAGAAAAAAAGAGAAACTGACAACAGCGATAGCAGAGTAAGTCTTTTTTTAAAGAAACAACGTAGAATGGGATTTCAAAGGGACTGTGTTCCTTTGGCAGAGTCCAGAGGCAGCGCCTCTGGTAGCTGTTCACAACTTTCAGAGAACAGCGAAATAATACAAAGGCGCTTCGCAAAGGGTGAATTCCAAAACAGTCCAGTGGACTGTTTGGGAAGAGGAAACGCCTTGCAAGTGAAGGCGTTCCCTTGTAAGAACAAAATGTTATTTTGCCTGCGTAGTTATCTCCGCACGAAAAATGTTAATGAAGTAAATGTTGTTCCCCGCAAATGTTCACAGAATATTTACAATTTCAGCCACACATTTCAACCCTCTCAAACGTTAAGCTTTATGAAAACGCAAACAGTGCTTTCGTTCAGCTAAGTATATTTTAAGGAGGTCTTTATATGAAATTCAGGAAGCTTATCGCAGCTGTGTCTGCACTATGCCTTGCAGCACCTGCTGCTTCGGGAGCCATGACCGCATGGGCTACTCCCCCTTTAAACAGTGAGAATATAGTTGCAGGCGATGCCAATCTTGACTATGTGTTCAACCTTTCAGATATCGTGATTTTCCAGCGCTTCCTCAGAGGCGACAAGGGTCTGTTCGTTCCCTACAACGAACCCGGTCCCGGAGCAGATGTGAACAAGGACGGAAATTATGATATCTTCGACCTCATATCCATGAGAAAGCTTATCGTAAACGATATAACATCAGCTCCCGAGCCCAGTGTTGATACAACAGCACAGAATCTCTGCACAGGCATCAAGAGGTCTCCAAATGCAATCGGCAATGTAATGCTTGACTACCAGAACAACAGAGCATTCATCGACAGCCAGACCAAGTTCACTGTTGACATTTTCAAAAAGACATACGCTGAGGACAAGGGCAAGAACGACCTTGTCTCCCCCTACTCCATAGTACAGGCTCTCGGCATGACTGCCAACGGCGCTGCGGGAGATACTCTCAAGGAAATGGAAAACGTACTTGGCGACGGCATGGATATCCAGAGCCTCAACCGCTACCTCTGCGGTCAGCGTGAAAGCACTCAGAATACCAGCGAATGGGCTAAGTGGTCGTTCAGCACAGCCAACTCCATTTGGGCAAGAAATGACCGCAGCCGCATACAGGTGCTCCCAAGCTTTATCCAGAACTGCGTGGACTACTATGACTCCGAGTTCTACATCGCACCATTCGATGATACTACTCTTGCTGACGTGAACAACTGGGTAAACACAAAGACCAACAAAATGATACCAAAGATACTCAATGAGATCGCTCCCGACGACGTTATGTATCTCGTCAACGCAGTCGCATTCGAGGCTGAGTGGCTGGAGCCCTATGAAAAATACATGATCAGCGACAGCAAGTTCACTGCTGCTGACGGCACCGAGCAGGAAGCACAGATGCTTTGCAGCACTGAGATATATACCAGTGACGAGAATACCGAGGGCATGGTAAAGTTCTACAAGGGCAGAAGATACGGCTTTGCAGCCCTGCTCCCCGACGAGAATACTTCCATAGACACATACATCGAGGATATGACCCCTGAGAAGCTCCACAAGCTCCTCTCGGAATACAACAACAAGCAGTATGAAATGGTGAACGCAAAGCTGCCGAAGTTCAAGTACGAGTACGAGAACGAGCTCAATGACGAGCTCTGCGAAATGGGTATGCCAACAGCATTCTCGGAGAGTGCAGCAGACTTCTCCAACATGTCGGCTATAGCAAAGGAACACCCCCTATTCATTGGCTACGTAAAGCACAAGACCTTTATCGACCTTGACGAAAACGGCACAAAGGCTGCCGCAGCAACTATAGTCGCAATGAAGGACAACGCAATGCCTATGGTGCCCGAAAAAGAGGTCGTATTTGACAGACCTTTCGTATACTGTATTTTCGATGCAGATACTTATCTGCCTGTATTCATAGGCGTATTAAATTCACTGGAATAAGTCCTTTTTAAGATTGTTTTAAGCATAGCCTGTTATAGTAACATCATACAAGCCGCATCTGCACATCAGCGGCAAGCATAAATCCAAATTCTGCAAGAGCCTCTTTATTATGTCCCACTCGGAAAACGGGATATGCGTCAAAGGTCATTATGGGTTTGTTGACCTGTTTCGCATAAGAGGCTCAGCGCGGGGACAGATCGGAAACCGTATCGGAATGATACGGTTTTCCTGTATATAGACGCTGTTTTTACGCAGTTTGACCAAAAAGCAGCGCATATATCCTCCATTTTAGCCATTTAAGCCGAATTATCCCCTGCTGATGTTGATTTCTTACATATTATATGATATAATGTATCTTATAAGTGCGCGAAGGGGGTGGGCTCATGCCGATAAGCATCGACGAGCAGTATGATAAGGTTTACCGATACTGCTATCTGAGAGTCCGCCACAAGGAGACCGCCGAGGATATAACTCAGGAGACCTTCCTTCGCTACCTCGAACACCCACACTATAACAGCGTCGATAAGACACTGCAGCTTCTCTATACTATCGCAGGCAACCTCTGCAATGACGAGTTCCGCAGGACCAAGACTTCGGAGCTCCCCGAGGACAAAGCCGCCGACGAGGATATAGAGAGCAGCGTTCTTGCGGACTTTGAGCTGAAGCAGGCACTTGCAAAGCTCTCCGACGAGGACAGAGAGATAATACTCCTGCGCTACGTCAACGAGGTCCCTTTGAACGTCATCGCAAAGCTGCATAACATGTCGCGTTTTGCCCTGAACCGCAGGATAAACAGTATCCTCGGCAGGATGCATGAGTATCTGGGAAAGGAGGAGCTTATATGACAGATAAAGAGTTAAAAGCTCTCAAGGAAGCCTTTGACTTCCCCGAGCCCGACAAAAAACAGGAGTTTCTGGAAGAGTTCTCAAAGCTCTCCCGGAACAATGATAAAAAACGTATACCGCCTATTGTGATGCGGTTTGCCGCAGCAGCCGCAATGATAGCGGTGATAATCGGCGTTCTCACACATATGCCAAAGGATACCACGGATTTTGGAAACGGCAATGACGGTATCGTTACAGTTACCGAGACCGCCTCCGTGACAGAAAGCTCAGCCCCACCGTCAGCTGTCACAACAACAGCCGCAGAAGGGAAAGCTGTCAAGACCACAACGTCAAAGGTCACAGGCTCTGCCGTTACAACAACAAAGACAGTGACCTCATCAAAGACAGCAGCTGCACAGACCGAAAAGGCTTCAACGTCAGGCACAGCCGTTAAGACTACAGCCGCACGTACTACCGCAGGGCATGAGACAAAGAACGATACCACTCAGAAGCCCGTCACGACAACCACAGCTGCACCCGATGTCAGCGGTTCTAACCAAAAGGACAGCAACGCATATGAAAACAGCAGCTCGGGACGTGATATGACTGTAACTCCAGATACAGTATACTACCTCCGTGATAAAACTCTCACAGAGGACCAGCTCTATCCCACAGACGACAACGCAGGAGCTCCAACAGTAGGCAAGCCCATAAACAATTCAGATATGCTGAAAAGCCTGTATGATGCTTCCGACGGCGTAATACTTGCAAATGTGGACGAAATGGTGTATACTTCTATTGACGGAGAAGCATTTACCGCAGAGGACCTGAGCGTGATAAGCTCCTATAAGGGAGAGCTGAACGAAACAGACAGGATAACCGTGCTTTTCAGCGGCGGATATGTCCCTGCCGAAAAATATATGGAAACACACAACGACGTATATATCGATCACCCCGAAGAATACTCTGTATACGAAAAGGGTGAGAGCAGGTTCAGCCAGAATGAGGGAGCTCAGTATCTGTTCTTCATCATCAAAGGCGGAAACGACATTCCCGAAGGAGCATATACCTCTGCCGCAGCAGGAAACATAGCCGTTTTCAGAAAAATTCACGGCAACTATGTCTCTGTTGACAACGGAAACTATTACTTCACGGAAGAAATGTTTGACGAGCTGAGATAAACGCCTGTATTTCGCGTAAATTTATTCGTTCCATATTTTTCTGAAAAAAATTGCGCCATTTTTGTCACATTTCCTTTCGCCGGCGCGTTATGTTTATATGGAACGATTTATATGAAAGGAAGATTTTCTTATGAAGCATCAGAAGGTGATAAGCGTACTGCTGGCAGCTGCCATATCCACAGCAGCTATTTTGCCCGCTTCTGTTTACGCTATCGCAAAAGGCGACCTAAACAAAGACAACGTTATCAGCGCAGACGATCTTACTCTGCTCCAGAATTATGTACTGGGCAAAGCCGAACTCGACCAGTCACAGTCCGAAGCAGCTGACATAAACGGTGACGGAGCTGTCAACTCCTTTGACGTTTCCGCACTGAGAAAGCTCATTCTCACCACACCGAGAAGCCTGAAATTCAAGGCGGTTACAGACCGTATACAGAGCGGCTTCACAGACGCCCTCAAAAAGCTGGATGCACAGGCAGGCGGTACTGTGGTAGGCTCTCAGGAAGAGCTGAAAAAGGCTCTCTCGCCTTACTTCTCGGAGGCTGTTGTAAAGACCTATACAGACAAATATACCGACAGCTTCTTCAAGGACTCGGTACTCATGATAAAGCCTGTTTACTTCGACCCCGAGGCTTACAAGGTCAAGACTCCTGTAGTAAAGGCGCCCTGCGGCTGTACTTCAGCTTACGCAGGTACATATGTGCCGTCAGAGGCTGTTACAGAGTACATGAATATCAGAAAAGCCCATGACTTCAATTCCGAATCACTTGGAAAGATACTTCCCGGACAGAAGTTCACTATCACCTACAGTGACGGGACCTACGGTCATGTAAATATAAACGGCGTAACAGGCTATGTAAATATGGCGTATGTCACAAAGATCGCCGAGCCCGATGCAAAGTATACAGCTTATCCCGATGTAAAGATAGATTCAGTAAACTATAAGGACAGCAAGGTAACAGTTAGCGCTTCCGAGTTCCATTCGGAAGATCCTATCGGATTTGCGGCAGCTGTTATCGCACAGGCGGTAGTCCTCAGAAAGGATTATTACGCCACCGAGACAAAGTGGACAGTATCCACTACTGCTCCGCCGCCCACAACAACAACTACCACCACTACATGCCCTTATCCTATGGCTAAGGAAAAGCTCGATAATGTAGGCTGGGATCTCCAGAAAGCATTCAACGCTTCTGTTATACCATACTACGGCCCTGCTGATTTCCCCAAGGACGACAAGACCACAATGCAGTGGTATGCAGACTACGGCTTCACCAACGGCAAGGGCAACTGCTACGTTATGGCTGCTATGTTCTGCGAAATGGCAAAGCTTCTCGGCTATGACGCTCATCAGATCTCAGGACGTGTTCCCCTCAAGGCAGGCGGCTACGGTCCTCACTCATGGGTAGAGATAACATTTGAAGGCACGACTTACGTCTGTGACCCCGACTTCACAGAAGAAACAAAGAGAAACGGTTATATGATAACATACGGTCAGTCAGGTACATGGATATATCAGAAAGATACCGTAATGAGCTGACCAAGGGAGGATAAATCATGAAGAAGATCTTAGGTACAATGGCATTCATCGCAGCTCTCGTTCTTGCAGGCTGCGGAAAGGTAACCACTGCTGCCAACAACACACAGACCACCACACAGCCTGCCACAAAGGCAGTAGCCACAGAGCCTACCACATCCGAGGACAAGATGAAGCTCATCGGTGACAAGGCTACAGGTGATTCTGTTTACATCATCGTTATCGACAACAAGACAGGCAAGGACATCAAGGGCTTCACTGTAAAGGCTGATACCGAGGAGGAGTACCCTGCCAATATGATCGACGAGGCTGACCCTTACGCAAAGAACGAAAGACGTACTCTCTACTACGTTCCCGTTAAGACAAGCGACGTTACCTACGGTGATACAGACGAGATAGCTACTCAGGAGTACACTGTAAAGATCACATTCTCAGACGATAAGGAAGCTGAGCTCCACCAGTTCCCATTCGGCGATCTCGACCATGCCGAGATACTCATGGACAAGGACGTTGCATACATCGAGTACACTTCAAAGCTCACTGACAAGAAGACAAGTACCAAGGAAGCTGAGAAGATGATAGCAGAGACTGCAAAGACAGAGGAACCTGCAGAAGCTGCATCTGAGATAGATAATTCCTACTACGAAGAGCCTGTATACACTCAGCCTGCTTATCAGGAGCCTGTATACACCGAGCCTGTATACGTAGAGCCTACTACTGTTTATATAGCTCCTACCGAGGCTCCTACAGAAGCACAGGATCCTAACGGCGGCTGTGTAGGCAACGGCGGCTGCTTAAACGGCGGCGGACTCTTCAATGAATAATCGCATACTCTATCTGAGCCGTCTGAAAGCACTTGCCTGCATTGCTGTTGTGGTTCTCCATTCATTCTACGCAGCCAATGCCTTTGCGGCAGATACAGGCGCTCAGAGCGCTATGCTCTCCATAAGAAATGCCATGATGTGGGCTGTTCCCTGCTTCGTAATGGCTTCGGGAGCACTTCTCCTTGACAGGAACCGAATACTGTCGGGCAAAAAGCTTTTCGGGAAATACATTCCCCGTATGGCAATTGCTCTTGTGGTATTCTCACTGCTGTTCTCGCTGTTTGACGCAGTACTTATCAAGCACTCATCTGCGGGAGATACTGTAAAGGACATTTTCAGCGATATATTCCTCGGCACAGGCTGGGCGCATATGTGGTATATCTACCTTATGCTGGCGATATATCTCCTTCTCCCATTCTATAAGATGATAAGTGCAAACGCAAAGCCCAACGACCTGAAATATCTGCTCCTTGTGTACTGCGTATTCCTGTCGGTGATACCGTTTATAGAGACTATATCGGGCAAAAAGCTGCCATTCTATATATGCGTGTACACTATCTATCCGCTTTATCTGTTCCTCGGTCATGTGCTCCACACAGGAGTGATAAAGCTACCGAAGAATGCCTGCGGACTGATGTTCCTTATCTGTATCGGAATAACCGCTATGCTTACGGTGTACAGCTGTACATCAGCTGAAACAGCTCCCGAATCAAGCGGAAAGGTCAAGGCTCTTATTGAAACTTACGCTTTCCCGCTGTATATTGCGGCTTCCATAGGAGCTTACGGTTACTTCCGCAGGACCAAGAACAAGCCCGTTCCCGTTCTGGATACTATCGCAGCAGAGCTGGACAGCTGCTCCTTTGGCATATACCTCATACACATGGTCATACTGAAATACATCTTCGCTGTTGTGAAGTTCAACCCCTTTGAACACGGCGGCACTATAGCAGTCATCGGCATATGCCTGATAACTCTTGTGATATCCTACGTCATAACAAGACTGCTGAAATTCGTTCCCTGTGTGAACAGGATAATATGACTGCAAGCTCCCTGCGGGGAGCTTTTTTGTATCACCCCGCATTTTCTGCGCATATAATGATGCGGAAGGAGTGGTCTTATGGAAAAAGCTGATATAATCGCCATTGTGGTCGTTACAGTTATCGCCGTCGCGGAGCTTACATGCCTGTTTCTCTGCTCAAAGCTGAAACGCAAAAGCTACCCCCTCTGCGCTGTTCTGCCCATATTTGCACAGGATAAGGAGCTCCCGCAGCGTCTGGAGTACATATCCTCTCTCATGGAGGACGGAAGCAGCTTCATTGAAACTGTACTGCTCATTGACATGGACGGCTCAGATGAGCAGATTCAGCTTTGCAGGGAGTTCTGCAGCTGCTATCATGCCGCGGAGCTGATACTCCCCGAGGATATCAAAAAATCTATGAAAAACTATTTGCATTTTCATTGAATATATAGTATAATATAAGTTGAATGTTTGTATGCAGAGGTGAAAACGGTGGAGCACGAAGTCCTTCACATTGAGGGCACTGTGGAAAATGTCCTTTACAAAAATGAGAATAACGGCTATATCGTGCTTGACCTTGACGCAGGCGGCGAGCTCATTACCGTTGTGGGAGAGCTTGGCGACATCGAGGAGGGTGAAGGTCTTATCCTTGAGGGCAGCTATATCACCCACCCACGCTTCGGCACTCAGTTCAGCGCAGTGTACTGCGAGAGAAAGCTCCCCGAGACTGTAGTCAACATCGAGAAATATCTTGCTTCGGGAGCTGTCAAGGGCATAGGTCCGGGACTGGCAAGGAAGATAGTTGAGGTATTCGGTGACCGCACTCTCGATATCATGGAGAATGCTCCCTTTCGTCTTGCTGAGATAAAGGGCATATCCCCAAAGAAATGCGACGAGATAGCCGCAGAGGCTCAGAAGCTTTTCTGCCTGCGCAATCTTATGTCCTTCCTGTCACAGTACGAGGTGAAGTCACGCTTTGCCATGAATACCTACAGGAAGTACGGCTCCGACGCTATGACCTTATTGAAGCTGAATCCCTATCTGCTGTGCAGTGAGAATATCGACCTTGAATTCGGCAAGGCGGACACTATAGCTCACGATATGCATATCGCACGCAACGACAGCAAGCGCATAATCGCAGGAGTCCAGTACATACTCCGCGCCAACGGCGGCATAGGTCATACATGTCTGCCTCTGGAAGTCCTTGCAAAGAAAACTCAGGACACTCTCGGCGTTTCCGAGAGCGACTTCTACGCCGCATACAACGCCGCACTTGATGACGACGACCTCTTTGAGTATGTCAAGAACGAGATAGAGTTCGTGTACCTCCCCGATTACTTCTACGCGGAGAGCTTCATTGCGGACAGGATACATATACTGAAAGACTTCTCCTCTCCCGAGGACTTCAACTATGATACACTTATAGATATTGAGGAAGAGGAGCATAACATAAAATACGAAAAGCTCCAGCGGCAGGCTATAACCACCGCTGTATCACGGGGACTTATGGTGCTTACGGGAGGTCCCGGTACAGGTAAGACCACTACTCTCAACGCTATAATCTCCATATTTGAAAAGCGAGGTATGAAAGTCCTCCTTGCAGCTCCTACGGGACGCGCGGCAAAGCGTATGTCCGACTTGGCAGGCTGCGAAGCCAAGACAATACACCGCCTCCTTGAAGTGGTATACGACTCAGGAGACAGGCTGACCTTTGCACATAACGAGAACAATCCCCTTGACTGCGACGTCCTTGTTATCGACGAGATGTCAATGGTAGATGTGGTACTCTTTGAGAAGCTCCTCCGTGCAGTACGTCTGGGCTGCAGGCTCATTATGGTGGGCGACAGCGACCAGCTCCCATCAGTGGGCGCAGGAAATCTTCTGGGCGATATAATCGACAGCGGTATCGTTCCCGTTACGGAGCTGAAAGAGATATTCCGACAGGCGCAGCAGAGCTGTATCGTTACCAACGCTCACAAGATAGTAGCGGGAGAATATCCCGACCTTGAACGTAAGGACTCCGACTTCTTTTTCTTCAAGAGAAGCGACTATCAGCAGGCGCTGAAGCTCATAACAGACCTTGCAAAGACAAGGCTGCCCAAGGCTTATAACTACTCCCCAACTGAGGATATACAGGTGCTTACTCCCTCACGCAAGGGCGTTACGGGAACTGTTGAGCTGAACAAGCTTTTGCAGGCTGAGCTCAATCCCCCTGCTAAGAACAAGCAGGAGAAAAAGGGCTATGTCTACACCTACCGCGAGGGCGACAAGGTCATGCAGACGCGGAACAACTACGACATAACATGGTCCAAGGACGGCGAACAGGGCGCAGGTATCTTCAACGGCGACATAGGTCGCATAATCAGCATAGATAACAGGAGCTCCCTTGCGGTCATTGACTTCGACGGCAGAAAGGCTACATATCCCTTTGACCTGCTGTCTCAGGTAGACCTTGCCTACGCAGTTACAGTACACAAAAGTCAGGGCTGCGAGTTTGAAGCGGTGATACTCCCTATCATGGGCGGCTTCGACAAGCTGTGCTACAGGAATCTCCTGTACACGGCAGTTACAAGAGCAAAAAAGCTCCTCATACTTATCGGCACTGAGGAGAACATATATAAAATGGTAGACAACAACAAGCGCACGCGGCGTTACACCTGCCTGCGCCATATGCTCGCAGGGACACAGAAAAGCAGCTCCCCCTTTGAGCAGTGAGAAAGGAAGATAAAAAATGGCAAACACTGATATCGGTATCGATCTGGGTACCTCAAATATCGTAATGACTATGGGCAACAAGGGCGTTGTGCTCAGCGAGCCCTCTGTCATTGCATACAACACACGTACAGAGCGCGTTCTTGCTGTGGGCAAGGAAGCCTATGAGATGATAGGCAGAAATCCCGACTATATTGCAGTAAGACGTCCTATCAGCGAGGGCGTTATCTCCGACGACGACCTGACCCACAGCATGATACGCGAGTTCATACTCAAGGTCACAGGCAGACAGCTCATGAAGCCCCGTATCGTTATCTGCATACCCTCGTTCATCACTGATATCGAGAGCCGTGCAGTTGTAGAAGCTGCCAAGAGCGCAGGTTCGAGACAAGTCTATCTTATACAGGAGCCAATTGCCGCTATGATAGGCGCAGGCGTCAACATCACCAAGGCTAAAGGACACATGATAGTGGACATCGGCGGCGGTACTACCGATGTTGCTATAGTTTCCATGAACGGTGTTGTGCGCTCCCATACGGTCAAGGTGGCAGGCAATGCAATCGACCGCTCTATCATCAAGTATATGCAGAACAAGTACAAGCTCCTTATCGGTGAGAGGACTGCTGAAAAGGTAAAGATAGAACTATGCAACCTTTATGATCCAAGCGACGAAATGACCTACATCGTCAAGGGCAGAAGTCTCCTTAAAGGTCTCCCCGCACAGGTGCTTCTCAGCGAAACTGAGCTCTTTGAGGCTATCGAGGACGACACCTTTTCTATCATGGAGGCTATCCGCAAGGTGCTTGAAGAAGCTCCCCCGGAGCTTGTGGGAGATATCTACGACAACGGTCTCCTGCTCACAGGCGGCGGCGCACTCCTGGGCGGACTTACTCAGCTCATCAAGAGAACACTGGGTATAAACTGCAATATCGCCAAGGACTCAATAAACTGCGTTGCCAAGGGCACAGGTATGGCATTTGGAAGAATGACAACGCTGCTTGACGGTTTCGAGGCTGCTACGGTGTATAAATATCGTTAATTCGGAATTATTATAAGGGCGGATACTATCCGCCTTTTTTCATTATATGACAAAAAAAGGACGACCTTTGGTCGTCCCTACAGCACGTTCATGTTAATTGCATTGTTTCCGACGGGCGGCGAAACGCCGCCCCTACAGTTGGTTCATGTTATTTATTTCGATAGGTATGGACTGCCAAAGAAAGCCCCTACACTCTCAACTCTTAATTCTCAAATCTCAACTAAAAAGGGCGGATAATTATCCGCCCCTACAATAATATCACTTATCCATTGAAACTATCTTCTCGGCAGCTTCTGTGAGCCACTCGCCCTCGAAGAGTTCTATGGTACCCTGATCGCAGAGCTTTGCAAGCTGCGGATCAATAGGGAGCTTCGCAAGTACGGGGATATCATACTGTGCAGCTATCTCCTCGATATGGCTCTCGCCGTAGATGCTGTGGCGCTTGCCGCAGTCGGGACATTCAAAATAGCTCATATTCTCGATGATACCAAGGATAGGTATATTCATGAGCTTAGCCATTTTAACTGCTTTCTCGACGATCATGGAAACAAGCTCCTGAGGTGAGGTAACGATAACGATACCGTCAACAGGAAGTGACTGGAAAACAGTCAGCGGAACGTCGCCTGTTCCCGGAGGCATATCAACTACTAGACAGTCTATGTCCTTCCAGATAACGTCTGTCCAGAACTGCTTTACAACTCCTGCGATAACAGGACCTCTCCATACTACAGGGTCAGACTCGTTCTCGAGGAGAAGATTTATTGACATGATGTCAAGTCCCATTTTTGATTTAGCAGGGATAATGCCGAACTCGCAGGCGTCAGCCTTTTCGTGTATGCCGAAAGCCTTTGGTATAGACGGACCTGTGATATCAGCATCCATGATACCTACGTTCTTGCCGAGACGCTGCATAGAAACAGCAAGCAGAGAAGAAACGAGGGTCTTACCGACACCGCCCTTACCGCTGACAACTCCGACTACCTTGCCGATATTACTCATCTTGTTAGGCTGCTCCAGAAGGCTCTGGGGCTCCTGTCTGCTGCCGCAGTCGCTTCCGCAGCTTGAGCAATCGTGTGTACATTCGCTCATTAAAAAACACTCCTTATGATATAATGATAATATTATACCACATTATTCAGAAAATAGCAATAGCATATTGACAAATGTATAACACAGTGATATAATATCAGTTGAGAGTTGACAGTTTAAAGCTGACAGTTATTGTATCGCCTAACGGCGATAATATTTAAAATAGTCTGTGCAGCAAACACATTTACTCTCAATTCTCAACTAATAAATTGTCTTCGGGGCAGGGGGTGATTCCCTACCGGCAGGCGGAGTGTCTCCGCTCCCGTCGTATACTCCCGATAAATAACTGAATATCCACATTATATCTTCGGGGTTAGGTGAAAGTCCTGACCGGCAGTTATAGCCTGCGAGCCTTTTGGCTGATTCGGTGTGATTCCGAAGCCGACGGTAAAGTCCGGATGAAAGAAGATAAGCCGCACATTAAGTGCAGTATATGACTTCACGCCCCGCAACAGGGGCTTTTTCTATTATAAGGAGTTCGCTATGAAAAATACATTCCGCAATATTTTCCTTACCATAGGTCTTGGCACTCTTATATTCACACCGATGATAATCATTGACAACGGCTTTAATGACACCATGATCTCTGTGCTCATATGGCTTGGAGCTTCTATCATCTACGGCTTGTCCTTTGCCATACTCAACTGGAAAAGCGTCTTCCGCATACCACTCCATTTTCTGGTCTGCTTCGCCGTGACCCTCGTTATCAGATGCGCATACTCGTTCTTTATAAACGGTGAGCTGAACCTGAAAAAGACACTTATCATTACAGCACCAATTTTTATAGCAATCTATATAGTATTGTTCATTTACATAAAATACTTCGGACACATCACAAGCATTAAAAAATCAGAAGAATAAAAACACCACACGGACAGATCTCATCTGCCTCACCACCACTAACTTATCACAGGAGCTATTATGACTAACGAAGAATTTATGCGCGAGGCTCTCGGGCTCGCAAAAAAAGGTATGGGCTTCACATCGCCGAACCCTATGGTGGGAGCTGTCATCGTCAAAAAGGGCGAGATCATCGGCAGCGGCTACCATAAGAAATACGGCGACCTGCACGCGGAACGCTCCGCATTTGCATACTGCGACGAAAACCGCATAGACTGCAGGGGAGCTGATATGTACGTTACCCTTGAGCCCTGCTGCCATTACGGCAAGCAGCCGCCCTGCACGGAAGCTATAATCGAACACGGCATAAAGCGGGTGTTCATAGGCTCCTCAGACCCCAATCCCCTTGTGGCAGGCAAGGGAGTAGAGATACTCCGCGACCACGGCATTGAAGTCACCGAGGGTATACTCAGGGAAGAATGTGACGCTCTCAACGAGATATTCTTC
Source organism: Ruminococcus flavefaciens AE3010 (assembly GCF_000526795.1). Classification (NCBI taxonomy): domain Bacteria; kingdom Bacillati; phylum Bacillota; class Clostridia; order Eubacteriales; family Oscillospiraceae; genus Ruminococcus; species Ruminococcus flavefaciens. Next base: position 1,156,400 of record NZ_JAGT01000001.1, read on the forward strand.
CACTATATCACTACAGGTACGCCCTTTGTGACCATTAAGTACGCCATGACTCTCGACGGCAAGATAGCCTGCTATACAGGCGAATCCAAGTGGATAACAGGCGAAGCCGCCCGCGCTCATGTTCAGCAGGAGCGCATGCGCCACAGTGCCATAATGGTGGGGATAGGTACAGTCCTTGCGGACGATCCCCTGCTCACCTGCCGCCTTGAAAACGGCAGAGACCCGCTGCGCATTATCTGCGACAGCTCACTGAGAACTCCCCTTGACTGCAATATACTGAAAACAGCAAGAGAAGTTCCCACGGTCATCGCTACCATATCCGAGGATAACGAAAAGGCTGCCATGTACGAAAGAGCAGGCTGCCGTATAATCAAAACAGAGCCAAAGGACGGTCATGTGGACTTATCCGCCCTTATGAAGCTTCTCGGCAGGGAGAGACTGGACAGTATTCTCCTTGAGGGCGGCGGCGAGCTGAACTGGTCAGCGCTGAAAGAGGGCATAGTCAGCAAGGTGCAGGCGTATATAGCGCCAAAGCTGTTCGGCGGCAGCGGCAAGTCTCCCGTTGCGGGACAGGGCGTTTCCCTGCCTGCGGAGGCATATATGCTGGAGCCTTGCCGTATAGTCCGTATAGGCGATGATATTCTCATAGAAAGCAGGGTGAAAGATGTTCACGGGAATAATTGAGGAGATAGGTACTGTAAAGCGTGTTCAGCGCTCGGGCAGCTCCTCATTCATTGAGATACAGGCAAAAAAGGTACTGGAGGACGTTCATCTCGGCGACAGCATCGCCGTTAACGGCGTATGCCTGACGGTAACGCATTTCGACGGCTCGGTATTCCACGCAGACGTTATGAACGAGACCTTCAGCCGTTCATCGCTGGGCAGCCTCACAACAGGAAGTCCAGTAAACCTTGAACGTGCAATGGCTGCAAACGGACGCTTTGGCGGACACATCGTCTCGGGACATATCGACGGCACAGGCAGTATAACCGACATAAAAAATGACGGTATCGCCGTGTGGTACACAGTGAGCACTGCTCCCGAGCTGCTGCGGTATATCGTGGAAAAGGGCTCCATAGCCATCGACGGCATAAGCCTTACGGTGGCAAAGGTGACGGATACATCGTTCAGCGTGTCCATTATCCCCCACACTGCAGCGCAGACTATCCTCGGCACGAAAAAGGCAGGCGATACGGTGAACCTTGAAAATGATATCATAGGCAAATACGTGGAGAAGCTCATGAAGCCTGCGGAGCCTCCAAAGACAGGCGGTATCACCATGGAATTCCTTGCGAAAAACGGATATTAAAAAGGAGAAAAGCTATGAAGGTTATAAAAGCACTTGTGACTTCATCACTTATTGCAGCCGCAATGCTCACGGGCTGTGCCGACAAGCAGACCGAAAGCTCTGCCCCTGAGAGTGAAAGCTCGGGCAGTGTTTCAGGCGAGATCACTTTAGATACAGACGTCCTCGAAAGCAAGTATAACGTACACGCCAGATACATGAACAACTATCTGTTTGATACTCCCGAGGAGGTATCCTCTGCAACGGTGGATATCCCAGCAGGCAATATAGTTATCGAGCACTCAGGCGACAACAAGTCGGGCTACTCTATAGTCTACAGTGTATACGGCGATACTCAGGAAGTCTTGGACGAGATAAATACTCACATTGACATTAAGTCCGAGATAAAGGGCAATGAGCAGATAATGACCCTTGTTGAAGCAGAAACAGGCGAGGATATAGACACATGGTTCAATAAGACCTATCCCAACTGCTTTATCTTTTATGACGCTTATGTCACTGTTCCTGCATACGTTACCGATTTCAAGGCTATATGCGGTACGGGAGATGTGGACTTCGCCGAAATGTCGGGAAGCTTTACTGCTGACGTAGGCGTAGGTCATATCTCTTTCACCGATACCGAGATAACAGGTCCGTCAGTGATAAAATGTGACACAGGCAATATCACCATGGACAACATTACCTACAAGGGCAAGACCGATATATCAGCCGAAACAGGAAATATCACATTCTGTCTGCCCCTTAACGGCTCGGGCGGAGCTGATATAAGCGTCAAGGCTGACACAGGCAATATCGAAGTGACAGGCATAAAGAACTACGATGTAAAGGGCGAGGACAAAAATGGTACCTCCAAGAGTCTGAGCATCGGAGTTGAAAACTGCAATATCGACTTTGCCGTAAATACAGGCGATATCAAAATTGATAAGGAGTAATCTTAATGTTCCAGTACAACACTGTTGAGGAAGCCTGCGAGGCGCTCCGAAACGGCGAGATAATCCTCGTTACAGACGACGAGGGCAGAGAAAATGAGGGCGACATGATATGCGCCGCTCAGTTCGCAACAACAGAAAATGTCAACTTCATGGCGGCTCACGCAAAGGGTCTCATATGTATGCCCATGAGCGCCGAGCTCTGCGACAGGCTTCATCTGCCGCAGATGGTTGATTACAACACCGACAACCACTGCACAGCCTTTACGGTGTCTATCGACCATGTGGATACTACCACAGGCATATCCGCAGAGGAACGAGGCTTCACAGCCCGTATGTGCGTGGATAAGAACTCAAAGCCCGAGGACTTCCGCCGCCCGGGACACATGTTCCCTCTTACAGCCAAGAAAAACGGCGTTCTCGAACGTGAGGGACACACTGAGGCTACAGTTGACCTCATGCGTTTAGCAGGTCTTGAGGAGTGCGGTCTGTGCTGTGAGATAATGCGCGACGACGGCACCATGATGAGAACAGCTGAGCTTCAGGAAAAGGCTGCCGAATGGGGCATGAAGTTCATAACCATACAGGCGCTGAAAGAATACCGCAAGGTACATGATGTGCTGGTGGAGTGCGTTGCAAATACCAAGCTTCCCACAAAGTACGGCGAGTTCAGAGCTCTGGGCTATGTGAACAAGCTCAACGGCGAGCACCACGTGGCTCTGGTAAAGGGCGACATCGGCGACGGACAGGATATACTCTGCCGAGTTCATTCCGAGTGCCTTACGGGAGACGCCTTCGGCTCGCTGAAATGCGACTGCGGACAGCAGTTCGCAGCGGCTATGACTCAGATCGAAAAAGAGGGACGCGGAATACTCCTCTATATGAGACAGGAGGGACGCGGAATCGGTCTTATCAATAAGCTCCGCGCCTACGAATTGCAGGACAAGGGCATGGATACCCTTGAAGCAAATCTTGCTCTGGGCTTCCCCGGAGATATGCGCGAATACTACATCGGCGCACAGATACTCCGCGACTTGGGCTGCAAGACTCTCCGCCTGCTGACCAACAACCCCGACAAGATCTACGGCCTCAGCGGTTTCGGACTGGAAATAAAGGAGCGTGTACCAATACAGGTGGACGCTACCGCATACGACCTGTTCTATCTTAAAACAAAACGCGACAAGATGGGACATATCCTTAATTACTGAGGTGAATGATATGGAATACAACGTAATAGACATTATTCTTATAGCGCTTCTCGTAATACTCTGCATTACAGCTTTGATACTGGATATATCAGAGTTCATTTCATGGTCAAAGGCAAAGGAAAAGGTATTTGTGGGCAACTGGATAAACATAGCCGTAACTATGATACTGGCTCTGGCGCTCCAGATACGCCCCTCCATAATCACCATACTGTTCCTTGTTATGGTAGTACTGCTCATACCAATATACGGCTTTGAATGCCTTTCCCCCGAGGGACTGAGATACCCTATCTTCATGAACAAGGGCATCTCCCCCGTCGAGATACACAGCTACGAATACAAAAAGGGACTTTTCGGAATCGAGCACCTTTACATCTATAACGACAAGACAAACAGGAAGCTCTCCTACAATCTGGGCATAAAAAACATGAAAGCCGTAAAAATGCTGGCTGACTGGTACGGCAAGCACGGCTACGAGAATCCCCTTACAAGATAAAGGAGCATACCCCATATGACAAAAATTTTCGCAATATGCGTGCTGAGTATCATGAGCGCAGTATTCGTGTTCGGTATCGCGGGATACTTCATCTTCCTCAGCCGCGTAAAGACAAAGAAAACTGCAATAAAGCTGAAAAGGCAGCTCAAAAAGAGCGCAGCATGGTGGGCTTGCTGCTGGGCAGCATGGCTGGTCATTGGCTTCCTTGAATGGAACGGCGCAAGACGTATGAACGACAACTACCACATGGTATGCTACGGACTTCTGTTCATTGCGCTGATACTGCTGACCATACTGCTCCTGCTGGACTTCTTTATCGGCAAGTACGCCTATATAACCTCACAGAGAGTGTATTTCCCCGACAACTTCGGTCTTGCAAGACAGAAGAAAAAGATAATGTACAAACTATCGGGCGAAACTCTCAATCTCTGGTTCAGCAACGGCATTATGCCGAAAAAATTCACTGTCATCGAAAAGCATGACGAGCTGGTAAAGCTCCTCAAGGACAATTACACGCTCAATAAATCAGCATAACCTGAAAGGAAGAATAATTATGAAAACTTACGAAGGAAAACTGGTCTCAAAGGACACAAGAATAGGTATCGTTGTTGCACGTTTCAACGAGTTCATCACATCAAAGCTTCTCGGCGGAGCGATCGATACTCTCAAGCGCCATGACGTCAGCGAGGGCGCTATCGACATCGCATGGGTACCGGGAGCATTCGAGATACCGCTCATAGCTTCAAAAATGGCTAACTCAGGCAAGTACGACGCTGTTATCTGTCTCGGCGCTATCATCAGAGGCAGCACCTCACACTACGACCTTGTGTGCAATGAGGCTGCTAAGGGCATCGCTCAGGTGTCTCTCCAGACAGGTATCCCCGTAATGTTCGGAGTTATCACCACCGAGAACATCGAGCAGGCTATCGAGCGTGCAGGCTCAAAGGCAGGCAACAAGGGCAGCGAGTGCGCTGAGGGCGCTATCGAAATGATCAACCTCATCAGAGAGATCGAGGCATAATGACCAATCTCATATTCGATTACGACGGCACTATCCACAACTCAATGCTCACCTACGCTCCCGCATTCCGCGGAACTATGAAATGGCTTTCCGATAACGGCTACATCGCGGACAGGGAGTACACCGACAAGGAGATAAGCTACTGGCTTGGCTTCAATTCTACCGATATGTGGGGACAGTTTCACCCTGAGCTTGATCCCGAGATACGCGAAAAAGCCCGCATAATGCTGGGCGAGGACATGGCAAGGCGCATAGATAACGGCGAGGGAGCTCTCTACGACGGCGCAGAGGAAACGCTGGCAGAACTGAAAAGAATGGGCTATACTCTCATATTCCTCAGCAACTGCCGCTTTCACTACCTTGAACGCCACAAGCGAGTCTTTAAGCTTGACCGATTCTTCGACTATTTCTACTGCTGCGAAGCCTTTGATTTCATACCAAAGTATGAGATATTCCGCAAGATAGCTCCCGAGCACAAGGGAGACTTCATCGTCATCGGTGACCGATTCCACGATATAGAAACTGCGGCTCAGAACGGACTGACCTCCATAGGCTGCGGCTACGGATTCGGCTCGCATGAGGAGCTGATGAAGGCAGACATCATTGTATATGATATCTGCGATATCCCCAAGGCGGTACAATTACTGGAACTATAAACATAAAAAGCAGCTGCAATTGCAGCTGCTTTTTTCATGTATTCTTACTTTGTGCCGAATATTCTGTCGCCTGCATCACCAACGCCCGGAACGATGTACTTGTCCTCGTTGAGCTTTTCGTCCATAACGCCTGCATATATCTCAACGTCGGGGTGAGCTGTCTGTACAGCCTTGACTCCCTCGGGAGAGCATATGATGCACATGAACTTGATATGCTTTGCGCCAAGCTCCTTCATCTCTGTGATAGCGGCAACTGCCGATCTGCCTGTTGCCAGCATAGGGTCAACGATGATAGTGTCGCGCTCGCTGATATCATCGGGCACCTTTGAATAGTACTTCACAGGCTCATGTGTGACAGGGTCGCGAAAAAGTCCGATATGACCTATCTTTGCAGCAGGTACAAGTGTTGTAACACCATCTACCATACCGAGACCTGCACGGAGTATTGGAATAAACGCAAGCTTTCTGCCTGAGATTATCTTTGTCTTTGCCACAGCAAGAGGAGTTTCAAGCTCTATCTCCTTTAAGGGGAGGTCTCTTGTAGCCTCGTAGCAGATAAACATTGCTATCTCGGAAACAAGCTCACGGAACTCCTTTGTTCCTGTGTTCTTATCTCTTAAAAGTGAAATTTTGTGCTGAACCAGTGGGTGGTCAATGATGTGTAATTCTCCCATAGTTAGCAGCTCCTTTCATTAATAATATTCAAATATACATCTTTTTCGATACAGTAGCATACCTCGCCCTCGGGACTTACTCCCTCATGCACGAAGCGCTGAACAGTATCCGTTTTATGCATTGCGGACTTTTCGAGAACACGTCCCGACTTTGTATTTTCGGCTCTGTGGTAGGCTTCAAGCCTGTCAAAGTCCATGGTGCGGAAGCAATGAGTGATAAGCCCCGACAGTGCTTCTCCCGCATAGCCTTTTCCCCAGTATTTAGTGCCGATACAGTACTCTATCTCCGCAGTACGCTGTTCCTCCCAGACCTTGCAGAAGGCTATCTGACCGATATTCCTGCCGCTCTGCTTCTCAATTATCGCCCAGCGGTAGGTGTCCTCACGGTCATAGCTGCTGATATACTTTTCCAGCAGCCCCTTCACCTGTACTTCATCAGTGTAGACAGGCTCGCCGTACTCGGTCTGTATCTCGGGAAGCGAAGCCCAGTTCTCCAGCATATCGCGCCGGTCGCCAAACTCGAATCTGCGGCATATGAGCCGCTCTGTCTCAAAGGGAACAGTTCCCGTGTGCTTCATCACTTGTTTTCAAGTGCGGTTATAAGGTCAACTCTTCTCTGGTGACGTCCGCCCTCGAACTCTGTTGTGAGGAATATCTCAGCCAGCTCGCTTGCAAGTCCGGGACCGAGAGTTCTTGCGCCCATGCACATAACGTTTGCGTCGTTGTGCAGACGGGTATACTTAGTCGAGAATGAGTCCGAGCAGAGTGCTGCACGGATACCCTTTATCTTGTTGGCGGCAATTGACATGCCGATACCTGTTCCGCAGATAAGTATGCCCTTTTCGCAATTGCCCGAGTTTATCTCGCCGCAGAGCTTCTCTGCCATATCGGGATAATCGCAGGGCTCACCGTCAGTACCTAAGTCCTTGAGCTCAAAGCCCTTTTCTGTAAGGTACTCCTTAACTGCCTTTTTCATTTCCACGCCAGCGTGGTCACAGCCGATTGCTATCATGTTAAACATCTCCATATTATTACTTTTTATTTTCCAAGTCCTTTTCAGCCTTTACCTTCTGTAAGTAAGATACTTCCAGTTCTTCGGGCTTCGAGAGCTTTCTTGAAACTCCTGCAAGGCACACGCCCATTGCGCTCTGCAAACGTCCCTGTGGGGGCGCGATGATGAACGCAGGCGAGCTGTATGTATTATAGAACTCCGCAGCGCCGTCGCCGCAGAGCATAGCTTCCTTAACGTTGAATGCAAGGTACTCCGCAAGCTCGTCACGGGATATTATCTGCTCCTCAGTGACCTGCTCGACGCAGTAGCCGTCGCTCTTGTAGGTACAGGTGTAGACCAGCTCTCCCCTCGCCTTCATAATGGCACATATATGACCCTTGTAGGCAAGGTTGCTGCAGGCAAGTCCTAAAAGCGTGGATACTCCGCAGCAATTTACGCCCAGCCCGAAGCTGAGAGCCTTTACTGCGGCGACTCCGATACGGAGCCCCGTATAAGAGCCCGGACCGTTTGCAACGGCAATGCCCCCAAGGTCTGAGAGCTCCTTGCCTGCCTGTGCCATAATGTCCTTGACCATGGGCATAATGACCTGAGAGTGAGTTTTCTGTGTATAAACGGTAGTCTGAGCTAAAAACAGCTCGCTGTCCGAATCAAAAAGCGCTGCGGAAGCGGTCTTTCCCGAGGTATCAATCCCAAGCAGCAGCAAATCTTCCACCGTCCTCAATAATTATTTCCCTGTCGTTCTCACCGAGACTGTTTATGGTCACATAGATAGTTTCCTTTGGCAGGAACTCCGCAATATTCTCAGACCATTCCACTGCGGCAACATTATCCTCAAAGGGATAATCGTAAAAGCCTGTGGATTCAAGGTCGTCCTCGGAGTCGATGCGGTACATATCAAAGTGATAGAGCGTTATGTGCTCACCGCGGTACTCGTTGACAAGGGCAAATGTAGGCGAGGTAACGCTGTCCCCCAGCCCCATTCCAATGGCAAGACCGCGGGTGAAAGTAGTCTTTCCAGCGCCCAGTCCGCCTTTATATGCTATCATGTCTCCTGCTTTCAGAAGTCCCCCCAGCTTTTCAGCTGCGGCAATGGTCTCCTGAGGAGAATGAGTTATTATCTTCATATTTAATCAGTCCGCTCAGAAAAGTCCTGTGATAGTTCCGTCGCCCAAACAGTCGATATTCAGAGCCGCAGGAGCCTTTGGAAGTCCCGGCATTGTGAGGATATCGCCTGTGTAGATAACTACGAAGCCTGCGCCCGATGAGAGCTTTGCATCGCGGACGGTTATCTTGAAGTTCTTTGGCTTTCCGAGAAGATTTGGGTTATCCGAAAGTGAATACTGAGTTTTAGCAACGCAGATAGGCAGATCCCAGAAGCCGATATTCTCGATCTCCTTGATAGCCTTTTCAGCCTGAGCAGTAAATGTAACGCCCTCAGCGCGGTAGATCTCCTTGGCTATCTTCTCCACCTTATCCTTGATAGTTGCGTGAGTATCATAAAGGGGCTTGAACTCATTGTCGCCGCAAAGGTCGATAGCTTCGCATACCTTTTTAGCAAGGTCAGTACCGCCTTCGCCGCCCTTTGCGAATACCTCGCACATGGACACCTCAACGCCCATTTCGGAGCAGAAGTTCTCAACGAATTTTACTTCCTCGTCAGTATCTGTAGCAAATCTGTTGATAGCCACAACTACAGGAACATGATACTTGTGCATATTCTCAATGTGAGTTCTCAGGTTCTCGATGCCCTTTTCAAGAGCCCACATATTCTCCTTGCCGAGGTCCTGCTTCTGAACGCCGCCGTTGTATTTGAGAGCCTTGATAGTAGCAACAAGAACTACGCATGAGGGCGCAAGTCCGCCGATACGGCACTTGATGTCAAGGAACTTCTCAGCGCCAAGGTCTGAGCCGAAGCCTGCCTCGGTAACAACGTAATCGCCAAGTTTAAGAGCAAGCTTTGTAGCTCTAAGTGAGTTGCAGCCGTGAGCAATATTTGCAAAGGGTCCGCCGTGGATAAATGCGGGGGTATTCTCCAGTGTCTGTACAAGATTGGGCTTGAGAGCGTCCTTGAGGAGAGCTGTCATAGCACCTGTACAGCCAAGGTCTCTTGCGTATATCGGCTCACCGCTGAGATTATAGGCAATGAGGATATTTCCAAGGCGTTCCTTTAAGTCATCAAGGTCGGAAGCAAGGCAGAGTATAGCCATTACTTCGGAAGCAACAGTGATATTGAAGCCGTCCTCACGTGGTACGCCGTTGGCTCTGCCGCCGAGACCGATGAGGATATTTCTCAGGGCTCTGTCGTTCATATCCATGCAGCGCTTGAACATTATCCTGCGCTGGTCTATCTGTAGGGTATTTCCCTGCTGGAGATGATTGTCTATCATTGCGCAGAGAAGATTGTTCGCAGCTGTGATAGCGTGCATATCTCCCGTGAAATGGAGGTTGATGTCCTCCATAGGCACTACCTGAGCATAGCCGCCGCCTGCTGCGCCGCCCTTCATGCCGAAAACAGGTCCGAGAGAGGGCTCACGGAGAGCAAGAACGGTCTTTTTGCCGATCCTGCGCATGGCGTCCGAAAGTCCCACGCTTATGGTAGTTTTCCCCTCACCTGCGGGTGTTGGGTTTATAGCTGTAACAAGTATCAGCTTGCCGTCCTCATTGTCTGCAAGCTTTGTGTAGAGAGCCTCCGAAAGCTTAGCCTTGTAGTGACCGTAGGGCTCAATATCAGTCTCGTCTATGCCGAGACCTGCTGCGATCTCGTTAATGCGCTTCATTTCAGCGCTCTGGGCAATTTCAATATCAGATAACATAGTTATATCCTCCGAACTGTCATAATAATTTTATTATACCACGTTTCGGCAGTAAATGCAAGGTTTGAAAAGAATATTTATATAACAGAGAAGGCTGCACCCAAAAAGTGCAGCCCTCTAAGATTTAAGAAAGAAAAATGTGATAACATTAAGAACACTTTAGCCCTTGACACCGCCCAGTGCAACACCTGCGATAATGTACTTTGAAAGCAGGAAGTATGCAATAAGGATCGGTATTACGGTAAGTAACAGTCCCAGATAAACTGAACCGTACTCGGTTTTGTAAGCGTCTCCGTTGAGGAGAGATACCATCTGCGGCATGGTGTACTTCTTCATATCCGTGTTAAGGATCTGAGGCATAAACAGCTGGTTCCAGCTGGTTACGAACGAGAAGATAGCCTGTGTAGCCATAGCGGGCTTCATCATCGGAAGAACGATCTGGTTGAATATTCTGAATTCGCCTGCACCGTCGATTCTCGCAGACTGGAGTATCTCCATAGGAAGCGAGGGTATCATGTACTGTCTCATAAAGAATACAGTAGTAGGTGCTGCGATCGCAGGAAGTATAAGAGGCAGAAAACTGTTCGTCAGGTGTATCTTATACATGAATGTGTAGAAACCGATACTGCTTACCTGAGCAGGGATCATAAGCACTGCCATGATAACAGTAAAGAACGGTTTTCTGAGTTTCCAGTCATACGCAACGAGTGCGAATGCTGTCATTGTTGAGAAATAAACATTACAAGCTGTTGAACCAACAGAAACGATCAGTGAGTTTTTGAAACCCAGGAACGGATCAAAGGTCTTGCTCTTCATGAGTATACCCCAGTTTGTTTTGAGGTTCAGACCGGGTATGAATGATACCGCGTGGCTCTGGATCTCACCTGTACTTCTCGTGGCGTTCACGATCATGATAATAAACGGAAAAATACTCAGAACAGTGAGAAGTATACAAAATGCATACGCAATGATCTTAAAGCCGTATGTACTTGGCTTTTTATTTACCACTGCCATTGGTTTACTCCTCCCTTCGACGCTCTGCGCGCTTCTTTCTTGGCTCTCTTGATCTCCTTATCCATCTTTATCTGTTCCTTATCTCGCATTATAAAGAACAGTACACCCGAGAGTGCAGCGATAATGATCCACATCAGCATACTTGCAGCAGATGCTCTGTTATACAAGTAGCTTCCTGCGAAAGCCTGATTGTAAATGAATACACTGGTCGTAAGTGTAGCTCTGTCAGGACCGCCCTTTAAGAAGAGGAACGGGATATCGAACATATTAAGTCCGCCGACAAGGCTTGTTACGAGTGTGTAAAGTAAGACAGTCTTTATGTTAGGTATTGTAATACGGAAGAAGGTCTGAACACCATTTGCTCCGTCGATCTCTGCTGCTTCGTAAATATCAGGGCTTATACCCAGAACGCCCGATATAAGAACTATCATGGTATTTCCGTACCATGTCCAGAACTGAATGAATACAACTATCAGTCGTGAAGCCATCTTACTGGTAAAGAAGTAGTAAGCTTCGTCTCTGATGCCTGATCTTGTGAGCAGGTCATTGACAGGTCCGATAGGATAGTTGAAAAGCGAATGGAACAGGATCGCAACTGTTGCAGCCGTAATAATGTTCGGCATATAGAAAACGACTTTGAAGAAGCCTTTTCCCTTGATCTCATTGCTGTGTGATGTGAACCACGCAGTAAGAAGAAGTGCTATAGTGATCTGAGGGATAAAGTTCATTACCCAGATCAGAACGGTATTCTTCAGAGATACACGGAAAGAATCATTCTGTAATATAAGTTTATAGTTTTCTAACGGATGCTCCAGAATGTGGAAGTTTTCGTTGTTAACACCTCTACAGTCTGTAAAGCCGAGGATCGCTGTATAAATAGTCGGGTACAGCGTAAATATCAAGAAAGCAACAACAAAAGGAATACTGAATAGGTATCCGTATTTGGAATAGCTAATACCTTTAAGCTTCGTCTTCAAAGCCGTAAGCCTCCTTTATTTTTACAGGGCTGTACCGCATATCGGCGGTACAGCTCTGCAATGCTTAAAAATTAGTGAATATCGAGCTCGTCAGCAACTTCCTGCTTGAAGTCCTTGATAGCTTCGTCTCTTGACTTGTTGCCAGCTGTGTACTGACGAACCTGTCCACGCCACTTCTGGTTGATAGTCTCATCGTAAGGTGTGAGGTTCTTACCGTTTGCAAGCTTGTTACCGGCCTCGAAAGCGTCGAACATGTTCTGACCGCCGAGGAAGTCAACTTCGCCGTTGGACATCTTAAGAACAGTACCGGAAGCTACGCAGTCCTTAGTTGGGTTAGAAGTATCGAATGTACCGTTAGCCCACATGTACTGGAGACCGTCCTGTGTGCAGTTGAGAGTGATCCAGTCGATGAGCTCTCCAACGCCTTCCTTGACCTTGGAATCCTTGTTAGCCAATACCCATGTACCGCCCCAGAAGAAGCCGATTGGTGGCTGGCAAACTGCCCAGTCGCCGTATGTACCGATAGAAGTATCGAGCTCCTTGATAGGATCGCCGTTTTCGTCCTTCTCACCTGTCTCCTTCCAAGAACCGCAGTTCTGTGAAAGTGTGTAGTTGATGAGCCATGCAGGACCGAAGAATCCGAGAACTTCCTTAGAGCCTTCGCCCTTCATATCAGCGAACCAAGCATCGCCCCAGTCCTCTGTATCGTTGTGATAGCCGTTGTCCTTGAGCTTCTTTGAAAGGTCGAGGAATTCCTCACGCTTAGGATCTATATTGAGCTTGCCGTCAACAACCCAGCCTGTAGGTGAGCTGTTCTCAACAGCGTGCCAGATATCACCGTCGCCTGATACGATTCCGTAGCCCTTGCCCTTGAGCTCTTCTGCGCACTCAAAGAACTTATCCCAGCTGTTTGAACCGCCGCCGATCTTCTCCTCAACTGTCTTAGGATCGTCTGAACCGAAAGCAGCCTTAGCAACTGAACGTCTGTAGATGAATGCACCACCTGTAGCCTGGTAGCCAAGACCAACTACATTGCCGTTGTTTGAACCGATATCAACTGTGTACTGAGCGATGTCAGCAGCCTTGATCTCGTTGTCAACATCGATGCCGAGATCCTTGTAAGGAGCAGCATAGCTTGCCATTTCGCCCTGTGTATACTTGAGAACGAATGCAGCCTCTGCACAGTACATATCAGGTGCATCGCTTCCGCCGCCTGTAAGAGCCTTGTCAAGTGCAGGCTGGTAAGCACCTTCTGTTGTAGGAACGATAGTTGTCTTTACTGTGTACTTCTCTGCAAACTCAGGGTGCAGTGAGATGTACTTTTCAACCATCTTTGGAACTTCGTCTGTGAAAGACCACAGATTGATAGTCTGCTTGCCTTCCTTCTTTTCACCGCCACCATTAGATGACTCGGACTGGCTTGTACCTGTATCGCCGTTGCCCTGATCGGATGATGACTTTGTACCGCCGCAAGCTGTAGCTGTTGCGAGCAGTGCAAGTGCTGAAATGAACGATAATGCTTTTTTCATTTTTCTTGACCTCCAATTATTTAAAATTGATATATATCTTGACAGTCCGCTTAAATTACAGACTGAAAAGAACGTTGTTTACGATAGACTCCAGCATTTCCTGTCTGCCGCTTGAGAGTGAAGCTGTAACCTCGCCCTTTTCGAGAGCATACTTTTCGAGAGATGCAAAGTCTGCCTTGCCTGCGATGATGTCAGCGCCGATGCCTGACTTCCATGAAGCATATCTGTCCTCTGTGAACTTGTCGATGCGTCCGTCCTCAACGAGCTTGAGAGCAGCTCTGAAGCCGAGTGCGAATGCGTCCATACCTGCAATATAGCTGTAGAAGATATCTTCGGGAGTGAAGCTTCCTCTTCTTGCCTTAGCGTCGAAGTTGAGACCGCCGTTTGTGAAGCCGCCAGCCTTGATAACCTCGTACATGCACATTGTTGTGTCATAGATGTTTGTCGGGAACTGGTCTGTATCCCAGCCAAGGAGCGGATCGCCCTGGTTAGCGTCGATAGAACCGAATACACCGTTGTCTCTTGCAACACGGAGCTCATGCTGGAATGTGTGCTGAGCAAGTGTAGCGTGGTTAGCCTCGATGTTCATCTTGAAGTCCTTGTCGAGACCGTACTTTCTGAGGAAGCCCAGAACAGTAGCTGTATCGAAATCATACTGGTGCTTTGTAGGCTCCTTTGGCTTAGGCTCGATGTAGAAATCACCTGTGAAGCCGATTGAACGTCCGTACTCAACAGCCATCTTCATAAGACGAGCCATATTGTCAAGCTCAAGACCCATGTTTGTGTTGAGGAGAGTCTCGTAACCCTCACGGCCGCCCCAGAATACGTAGCCGTTACCGCCGAGCTTTACAGTAGACTCAAGAGCCTTCTTGATCTGTGCAGCTGAGAAAGCGAAAACGTCTGCGGAAGGTGAAGTACCTGCACCGTGCATGAATCTTGGGTGATCGAAGCACTTAGCTGTACCCCAGAGGCACTTCTTGTCGCCCATAGCTGTCTTCATGTAATCTGTAACGATGTCGAGCTGAGCATTTGTGTCCTTTAAGCTGCCGTACTCGGGAGAAAGGTCACGGTCGTGGAAGCAGTAGTAGTCGATGGAAAGCTTATCCATGATCTCCTTAGCTGCGTCTACCTTAGCCTTAGCTCTTGCAGCAGGATCAGTCTGACCCCATGACTTGTCTGTTGTGCCGCAGCCGAACATATCTGTTCCGTCGCCGCCCATTGTGTGCCACCATGAAAGAGCAAACTTGAGATGGTCGCGCATCTTCTTGCCGTTGATCACTTCATCGGGATTGTAGTACTTGAATGAGAGGGGATCTGTGCTGTCCTTGCCCTTATACTCGATCTTGCCGATATTCTTGAAAAATTCCATTAATGATTTTCCTCCATTGTTATACATTTATTTTCAGAGTAGTGCATTTCTTGCCTGTCAGCTTTTCGCTGAGTTCGTCGGGCTGTGAAGTTCCTGCATAGAGGGTGAACTCACTGCCTTCCTTGACCCACTCGCCCTTTTCGTTGACTGCCATTGTGGCTCTTTCAGGAAGAGTGATCTGTACGATCCTGCTCTCGCCTGCGTCAAGTGCGACTCTCTTGAAGCCGCAGAGACTGTGGTTGGGAACTGCGTTCTCCGAATAACCTTTGATATAGAACTGGACTACATCTTCTGTAGCGCGGCTGCCTGTGTTTGTTATCTTCACTGAAGCAACGCCGTTCTCAAAAGTGAGCTCCGAGCACTCTGTCTCGGAATATGTAAGTCCGAAGCCGAAGGGATAAAGAATATTGCCCTCGGAATATCTGTAAGTACGGTTCTTCATGCTGTAGTCCGAGAAATCGGGCAGCTTTGAAGCGTCCTCATAGAATGTAACGGGAAGCTTTCCTGATGGAGATGTCTTGCCGAAGAGTATATTCGCAAGAGCTCTTCCGCCCAGCTGACCCGGATACCATGCCTGGATAAGTGCATCGCAGTCTGCTTCAACATTTATGGCACTGCCTGCAGCAGTTACTATGATGACAGGTTTTCCTTTAGCCATTACCGTCTTTACAAGCTTTCTCTGTGACTCGGGAAGTCTCAGGTCGTTCTTGTCACCTGACGAGAACTCGTTTCCTGTGTCGCCCTCTTCGCCCTCGATAGTAGCGTCAAGACCTACACAAAGCACTACGATGTCCGAATGCTCTGCAATTATCTCAGCCTCGGCGAGTCTGTCGTCGGGGAGCGCCAGATTCATGCATCTGTCCTTGTAGAGGTGACTTCCCTCGGAGAAAAGAACTCTGCCGTCAAATGCCTCACGGATTCCGTCAAGGAATGTGACGTACTCGTCGGCTCTGCCGTTGTAGTTGCCCTCAAGTGCGGGAACGCTGTCGGCATTTGGTCCGATAACTCCGATAGTCTTGTATTTCTTGCCGTCAAGCGGCAGGATACCGTTGTTTTTAAGGAGCACCATCGCTCTCTCCGAGCATTCCAGAGCGAACTTCTTGTGCTCGTCGCAGGCTACGATGTCGTAATCAAGTCCGTCAAATTCTGTGGACTTGTCGAACATACCCAGCCTTATTCTTGTTCTCATCAGCTTTACGCAGGAACGTCTCAGGTCTTCCTTGGTGATAAGACCCTCGTTGTATGCAATAAGAAGATGAAGATATGTATTTCCGCAGTTGAGGTCGCAGCCTGTTTTGAGTGCCAGTGCAGCGGACTCGGGAGCGGTCTTTGTAACACCGTGGTTGGTGTGGAAATCTCTCAGCGCCCAGCAGTCTGAAACGAAGTGACCGTCAAAGCCCCATTCCTCAAGCTTTTTCATGAGGAACTTGCTTGCGCAGGCAGGCTCGCCGTTTACACGGTTGTAAGCGCCCATGACGCTCTCTACCTTGGCTTCCTTTATGAGAGCCTCGAAAGCCGCCATATAGGTCTCGGTCATATCCTTCATGGTTGCCTTTGCGTCAAACTCATGTCTTGTAGCCTCGGGACCGCTGTGAACTGCGAAGTGCTTGGCACAGGCAGCTGTTCTCAGTACCTTGCCGTCGCCCTGTAAGCCCTTGGCATAAGCAACACCGAGTCTGGCAGTAAGGAACGGGTCCTCACCGTAGGTCTCCTGACCTCTTCCCCATCTCGGGTCGCGGAATATATTTACGTTTGGTGACCAAAGAGTAAGTCCCTTGTAGATATCGCGGTCACCGTGAGCGGAATATTCATTATATTTAGCTCTCGCTTCAACAGAAGTTATCTCTCCTGCCTTATGTACAGCCTCCTCATCGAACATTGCTGCCATACCTATTGTCTGAGGGAACATTGTAGCTGTTCCTGCTCTTGCTACGCCGTGCAGACCCTCGCTCCACCAGTTGTAAGCGGGTATCCCAAGACGGTCTACCTTTGGCGCGTCATATTTGAGCTGCTCTGCCTGTTCCTCCACTGAAAGCCTGTCCGTAAGATCTTCGGCTCTTTCAAGTGCGGATAATGCTTCATTCAAATATTTTTCCATTAAGCATTCTCCTTTCTTAAATTATACTATATTTTGTTTACAATGCAATTATTTTTTTGTTACAATTTACTTACAATCTCTTCTACAGCTTTTTCAGCAGGCTTATCGGAAGCTGACAGCTCCCATGTTTCCTTCATTGAAGCGGTCTCTCCCGGCTTGTAGCTTCTCAACTCGCCGAGTATCTCGCACTCAAGGAAAAGGCTGTTTGTATAGGTTTCAAAGTTACAGCAGAAATCAGGATACTCAACATTTTCATATCCGTCGAAGCTGACTTTAAGGATATTGCTGCCGTTTACATATACTATCTGTTTTTCCGTAACATTGAAGCCTGTCTTGAAAGGCTTTTTTGCCTTGGTGTCCTGTTTCAGCAGGGCGTATCTGTCAGTGAGAGTGAATCTCTCATCTTTTATGTCAGAGTAGCTCCACAGAGCCATTGTTCTGTTCGGAAGATAGCCGTTGTCATCTCTGCACAGCGGAACGATCTCCGTTCCACCTGCTGCCAGTCCCGTAACGGACCACGGTGAAAACCTTGACGGCTTATCCGAGCAATTTGTGATCCTGTTGTCGATAGTCACAGTATTGTCGTCGCCCATAGTTATCACAAGCTCAAACTGCTTATCGAATTTTGTTCTTGCAGGTCTGAGGGTAAGTGTACCATTGTCAAAAAACGACTCGACCTTAGAATTATCAGGAAGATAGGTCTCGGGCATCTCCTCGGGAGCGCACCAGATACGGTGTCCGCCGTAAGCGTACCACACGCCGTAGCCGTTGTTCATCTCGTAGAAATTCCTGTCAATATCCTCAAAAAGCACATTCTTCCCGTCAATAAAGCCGAAAAAAACGATCCTCGGTCCGACATCAGTAGTAGCAATAAGCTTTATGCTGCCGTTCTCGAGGCACTGACATTTCCCGAAATTCTTATATTCGGTCTCATAGCATTTTACAGACATTCATACATCACCTTTCGTTTGCTCTATCGATATTATATTACACTTTCGCAATTAATACCAGTCAATTATTGCGCTTTGGTATTCAAAAAATGCGAACATTGCACAAATTATTCAAATTCACTTTACAAATACTATTGCAATAGTGTATAATATATCCAGTTTAAAGGTGAAACTGCGAAGTTTGACATAAAATTCACAACAATTTTTGATTAAGGAGGCTAATCATGATTAAGAATCTGTCGGGCGAATACGAGACAGTCGAATACGAAAATCAACGTTTCGTAATGCTCTATGATAATGATGAGATCGAGGAATATCCGACTCACTGGCACAACGCCGTCGAAGTCATAATACCTCTCCATAACGGGTTCACAGTTACTGTAGGCGGAACTGATTACCATCTTAATGAAAAAGAGATCATTATTATCCCTCCCGGAGAGCTCCATTCAATGCCTGCTCAGGAAGGCAGAAGAATAATCTTCCAGTGCGATAACAGCATAATCAGCGATATCCCTGCCCTCGAAGCCATACTGCCCGTTTTTTCCGAAGCTTTCTATATAACTCCAAATGTCAGCAAGGAGCTGTATATACTCTCACGCAAAAGTATACTTGATATTTATTCCGAGTATTATTCAAAATCGACTCTGGCAGACGTAAAGATATATCTCTGCCTCATAAAAATGCTTACTGCTGTCCGCGAGTACCAGCTCACTCAGGCTGCCGACGCTTTTGCAGGCGAAATGCCGGGCAAGGACGACTCCAAGAAGTTCAATATGGTAATGAAGTATATCAATCAGAACTACATGTTTGAGATACCTCTGGAGAAAATCGCCGATATCGCAGGCTACAGCAAATACCACTTCTCGCGTATTTTCAAGAAGTACAACAATGTATCGTATATACAGTACATAAACGGCAAGCGCATCAAGGCTGCCGAGAGACTTCTCATCGACCCGTCGCTGTCAGTTACGGAGGTCGCCATGAGAGCAGGCTTTGCAAGTCTCACCACCTTCAACCGTGCGTTCAAAAAGGCTAAGAACTGCACACCAACCGAATTCAAGACTCTCTACAAAATATCAGATACATAAAACCAAGGCTGCGACAGAGATATCGCAGCCTTTCTTTATATAACACGAAAGCGGCACTGAAAAGTGCCGCTTTCGCGCATGTATAAATGAAATTTTGAGGTTTTCTTCCCGTAAGCTTACTACTTGTTGTATGTTGCCCACTGATAACGAGCTGTAAGAGGAGTCTTTCCGTCATAGTGTGCGAGCCACTCGTCAACGCCTCTGCCGGGCCATGTGTTCATCATGATCTTTCCGGGAGTCTGAGGAATGTTCTGGTTAGCTGTGTAAACAGGCTTGCCGTCTACATACCATGTGATGTGGTCGCGCTGCCAGTCAAAGCCGTATGTGTGATAGCCCTGAGAAGCATCGAAGCCAAGGCTGTACATGTACTCATGGTTGCCCTGTCCGTTGGTGTAGTAGTTGAGCTGCACCTTTGTAGTATCCTTGCCGAGGATCTCGATATCGATCTCGTCCCAGGGATTGTTGTCGGAAGGTCCTGTGTAGGTAAAGAACGATGATACAACACCGTTGTTCTTTATAGCCTGCATTGAAGTCTCATAGTAGCCGAAGCCGTAGAAATCATTGGTTCTGTACTCAGCGCCTGCATAGTTGTACTTGCCGCTGTAGTCCTTGTCAATGCTGAGCTGGAGAGCTCCGTCCTTGAAAGCAGTCTGTGACTTGTACCAGCCGCAGTCAAAGGGATCGCCGTTCTCCCAGCCGTCGGAAGCAATGAAGTAACGTGAAGAACCGTTTCTGAAGTCGTCAGCCATTGTTGCCGACTTGTTCATTGCTGTGCCGTAGTCTGTAAGTCCGGAAGCAGTCTTGTTGCTCTGCTGCTGATTGTTGTTCTGGTTGTTGTTGTTATTATTGTTATTCTGTCCCCAAGGATTCTGCTGCTGATTATTGTTATTATTATTGTTGTTATTATTGCTGCTGCCCGACTTACCGTTCTTGTTGTAGGTAGCCCACTGATAATATGCAGTAAGAGGTGTCTTGCCGTCGTACTGGTCGAGCCACTCGTTTACGCCTCTGCCGGGCCATGTGTTCATCATGATCTTGCCAGCAGTCTTAGGAATGTTCTGGTTAGCTGTGTAAACTGCCTTGCCGTCTACATACCATGTGATGTGATCGGGCTGCCAGTCGAAGCCGTATGTATGATAGCCCTGAGAAGAATCGAAGCCCAGGTCATACATATACTCGTGGTTGCCCTGTCCGTTGGTATAGTAGTTGAACTGTACCTTTGTAGTATCCTTGCCGAGGATCTCGATATCGATCTCGTCCCAAGGATTGTTGTCGGACTCGCCTGTGTATGTAAAGAATGAAGAAACAACGCCCTTATTCTTTATTGCCTGCATCGAGGTCTCATAGTAACCGTAGCTGTAGAAATCGTTGGTTCTGTACTCAGCGCCTGCATAGTGATACTTGCCGCTGTAGTCCTTATCGATAGAGAGTGTCAGACAACCCTTGTCAAGTGAGGTCTGGCTCTTGTACCAGCCGCAGTCAAAGGGATCGCCGTTCTCCCAGCCGTCGGAAGCGATGAAGTATCTTGAATTTCCGTCGCGGAAGTCCTCTACCATTGTAGCAGAGGTATCCATAGCGGTACCGTAGTCCTTGATAGAACCGTTCTGCTGGTTGTTGTTATTATTGTTATTATTGTTATTGTTATTATTGTTATTGTTCTGCTCCCATGGATTCTGCTGCTGATTATTATTGTTATTGTTGTTGTTATTGCCGTTCGGAGCACCGTTCTTATCGTATGTTACCCACTGATAATATGCAGTAAGAGGTGTATTTCCGTTGTAGTGGTTGAGCCAGCCGTCAACTCCTCTGCCCGGCCATGTGTTCATCATGATCTTGCCTGCGGTCTTAGGAATGTTCTGGTTAGCTGTGTAAACTGCCCTGCCGTCTACATACCATGTGATATGATCGGGCTGCCAGTCAAAGCCATATGTATGATAAGCCTCAGAGGAATCAAATCCAAGATCATACATGAACTCGTGTTTGCCCTGTCCGTTGGTATAGTAGTTGAACTGAACCTTTCTTGTATCCTTGCCGAGAATTTCGATGTCGATCTCGTCCCAAGGATTCTTGTCGGACTCACCTGTGTATGTGAAGAACGATGAAACAACGCCGTCGTTCTTGATAGCCTTCATTGAGGTCTCATAGTAGCCGTAGTGATAGAAATCAGTAGATCTGTACTCAGCGCCTGCGTAGTTATACTTGCCGCTGTTGTCCTTATCGATGGAAAGTGTCAGGCAGCCCTTGTCAAGTGAGGTCTGGCTCTTGTACCAGCCGCAGTCAAAGGGGTCACCGTTCTCCCAGCCGTCGGAAGCGATGAAATATCTTGAATTGCCGTCGCGGAAGTCCTCTACCATAGTAGCAGAAGAATTCATAGGTGTGCCCTTATCCTCTATATTCAGCTTGGGAGCTGTTGTTGTGGTGGTAGTAGTTGTAGGAGTTGTGGTAGTAGTCGTTGTGGTGGTCGTAGTGGTAGATGTTGTAGTAGTTGTTGTGGTCGTGGTGGTAGAAGTTGTTGTTGAAGTTGTTGTAGTATTGTTTACAGGATCATTTCCCTGCTTGTAGGACTCGGGAAGATTTGGAATGCTGCGGAGCAGATACTTCTGGATAGACAGAGCGTCACTGCTTGTGAGCTGAGTGCCGTTCTCGAAAACATCGGCATTTTTAATGCCCTGCTCCTTGATGTGATTGGAATCACTTCCGTTAAGACCGTACTTGTTCGGATTAGCCAGCGCCTGCATAACGAGGACGCAGTCGCTCATATCGACAACTCCGTCGCAGTTGGCATCTCCCCATAATGTGACGTCAGCTGCAGAAACAGATGCTGTGCCAAAGGAAGCAGCCGTAGCCATGACTGTGAACGCAGCAAAAGCAGCCGCGCACCGTCTGAATGTGTGCTCTTTCATAATATGCCTCTCATTCCGTGACCGTAGCCACTATTTTTTTCGTTTATATCAATGCAGTGCAGCTCCGAAGCATCGGGGGTCACATTGCATTCTGTGCCTTTTTTCGGTACTCTGAGGGAGTAAAGCCTGTCTGTTCCTTGAACTGTCTTGCAAAATGTACATAGCTGTGGTAGCCGCTGCTCACAGAGATGTCATTGATGTTCATATTTGTAGTTGAAAGAAGCATTTTCGCATAGCTGACCCTGCTGCGGACAAGGTCCTCGATAAAGGTCATGCCGAAGTGCTTCTTATATGCGTGCTGGAAAGCCGAGCGGCTCATACGAACCTCATGGGCCGTACTGTCAACACTGCGCTGCTCATAAGGTCTGCTGTATATCTTATTGCGCACTGTGGAGATAAGCTCGAACTGGCTGCTGCGTCTGCCCGAGATCTTATCCTGAGTCTTTTCGCGTATCTTTATGAACATAAGGCGCATAAAGAGCTCCGCGGATTCGCTCCTGCACGGATTATCCGAATATCTCTCATAAGCTATGGACTTAACGCAGTAGCTGAGGAACTCAAGAGGCATAGTCACAACAGTTTCCATCGGTACGCCCATACCGAGGAACTCCTCTTCCTCACCAATGTCGTCAAAGTCAAAATGCACCCAGTCGTTCTCAAACACGTTAAGGGGCACGCAGCGATAGCGCTGTGCCCTGCCCTTCGGGTAGATGAAAACAGAACCCGCAGGAGTTAGTATTTCTTTTCCGTCCACTTCAAATATCGCAGGTGTCCGAAGCAGAAGCAGGAGATAATCGCCGCTTCCGTCAGGTCTGTCGATAAAAAAGTCTGCGTCATGGCAGTGGTCAAAACCAACATTGTTAATGATCATTGTCAAACCCTCATTCTTTAAGTTTTATCATTTGATTTTGTGACAGATTCCCGCTCAAACATTCACGAAACGTTCATTTATTGATTAGATTATACTACTTTCCAACCTATAAATATATTACAATAATGTCAAAATTGGTACAATTATGATATTTGCACAAAAAGTTACCCCCTGCATATGCAGGGGGTAAGCTGAAAATTACTGATTTTCTTTCGTGAAGTCCGGGAACTTATATCGTTTTTTGTACTCCTTCGGAGTAACCCCAAGATATTTCTTGAATATCTTGATAAAATAGCTCTGAGAACTGAAGCCAAGAAGATTGCTTATCTCAGAGTCGGTGAACTCCGAGAAAGTCAGCAGATTGGCAGCTTCCTCAGCCTTGGTCTTGCTGACGTAGTTGCTGAACGCAATACCCGTTTCCGCCTTAAAGAGTCTTGACAGATATGCAGGGCTTATTTTCAGATACGCCGCTGCGTCCTCTATCATGATCTTTCCGTGAAGATGCTCACTGATGTAGTCAAGAGCGCGGACTATCTGCTTGGAATAGATACCGCTGTTTCTGACTCTTCTCATGTGGCGTGTGTAGCCCTCGATCATCTCCTGATGAACAGCGTGCACCTCCGCCTCGGTGCGGCACTCATCAGCCTTCATGATGTAGATGTCGCTGAGGTTGTACGCTTCCTCGAGAGTCATACCGCTGTTGATGCAGAATCGGGCAATAAGTGCCGCAGAGATAGCAAAATGGTATTTCAGATTTTTTAACGGGTCCTTGCTGAGAATACCGTATCCCTCACTGCAAAGCGGAGTAGCAAACACCTTTACGAGCTCGATATTACCCGAGCAAATGCTCTCATAGCAAGCTATTTCACGGTCAAAGGGGGCATGCTCAAATCCTTCTTCACGTTTGAGGAAAAGATGTGAAGAAATATACTTTTCTGTGTAATCGCTCATGTAGGTCACCTCGCAATTTGATACTCTACCCCTATTATATCATTAAATTGTGAATTTTTCAAGTATTTTGGTAAGAATCATACCACTTTTTCTTGCAATTTTACATATTTTTATCCCCTGAATAAGAAAAAGTGCAGTACCCGATTCAAGCTCACCACACATTTTGTGCATGGTGAGCTTGAACAACTGTAATTATTGGATTTTATGCGGCTTTACTGGTTCTCGTGGAAGAAGTAAGGCAGTGCATCGTAGATATAGTGACGCACCTGCGGCCACCAGTGTACATTTCCTCTCGCTTCCAGGAAGTACAGGTTGCCCTGCGAGAAGTCAGAAGAGTATGTGAATACATCTGTGTTCTTCTTGAGCTCGTTTATCATAGGAACCATGTTGCCGTATGCAAGGTCGTCAGTACCTGTTGCAGCAAGTACGAAATACTCATTCTGCTTGAAGCCTGAATTTCTTGCCGCATTGCATACCTTACCGGCGCCGTCCCAGCAGTGGCCTGACAGCGGCATGAAGTATGCTATGATGTCAAGGTTGTTATTGAAGTTTGCCCATGTTGAGCCGCCGCCCATTGAGAAGCCGCCGTATGCACGATGGAACCTTGACTCTCTGAGTCCGTCAAGTGTTGTGCTCTCAGCGTATGTGGAATACTTGCTCTCAACGTAAGGGATGATGCTCTTGCGCATTTCCTCCCATACACCGTCAGCGCTGGGAGCCTTGTTGAAGGTAGGAGTTACAACGATCATGGGCTCGATATCGCCGTTTGCGATCATATTGTCCAGCATGATATCAATGTTGATATTATCATCGTTGAAGCAGGTCTCCTCGCTCTCTCCGCCGCCGTGCATCAGGTAGAATACGTTGTACTTCTTGGACTCGTCATAGCCGTAAGGCAGATATACATACATATTCTTGTTGCCGTTGATGCCGTTGTAGTTCTCCTTTACAACAGTACCGTGGTTAGCAGGCTGACGGAAGTAGCTGTCAGGAGCTGCCCTGTACTGGAGATTAGGATTGTAATCGAAGTCGCTCTTCGGAGGCTCAGGTGAATTATCGGGGAACTCCGCGATCTTTCCGAGAACGTAGTTCTGGAGAAGAACAATGTCGTTGAGCTCGAACTTTGTGCTCTTGTCAACGTCTGCAAGCTCCGTTTCGGAAGAAGCGTTTGCTACGATGAGCTTTCTTGCTCTCAGGATATCAAAGATATCAACGTTTCCGTCGGAGTTTATATCGCCGAGAATGTACTGTCCGCCAACAGCACCCTCGATGACTGTACCCGCCTTGGCAGCCTTAACTTCGTCAACGTAGAAGCTTACTGTGCTCTTTGCAGTCTCAACGTATATAACGATATTTTCAGCTCTCTCGGGAACCTTGAATCCGGTATTTGCCAGCTGTACCCACTTGCCCTTCATAGGCTGTGCGGTAGCTATCTTTGCATAATTGGTCTCATCGCCGATATCGTACTGCATGGTGAAATGGAAGGTATCACTGTCCTTGCCGCTGTCATACATTACGTTAGCACTGAGGCTGTAGGTCTCCCCCGCTTTCAAGCCGCTTGCCGATATGGCAGCCCCCTGATAGGCTTCGCTTCTGCCCGAGCAGTAAAGGGACTTGCTGCCCTTGAATGCATTCTTTGAGGAGCCCTCGGCTGAGGCACCGAATCTGCCCTCCCAGTCGCCGATGCCGTCCTCAAATGAGTAATCAAATATATAATCCCCTGAATCCGAAGAAGTCACTGCCGAAGTTGCAGTTGTTGTCATATCCTTCTTCGGAGCTGTGGTCGCAGTTGTCACAGCAGGCTTAGTCGTTGCAGCGCTTTCATCACTTCCGAACTTCCACCAGTCCATATTCAGCAGATAGCCGCTGCCGCCTGTGAACTTGAAGTACAGGTCGTGCTCGCCGCTTGCGCCGCTGATATCGCAGGATACTTCCTTCCATGTCTGCCAGCCGCCTGTGCCCGATACCTTGCAGGTACCGATCTTTTTGCCTGTAAGGCTGTCGAGATATATCTCGATGTTGCCGCCGTCAGTATCGGAGGAAACGCTTGCTGTGAACTTGTCAGTGCCGCTGCCGAAGTCAACGCCGCTGACCTTGATATAGCTGCCGTTCTGGATATTGCCTATATTCATGCCGCCGTTGGTGCAGGTCTCGGTCTTGACGCCCTTTGAGAAGCAGATAGTCTCAGCCTCTACTCTCTGATAGGGATCAAGGGTCTCAAGCTGCTTGGGACCTGTCTTTGTAGGCGAAATAGTCGGGATAGAACCGTCAGCTCCATATTGGAACTCATCGATGCAGACGCTTCTGTCGAAGCTGCCGCCGCCCGGGAGGCTCGCATCGTGATAGAACAGGTACGAATGTCCCTTATAATCGATAACGCCGGGGTGGTTTGTGAAGCAGTTATGCGTCTTCATGACCTGTCCGCCGTATGTCCAGGGACCTGTTGGTGACGGTGCGGTGGAGTAGCCTAAGCTCTCGCCGCCGTCGCTGCCGTAAAATGCAGCGAATACAAGATAATATTTATCATTGCGCTTATAGAACCACGGACCCTCGCCGTAGGACGAAGCCTTGCTGGAAGGACCGAAGGTCTGAGCGTTCATGTCGAACTTTCCGATGGAACCCGAATAGCTCAGCATATCCTCATTGAGCCTTACATAGTAGCAGGTAGGATTGCCGAACATGAGCCACGCCTGTCCGTCATCGTCGATGAATACAGTAGGATCGATGTAGTCCCAGTTAGGTCCCACAAGAGGCTTGCCCAAAGCGTCCTTGAAAGGTCCTGTGGGAGAATCGGCAACTGCAACACCGATAGCGCGTCCGCCGCCGTTCTTGTGCTCAAGAGTTACATAGTAATAGAACTTACCGTTGCGCTCTATGCACTGTGCAGCCCATGCTGAGTCTTCCTTGCCCCATGTAAAGGAGTCCCACGACAGTATCATGCCGTGATCTGTCCAGTTCTGCATATCCGTGGAGGAATAGCAGTGCCAGTCAGGCATGTAGTAAAAGTCGGAGTTATCCTTGTCACGGCCTGTGTAGAGGTACACAGTGTCGTTGTACATCATAGGTGCAGGATCGGTACTGTAGATGGTCTGGATAGCAGGATTGTCTGCCTTGACAATACTGCTGTCGGCGAGAGCTGTCAGCGATGTCAGTGACATTGCAGCAGCTGCAGCGAATGAAATGAATTTTTTCATAAGTACGCCCCCATTATTAAGTTTTTTAGATACTTACCTATAATTACCCTTCTGTTTGCTGTGAACTTCATAACGGTCTGAGTTCACAATTTCTTTATATATTGTCTATATTATAATGTATAATTTATGCACAATATATCAAAATCCTGATTGAAATGGTAATTTTTCTATGCCAATTAGTAATTATCACCTAAATTTTACTTTTTACCATTTCAAAACTCGTCATAGTAAATACATTTCTTTAAAATATCCACCTGCTACGCATATTATCTGAGCTTCACACGGGAGCCATAGTTTGTACATAAAAATACCATTTTTCGTTCTATCAGCATAATAACAGCAGGCTGAACCAGCAATTTTCAGTCAAGATTAACAAAGTCCGCAAATTTTAGCTTGCATTTAATAGGTAGGACAAATTATAATAATACTATAGAAATAAAAGGGGCACTCGGCTCCTTATGGGGATTACTTTAATCATGACGTTTGCTTTTTCAAAAAACAAAGGAGTGATTGAAGTGAAAAAAACAGTCAGACAATTCATCAGCAGTGCCGTTACAGCTGTAATGGTGGCTGCAAGCCTGCCTTCTGTTCCGACTAATGCTGCCGATCAGCAGACACGCGGAAATATCGGCGGTTTCGATTACGAAATGTGGAACCAGAACGGTCAGGGACAGGTATCAATGAACCCAGGTGCAGGCTCTTTCACCTGCTCATGGAGCAACATTGAAAACTTCCTCGCACGTATGGGCAAGAACTACGACAGCCAGAAAAAGAATTACAAGGCTTTCGGAGATATCACCCTCAGCTACGATGTAGAGTATACCCCTAAGGGCAACTCTTACATGTGCGTATACGGCTGGACGAGGAATCCGCTCATGGAGTACTACATCGTCGAAGGCTGGGGCGACTGGCGTCCACCCGGAAATGACGGCGAGAACAAGGGCAGTGTGACTCTGAACGGCAACAAATACGATATCCGCAAGACAATGCGCTATAATCAGCCTTCTCTTGACGGTACCCAGACATTCCCTCAGTACTGGAGCGTGCGCCAGACAAGCGGTTCAAAGAACAATACCACAAACTACATGACGGGTACTATCAGCGTATCCAAGCATTTTGACGCATGGTCGCAGGCAGGTCTCGATATGTCGGGTACTCTTTACGAGGTATCACTGAACATCGAGGGCTACAGATCAAGCGGCTCTGCTAATGTAAAGTCCATATCTTTCGACGGCAAGATAGACGAGCCGACCACACAGCCCACAACTCAGGAGCCTGTTAAGGCTGACGAGAACGGCTACTATTTCGCCGAGAAGTTTGAGAGCGGTGCAGGCAGCTGGTCAGGACGCGGAAATGCCGCTGTTGATACAGCAGCAGACGGCTTCTCAGGCAAATGCATATCCGTTACAGGACGTACCGCCGAGTGGAACGGCGCAGCTATCGATCTTGACGAAAGCGCTTTCGCCGCAGGCGATACATACAGCTTCGGTGTGCTTGTAAAGCAGGATACCGAGGCATCAACAACAATGAAGCTCACCCTTCAGTATAACGACGCAAGCGGCAAAACAAGCTACGACAAGGTCGCTGAGCAGACAGTCTCAAAGGGCGAATGGGCAGACCTTTCCAACACATCATACACTATCCCCGAAGGCGCTACGGGTATGATCCTCTACGTTGAGGCTCCCGACAGCCTGACGGACTTCTATATCGACAACGCTTTCGGAGCTGTAAAGAATACATCTCCTATTGAGGACACAGGAAGTCATACCGTTGTAGTTCCAGGCACTCAGCCCTCAAAGGGCATCAGAGGCGATATCAACGGCGACGGCGTTATCGACTCATTCGATCTCGCTCCCCTCAGAAGAGGTATCCTCAAGATGATGGCAGGAAGCGGTACAGTTCCCGAGAATTCAGACGTTAACGGCGACGGTTCAGTGAATGTTGCAGACCTTCTGCTTCTCCAGAAGTATATCCTCGGTGCGGAAAAGAAATTCCCCGATCCTGTAACAACTACTACCACAAAGCCCGTTACTACAACTACAGAGAAGATAGTTACTACAACTACTTCTTCATCTTCTTCAAGCTCAGGCAAAAACCTCAATGCAGATATCCGCAAGGATATGCCTACATCAGTCCCCGGCGGCAACGAGAAGAGCAACGCCTGCAAGGTAGAGAAGAAGACATACAACTGTAAATTCACAGGCGGTCAGAAGAGCTGCAACGTCGTTCTGCCTCCTAACTACGACTCAAGCAAGCAGTACCCCGTAATGTACGTTCTCCACGGCATCGGCGGTGACGAGAACTCAATGGTCAGCGGCATGGGCGTTCAGGAGCTTCTTGCAGGTCTTATCTCCAACGGCAAGGCTGAGGAAATGATCATCGTTCTCCCGAGCCAGTACACCAGCAAGAACGGTTCACAGGGCGGCGGCTTCGGTATCAATCAGGAGACATGTGCAGCTTACGATAACTTCCTCTATGATATCTCCGACAGCCTTATCCCTTACATCGAGGCTAACTACCCCGTTAAGACAGGCAGAGAGAACCGTGCTATCACAGGCTTCTCAATGGGCGGACGTGAAGCTATCTACATTGGTCTCATGCGTCCCGACCTCTTCGCTTACGTTGGCGGAGCTTGCCCTGCTCCCGGTATCACACCGGGCAAGGATATGTTCATGGAGCATCCCGGCTGCATGCAGGAGAGCGAAATGAAGTTCAGAGACGTAGGTCCCGAGCCTAACGTATTCATGATAACAGGCGGTACTAATGACTCAGTCGTTGGTACATTCCCGAAGCAGTACAGTGACATACTTACAAGAAACGGCGTTGACCACGTTTACCAGTCCATTCCTAACGGAGGACACGGCGCAGATTCTGTAAAGCCGCATCTCTACACATTTATGAGATACGCTTTCAAGTAATGATATAGTTCATATAAGAAAGGCAGTGCATAATGCACTGCTTTTCTTTTTGGCATAACAAAAGCCATTGCAGCTTCGAGACCGCAATGGCTTATATATAGTATAGCTTATTCTGTCCTGAGAGCTTCCACAGGGTCTTTTCTCGCAGCAACTCCCGACGGGATAAGTCCCGCGATAAGAGTGAGCACCATGCTTATTATAACAAGTATCACTGCTCCCTTAACAGGAACATGAGCACGGAGCGTATCAAGGCTGGTCACACTGTGGATAATACCATTTATAGGTATAGTCAGGAGCACTGAAACTCCGATACCGATAAGACCTGCTGCAAGACCTACAAGAAGAGTCTCCGCATTGAAAACAGTCCTTACATTGTGCTTTGAAGCACCGATAGCTCTGAGGATACCTATCTCTCGTGTTCTTTCAAGGACTGAGATGTAGGTGATGATTCCTATCATGATAGACGAAACTACAAGTGAGATACCAACAAAGGCGATAAGCAGGTAGGATATACCGCTTATGATACCTGTGATAGACGACATGAGCAGCGCAACCATATCAGTATAATGTATCTCATCTGCTTCCTTGCTTACGCCGTCATTGTAGCGCGTGATAGCATCAGCAATATCGTCCTTGTCCTCAAAGCTCTTAACGAAAATACGTATCAGTGACGGGTCGCTCTCGTCTGCAACGCCGAGAAGCTTGAGGTTATCGTCATATGTGGAATCCGATATCTCCTCGGGAGTATATTTATCGAATACAAGTCCGTAAGCATCTTCGCTTATGGTCATTGAATCCAGCATCTTTGCCAGCTCAGCATTTGGAAGTGAGCCCAGCTGCTCCTGAACAGCCTTAGCGTATTCCTCGGCGATCTGAGCGCGGATAGCCTCCTCGGCATAGCCCTTTATCTCGTCATCACTCATCTGAGCAACGAATGATGTTATCTGAGAAGCATCAACACCAAGCTCTGCAGAGTACATCTCGGTTATCTGACTGATGAACTTATTGCGGTCGAAGTCCTTCATAGCCGCCTGCACCTGAGCGTCTGCCTGAGCAGGGTCGGGCTGCTGAGCAACGAGCCTGTAGATATCAGCCTTTGTGTCAGTGTCCGCATTCTTTATGAACTCCTTGGCTGTGTCTGCCTTTTCCTTAGCTGTGGGAGCAACATAATCGTCGGTCATGAACTTTGTGCCTGTCAGCACGTCATGCTCCTTGTCCTCAGTCTGAGACTTTACAAGATCACTGTTGTTGGTCTTGTCTATAACGTAATCCGTCAGCAGGCTCGTGTAGCACAAATAGCCCTTGAGCATAGGCACCTTTACGTCCTCTGCGGGACGGATAAAGCCCACTATCTTTATATCAGTACCGATATCATTGGAATCAAACAGGTAATCAAGACCTGTCTGAGTAGCAGATATATCATTGAAGCCGCTGCCTGTGGGATCCTTCTGGTAGTACTCACAGGGAAGTATCATCTTGAACTTCTTGTTTAATATCTCGTCAAGGCCCCACTCTGTCTTGCCGTAGTCCTTTATCTCCTGATTGCTCATAACGGCTTTCAGCTTTTCGTTGAAGCCTTCCTTGTCCTTCAAGCCCATAGGATAGACCATGATATCGGGAAGCTCGTTGTTTCTGGTGAGAACTACTACAGCCTCGTCGTAATTCTCGGGCCATCTGCCGTTTACGACCTCATACTGCTCCTTGACGATATCACTTACAGGTTCGCCGTTCTCACCTGCCAGCATCTCCTCCATGATATTGAGACCGAATGCCTGCATTTCCATATCCGCCATTGGATTGTTCATAGAAGCCGCCATCATATCAGAGTCGCTCATGCCCACAGCCTTGCTGTACATATCCATGAAGTCCACCTTGACTATCTCACCTGAGGGAGACTCCGTAAATATCGGCATTTTAACGTCGTATCTGTAGCCTATAGCAGTAGATTTCTCCTTGATAACACTGTCATTGTCAAGGAAGGTCTTGAAGTCCTTCATATTGTTTATCTGCTTGGCGGAAGCATTGAAGGAGTTGAACATATCATAGACCTGCGTATTTGCATAGACGGTATCGTCCTTGAACACGCGGTTCTCATACTCCTGCTGGTTGTCCATAAGAGCATTCAGCATGCCGGTGGTATCGGTATTTTCACGCATTATCTCCAGCGGATACGAGGAAAGGGTCTCCTCCTGCACGTTGTCAATGTACTCGTTGATACCCGTCGCAAGGGAGAGTATCAGTGCGATACCGATGATACCGATAGAGCCTGCAAAGGCTGTGAGTAAGGTTCTTCCCTTTTTGGTCAGCAGGTTATTGAGAGAGAGCGAAACAGCCGTACCGAATGACATTGATACGCGCTTTTTCTTTTCAGTCTTTTCAGCCTTATCCTTCTTGACTTCCTTATCCTTTTTCTTCTTTTCCTTTTTGGACTTGGCCCCGTCAACAGGTGAACTGTCACCAGTGAGCTTTCCGTCCTTTATCTTGATGATACGTGTAGCGTACTGGTCGGCAAGCTCAGGGTTATGAGTTACCATAATGACCAGCTTATCCTTGGCTATATCCTTGAGGAGCTCCATTACCTGTATGGAAGTCTCGGAGTCGAGAGCTCCCGTAGGCTCGTCCGCAAGGAGTATATCAGGGTCGTTTATAAGAGCACGGGCAATAGCAACACGCTGCATCTGTCCGCCCGACATCTGGTTGGGCTTCTTGTGGAGCTGATCTCCCAGTCCCACCTTTTCAAGAGCCTCCTTGGCACGCTTGCGGCGCTCGGACTTTGACACGCCCGAGATAGTAAGTGCAAGCTCCACGTTGGATAATACCGTCTGATGCGGGATAAGGTTATAGCTCTGGAAGATGAAACCGATAGAGTGGTTTCTGTAAGCATCCCAGTCCCTGTCCTTGTACTCCTTTGTGGAAGTGCCGTTGATGATAAGATCTCCCGAGGTGTAGTGGTCGAGACCGCCGATGATGTTGAGCAGCGTAGTCTTTCCGCAGCCCGAATGACCGAGGATAGCTACAAATTCACTTTCGCGGAATGTAACGCTCACCCCGTCAAGAGCCGTTACAATGTTGTCTCCGCTGCCATACTTTTTTACAATGTCTTTAAGCTGAAGCATTGATTCCCCTCCTGTAAAACATTTTACATTTAATCCTATATGCATATTAAATTTTACACACATCATTATAGCACTTTGACGAATAATTGTCAATCAGCTTGTAATTATTTCACAAGTGCTTCACACAAATTTCACAAAATAAAGGGACACCGTTTGTGAACAGTGTCCCTGTGTTATTTATTACTTCATGCCGTACTTCTTCAGCAGGTTGTCGATCTTTATGTGAGGGTCGATTATCTTACTGATAGAAACGTCGTGATTGATAGCTTCAATGAAGTATGCGATATACTTGGAAACATCTACCTCGTGGAACCATGGTCTGCTGAGGAGCTCAGGAGTTCTGTAAGTAAGGTTTGTACCGAATATACCGTCGATTATGCCGTCCTCATAAGCCTTGTCGAACTTTTCAAGACCGTTGGTGAAGATAGCGTAAGTAGCATAAGCGAAGAATCTGCCTGCCTTCTTCTCTTTAAGAGCAGAAGCAACGTCCAGCATGGACTCGCCTGATGAGATGATATCGTCGGAAACGAAAACGTCCTTGCCCTCAACGGGATTTCCCAGATATTCGTGAGCAACGATAGGATTTCGGCCGTTTACGATAGTTGAGTAGTCCCTTCTCTTGTAGAACATACCCATTTCTACGCCGAGAACGGAAGCATAGTACATATTTCTGTTGAGAGCTCCCTCGTCGGGGCTGACAACCATGAACTTGTCCTTGCTGAAGCTTATATCCTTAACGTCCTTGAGCATAGCCTTGAGCACCTGATAAGTAGGCATAACGTTATCAAAGCCCATAAGCGGGATAGCGTTCTGGACTCTTGGGTCGTGAGCGTCGAATGTAACTATGTTTGAAACGCCCATAGCCTCCAGCTCCTGGAGTGCGCAGGCACAGTCAAGTGACTCGCGGTAGCTTCTTCTGTGCTGACGTCCGCCGTAAAGAGTAGGCATGATGACAGTTATACGGTGAGCCTTACCGCTTGCAGCCTGTATTATTCTCTTGAGGTCCTGGAAATGATCGTCAGGGGACATAGCGTTCTGCATGCCGAAGTAATCGTACTTTATGCTGTAGTTTCCTACATCGATGATAATGAAGAGATCCTTGCCGCGGATAGTGGACTTGATGAGACCCTTGCCGTCACCGGAAGAAAAACGGGGGCATTCGCTCTCAACGAGGAAGGAATCAACATTGATACCGCCCTTGCCTGCCCAGTCAACGAGATAGTCGTCGATCTTCTTACCGAGCTCGGTAACGCTGTTCATAGCGATAATGCCGATAGGTGCGACATTTGAATCGCTGCCGAATAAAATTTCACTTGAAGCTGTCATAAACACTTTTTCGCACGTATATTTGGTTACGCACGATACTCCTTTCGCTTTTTAGTCACTTTCGGTCAGAGCATTGCTCACTTGCAGAAATTCTCGATATATCGCTCGATATCCTCACTGATTATCTGTTTCGCAATATCCGCATGATCGACCTCGTTAACGGCTGTTGTTTTGTTTTCAAGTTCCTTGTAAACTGTGAAAAAATGCGTCATTTCATCAAAAACGTGCTTTGGAAGCTCCTCGATGTCCTTATACATATTGTAATTCGGATCGTCGAATGGTATAGCGATGATCTTCTCATCGTGGTGACCGTTGTCAAGCATTCTGATAACTCCGATAGGATAGCATCTTACCAGTGTAAGGGGCATGAGCTTTTCCGAGCAGAGTACGAGAACGTCAAGGGGGTCGTTGTCGTCAGAGAAGGTTCTTGGGATAAATCCGTAGTTAGCGGGATAGTGAGTGGAAGTATAGAGGATACGGTCCATTTTTATGAGACCTGTCTCCTTGTCCAGCTCGTATTTGATCTTACTTCCCTTACCGATCTCGATAACGGCGATGAAATCATCGGGACTTATTCTTTTTGGACTGATCTTATGCCAAATATTCATAGGATTCCTCCGCAGCGATCCGTCCGTGCATCGGGCATCGGAACGGAAATGATTTGATAAAGCCATTAAACATGACGTTATCCCCTACTAATTAGTATACCATTTTTTTTGTGATTTGTCAATATGACCATTCATTTTCGGCAAATCTGATAAATTATCCAAAAATCACGGAGATTTTTCGTCTTTTCGACTTCAACCGTCAGAATATTTAACTATGATATATCAATATCAAAGTGAATATTAATAAATCGTGAATATATCCAATAAAAATTATAATAAAACACTATTGATTTTTTATATAAAATGTTGTAAAATATATATATGCTATTTTTAGCAGAAAACAGAATATATAAACCGTTTGTAGAGCAAAAAAAGGATAAAGGGGGTATTGTAATTGAGCTACAAGATAGCGGTCATCATTCAGGAAATCGGACAAAGCTACCAGAGCGCTATCATAAGTGGAATATATGCGGGTGCAGAAAAGTACGGCCTCAATGTTTCCGCATTCACATCATTCAGCGGCGACATGAACAATCCGCGCCATGACATGGGAGAATTCAACGTTTTCAGCCTCCCCGACTTCAGCGACTTTGACGGAGCTATACTGCTGACAAACACCCTTTCCCATAAAGTTGTGGTAAACGATATCCTTGAGCGCATAAAGATAGCGGGGATACCTGCCGTAAGCATCGACAACGACCTCGAAGGCTTCTACCACATAGGTATCGACAACAAAAGTGCCATGCGCATCATTACCGAGCACATGATAAACGTGCATAATTACAAGCGATTTGCCTATATATCAGGACCTGCTTCAAATCCCGAAAGCGCTGACAGACTTGAGGCCTTCCTCGAAGTCATCAATGAGCACGGGCTCACGCTCCACGAAAAGGCTGTGGCTAAGGGAGATTTCCGCGCTCCGTCGGGAAAAGCTGCTGTTGAACAGTTCCTCGATGAAATGCCCGAAATGCCAGAGGCTATCGTTTGTGCAAACGATGTAATGGCAGCTTCTGCCATTACCACACTAATGTCCCATGGGCTGAGAGTTCCCGAGGACATTGCCGTAACAGGCTTTGATAACACCTACAACAGCCATAATTACCAGATGGAGCTCACCTCAGTGGAGAGACCTCTGGAGCAGTCAGGCGAGCTTGCCTGCAAAATGCTGTATAATCATTTTAATAATATACCGCAGGACAGAGATGTTACCCTCAATATGTCCCCGAGATTCACGGAGAGCTGCGGCTGCGGACACAACGCACTTTCAGACCTTACAGAGCTCAAGGAGCTCAATTACCGCAATTTCTCAAATTTCGAGAACATACAGACCTACATGTCGGTGCTGAACAGAATGTCCACACAGCTTCTCGAATGCAATAATTTTGACGAGTATATCGCTTGTCTGAAGCGCATAGCCGTGGATATACACCCCGACGAGTTTTACTTCTGCCTGTGTGAGAACTGGGACTCGGAAAATGACGTTGACCGCACCACCAGCAGACATATCAGGCGCACATCGGTCCCCGTGGCATATACCGATTATGTTATAGTGCCTATCGCGTATAACAACGGCGAGTTCCACGAGTGCTGCCGCATACGCTCTCAGGACATTTTCCCGCCTGTTGCCGACAGCAGCAAAGAGGGAAAGCTGTACCTGATAAATCCTCTCCACTTCGGAGAGCGCTGTCTCGGCTATATGGTCATAAGGAGCACCAATCTGCCCCTGCAGAACATCATGTTCGAGACCTTCTGCATAAATATCTCCAATTCACTTGAAAATATCAGAAAGCTCATGTGTCTTGAATATGCTGTAAAACGGCTCGGCAGCCTCTATACTATGGACACGTTCTCGGGAATATTCAACAGGAACGGCTTCATGCAGGCAACTGAGGATATATACAATGAATGCATCGAAAAGCACCGCGACATCATGCTCATGTTCATCGACCTTGACGGTCTCAAGGGCATAAACGACACCTACGGTCACAGCACGGGAGACAAAGCCATTTGCAGCATTGCCGACGTGCTTGTGGAATCCTGTCAGAACGGCGAGATATTCTGCCGTTTCGGCGGTGACGAGTTCATAGTTTTCGGTGCGGACTATACCGCTGAAAAAGCACAGCAGCTCACCGATATCATTCAGGAGAACATAAACGGAGTAAACGAATCAGGCTATAATCCGTTTATTCTCAGCGCAAGTACAGGCTATGTCATCGCTTCGCCAAAGGAGGGCGAGGACATTTTCAGCTTCGTGACAGCTGCCGATAAGCAGATGTACGACGCCAAGCGCAAAAAGAAGCTTCTCCGCTACGCATAAAGGCTAAAACCGCAGCTCAGGCTGCGGTTTTTTGTTTTTCGTTGGCGAACAGATAAGCATATAAGGGACGTCCTATCTTGCGGAGCGCCTGACGTATTTTGGGCGCTGCACCCCCCCGCACGAGAGGGCGTCCCTTATATACAATTTCTTCTTTTCAACAAATTGGATTTTTTTGTCGCACTCCTATTGAAAAAAAGTCCATTTTGTGATATAATAGTTTAAATATATCTTTAGGAGTCATTGTATGAAAAAATGGACCGTCGGCGTTCCCGACAAAAAAGCGGTCTCTGCTCTTATGCTGGGCTGCGGAGTTACCTCCCTTGCAGCCTCCGCACTGGCAGCAAAGGGCTATTCCTCTCCCGAATCTGTGGCGGAGAGCCTTAATACGGACGAATTGTCCGACCCATTTCTCATAAAGGATATGCAGAAGGCTGCGGATACCATAAACTCCGCCATTGAAAACGGCGAACGTATCTGTATCTACGGCGATTACGACTGCGACGGCGTAATGTCCACAGTCATTCTGTACTCATACCTTATGGAAGCAGGGGCGGACGTTACTTATTATATCCCCGAGCGCTCGGAGGGCTACGGTCTCAACATGAAAGCCGTTGACAGGATCTCCGACGACGGAGTTTCACTGATAGTCACTGTGGACAACGGCATATCGGCTATTCCCGAAGCAGAATACATCTACGCTATGGGCATGAAGCTTGTAGTCACCGACCACCACCAGCAGGGCGAGCAGCTCCCCAAAGCGGAAGCTGTAGTAGACCCACACCGTCACGACTGCTTCTCCACATTCAAGCATATGTGCGGTGCAGGCATCGCCCTGAAGCTTGTGGCTGCTCTTGACGGCGGCGACTACACCATGGCTCTGGAGCAGTTTGGCGACCTTGCCGCAATAGCTACTGTTGCCGATATAGTAAGCCTTACAGGCGAGAACCGCTTCCTTGCAGCCTACGGCATGGAGCTCATAAGCAATACCGACCGCCCTGCCCTCATAGCACTGAAAGAGGTCTGCGGTCTTACGGACAAGGCTGTGAATACCCAGTCTATCGGATTTGGTATCGCTCCGCGGATAAATGCCGCAGGACGCTTCGGCTCCCCGAAAAAAGCGGCAGAGCTTTTTCTATGTGAGGACTGTGATGAAGCTCTCACAGCCGCCCGTGAGCTGGACAAGCTCAATAATATGCGCAAGGACGCGGAAAACGCCATTGTTTCGGATATATTCTCCATGATAGACGAAAAGCCCGACCTCGTCCGCGGCAGAGTAATATTCCTCTGCGGTAAGGACTGGCACCACGGCGTTATCGGCATCGTTGCCTCACGTATAGTTGAACGCTTCGGCAAGCCCTGCTTCATAGCCTCGGAAACCGATGGCGAGATACGGGGCTCGGCACGTTCGTTCGGCGAGTTCTCCGTATTCGGCGCACTTACTGCCTGCTCCGAGGTGCTTGAAAAGTTCGGCGGACACCCTGCCGCAGGAGGCTTCACCATAAAGGAGGGCATGGCGGAAAAGTTCAGACAGCTTCTTGAAAAATACGCCCTTGAAAACCACATAACGATGCCCGTTATGGAGCTGAAAGCCGACGCTCCACTGACACCGCAGGAGCTGAATGTACAGAATATACAGGGACTTGACCTGCTGGAGCCCTTTGGCGCAGACAACGAAAAGCCCCTCTTCTATATTGAAAACGCACAGGTAACGGATATTATGCCGCTGTCAGACGGAGCGCACTCAAAGCTCAGGGTAAAGGTGGGCTTCACTCAGGCAGACGCTCTTGTATTCAGAAAGTCTCCCGATGAGCTCATAGTCTCAAAGGGCGATGTCTGCGATATGATAGTAACTGCCGAGGTAAACGAATACCGCGGAAACGTGTCCCCGGGCATAATCGTCAGCGACCTGCGCCCCCACAGCTTCGAGCAGAGCAAGTACTTCGCGGCTCTGTCCGCATTTGAAGCCTTTCTCCGCGGCGAGGAGCTGCCCAAAAATTACTACTCCCACATGAATCCCACAAGGGACGACGTGGTGAAGATATACAAGGCTATCCCCGAACAGGGAATATGTACGGATACCCTGTACATAAAGCTCAACGACCCAAAAATCAATTACTGCAAATTCTGCGTTGCCGCCGAAGCTCTCAGACAGCTGGGGCTCGTTACGGTGTCAAGCGCTGAATCAAAGATAAAAAGAGTCAAGGTCACACAGAAAGCCGACCTCGACTCAGCTCCCGTGCTTGTGTCTCTCAGAAGCAGGCTCGGCTGACAGCCATAGATAAAGGAGAATAGATATGCCCGACAACATGAATGTATCAAATCTCATGCATCACGAGGTGGAAGTGCCGATACCCGAGTCAGCTCTGCCCGAAGACCCCAAGGAGCTTCTCAGCAATATTCCCGATTTCAATGATAATTTCACTATTGAGAAGATAATACAAAAGATACTCACCGACGATAAGCAGTACGACCTGAGCAAGATAATCTCGGCTTATGAGTTTGCTGCAAAGGCTCATGAGGGACAGGTCCGCTCCTCGGGACAGCCCTATATCACCCACCCCCTTGCAGTTGCCTATACTCTCTTGGAGCTTGGCATGGACACGGATACTATTTGTGCTGCCCTGCTCCATGATGTAGTTGAGGACACCGACGCAACTCTTGACGACCTGAAAAAGCGCTTCGGTCAGGACGTTGCCCTGCTGGTGGACGGCGTTACAAAGCTGAGTAAAATTCCCACCTCTACAAAAGAGGAGCAGCAGGCTGAGAATATCCGAAAGATACTCCTTGCAATGTCTCAGGATATCCGCGTAATGATAATCAAGCTCAGTGACCGTCTCCACAATATGCGGACACTGAAATACCGTCCTCTTGAAAAGCAGCGCAATACTGCTCTTGAGACCATGAATATATACGCTCCTATCGCTCACCGCCTCGGTATCAGAGCCATGAAAGAGGAGCTTCAGGACCTCGCATTCCACTATCTCGATCCCTATGCTTATTCCGAGATCGAGAGCATTCTCGAAAACAAAAAGGAAGAGCGTGAAGCCTTCATCGAGATAATCAAGAGCCGTATCGCTCAGCGATTCAAGTCCGAGGAATTTACACAGCCCCCTCAGATAGACGGACGTGTAAAGAGCATTTACAGCATATACCGCAAAATATTCATCGGGCACAAGGATATCGACGAAATATACGATAAATATGCAGTCCGTATCATAGTTACCACTATCGCCGAGTGCTACAATGTTCTCGGTCTTATCCACGATATGTTCAAGCCCCTGCCCAACCGCTTCAAGGACTACATCTCCACCCCGAAGAATAATATGTACCAGTCTCTCCACACAACTGTTCTCGGTAAGGAAGGTATCCCCTTTGAGGTGCAGATACGAACATGGGATATGCACGAGACCGCTGAGTACGGTATCGCCGCTCACTGGAAGTACAAGGAGGGCATACAGGGCAAGGACAAAATGGAACAGCGTCTTGCATGGGTGCGTCAGGTCATCGAGGCACAGCAGACCTCCGACGACGTTGAGGAAATTGTCCGCATAATCAAGACAGACCTTGACCCCGAGGACATAGTTGTCATGACTCCAAAGGGTATGTCCGTAAGCCTGCCTATAAATTCAACTGTTATCGACTTCGCCTACCGTATCCATACGGAAATAGGTCATAAGACAGTAGGTGCAAAGGTAGACGGCAGGATAGTGCCTCTCGATTACAAGCTCCAGACAGGACAGATATGCGAGATAATCACCAGCAAGGACCCCGAAAAGGGACCTAACCGTGCATGGCTGAATATAGTCCAGACCAACGAGGCTCGCTCAAAGATACGCTCATGGTTCAAGAAAGAGCGCCGTGAGGAGAACATCGTCGAGGGTAAGGCTCAGCTGGAGCGCGAATTCAAGCGCCACAGGATAAACCTCAAGGAGGAGCAGTACACAGAGTTCCTGCAGGACGACTTCAAACGCCATAACTGCGAGACTCTCGACGACTTCTACGCTTCAATAGGCTACGGCGGTATACTTCTCTCAAAGATGCTGCCCCGCTGGAAGGACAAGTACGAAAAGCTCTACGAAAACGGCAATGAGCCCTCGGTAACTCCCCTTATAAAGCCAAAGCCAAACGGCAGGAGCAGTATCATACTCGACCAGATAGACGATATGCTCATAAAGTTTGCACAGTGCTGCAATCCCCTCCCCGGCGACGACATCATCGGATTTATCACAAGAGGCTACGGCGTATCGGTACACACCACAAGCTGTACCAACTACAAGGCAGCCCTTGCACGCAACAATCCCGAGGAGCTTGACCGCTGGGTGGATATACAGTGGACAGACAGCAGCGATACGCAGCTCCAGACCAGCTTTGAGGTAACAGCAGTTGACCGCGTTGGTCTTGTTTACGATATTTCCGCCGTTCTTCTGGAAGCAAGAGTTCCTATCGTTCATTCCGCTTCGAGAGTCCTGAAAAACGGCAATGCTCTCTTTGAGGGTACTATCGTTATTTCAAGCACAGAGCAGCTCAAAAACCTCTTTGAGAAGCTCAGAAAGATAAAGGGCGTCATCTCCGTGGAGAGAGCCGCTATTTAAGGAGTAAACACATGAAAATTCATCATTTACAGCTTGGACCTCTCCGTTCAAACTGCTATATAATCGAGACTGCCCCGGGACGCTGCGTGGCAGTTGATATCGGCGGCGACAGCCGTCTGCTTCTGGAATTTCTGAAAATGAAGAAGCTCCGCCTTACAAAGATACTGCTCACCCACGGTCATTTCGACCACATGGGCGGCGCAGAGGAGGTCCGCAAGGCTACGGGCGCAGAGATATACATTCACGAGCTGGACGCTCATATGCTCACCAGCGCCGTGGATTCACTGGCTTCAAATATGTCATTCTTCACATTCACTCCCGTTACGGACTGGACCTGCGTTTACGGCGACAGCTTCATAAACGACGGCGAGTGCACATTCCGCGTTATGCACACCCCAGGGCACTCACAGGGCAGCGTGTGCTATATCTGCGGAGACGTTATATTCTCCGGAGATACCCTTTTCTGCTGCTCAGTGGGCAGGACCGACTTCCCAGACAGCAGCTCCGCAGGCATGACCTATTCCCTCAACAAGCTCTACAACCTTGAGGGCGACTATACGGTATACCCGGGTCATAACGAGAGCACTACCCTCCAATACGAGCGCGAGTCCAACCCATATATGAGACCATTCAGAGGCAAAAATGACGACTAATGAGACTAAAATGCCGATAATTCTCATCGGCAATTCTTATAAATACGAAATCGAAGCTACAATGAAGCTCTTTTTCAGTACGGCTCGGTACAGCTTCGGCACTTCCCGTGAAGAAGCCGCGGGCGACGAATACGTCATTGCCGAGACGAATGGTGACAAGCTCCGCGTTGAGGTAAAGCTTGGCGGCGGCGCTCCCGAAGTTCGGGAAGCTGTTATTGATGAATCGCAGAGCATGGAGATAGAGCTTTGCAGAGTGCTGTTCCATATCCTCTCGGATAAAACGGGCATCGTTCCGCCATGGGGACTTATGACAGGCATACGCCCCGTAAAAAAAGTAGTAGAGCTCATACGTGAGGATATCCCCAAGGAGGAGATATTCCGCAGAATGAGGGACAAGTACGAGGTCACGGACAAGAAGCTCCAGCTCGCCTATGATACGGCGATAAACCAGCTCCCCATACTTGATAAAATAGACAGCACAGCCGCAAGCCTGTACGTGTCTATCCCCTTTTGTCCCACAAGATGCAGCTACTGCTCATTTGTATCTCATTCAATGGCTTCGGCTATAAAGCTCATGCCCCAGTACATAGGCGCCCTATGCCGAGAGCTTGAGATACTGGGCAGAATAGTGAAAGAGACCGATACCAAAATAGATACTATCTATTTCGGCGGCGGAACTCCCACATCTGTTTCAGCTCAGGAGCTCCGCACTATCATGGAAGCCGTGGAGAAGAACTTCGACCTTACAAAAGTCCGCGAGTACAGCGTCGAGGCAGGACGTCCCGATACTATCACCGAGGAAAAGCTCCGCGTTATAAAGGAGCTTGGTGCGGAGCGTATCTCCGTAAACCCTCAGACCCTAAACGACGATGTGCTCAAGGTCATCGGCAGAAAACACTCGGGGGAGGACGCCATAAAAGCCTTTGAGCTTGCCCGCAAGGTAGGCTTCAGGAACATAAATACCGACCTCATTGCAGGTCTGCCCACGGAGTCTGCGGAGAGCTTCCGCAATACCCTTGACCGCATGATAGAGCTTGACCCAGAGAGCATAACCGTCCATACCCTGACCATAAAGCGCTCGGCTACGCTCTTTGCCGACGGAAACGCAAATAATGCAAATCCTGCGGCTGAAATGGTGGACTACAGCATACCCACACTGATGTCCCACGGCTATCTGCCCTACTATATGTACCGACAGAAGAACACCGTGGACAACCTTGAAAACGTGGGCTACGCAAAGAAGGGCTTTGAGAGCTACTACAACATCTTCATAATGGACGAGACCCAGACCATTCTCGGCGCAGGCTGTGCAGCTTCAACAAAGCTGCTCTACGCAGGCAACAGGATAGAACGCATACACAACTATAAATTCCCATATGAGTACATAAAAAGCTTCGACAAGCTCATGGAGAAAAAAGAGGAGATCAAGGAATGCTTGAAAAAAATCAAGTCCATACAGCCGAGA
This sequence comes from Ruminococcus flavefaciens AE3010, assembly GCF_000526795.1. Classification (NCBI taxonomy): domain Bacteria; kingdom Bacillati; phylum Bacillota; class Clostridia; order Eubacteriales; family Oscillospiraceae; genus Ruminococcus; species Ruminococcus flavefaciens. Next base: position 1,200,451 of record NZ_JAGT01000001.1, read on the forward strand.
TAACAGGGCTCACCTCCGAGGGCAGCGGCGTGTGCCGCATTGACGGCATGGCTGTTTTTGTGCCTGAGACCGCTGTGGGCGATGTCTGTAAGGTCAGGATAGTCAAGGTGCTGAAAAGCTATGCTTTCGGCATCGTTGAAAAACTCATTACAGTCTCTCCTGACCGTATCAAGAATAACTGCCCCGTGTATAAAAAATGCGGCGGCTGTCTGCTGAGACATATCTCCTATGAGGCTGAGTGCCGCACCAAGAACGGCATAGTCCGCGACGCCTTTGAGCGCATAGGCGGACTGTCACCTCAGTTTGACGGATTTCTCGGTGCAGAAGCTACCGAGCGCTACCGAAATAAGGCTCAGTACCCACTTGCTGTTCAGGACGGCAGGGCTGTGTGCGGCTTTTTTGCTCCACGAAGCCACAGGGTGATACCCGTTGAGGACTGTGCCTTGCAGCCAGAGGTATTCAGTCAGATACTGAAAACTGTCCTTGACTACATAAACGAGAAGAAGCTCTCAGTTTACGACGAGGAAACAAACACAGGCATTATCCGCCATATCTACCTCCGCAGAGGAGCTCACTCGGGCGAGATAATGGTCTGTCTTGTTGTCCGCAAGGATATATCGCGTCAGCTCTCGGCACTGTACAGAGTTCTCACCGAAAAATACAGCCATATCAAAAGTATCGTCATGAATATAAACTCCCGAAAGACCAACGTGATACTGGGCGATGAGTGCGTTACCCTGTGGGGAAGCGACGTTATCTCCGATACCATGTGCGGAAATACCGTGGAGATATCTCCCCTGTCCTTTTATCAGGTCAATACCGTGCAGGCGGAAAGGCTCTACGCAAAAGCGCTGGAATATGCCGCTCCAGAAAAGGACGAGGTCATTGCGGACCTTTACTGCGGCGCAGGCACCATAGGACTTTCAATGGCAAGGCAGGCTGCAAAGATTGTCGGCGTGGAGATAGTTCCCCAAGCCGTTGAAAACGCCAAGAAAAACGCGCTCCGCAATAATATAGCCAATGCGGAGTTCCACTGCGGCGACGCAGGCGAGGTTTTCGGGAAGCTCCGCAGGCAGGGCTGCAAGCCCCATATCATCGTGGTAGACCCGCCCAGAAAGGGCTGCTCTCCCGAGACAATTGAAGTCATGGCGGAGGCTGCTCCGCGGAAGATAGTCATGATATCCTGCAATCCCGCAACTGCCGCCCGTGACGCTAAGCTTCTCTCCGAAAAGGGCTACAGCGTGGATAAGGTCTGCGGCGTTGACCTATTCCCAAGAACGGGGCACGTTGAGTGCGTAGTTTTGATGTCAAGGAATAAGACTTAAAAGTGCCGGTTTTACGGCAGTTTTCGGCTATACAGTCAATCTGCGAAGTCAACCCTAACCGGCTTTTTACTGTATTTGGAAAAACATCTACGAACTGAAATCGCCTGACAACCAATCTGCTCAGTGAGGTTAATGCGTAGATTGGATAACAGAGGGTTCGATACTTCGTAGATTGGTTGTCATTCGTCAAAATGTACAAAGTGGGAATAAATCCGCGTGATAGGGAAAGGAAAATACTATGGTAACAGTAACAATTGAAAACAACAAATTCAAGTTTCACGGTACTTTTGACTGCGGATACGCAGGGCTATACCGTGATGATCAAATCATTTTCAACGGCGATCCGGATGATGTCCGCGGTGACGGATTACAGGGCAAAGACGTCTCTGAATACTCGGATGAAGAACTTGCAGCGGAAATAGCGGCATTCTACAATGCGGCAGAAGCACATATACAAGAGCATATTCAGCAATTCAATGATGAGTTCCTTTTCCAGCTTTTTAATGATTTTGAAGCCTGCGGTTACCCATTCTGGGAACATCCTAATATGGTGAATCCGGAATTCCTGCGGAAACACCCTGATTTTGATCTGAATCATTCATATAGCAAAGAAGAATTTTCAGATTCTGTTTATATTCCGGAAAATGCCGGACACATGGAAATTTCATATCGGGAGGAGTATCCGATGTTTAATTTTGAATACTATCTCTCTCATCTGAAATTGCATCGTATTTCCGTGGTGGACTTTGGCGATGAAGCATGGATCTCGTTTATGATTTCAGATGCAATGAATTATCTCTGTCAGCTTATTGGTGATGTAAAACCCGATTTCACTTTCAATGACTGGAACAACGGATAAAACAGCATAACCCCGCACCACTGAACGCCAGTGATACGGGGCGTTTTTTAGCAGATGAAATCATCCTGGAAGATAGGTAACAGTTATGATCTCAAAATGGTTCTTCCTGCATCGTATCAGTCCGTCCCTCTGCATCTTGCTCAATTCATTTGATAGCACAGAGCGTTCCACATTGAGGTAGTCCGCAAGCTGCTGACGGTCAAAGGGTATATCAAACTCACGGGAATGCTTCTGAACCGATACGGTATTAAGATACGCCATAATACGTCCACGCACCTGTCTCGGAGCAGTATGAAAGCTCCGGCTCGACAGGTGCAGATTTTTTCTTGTGGTGATAGTCAGAAGATTTGCAAGAAGTCTCGCCCTTATCGTATCGTTGAGGTCAGCGAGCGACTTCATGCTCAGAAAAACAACAGTGCAATCCTCAGCGGCGCAGACATCGACCAGCATAGGCACATCAGGCAGGAGTGCATAGCTCTCCGCAAAGAACTGTCCCTTACCTACAAGGTTAAGTATCGTGCGGTTTCCCCACATATCATTGCTTTCAATAGTAACGCCGCCTGCCGTTACAAAGCAGAGCTTATCGGTGATCTCTCCCGATGAAAATATCATCTCACCTTTATTGTATTTCTTTTCGGCTGCATTAAGGGCTTTCATAAGCTCCGATATTTCGGTTTCATCAAAGCCCTTGAACAGTATCGAATTGTGCAAAACTGAAATATCCATATTTTTCTCCCAAAATGTTGTAATTACAACATACTTTCTCCTTTGATTATACTATAATGAATACAGAAAGTCAAGGAGGTATTGCTATGATACGGAAAATAATTGAAATAGACGAAGAAAAATGCAACGGCTGCGGTCTGTGTGCTAAGGCTTGCCATGAGGGAGCCATCGCTATTGTGAACGGCAAGGCTAAGCTCATGCGTGACGATTTCTGCGACGGCTTCGGTGACTGTCTCCCTGCCTGTCCTATGGATGCTATCCACTTCACCGAGCGTGAAGCGGCAGCTTATGACGAAAAAGCAGTGCAGGCAAACAAGCAGAAGAAGTCCGCTTGCAGCGGTTTCACCTGTCCGGGTTCTGCATTGCAGAGCTTTACGCCAAAAGAAGATGACAGCGATGTTCGTGTTCCAAGCTGTCTGCGACAGTTCCCGATACAGATAAAGCTCCTGCCTACAAATGCACCATACTTCAACGGTGCTGATCTGCTTATCGCTGCCGATTGTACAGCTTACGCCTACGGGAACTTCCACCATGATTTTATCCGTGGGAAGATTACTCTCATCGGCTGTCCAAAGCTCGATGCCGTTGATTACTCCGAAAAGTTGACAGAGATATTCCGTAATAACGATATAAAGAGTATTACCCTCACAAGAATGACAGTGCCGTGCTGCGGCGGTATGGAGTATGCTATAAAAAAAGCAATCGAAGCAAGCGGTAAGGACATCCCGCTTAAAGTTGCTGTTATATCGCCGGACGGCAGTATCGTTGAGATAAGAAAATAATGGAGGAATATATCATGGAACAGAAAATGTTTTGCTATCAGTGTCAGGAAACAGCAGGCTGTAAGGGTTGTACCGCTTGCGGTGTCTGCGGTAAACAGCCTGAAGTCGCAACAATGCAGGACTTGCTTGTGTACGTTACAAAGGGGCTGTCTGCGTTGACAACTCAGCTCCGTGCAGAGGGACAGGCAGTCGATAAGGCTGTCAATCATCTTATCAGTGTGAACCTGTTTATCACGATCACCAATGCAAATTTCGATCTCGACAGCATTACCACTAAGGTTACTGAAACACTTGCAGTCAAAGAAGAATTGCTCGGACAGGTGCAGAATAAAGAATCACTCCCCGAAGCAGCTCTTTGGAACGGTTCGGACTATACCGGGAAAGCAAAGACTGTCGGCGTTCTTGCAACAGAGAATGAGGATATACGCTCTCTGCGTGAGCTGATAACCTACGGTCTGAAAGGACTTGCGGCTTACACCAAGCACGCAAATGCTCTGCTGAATGATGATGAGGAGCTTGATGCTTTCTTACAGTCGGCTCTTGCTAAAACACTTGATGACAGTCTGTCGGTCGATGACCTTGTGGCTCTCACGCTGGAAGTCGGCAAGTACGGTGTTCAGGGTATGGCTGACCTTGATGCTGCAAATACTACAGCATACGGCAATCCTGAGATCACGACAGTTGATATCGGTGTCCGCAAAAATCCTGCAATACTGATCTCAGGTCACGATCTGAAAGACCTTGAAATGCTCCTTGAGCAGACAAAGGATACGGGAGTTGATGTTTATACGCACTCGGAAATGCTACCTGCTCATTATTATCCGTTCTTCAAAAAGTATCCGCATTTCGCAGGAAACTACGGCAATGCGTGGTGGAAGCAGAAAGAGGAATTTGAGAGCTTTAACGGTCCGGTGCTGATGACCACAAACTGCATCGTTCCGCCGAAGGACAGCTACAAGGACAGGCTTTGGACAACAGGTGCCGCAGGCTATCCGGGCTGTAAGCATATTGACGCACCCTACGGCGAAGTAAAGGATTTCTCGCCAATCATCGAACAGGCTAAGAAATGTCCTTCGCCTACCGAGATCGAAACCGGCTCTATTATCGGCGGCTTTGCCCATGAACAGGTATTTGCACTTGCCGATACAGTTGTAGAAGCTGTAAAATCGGGGGCTATCCGCAAATTCGTAGTCATGGCAGGCTGTGACGGCAGGGTGAAGTCCAGAAGCTACTATGAGGATTTTGCAAAGGCTCTGCCGAAAGATACCGTTATACTGACAGCAGGCTGTGCGAAATACAAGTACAACAAGCTGAACCTCGGTGACATCGGCGGTATCCCCAGAGTGCTTGATGCAGGACAGTGCAACGATTCTTATTCACTTGCTCTTATCGCCCTGAAGCTGAAAGAGGTGTTCGGACTTGACGATGTGAACGAACTGCCTATTGTCTATAATATTGCGTGGTATGAGCAGAAAGCCGTTATCGTACTGCTGGCTCTGCTGTATCTCGGTGTTAAGAATATCCACCTCGGGCCAACTCTGCCTGCGTTCCTGTCTCCGAATGTGGCAAAGGTTCTTGTAGACAGCTTCGGCATTGCAGGAATTACAACCGTTGACGAGGATATGAGGATTTTCGGCTTATGAGAAGAAAAGACCGTGAAGTGACCGATCTCAGCGAAATCATAGAGATCATGAAAAACTGCGATGTTTGCAGGCTTGCACTGAACGATGACGGCTATCCGTATATCCTGCCACTGAACTTCGGTATGGCTGTGAACGGTGATAAGATAACGTTGTATTTTCATAGTGCCTTAGAGGGATACAAGGTCGGTCTTATCCGAAACGACAACAGAGCTTCCTTTGAGATGGACTGCAAGCACCAACTTCAATACTTTGAGGATAAGGGTTACTGCACAATGGCGTATGAGAGCGTTATCGGCAGAGGGCGTATCCGTATCCTTCCCGATGAGGAAAAGCTCCCAGCACTGAAACTGCTGATGGCGCATTATCATGACGGAAAAGATGTGCCGTTCAGCACGGTAGCTATTCCGAGGACACTTGTGTATGCTTTGGAAGTTGAAAGCGTAACGGGGAAGCGTAAGGCTGTCAAATAATTTTAACTTTGAACTCATTGGGTTCATAGTCTAAGAAATCATCAAAAAACGCAGACGGATAAAACAGCATAACCCCGCACCACTAACTGTGATGCGGGGTTGCTCATTTCTATTCACATTTCAATACTGATCGTCACGCCTGACTTGAACCGGAACTCCAAGTAGTCATCATGGACGGTCACTTTTTCCAGCAGTTTCTTCACCAGAGAATCATCAAACTCCGTGATCTCACTCGGCTGAGACTGGATGAATTTCTGAAGCTCCCTGATACGCTTCGTGTGTTCCTTCTGCGTAGCGTCGTCCATGCCTTTCTGCTCCTGCAGTTCACGCAGGCGCAAGATTTCCTCGGTGATGTCATCGTAGTTCTCACGGCGCTCCGTCCGGTTGATCAGCTCCCGCTGCAGTTCAGCCATTTTTGCTGAGAGGGCTTCCGCCGACATAGGATTAGCTGAATTGATCGCGGCTTCAAGGTTCTCCCGGAGCCTGTTCAGGTATACGTCGCTGTCACAGACCATTTCGTTGAGGGCTTCAAGGAAGGCTGCCTTTAAGGTTTCCTCGCTGACGGTTCTGGCACGGCACTTGTCCTTCTCCTTCAATCGTGTGATGCAGCGCCAGACGACCGACTTCTTGCCACGGTTGTTCCAGTGTATTCTGCGGAACTGCTCTCCGCATCCGGCGCAGAAGATTATCTGCGAGAATGCGTGGTTGGCGCTATAGCCCTTCTTTCCGCCGAACGGGAGTTGCGTTCTCGCTCGTCGTGCCATTTCCTCCTGCACCATCAGGAATGTCTCTTTCGATATAATAGCCTCGTGGTCGTCCTCGACATAGTATTGCGGCACGATGCCGGAGTTCTTTACCCGTTTTTTACTGAGGCAGTCCACGGTGTAGGTCTTTTGCAGGAGCGCATCACCCATGTACTTCTCATTTCCGAGAATCAGGCGTATGCTGTTATCATGCCATTTTGTGCTACCGCGAGCATTCGGAATACCATCACGCTGCAGTCCTTGAGCGATCTTTTTGCAGCTTGCGCCCTCAAGGTACTCCCGGAAGATACGCTTGACGATTTCCGCCTGTTCCGGATTGATGATCAGGTGTCCTTCATCGTCCTTGTCATATCCGAGAAAGCGGCGAGCATTGACCATCACTTTCCCCTGCTGGAAGCGGTACTGCACACCAATCTTGACGTTCTGGCTGAGCGATTCAGATTCCTGCTGTGCCAGAGATGCCATAATGGTCAGGAGGACTTCTCCCTTCGAGTCCATCGTGTTTATGGACTCCTTCTCGAAGAATACCGGAATATTCATCTCCTTGAGCATTCGGATATAGTTCAGGCAGTCAACAGTATTGCGGGCAAATCGGCTGATCGACTTTGTGAAGATCATGTCGATCAAGCCCTTCTTGCAGTCCTCGATCATAGCGTTGAACTGCTCTCTGCCTTTGGTCGAGGTCGCGCTGATACCGTCATCGGCATACACCCTGACAAGCTCCCATTCCGGATTCTTATTGATAAACTCGGTATAATGCTCGATCTGTGTTTCGTAGCTGGTAGCCTGTTCCTCGTTGTCAGTCGAAACACGGCAATAGGCTGCAACACGCAGCTTCTTGACTTCCTGCTTCGCCGCATTATTGCCTTTCTGCGGCTTGGCAGGTATTTTTATAACATTCATTTTCTCACCCCGATCAGACTGTAGATGTATTCAGCTTGTTTTATCGGATCGTCAAAGTGCATCTCCGGCTCGGAAATCTCAAACTCCGTATAGACCGGCGGCAGTTGCAGACGCTTCTTGCCGCCGTGCTTTTCTGACCTGCGTATCAGTTCCGCATTTGCTCTCGCAAAGGTCTGACGGCTGACGATCGCAGGATAGAAATCATCACCGACATAGCAGAAGTTACTGATGATGCGCTTCACCATGCTGTGAACCATCGGTCTGCCAGCATTGACAGCAGCATCCCGCAGGCTCATGCCAGAAAGGTATCCGTTGAAGATGTTTATAACAACTGCGGCTTCCTGCTCGTCAACGATCACTTTACCGTCCACTATCTTGTACCCGTACATACTTCCTCCTTCAACGTCAGCCCGCATCTCAGCCGGAAGCCGATGCAGGTTCTGGTGTATACAATGATGCTGTCAACGTATTCGGTGAACAGTTCGTCGCTGAACTCTGTGAGCATTTCTGCCGATTCTGCGAAGCGAAGGAGCTTTTTCGTTTCCTTGATATCGCCGTTCTCACCGGCTCTGTCAATGCATTTCATTTTAGCGCGGATTTCCTCGCTCTCCTTTTCGACACGCCGCAGCTCCTGATTGTACATCGCCGCATCAAGGAAGCCCTTGACACGCAGCTTCCGCAGATCATTCTTGCGGTCGCTGTTGCGCTGCAATTCATTTTTCAGATCCAGTATCCCTTGCAGGCTCTCGTCTGTATCAGCAAGGCGGAGCGCATCGTAATAAGGCACGAGAACCTGCTTGCAGCCAAAAATCAGCTTGTTCATCATCGTCAAGAATGCTGCTTTTATCGCTTCATCCTTGATAAACATCATGGAACAGGCGTCTTTATTATAAAGGTGTGTAGAACAAGCCCATGCGATACCGCCACTCTGCGTCTGCCGCTTGAACTTGCCGCCGCACTCACCGCAGATGATGATGCCGGAAAAAGGATATTTGTTATGGTACTTTCCCATATCCTTTACGATGCCATGTTCATCAATGTGCTTCTGTATCATGACCTGTACCCGGTCAAAATCCTCCTTGCTGATAATCGCTTCATGGTGGTCTTCCGCTATGAAGCTATCGACCTCACCATGATTGTTATGACGCCGGAAGTTGCTGTCGGTATAGGTTTTCTGAAAAGCAGCAGCGCCGTAGTACTTCTCATTCACAAGAATACCCTTGACCGTCGAACCTGACCACTTTCCGCCCTTTCGGGTAGGAACCTTCCTTTTGTCGAGCAATTGCGCGATCTTGTATGTCCCCATACCGTTCAGCGCAAGATCAAAAATCAGCCTGACGATCTCACTCTCGACCGGATCAATGACCATGTTTCCGGCTGCGTCCTTTGTGTAGCCGTATGGAAGATAGCCGAAAACAAAGGTGCCTTCTTCCATTCGCTTTTTCACCGACCACTTCACATTCTTGGAAATGGACTCGGATTCGCTCTGAGCCATGCTGCTGAGAACTGATAAAATCAGCTCACTCTCCATGCTGCCGGTATCAATGTTCTCCTTCTCGAAGTAGATCGGGATATTATATGAAAGCAGCTCCCGCACCAGTGACAAGCAGTCGGATGTGTTTCTGGAGAATCGGCTGATGGATTTTGTCAGCACATAGTCGACGCTTCCAGTGCGGCAGGCGTATAACAGCGCCTGTAAGCCTTCACGGGCATCCGCCTTTGTGCCGCTTATGCCGAAATCATAGAACACGCCCGCGCATTCCCAGTCATCGTGCATTCTGATCCACGACTCATAATGCTCACGCTGCGCTTCCAGACTTTCCTTCTGATCTTCATTCTCGGTACTGACTCGGCAGTAGGCAGCCACCCGGAGCTTTTTCACCACAGCAGGCTGGGCTTCAATTTTCTTGATTTTCAATGGTTGTCCCTCCTTTGTCAGTATACAATATTAACTCTGAACCGATGATTTATCAAGCGTTTTCGGTAATAAGTCCGCGTATAGCGGAGAGAAAGATTTGCGGTTTAATTCCGTTAATTTGTCATACTCGACAACTGTAATCATACCTTTGGCAAAGAGCAGTTCCGTGAGTACCTGCGCCCTGTGATAGTTGATCTCATCAATGATTTTCTGCTGTTCCATATCGCACCTCCTATTGATAGCCGGAAAAGTCAACCCTTTCATATACCACTACAGAATCGAGGTGCGTTTGGACGAAAAAAATGCGCCCGCCGAGAAAAAAATCCCGACGGGCGCTGATGTTATGCCTTATTCAGTTTTCCGCTGTACTTCTTGCCGCCCACGGTGACCTCAACCGTGATGCCGTCATCGGCAGCAGGATGGGAGTTGATCTTATTTTGCCTTGCAAGACATTTTCTCAACATCAAGCCTGAATACCGCAACGCCACCCAGCATCGCGTCATCATAACTCCATTCAGGTCTTGCGGTAGTCTGTTTCATAAGAGTGTTCAGACCTTTGATCTTCTCACTACTATCCTCTACCAAGCTGAGAGTACCTGTTCCGATAACACTCCGGAACTTAGCCGAAAAGTCACAGGCTATATCTGCTTCAAGCAGTTCATAGTTGCCGTCTATCTCAAAACCGACTTTCGGTGATTTTTTTGCAAGCTCATACTTTCTGCCAGCCTTAGCTCCATGAAAATAGAAACAGTATTTTCCGTTATCATTGATATATCCGTAGTTTACAGGTACGATGTAAATATCTCCGTTATCACAGAAAGCTATCCTTATGATCTGTTCCTTTGCAATAAAGGATTCGATCACGCTGTTATCTGTTATTTCTCTGTCGTTTCTTCTCATTGTATCCTCCTATATTGTAACAAACATAGTAAGCCGAGTGCTTGCTTAATGATTATTATACTTCAATTGCTTCAAAAAGTCAATCAGGCTGAATCCGGATAAACCTTTGCAGATTGACTTTATATATGCCTTGTGATATAATAAAAATACTAAGAACACGCAATACAGAGGCGATTACTATGTCTGACAATAAAATAGAATACAGTATTGATGACACTCCAATGACCGCTGATGAGATCATGGGATATTTGAAACGTATCGGGATAGAGTGTGATATAAATACAGACCTGAATAGCCTTGCATTACTGCAAAAAGCTCATCTTACTCATATTCCATACGAAAACTATGACTGCCTTGAACGCAGGATTACTTCACTCAATCATAAGGAATTATACCGCAAGCTGATAACCGAACACAGAGGCGGTATCTGTTTTGAACTGAACGGGCTGTATGCGTGGCTTTTGAAAAGCATCGGGTTCAATGTAAAAAGCCATCTCAGCAGATATATAATTCCTGAAGGCGAGATACATAAGCGAACACACAGAGTAATGACCGTCACAGTAGGCGGAGAAAGATATCTGACCGATGTAGGCGTAAATTCCGAGTGTTCAAGAAAGCCGCTGTTGCTTACAGAGGGACTTATTCAAAACGACGGTATCTCGGAATACCGCCTTGAAAAAGACGATTTCTTCGGCTGGATATTGTGGCAGAAACTAAAAAACAATGATTGGCGCAGGCTGTATGGGTTCACCGAAGAACCTCAGCTCGATATTGACTACATAATGCCGTGTAACTTTTGCGATATTCACCCACTTTCGGGGATAAACAAGTTTGAGAAGGTATCTATATTTACCGATCACAGTAATATACGGATATGGGACGGACATTATCAGGAGTTTTCTGAAGGCGAGATCATTATAGACGAAATAATAGAGGCGGAAAAGAAAAAAGAAATACTACAAAGCATATTTTCTATAAAAGTATAATATGGGCTGCCGGAGAGAATACTAATCTCCGACAGCCCATGTCTCACGCCTTATTCAGTTTTCCGCTGTACTTCTTGCCGTCAACAGTGACTTCTACTGTGATGCCGTCATCCGAAACAGGTGCAGGCGGATTTGTCAGGGCTTTCTCCTTGCCGTATCCATTCAGCCCCTTACCCTTGATAATGGTCGGGAAATCCTTATAGCAGATGTCAAGATCAACATTGCCGTTGATGCCATTCACTCTGCCTTTCTCGGAATGCTGCCAGATACCGTATGCGCCGCTGTAATTCGTCTGGTCACACCAGTGCGCCAGCCAGATCGTGTAGCGGGATTTGATGTCATCGGCGGTATGTGTCTTGAGAGAGGACGCAGAGCCGTACAGACCGACAAAATAGCCCGCTGCCTCGACTCTTTCGAGGAACGCCCGCATGATCGCCGACACCTTCTCCTTACCGAGGTCAAACTGCTTCTTCTCCTCCAGATCAAAATATACCGGGAACTCGAACTGTTTTCCTTTGATGACGGACAGGAACACATCAGCCTCCAGACGAGCCTCGTCCTCGCTCATGGCATAGCTGTACCAGTAAGCACCGATCGGAATACCGGCAGCCTTTGCACCCGCATAATTTTCCTCAAAACGATCATCCTTCTGCGATGCCAGCCTGCCGTATCCTGCGCGGAGAATCGCAAACTCAATGCCGCCAGTTCTGACCTTCTGCCAGTCGATCTTGCCGTTGTGAACGCTGACGTCGATGCCCTTCATACCATCATCTCCGAAGTATTTATAGAAATCATCGGTCACAGAGCTGTTGCCGTGAACCTCATCACCGTACCACTTGCCGCCGGAACGTACATCGACGTGTGTATAGATGTAAGCGGCAGTGATATTTGCAATTCCGGTGAAGCTGGTGTCCTGCGCCTTGCAGCAGACGGTCTTGCTGCTGATGGGCTGTCCGTCCTGCCCGTAGCAGCAGATGTCCGCTGCCTTGCCGAGTGTATGCTGTCCCGTGCCGCTGCCCTTGACTGCCTTATCATGAGCAGCACAACGGAAGCCGCTGGTGACGATGATCTTAGAGCAGTTCAGCTTAGAAAAGAGTGCCTCCAGTTTGGTGATGAGATCATCATCGATCTGAAAATCATGTGCCTTGCCGCACTTGCAGCGGAACTCCTGCGCATTGAAGTGCGGAGAAAGCTGCGTGTTATCTGTATAGCTGTAGGTCTTAATCATCGTTATCATCCTTTCTGCCGGTCTGCTTTTGCAGCACCTCAATGGCGTTTTTCAGTGCAGGCGGATACGGAATACCCATGAGACTGGTGTTCTCTACAATAGAGAGCAGCTCGTTCACGCAGAACGCAATGCAGACAGCATCACGCACATAATTCGTATTGAGAAGAATATCCAGACGCACCGCCACGATAATGAGCATCAGGATACTGCACTTCTTCGCAAGCCCGTACCAGCCAGCCTTGCTGTTCAGCTTTCCGGTCTTGCTGTGTTTGGACTTGCCCATTGCGCCGGTAATCATTCCGGTTGCAAAATCAATGCCCATGAAGATGATGAGCGTCACCAGTGCGGAATCCCAGCCGCCGAAAAGCGCTGCGATTCCGCCGCCGATCGCACCGATCACCGTACAAATACTTCCTTTCATGTTGTCACCTCCAGTATCTTGACCGTTCTGATCATCGGATGTGTATTGTCCGTTACCGCCTTCCACGCGAGATAATAGTCGTCGGCAGATACACTGCCGCAGTCGTGCAGAACGGCAACATAGTTGTCCACGGTGAAAAGCCAGCCGAACGGAACGGAAATAGCCTCGCCGCCGGTGATCTTCTCGTGGATATACCGGGCAGTTTCCGCAGCGGACATCTGCTGACTGCTCTTGCGTACCAGCCACATCTCGCCGCTTTCGGTATTGCCGCACTTATAGGTGAGCAGAATCTTCTTTGCAGGCGTGATGCGTACCGGAGTGATACACATCGTGTAAATGGTAGCGCCCCAGTTAAAGTCGGGCTGGTTATAGTAGATCGCATAGCCGTTGTCAGCGCAGCAGAAATACGGGTATACATCGGCGAATCCCGCAAGGCTGCGGTAGCCGTCAATATAAAAGGTGTAGATGCTCTCACCGTAGGTGGCAAGAGCATCATTGCCGGACTGAAACAGAGTGATCTCCGGTCTGCCGGACGGGATTTGCAGCACCTTCGGCACGAGGGTATTCAGCTTTTCACTCTCGGATGCCTGAACACCCATTGCCGTAAGATTCCGGGCAAGCTGATCGCGCTGCGCATCCAGCGCTATCAGATAATTTGCAATGCTCATGTCGTCACCTCCACGATTGCCGCAAGTGCGGTCTCCACGCCGGATAGTTCAGTCTCCACGGCAGACAGGCGGGTAAGGATATCCGAAATGGAAGTCCTGCATCCCTGCATATCATAGAGAATCTCTGTCTTGAAGCGCTCGAATACACCCTCATTCACGCCTACGCGCTCATTGAGGTTCATAGCACTGGTATACGCCAATTCCCAACGTTCAACATGGGAATCCGTGATGCCGTTCAGCGTGGTCATATTGTGATGTGAATGCGCCTGTCTCGCTGCGCTTGCGATACCGTCAAGCATTTCCTGTGTGATACTGTCCAGCACATCCTTGTTGTTATGCGTATGTCGCTGCGCATTCAGCGTCAGCAGTTCCTCATTGATCGTCTGAATATCATAAATCGTGCTGTCCTCAAACTGCTGCAAGCCCTGAAGCTCCGTCAGAAGCTCTGGTGTCAGTGAGTCAAGTGTTGCCTTGTTCGCATGAGAATGAAAATCTCCGGTCGCCGCCTCGATCTCACGCTCGATCATGATTGTGACTTCTGATGTTTTCGGGTATTCAGACATATCCGGTGTTTCACCCGGCTCACCTTTGAGCGATGCAAGCCACTCGGTTTCCGTGCCGACATACCCATGCTCGACAGCGATCTCATAAGCGGACTTGCCGTCAGCGCCGTGTCCCGCTTCTTCAATCTTCTTCAGAAGCTGCGCATACAGATCAGGCGTCGGCGGAATGGGCGGTTCGTCATCGCCCACAAAGCCGGAAGGACGGATATTCAGCGTGACTGGCACAGTCGTTGCACGAACAGTCGTATCGCTTTCGGTATCATAGCCGAACACGGACATTTTTGCCGCGCCGACATGAAGCTCCGCAGGCAGATACAGAGATGTGCCATCCATGCCGAGGACGATGTTATAAGTTTCGTCACACTGCGTGAACTGCACGACCTTATGAAAGCGCCGCCAGTCACCGTCAAAGGTGAACCGGAACTGCACATACTGAATCTGATGATCCGCCAGCACCTCGCGCTCCAGAATCTCAATGCTCTGGTTCTTTACAAGAAATTTCCACATTATTCATGCACCTCCGTCCATTCTCCTGTTTCAGAATTATACTGCATATATCCGTCAAGGCAGTTGATTCTCGTGAGATTTGTCGTGCTGATAGAACCGGCATGAGCGTCCCAATTGCCACCCTTTCTGATTGCTGCCCAGTCCGCCAGACTGCCCTCGTATGTGATTTCAGTCAGAGAACGGCAGTAATTGATCCAGTGCGATTTGATCTCCGTCACTGTCCTTGCAAGCGTTACATTTTCAAGATGATTGCAGTTGACGAACATGAACTCATTAATAACAGGCGCTTCATAGCGAACTGTCGTCAGGTTTGAGCAAGCAGCAAAGACACGTTCTCCGATGGTTGTTACTGTTCTCGGAACTGTCAGTGTTGTGAGCCTGTTGTATGCAAAAGCACAATAACCGATTTCCGTCACGCTGCTTGGAATTGTGACCTCTGTCAGACCGTGTGTAATTGTCGGAGTTGCCATATCATCAGGATGCGGATAAAAGGCAAAATCGCTGATTTTTGTCAGCGTTCCCGGCAGTGATGCGGTTTCAAGAGCATCGCAGTAACGGAATGCATATACGCCAATATCCGTGATGCCGTTGGATACAATCACATTTTTAATATCCTGATTATTGAAGAACGGAGAGTCATTACCGGTCGGACTGAGCGGAGAATCGTAATCATACATATCTCCGGTACCCTTCAGGAGCAGTTTGCCGTTGGAGTACAGTGCATAGAAGATGTTTTCACCGCACTGACCGACAGCGACAATGTCACCAATATCCTCAACCTCCGCCTCAAGCTCCTCAACTTTATTTGTCAGCTCTGCAATGGTCTCGTTGTTTTCCTGCACCTCCGCGATAAGCTGCGCCATCTGCGACATCAGTTCCGTGACCTTACACTTGCCGAGAATGCACTTACAATAGCCGCAGACATTCTTGTCCTCGCGGTAGTCGTACCAGTCATTCTCTGTAATTCGTGTGGCTCCCGGATTCATACGTACCGCATACATCAAAAGGCGGACATGATTTTCATCCTGTGGAATGGACGGAAGCGACGGATTCTCTGCCGGGGTTCCGGCGAATAGCCTGAGAGAAACACTGCGAACAGATTCTGTTGTGTCAAGATAGATTGCAATACCGACATATCTCGGCAAAGACTCGTCCTGATACGATGTGAGGTCGATTACATATCTGGAATCGTTGATAAAATAGTGTCCGTCGATCCACGCTTTACCGGTACCAAGAACCACACCAAGACCGCTGTTCGCCGCTGTCAGCTTGAAGTTCTGCCCGTAGGTGTCAAGAATACCGTTGCAGATGATGCTGGAGAGGTAGCTCGTGAAGTCCTCCGCCGTATAGGTGCGGTCGAGCCCATTTGAATTGAAAAATCCGCTGTAAAAAGCCATATATCATGCCTCCTTGAAAGTTGGTGTCAGGCTGCGCCCGTTCTGGTCGAAGCCCTCAATCATGCCGATGAGCTGTATCTGCGGCTGCATCATGCCAAAGCGTCGGTGCTGCACAGTAACATAATCGCCGACGAAATAATCGCGGTTGTACACATACTGTGTGTTGTGCGCAGCGATGTCCGACTCTGATGCGGTTTTCGGCAGCACCAGCCGTTCCGAGCCTCTTGTTTTCAGCAGTTCGATATACTTCTCCTTCGGAATCGGGATCGTTTCTCCCTCGACCTGCTCTGTCTCGGAAATATCGTCCGCATCCACATACACTTCATAGCGGTCAAGATAGGTCGGCTCATCGCCGTCACAATATGTGGTGCGCTTGCGCTCATCACCCTTGCCCTGACCGAAGATATAGGCAAAATTCTTCTGGACGCTGCTGTCCTCCGCATAGCTGAACGAGAGCAGATTACTGTATGCGTCAGAGAAGATAATATGCGGATTATCCTCCTGCATAATGCAGCGGTCAGCGCCCTCCGATAAATCAAATACCATGCGGTACTGCTCACCGCTGCTTTTCACCAGCCGGATATTTGCCGTGCCGCCGAGCTTCTCGCAGATCGTATACACCCAGTCCATGAGGTTTGCATAACTGATCTGGAGTGTAGCAGTCAGCTCCCAGCAAGCGCCGGTAACCGTTCCAAGGGAAAGCCCCGGAATCCTGCGGTTGTCCGTGAGCAGCGCATTCTGCGTCACGACCTCCCGGACGATCTCGCTGTATGCCTTTGCCGCTGTAACGTTGTATGTCGGGTGAATGATGCGCCGTTCCAGCAGGCACATCAAAAAACGACCACGCACTGTCAGGTAGTCGCCGTTTTCAATATCTGTATTTATAAGCACAGATTCAATGATGCCGAAGTGCTGATTATCGTCATCACGACCGACGATTCTGCCGGTCTGGAAAATTTCAATGTTCTGCGGGTTTGCAGCGATATACACCTCAAAACTGCCGCATTTGTAGTATTCAATATCCCATAGCAGCGAGGAAAAGGTGTCGCAGACAGCCTCAAGGGTAATCGTGAGGGCGTCCTCCGCAGCTTCCATTCTATAAACTTCAATCTGCATATTACACCCCCAGATACGCATTCGTGTGGACGATTGTGACTTTCAGGTTTTGCAGTCCCGTACCGCGCAGGTAGAAACGGTTTCTCCCTTCACGCAGCGTCAGCCATGTCGAGCCGGAAACAAGCCGGTTGATGATATTAGTCTTGATACCGCCGCGATCAAGCGTGACTGTCTTGTTGCCTGTCTTGGTAGTCACTGTGATAATATCTCCCGCGAGAATGTCGCCGGTGATCTGCAAGTATTCGTCCGTGTCAGCATTATACAGCGTAGGAGAACGTGCATCCTCCAGCGCTTCAATCACCAGCGTGAAGCCGATCTCGTCACCGTCGTTGACAATGGTCATCATGTTCTGCGTGTTGTATTTACCGAGGATAAACGGCTCCGGATTGCTCTCCGTCGGGAACGGAAATGTGAAAGCGCCGGTGATCTGCGAATAGTACGCCATGACCGAGGTCGTGGAGTACCAATAAATATCCGGGCAGAGAATAGAAATCTGCCCGGTTGTAAGCTGTTCAAAATTCTGCACCTCGCAGGTTTCCACATAGCCTTCCGCAAACACATCAATACCTGCGGTCGCGTAGTAAATCTTGATGTAGCGCGACGGCTTCACCACCTTGTAGAGCTGATGCCTGCGAGCTTCCACGCCCACACCACGCATCTCAAAGGAAATGACGACATTCCGCTTCTCAATGAAGGCGTTATTCAAATAGCTGCCGTCCATGCCCGCATAGCTGGAGGTGCTGATTGTGCCGGTGGGAGGATTCAGCCCTTCCACCTTTGAGGTCATATACCGATTTGCCGTGGCGGTCATGTCTACACGGTCGCCATTGGCATTTTCAAGAATTAGTGTAAAAAACACGAAATCACCTCCTGTGTACTTGACACGTAAGCAGATTGATGCTATAATATGAATAATAGAATACAGGGAATGATGCTCTCCCTTGGGAAACCTAAACCGCTTATCAAGCTGATGACTTCTGCCTTATACGCAGAAGTTGTCAGCTTTTTTATTTTGGAGGTATTACAATGCTATTATCACTTGCTATTATTATTCTTTTAGGGCTTTCTGTTGCTGCTATTGTTGATAAAATCGGGCTGCCTCGCATCATAGGAATGCTTGGTGTAGGTATTATCATAAGTCCATATGTGCTTGATTTGCTTGATCCGAAGATACTTGGAATATCATCAGAACTGCGACAAATAGCACTTATCATAATACTTGTAAAAGCAGGACTTTCACTCAATTTATCAGATCTGAAACGTGTTGGCAGACCAGCAGTTATGATGTCATTTGTACCTGCCTGCTGTGAAATAATCGGTTACGTTGTTTTCGCCCCGCTTCTGCTCGGCGTAAACCGGGTTGAAGCTGCCGTTATGGGAGCAGTGTTAAGCGCAGTATCTCCTGCGGTAGTTGTGCCGAGAATGGTAAAACTGATTGAAGAAAAATGCGGTACACAAAAAAGTATACCGCAAATGATTCTTGCTGGAGCATCCTGCGATGATATCTTTGTTATTGTTCTGTTCTCCACATTCGTGACGATGGCACAGGGCGGATCGGCAAGAATGGCAGACTTTTTGAATATTCCCGTATCAATAGTGCTTGGCATATTACTCGGAGCGATTGCGGGCTATTGTATCTATCTTCTGTTTGAAAAATCATATCAACATCACTTCATGATCAGAAACAGTACTAAAGTCATTATCTTACTTGGTGTTTCGTTTCTGCTTATGAGCGTAGAAACGCTCGTGAAGCCTTATGTTGCTGTTTCGGGACTCCTCGCTGTTGTCGCTGCAGCTTGTATTATAAAGCTGAAGTCCGTCAATTCTGTTTCAGCACGTCTTTCGGAGAAATTCGGAAAGCTGTGGATAGGTGCAGAAGTTATGCTATTTGTGCTTGTGGGTGCGGCAGTTGATGTGCGTTATACCTTATCAGCAGGTGGTGCGGCTGTACTGATGATTTTTATAGCTCTCATATTCAGGGCTGTCGGTGTATTTCTGTGTCTGCTCGGTACTAACCTTAACGCAAAGGAGCGATTATTCTGTATTATCGCATATCTCCCCAAAGCCACAGTGCAGGCTGCTATTGGCTCTGTACCGCTTTCGCTTGGTCTTCCATGCGGTAAAATCGTACTATCGGTAGCTGTATTGGCAATTCTTATAACCGCTCCGCTTGGCGCAATTGGGATTGATAAAACGTATCGTGGTTTACTTGATCATTGACAAGACTATTTTCACACATTCAGCGCATTGCGTGTCATACGATAAATCTCCAGCCGTGACAGTGATTTCGGGCTATTATTAGTCTGATTCACTGTCCGGCTGTTGTCGTTGTTGTAGTAGTTATTGACCACACCGCCGCTGCCGCCGTTCATCATGGCACCGGAAATGCCGTCCATATCGACATTCAGCCCGGACTGCATCGTCAGCGTCATGGCATCTGCCACACCGGACACAGCCGCCTCGACATATTTCTTGCTCTTGTTGATGCCCTTTGCCAGTCCCTTCATGAAGTCCGGCATCCACTCCTCCACATCGGTCAGCGCACCCTTTTCAGGTACGGAGAAATGCAGGTATTCCCAGATGGAACGAGCAACATCCGCGACTGTATTGATCAGGCTGCCGAGCATATAGGTGATGCCGTTGATGAGGTTCTGCATGAGGTCGCGTCCCCACGACCACGAACTGTTGACCTTATCCATGACCGCCTGATATACAGCATTCATCGCGCCCGTCACGGCATCCCGCACTCCGCCGAGCCTGTCGCCGATGCCGCTTTTGATGCCGTCCCAGATAGACAGCACGGCTTCCTTGACACGGTTCATAGCGCTGCGCACGGTATCCGGCATTGCATCCCAGACCGCCTGCACAACGGATTTGATTCCGTTGACTGCTGTCCGAACCACACCGGATACAGCTTCCCACGTTGTCGTCACCACGGACTTGATGTCAAGCTGCCCCGTTTTGATGAGGTTCTTCAGCACCGTCCACACCGCCGTGACGATTTTTTTGATATCGTCCAGCGCTGCGGAAATCACAGAAGATACAGCCTTCCATGTGGTCGTGATGACATTGCGGATATTTTCAAGCGCCGTTTTAATGGTGCTGACGATCGTTTTCCAGCCGGAAGTGATGCCGTTTCTGATCTGCGACATTGTCGCATCAATCGCAGTATTGGCGTTTGTCCAGACTGTTTTGACCGTATCAAACACCTGCGTCATGAAGCCCTGCACCGATGTTACCACATTGGATAGTGCGCTCTGAATTACACTGCTGATTTTCTCAGCAAGACCGCCTGCAAAGCTGTTGACCGCATCGTTCACCACGCTGGTATTTGCGTTGATACCATCGGCAAGTCCCTGCATGAAGTCCGGCATCCAGCTCTCGAAATCCGCAAGAGGTCCCTCATCCGGTACAGAGAAGTGCAGGAAGGACTTGATCTTATTTGCCACGCCCTTGACTGCATCTGAAACCTTGTTGATACAGCTCTTAATACCGTTGACAATACCGTTGATAATATCAGCGCCCCACTGGAACGCCTGCGAAGCAAGATTTTTGATGAAGCTGACAGCAGCATTGAAGCCGTTGACAATCGTATCCTTGATCTCCGTTATCTTCTGGGTAACGGCATTTTTTACGCTGTCCCAGATATTCGATACCGTCGTCTTAATCGCGTTCATCACGGTGCTGACTGTATTTTTGATCGCGTTCCATACCGAGGATACCACAGAAGAAATGGTATTCAGCATCCCGGAAATAAATCCGCTGATTGCATTCCACACAGCCGATACGACCGCATGAATCGCATTCAGTGTATTTGTGATATGATCTTTAATGCTGTTCCAGATGCTTGAAATCACTGACCATATCGCATTGACCACGCCGGAGATAAAGCCGGAGATCGCGTTCCAGACTGTAGAAATGACATTGCTGATCGCGTCCAGCACCGTAGTGATCGCAGTATGGATCGCATTCCATACAGTTTCAATCACAGCCTTGATCGCCTCAAGCACAATCGTTACAACAGCCTTGATGTTCTCCCATGCCGTGGTGATCTTCTCGTAAATCCAATCCATGACACGGGAAATGATAACGTGGATCGCTTCAAAAATCGTCTCAAACAGATATTTGAACGCTTCCAGCAACGGAGAGATAAAGTCGTAAATGGTCTGCCACACAGTTGTGATAACAGACCAGATCGCATTCAGCACCGTGCTGATCGCTGTATGAATCGCATTCCAGACAACAGTAATAACCGTCTTAATCAGGTTGATTTTCTCAGCGACACTGTTGTAAATAGCCGTCCATATGCCGACAAAGAAATTCTTGATACCCGTCCAGATAGTTGTGAAAAAGTTCTTGATCGCGTTGAGAACGGTGCTTACGAAGTTCTTTATACTGTTCCAGATGTTGACGAAAAAGTTCTTGATGCTCGTCCAGACGTTCACCCAGAATTCCTTCACTTCACCAAGATCGGTGCCGAAAATACCGCAGATCATATTCAGCGCATTTTTCAGTGTATCCTTGATGAAATTCCATACCGCTACAAAGATACCTTTGATACCATCCCACACTCTGCTCCAGTCGCCGGTAAAGATGCCGACGAAAATATCCAGAACACTCAGGATAATGTCTGTCACAGCTTTGAAGATATTTGCGATCTGCTGGAACTGCCCCTCAAAGATCGGTTTCAGGAACTTGCAGAGTCCGTCCCATACAGCCTTGATGACCTCGGTGATGTTTTTGAAATCGAAGCCCAGCGCATTGATGCGGTCAACAATGCCCTGACAGAAGCCGGAGAAAATGCTCTTGATCTGCTCCCAGATCGCAGTGATCTTATTGCGGAAGTCCTCGTTGGTACGCCACAAATGCACAAAAGCCGCCACCAGTGCAGCAACAACTGCAATGACAGCGACCACTGGCGCACTGATACCGCCGATCGCAGCACCGAAGGAAGTGAATGCCGCCTTTGCGCCTGCGATGATCGTTGGCAGGTTTGCTACAAGCTGCATCAGCTTGCCGACACCGACCATTGTTTTGCCGACCACCACAAGGAGAGGTCCGAGTGCCGCCGCTACAAGTGCGATTTTGACAATGGTTTCCTTTGTGGCGGGATCCATAGCGTTCAGTTTGTCAATGAAGCCCTGAATCTTGCTGACAATAGAACGGATTGCAGGCATCAGGATTTCGCCGAAAGAGATAGCAAGCTCCTGAAGCTGTGATTTCAGAATGGTAAGCTGTCCTCCGAGGTTATCCTGCATGACGGCAGCCATCTTCTCAGTGACACCGTTATAGCCGTCAATCTCGTCGGAACAAGTGCTGATCGCACCCTCCAGCTTCTGAATATCCGCAGGCGCAGCATTCATCAGCGCAAGGAAGCCGGACATAGCATTCTTGCCGACCAGAGCCTGCGCCGCCGATGCCTGTTCCGATTCCGACATCTGTGCGAAAGCCACACGGCAGTCCGCCAGAATGTCATTCAGTTCACGCATCGAACCGTCGGTGTTGGTCGTTGCAATTTCGATTTCGCCGAAGGATTCACCGCAGAACTTCACATCGCCCGCAAGGGCAGTCATGATTGCACGGAGCGCCGTACCGGACTGCGAACCCTTAATACCGCTGTTCGCCATCAGACCGATTGCCTGCGCTGTATCCTCGCAGGAGAATCCGAGAGAACCCGCAACAGGCGCACAGTATTTGAAGGTTTCGCCCATCATGCTGACATTGGTATTCGCATTGGAAGATGCCGCCGCCAGAACATCAGCAAAATGACCGCTGTCGGCAGCAGATAAGCCGAAAGCGGTCAGAGCGTCTGTTACAATATCCGATGTTGTCGCCAAATCCTCACCGGAAGCAGCAGCAAGGTTCATGATGCCCTCGATACCTTCCAGCATATCTCCGGTTTTCCAGCCCGCCATCGCCATGTAGTTCATGGCATCGGCAGCCTCGGAAGCGGAGAACTTGGTCTTTGCGCCCATTTCACGGGCTTTGTCACGCAGTGCGTCCAGTTCATCACCAGTCGCACCGGATACAGCAGCGACCTTCGACATTGCAGAATCGAAATCCGCTGCTGTTTTTACGGCGGCTGTACCCGCAGCCGCAATGGGAACGGTCACATGGGTGGTCAGTGTCGTACCGACATCGGCGATTTTGTCGCCTGCCTTTTCGAGCATTTCACCCGCCTGACCGAGCTTGGCAAGAGCCGTGCTGGAAGCCTCTACCTCACGCTGGAGGTTTTGTAGCTCCTGTTCCGTTTCGATGATCTCACGCTGGAGGGCATCATATTGCTCCTGCGAAATGTCGCCGTTCGCAAGCGCCTGATTTGCTTGCTCTGCTGCCGTTTTCAGAGTTTCCAGCTTTTCTTTGGTAGCCTTCACCGCATCGGCGAGGAGCTTATGCTTCTGCGAGAGCAGTTCCGTGTTGCTGGGATCGAGCTTCAGCAGCTTCTGTACATCCTTGAGCTGCGTCTGCGTGTTCTTGATGTTTTTGTTGACACCTTCCAGCGCCTTCGACAGCTTGGTCGTATCGCCGCCGATTTCGACCGTGATGCCCTTGATTCTGTTTGCCATGCGGTTTCACCTCCTCTGTGAGGGCATGAAAAAAGCAGCCCCGAAGGACTGCTCAGTGTATATTCAGTTACTAAGCTAAATCAGAATTTGCCGTTATTTGTTTCCTATGCCCAGATCGCCATCGCCAAAGTGCCGACAACAATCAGAATCAACCCGGCAAGCGCCTTTCTGCTCAACTTTTCTTTGAATACGAAATAGGAAAAAGCGACGGAAACGATAATGCTGAGCTTATCAATCGGTACGACAACGCTGACAACGCCGTTCTGTATGGAGTAATAGTAACAGAGCCATGATGCGCCTGTGGCAATCCCGGACAGAGCTATGAATACAAGTTCTTTGGAATCAGTATTTTTCAGTTCAGCACCTTTGCCTTTAACGAAGACGATCAGCCAAGCCATAACAAGAACAACACCAGTACGGATCGCCGTCCCGAGATTTGATTCTACATCCGTTATGCCGATCTTTCCCAGAATAGAGGTCAGGGCAGCAAAAACAGCGGAACCGATCGCGTAGGGCAGCCACGTGCGCTTTGTGTCCTTTGCTTCAGTTTTCTTCTTTTCGATCATCAGAAACACGCCTGCCGCAAGAAGTGCAGTACCGATCAGCTTGACCGCCAGATGTTCTGTCTCACTGAAAAGGATGATTGCGATAAGCACTGTCAGAACCGTGCTGGATTTATCGACGGGAACGACCTTGTTCACATCGCCGACGGACAGGGCTTTAAAATAGCAGATCCACGAGGCTCCTGTCGCAAAGCCGGACAGAATTAAGAAGATGATAGATTTTGCCGATATTTCCGTGATCGTTCCAGCAGAGCCAACGATAAACACCATGATCCAGGCAAAAAGGAGTACAACGACCGTCCGCAGAGCAGTCGCCACGTCTGAATCAGTCTTTTTGATTCCGCATTTCGCAAGTATCGCCGTAAGTCCGGCAAAGAGCGCGGACAAAGCCGCCATGATCAGCCACATATCTTCCCCTTATTCATTGTCATATATTCTGGTAATTCTCGTCCATCAATTATCTCTAAGATAAATCCCGATTTAGCGAAGGAAGCTTCATGTTTCCTTCACAACAGAATTATAACACAGTAGGAAGAAAAAGTCAATCAGAACGCATCAAAGTCTGCCTGTCCAGCGACCTCATGCCAGCCGTCATATTCGTCATTTTCCTTTTCGGTAAACATATCATTCACGACTCCGATCGTGAGCAGATCAAGCTCCGAAAGGGACAGCCCGATCTGCACACATCGGAGAAGGAAGAGGGGCGTTGTCATCGGGCGGTCAGTTTTTCGATGTTTTTTTTAGATTCCGCCTGCGTTTCCACGTTGAGTCCCCACAGCTCGATGAGCTGCGGCAGCACCTCGTAGATGGAGAACGTGTTGAACGCTTCGAGCCACTCGTCGGGGTTGTCCGGGACGTTTTCCGGATCAGCGTGTTTCGCCATGATGTATGCGATATTCTCGAACACTTCAAGGCTCTCGATGTCAAGAGCAGAACTTTCCTCGTCACCCTCCTGCACGGAAGTCTGAAGTGCAGCGAAGTCCTTGTAAATATCCCTGCGGAACTTGATACGGTAAAGGCGAGGCACAGCGGCACTCGCCTTGAAAGGAACCTCGATACCGTCAACGGTGATCGTCTTTTTAATAGCCATGCTGTACCTCCTTACTCGGTCGTGCTGCTGCTTTTGGTTGTGCCTGCGGAACGTGTGCCGGTGCTGTTGTTGGTAGCAGCAGTCGGCATATACACAGCATTGTACCAGTTGTCATAGGTGGTCTGGTCAGTGCTTTCGCAGGTCTTGGACTTCACCAGACCGTTCGGCAGCGCCGATGCCTTGAGGGAGAGCTTTTCCGTCTTGACGCTCTTGCTTTCCTCCGTGGTCTCACCCTCAGTCGCAGGACGGGATGCAGAGCAGCAGTACAGCACATGGCGGATGTGGTTCTTGTCGCCGTCAAACTCGAACATGAGTGCGAACTGCGATGTTTCCGCATCGTTACGCTCCACCAGAACGCCCTTTGCATCGAGCTGCTCACCGAGAATCGCCGTAGCAAAGTCGGTTGTGATGAGTGCGACCTCCAGATCACCGTCGTAGCCTGCGTTGTTATTGATTACATAATACACGCTGTTATCGGCATAAAAATTCTCATTTTCGCCGTTTGCGTCAATGCTCAGGGAAACTGCACCGGGCAGGCGTACAGGCGTTGCGAAGGTCGGAACGCCATCATCGCTCCATGCTGTGATCTTTGCCCAATGCACCTTGTTCAGACCGAATTTTACCTTATTCTTCTGCAGTGCCATTGTTATACCTCCATTTCGTAAAGCACCTCGTAGAGCTTTTCGCTCTCGATCCAGCTTTCAGTTTTCGTGTAATAGATATTGTGCTGCGTCAGCACTTCCTCCACACGGCTTTCCGTATCGGGTGACTTTTCATCTGTATACAGTTCAATATCGAGTTGCTTGAAGCTGTGATACATCAGATTATCCGCGCCGAAGGTATCCTCGCCAGGTGAGAGAAAAATAACGAAAGGCGGTTTCGGAGACTCGCCCTCGGCAAAATGATGATAGGCGAACGGCATCCCGATCTCCTGCATCATTTCATTGATTTCTTCATAGGTCATGACAGCGCCTCCTCGATAAGATGCGTGAGCATTTCTTCGCCATGCGCTTCCGCAGGCGCGATATGCGGCTTGCCGGATACACGTCCGCCGTTGCGCTTTGCATGACCTTTTTCCAGCAGGTGCGCAAGCTGGTAGCGGTCTTTGGAGTGAACGGTCATTTCGAGTGTATGGCTGTTCTCCTTCGTTTTCTTGGTCGTCCAGCTCTTGCGGTACTTGCCGCTGCGCTTCGGAGCATTGGCGGAGATTTCCTTCTTGACGGAGGTTGCTGTCTTTTTCACAGCGGCTTTCATAGCGGTATCCGCAAGGTCTGCATATTCTGTCAGCCCCTGCATGATCTCCGCCGCCATATCGTCAATCGAAGTCATCCTGCTCACCAGCCTTTCGTGTACCTGCCGTGATCTTCATATAGTCGAGTGATTTATAATTCGGCAGTACACCGTTGATGTCGTACACCAGTCCACGG
Source organism: Ruminococcus flavefaciens AE3010 (assembly GCF_000526795.1). Classification (NCBI taxonomy): domain Bacteria; kingdom Bacillati; phylum Bacillota; class Clostridia; order Eubacteriales; family Oscillospiraceae; genus Ruminococcus; species Ruminococcus flavefaciens. The sequence continues at coordinate 1,227,273 of NZ_JAGT01000001.1, forward strand.
AAGCGCAACTTGTGCGTCGTTGTATTGATGCGTTTGGTATCGGGTGTCTGCCGGACAGTGAATTCCAGCGATACGACTTCCTGCGTTACTCCCGCCTCGGTTGTTTCCGTCGATGTCTTTACGGACACGGCAGCCCAGCAGGAGAAGGCTTCCTCCCACCGGGCTTTGTGGTTGCCGATGCCGTCTATCTTCGTGCTGTGTTCCAGAAAGGCGATGCGCTGATTCAGCGTTCCGATCTCCATCAGATCACCCCTTCACGCTGCGCAAATAACAGCGACCGGAGTGTCAGCGTCAGCTTGTGGTAGTCAGCGCCGTTGCGGTTCTCATAGAGGTAAGAAACAGTATACAGCATAGCCTGCCGGGTGGTTTCCTCATTGACCGCAAGTGCCGCATCGTCCATTCTGCCGACGTCCTGCACCAGCCGCTTGGCAGTGTCGATCAGCGAGAGGATGAGCTTGTCATCCTCTGTATGATCCACACGAAGATAGTTTTTTGTCTCAGCCAGAGTGATCATGCACCGCTGCCACTCTTGACCTTGAGTGTCTTGATCGCTTCGGGGAGAATGAGCTTGCCGTCAAGACGCTCCATTGCAAGGAAGCCGACCTGACCGGTCATAGCGAACAGCTCATTCAGACGCTTGAAGGTACGACCGGAACGGTCAGCGATCCAGTAATAGCTGAAATCGCCGAATGCCATACACTTCTTGCCAGCGCCGATCTCCGGAACATAGCTGGAGGTCTTGTAAGGACGGTTGAGGATGGTATCGGGAACGCCTGCCGCAACGGAAGGCTGCCAGATGTAGTTGCCGTTGCCGTCCTTGAGCTTACGGAGTGCCTTGACCGTAGAATCATTCAGCACCCAGACAGCCTTCTTGCGGTAAGGGCTGCGGAGCGAATAGAACAGCTCCATCACATCATCGAAGGTGATGCTTGCGCCTGCGGTAGTCGCGCCGTCCTGTGCGCCGCCGGTTGCATTGAAGATGCCGGTAGGCTTGCCGGTGCCGTTGCCGATGAAGAAGGCTTCCTCCTCCTTTGCACCGATTCTGCGGGCAAACTCACGGGCGATGTAAGACGGAAGGTCGAACACGCTGTCGTTGAGAAGCTCTTCAGAGATCTTGATTGCCGTACCGAGCTTGTATGCGGAGAGCGATGCCTGACCGAAGGTGTCATCGGAAAGCGTGTACTGCTCCTCCTCATCCATCCAGACCGCATCGCCCTTCGATGTGACGATCGGAATCTTGCGATCGCCGCTGGAAGTCTTGATAACGGTCGCCATCTGGCGGAAGATGTTCTCTTCCTCCAGCGCCTCGATGAGCTTTCTCTCGAACTCATCCGGCACAAGATAGCCGCCCTCGGTGTCTGTGCCGACATGAAGATCATTGCGGACATCGATCCAGTTGCGGTTGCGGATGCTGTTCCAGAAGGCATCACTGTATGCTGCAGATGCAGTTCCGGTCTTTTCCGGCTCGGTGTTCTGTGCAGCAGGCGCAGTCAGAATGGGAGAAGTGGTAGCCTTCGCCATATCCGCTTCAATTTCCGCCTGACGCTCCATGCGCTGGATTTCCTTGCCGAGGTTGACGATGGTCGCCTCCATTGCGTCATAGGTCTTGCTGTCCTCCTCGGAAAGCGTACCGTCTGCCTGTCTCTTGCTGTCGAGGAAGTCACGGGCGGTATCCCACGCCTTCGCTCTCTTTTCACGAAGTTCCTGAATAGTCATTATACATACCTCCAATCAGTATTTCAGCAGATTCAGCCGACTCATGAGCTGATCCACGGGTGTACCCCTGCGCTCGGCGGAGACCTTCTGCATGAGGCTCTGCATCGTAGCGGCACGGGAATAGGACATCGCCGTCAGGTTATCTTCCTTCGGCTCGTCCTGCTTCGGTGTATTTTCATCCTCATCCGGTTCATCTTCCTCCGGCTTCGGCTGCGACCGGAGTCTGGCTGACGGCTGTCCGCTTGCAAACAGAATACCGTCCACCAGTCCGAGAGACTGCGCCTTTTTCGCATTCAGCCATGTTTCCTCGTCCATCATGCGGGCGATCTTGCTGCGGCTCAGACCGGACTTTTCCTCGTAGGCGTTGATGATGCTTTCCTTGACCTCATCCAGCAGCTCGATGGCTTTCTGCATCGCTTCCTTGTTGCCGAAAGCGACGGTCGAGGGGTTGTGGATCATCAGCATACCCGTCGGTGCGATGAGCGTTTCGTCGCCAGCCATTGCAACGACAGAAGCTGCACTTGCCGCAATACCGTCGATCTTGACCGTGACCTTGCCCTTGTGACTGCGGAGCATCGTATAGATCTGCGATGCCGCAAATACATCTCCGCCGGGAGAATTTAGCCAGACAGTGAGATCGCCGCTGACCTTTGAAAGCTCGTTACGGAACATGGCAGGCGTGATCTCATCGCCGAACCATGTGTCTTCCGAAATCGGTCCGTTGAAGATCAGCTCGGCAGCGCCGGTGTCTTCATTGCGTACCCAGTTCCAGAACTTATTCATCTGCATTTCCTCCTTTCTCTGCGAAAACGCCTGCGTCCTCCAGCTTTGTGAAGCTGCCGTTCACCAGATACAGATTGCCGCCTTCCTCATTGGGAATAGCGTTCATATCCTCCAGCTCACGGATATCGTTGGCGGACATCCAGCCGTTCTGTCTTGCAGTCGCATAGCCCTGCATTCGGCTTGCATAATCGCCGCGCAGCAGACCTTCCACATTGAATTTAATGAAATAGCGCCCCTTTTCGGAATCCGAAAGAAGCGCCTTCTGTAGTCCCTGTTCCCAGCGTACCAGCCACGGATCAAGGGTGTATTTTACGAATTCGAGCGACAGATGCTCGATGTTGCTGAAAGTAGCATGATCGAGGTCGCCGATCATATGCAGCGGCACACGGTACAGGCGGGCAATTTCCTCAATCTGAAACTTTCTGGTTTCAAGAAACTGCGCCTCGTTGTTTGGAATGGAGATGGGCGTGTATTTCATGCCCTCCTCCAAGATCGCAGTTTTATGCGCATTGCTGCTGCCGTAAGCCCGCTGCCAAGCCTCACGCACACGCTCCGGATTCTTGATCACGCCCGGATGCTCCAGCACCGCAGAAGGTGCAGCGCCGTTTGCGAAGAAGGACGAGCCGTACTCATCACAGGCGACCGCCAAACCGAGTGCATTCTTTGCCATTGCAATGGGGCTGTATCCGACCAGACCGTCAAAGCCCAAGCCGGGAATATGCAGCACCTGTTCCATCGGCAAAATGATCTCGCCCTGCTGCTTGAAATTCGGATTGTGTTCGTCGTATCGGCTGTAGCAGTAAATGAGTCTGCCGCGATCGTCACGGTCAACACGCACCTTATCCGGCATCAGCGGATACAGTCCGATGACGTCGCCTCTGCCGTTCCGGATGATCTGCGCATAGGCGTTGCCGTAAATCAGCAGATGCGCCATGAGCGTTTCCCGGAACACGAAGGATGTCATTTCGGGATTCGGCTGATCATGAAGCAAAAAATATAGCGGGTGCCTCGGCACTCGCTCTTTTCCGCTGTCGGTGTATTGGTAAACGTGCAGGGGCAGTTGTGCAATCGCCTCCGACAAAACTCTCACGCAGGCATAAACTGCGATGATCTGCATTGCCGTGCGGTCGTTGACTCGCTTGCCTGCATGAGTCCGTCCGAAGAAATAGCTGTAGGACGGGCTGTCGTAGCTGTCCTTCGGCTTGTCCCGTGACCGGAACAGTCCGCTGAAAATACCCATGTGCATCACTCCTTTCGGTTGACTTTTTCTATGGGCGTATGTTATAATATGGAAAAGCGGAGGTTTCCGCTGAAAATCATGTATCCTGAGGTGAGATAAAAATGAAAGAGAACGTTATGAAGTTAGTAAATCTCGGTAAAATTCCAAATGACAGCGAAATGTCGGATGAATTATTCAATCAGTATGATGAACTGATTCAAATTGATGAACCGCTGACATTTGAAGAAGCAGAATTACTGATTACGCTGTTCTCTGACGATTGTGATGACCTGAACTGGGGATTGCTGCATACAATTGAGAGCGTTTTTGATGCAGATAATATTGAACGATATCGAATGCTGATCTCAAAATGTAATAATGCTGAATTTAAGGAAACACTTGAAACCAGACTGAATAATCGCTAATAATATTTTTTTATGCAGACAGCCCCTCCGTCCGGAAGGGCTGCCTTCTTTTCAGATGTCGCCGTTTGCGCAGTAGTCTTCGAGGTCTTGCGCATCCACCCGGATGCCGTCGCTCTCCCAGTCGAGAACCTGATCCTCAAGGTACTGCGGATCGTAGCCGTACTCCTTTGCGATGCGGTTGAGTTCCTTCTTCGTGATGTTTTTCATTGTGGTTTCCTCCGTGTTTTTATTCCGGCGGGCTTCTTTGCCCTTCCGTTGTGTACATATTAACTCTGAACCGGAATAATAGCAAGCCGCTAAAACCACAGAAGAATCGGGAAAAATCAGCCGCCAGTGTTGTGTATATAGACATTACAAAACAAGCATATCCCTGCTGTCATAAATGCTGTCGCCAGAGTCGTTCCCGCAGCGGATTGCACGGTCGAGAGCCATGATCGTGGCGACCGTTCCGTCAATCTTCTCCGTGGATTTCTCCTTATCCGGCTTGATGTTGCCTGCGGGATCACGCTTGATGAAAATGTTGTCCATATTCCAGCGGAGAACCGGATGCCCGTTGTGGGCGATCTTCTGCTCCAGCGTCAGCTTCATTAGCTCTTTGGTCGGCGGCGACATATCACGGTAGCCCTGACCGAACTGCACCAGCGTGAAGCCCAGCCCCTCAAGGTTCTGGCTCATCTGCACTGCGCCCCAGCGGTCGAAGGCGATCTCCCGGATATTGAACCGTGTACCCAGCTCGTCGATGAAATTTTCGATGAAGCCATAGTGAACGACGTTGCCCTCGGTCGTCATCAGAAAGCCCTGCCGCTGCCAGAGGTCATACGGCACATGGTCGCGCCGGACACGGAGGTCAAGCGTTTCCTCCGGCAGCCAGAAATACGGCAGAATATAATAATGGTCGTCCTCTTCGGTCGGCGGAAACACCAGCACAAATGCGGTTATATCCGTCGTGGACGAGAGATCGAGACCGCCATAACATACACGCCCTTCCAGCAGCGATTCGTCGAAATCGACCTTGCAGGCGTCCCATTTGTGCATTGGCATCCAGCGGACGGTCTGTTTCACCCATTGATTCAGACGGAGCTGCCGGAAGGCGTTTTCTTCGCCGGGATTCTGCTTGGCGGATTCGCAGGCGGCTTCCACCTTGTCCATGCCGATGGTTTCACCGAGGGACGGATTCGATTTCTTCCAGACCTCCGGAGAAGTCCAGTCGGCATCATCGGGTGCGCCGTAGATGACCGGATAGAAGGTCTTGTCGATCTTGCGCCCTTCCAGAATATCCTGCGCCTTCTGGTGCTGCTCGTAGCAGATGGAATTGGTGTCCGTGCCTGCCGTTGTAATCAGAAAATACAGCGGCTGCATTCGTGCATCACCGGAGCCTTTTGTCATAACGTCAAAGAGCTTCCGGTTGGGCTGGGTATGCAGCTCATCGAACACGACTCCGTGAATATTGAATCCATGCTTGCTGTAAGCCTCGGCGGAAAGCACCTGATAGAAGGAGTTGGTCGGCGCATACACGATGCGCTTCTGCGAGGTCAGGATTTTGACGCGCTTATTCAGCGCAGGACACATCCGCACCATATCTGCGGCGACATCGAACACGATTGCCGCCTGCTGACGGTCAGCAGCGCAGCCGTATACTTCGGCACGTTCCTCACCGTCGCCGCAGGTCAGCAGCAGGGCGACCGCAGCGGCAAGCTCAGACTTGCCGTTCTTCTTCGGGATTTCGATGTATGCGGTATTGAACTGCCGGTAGCCGTTGGGCTTCAGAACACCGAACAGGTCGCGGATGATGCGCTCCTGCCAGTCGATCAGCTCGAACGGCTTTCCCGCCCATGTACCTTTTGTATGGGCAAGGCACTCGATGAACCGGACTGCGTAATCAGCGGCGGCTTTGTCGTAATGGGAATCCTCCGCCATGAACTGCGTCGGTGTATAATCTTTCAGCTTTCGCAAGTGCCTCACCTCCATGAGAAAGGCGGCTGCCCTCCGGTAGCCGCCTTCGTGTTTTTAGTTGTATTCGTGCATCATGATCGCCAGCGCCATCTCTGCGGCTTCGTTCTGGGGCGGAACATCCAGTCCCCGGTCGTAGTTGTAAACAACCTCGCCGTTGATCTTCAGCGTCGCCTTGCTGATCTTGCCGCCGTCGATCCCGTACTGGCTGCCCTCGTCGTAGGCTTTCACCCAGTAATGAACGACCGTGTACTTTCCGTCGCCCTTCGGAACTCCAATCGTACCTTCGTGCCACATAATGTTTTCCTCCGTTTTTCGTAGTTTCCGGTGGGCTTTGCCCTTCCGTTGTACACATATTAACTCTAAACGGCGGATATATCAAGTGTGAGTAATAACAATGATCGCTGCGGTATTTTCCGCTTGTTTGTGTACTTTACGCCCGCCCACAGGAGCCGCGTAAATGCGCTGTGTGGGGCTTGTTCTGGCATGGCATCCGTTTGCGCGGAACCTGCTGCCCGCGCACAGGGCGGCGCTATGCCGCCCCGGTGGGGCGACCGGCTTATCTGCCGGTCATCCATTCCCATTCGCTTTCGCAGGCGGCTGCGTAGTCTTCGTCAAAAAGGGCATCGTCGTCAATCCATTCGGTTTCGTACTCGATCTCCTCGATGCCCTCGAAGGTCGTGCCGTTTGCGGCTGCGTCTTCCTGCGCAAGGCTGTCGGCGTTTTCTTCAACCCAAGCCCTGAAGTCCTCTGCGTTGAGGTCGTCCTCGTTCTCGATCTCCAGTTCGTAGCCTTCCTCTTCGGTGTCGTACCAAAGGATCGTGGCGCTTTTGATCGCCTCGCGCTCGTTCCAGTCGTCTCTGCCTGCCATTGCTCTTGCCTTTGCCATTCCGTAGCTGATCATTGTTTTTTCCTCCGTGTTTCGTAGTTTCCGGCGGGCTTTGCCCTTCCGTTGTGTACATATTAACTCTGAAAGCACATTATATCAAGCCGCTAAAACTACAGAAGATACGGGGAAAATGTGCGGCGGGTGTTGTGTATATTACACCCGCCGCTTTTCGGTTATTCGCCGAGGGGAATTGGCATCAGAATGTTGCCGACCAGCACGAAATCGTATGCCTGCCGGAAGAACTCCGTGTACTTTTCGGTCAGCTCCTGCGGCAGGTCGGTGAAGTCATCCTCGCCCAAGCCGCAAAGGAAGAATGTCCCCTTGATGACGCCGTAGCCCTTGATCGGGCGGTTCCACTTCTGCTCCGGGTGGTAGAGGGCTTCCTCCTCGCACACCAGTGCGACCGGATCATCGAAGGGGTAAATCGCCTGAATGTATCCGCCGACCGTCTGCTGCAGGCTTTCAAGCTCGCCGCTGATCTCCTTTGCATAGGGGCGCTTGCCCGGTTCAACAACTAAAATGTTCATGTGAATGCTCCTTTGTGTTTATTCCGCTTCTCCTGCGGTAGTGACATATTAACTCTGAACCGAGGATATATCAAGCAATATCGGCAAAATAAATGTGACAAACATTGCCTGCATTTCAGCGCCGTATTGTACATCGCACAAGAGCCGCACACGTGCGCTGTGTGGGGCGGGTTACCGAAAGGGATACCGTTTGGAGGATATCCGTCCCGCGCCACACGTTGCAACGTGGCAGCTCTGTGCGCCTTATTCTTCGCCTTCGTACTTCTCGTGGATGATGCCGAGAATCTTGTCCTGTTCCTCGCGTCCGACGCCGATGCTTTCAAGCGCCTCACGCGTTCCGCAGTCGGGGCAGATTGGGCTGTTATCCACGCGGGAAAGGGCTGGTCTGGCGGTGTACGCCTGCCCGCATTTCGGGCAGATGCGCGGCTCGTTGTTGCGGTCTTTCATCGCTGTACCTCCTTTGCGCTGGTCTCGTAGGCAGCATCGAGGAACTTGGTGTCGAAGCCGAAGTTCCGGTAGCCTTCCTCGCAGGTGCGGATGTAGGCAAGCGACGGAATTCCGAGGCTGCGCTCCTCATGCATGATGTACACGAAGGCGGTCAGCTTCTTGGTCTTGCCGCTTGCCAGCTTCACCGGCAGGCGGACTTCCTTCTTGTAGTAGAAGGTCGGGTAGCCCTCGTAGGCATCCAGCCGCTTCTCGTCGGCTGCGGTGACCTCCCAGACCGCGATCGGAACGATGCCGTTCTTCTTCGGTTCGATGGTCAGGTACGCGCCGGTCTTGCTGCCCTTGTAAAGCAACTCGTAGTCGGGAATCACCGTGATGCCGATGGGCTTTGCGGTCGGGCAGCGGTACCGCATCTGGCGGATGTTCAGGTTAGAGCCGTAGGCAAGGTAGTACTTTTTTTCCATGTCAATCGTCCTTTCCGAAGGAAGTCTCCTTCTACCACCCTGAGCCGCCCGTAGGCGGCAGGTGGGGAAAGGCGGCGGTTACTTTTCCGCCTTGCCCAGTTCGTATGCCTTGCGGAGCATCTCTCGGATGCCCCAGACGCTCACCTCCGGGAAGTCCTCGGTGTCGTTCCAGCGTGTGTCCAGCCCGCCGCGCTGTTCCAGTGCGTAGTCCGCTTTCATTGCGATCTGCTCCAGCTTCTTGTCGGTTTCCGTTCCCCATTCGATGTTGCTCATTGCTCGTTCCTCCGTGTTTTGTTTTCCGGTCGTTTTCCGTTCCGGTAGTCACATATTAACTCTTTTCGGGGATAATAGCAAGCCGCTAAATGTACAAAACATCGCTGGGGAAAATGTGCCGTTCTTTGTGTAGAATATGCCTTGCCGCTGTTTGCGCCGTGTGCGCCCGTGTGCGGGCTTTCACCGAAAGGGGCAGTTACTTGGAGGATACCCGTCCCGCCCCACACGGGGCAACGTGGGCGCTGTGTGCGGCTTTTCCGGATTCCGCCAAACCGCCCGTGGTGGGCGGTCGGCGGCTCGGCAGGCTCAAGGTCTGCCGAATCGGAAGGCGTTATCGCCGGTAAGGTTCTGCGTCAGGGTTTCTCTTGCGGTGGCGAACTCGTCGCCAATGAAGCCCATTCTCATCAGCCAAGTCCGCATCGCGAACTTTTTGTTTTCCTTCTGCTGTTCCTTCGGGCTTGCGCTGCGCAGGTCTTTTGCCATCTGGCTCATTGCAAGGCAAAGCTGAATGTAGCTCTTGAGCTTGCCTGCATGAAGCCCGTTCTGCTTTCCGTTTGCGGGCTTGTCGAACTGGAAAAGGCGGAATTCAATCGTGCCCTTTGTGAAGGTGGCGTGGAGGTTCAGCATATGGTAGCGGCTGTCGTTGTAGTGGTGGGTTCTGCCGTAGTCGCATCCCTGTGCGCCGTACCAGATGTCTGCAAGCTGCGCCATCGTGGTGGGCTTCTTCTTGTTGAGCTGCTGCAGGAAATTCGGGTTTACCGTTCTGCAGTAGCGGTTCATACGGCTGCTGTCAACCTTGATTGCTTCGGCGATCAGCGTTTCGTGGCTTGCCATCAGGTTTGCGAGGTTTCGCAGGCTCTGCGGTGTGTGTCCCGCTGCGCCGATGTGAATGTGAACTCCGCAGCCTCTGGTGTAGTCGCTCTTTGCGCCCGCCTTGCGAAGGCGTCTGATCAGCTCCTGCAGGGTTTCGATGTCCTCGTAGTGCAGGATCGGTGTGACCAGTTCGCACTTTTCGCTGTCCGGTCCGCTGATGCTGCAGTCGCGCTGGAATTTCCACTCGCGTCCCTGTGCGTCCCAGGCGCTGTAGGTTTCGTAGCCGTTGCGGTGTGCGGTGTACTCGCTGCGGTTTGTGCCGAAGAACTCGGCGGCGAGCTTTGCGGCAGCCTTGCGGGTGATGTTGTTCATCTCAACCTCAACCCCGATCGTCTGCTCCTTCATTCTGTTGATCTGTGCCTGTGTCTTTGCGTTCATGGTGGTATCCTCCTGTTTGGTTTTTGGTGTGTTTTCCCTTTCGGTAGTCACATATTAACTCTAAACCGAGGATATATCAAGCCGCTAAAACCACAGAATATCGAGGAAAATACAGCCTTGATGATTGTGTAGTATACACCCTTGACTTACTTGCAATAGTGTGGTAATATGGGGTACGATGGAATAGGTCGTCACATTTCCGGAAGCCCCCGGAGGCTGTAAAATCAGCCGCCGGAGATGACCTCGAACTCATCTGCGCCTTCGATCAGCGCAAGGCTTCTGCCGTTGTCCCACTTCATATGAATGTTGCCTGCATCGTCGATGATTGCAACTGTTCCGGTTGTACCGGGCGGCACTGGCGCGATGTCGTCCGCCATGCGAATCAGGCGGATGCGAGTGCCTGCGGGATAGCGCTCCCGTAGGGCTTTCAGTTCAGCATCATTCGGAAACCGCATCGTCAGCACCTCCTTCGGGCTTGCCGTGACGGAAGGCGGAGCTTCCGGTCAGGTTGCGGAGCAGAACCTTGCGCACCGGCTTGTACTCTTCGCCAATCATGCCGAGGCGCAGGAGGAAGCAGCGGAATGCGTACTTCTCGTTGTCACTGGTGTCCGGCTTGTTGACCACGCGCTTGAGGTTCTTTGCGAACTCACAAAGGGCGGTAATGAAGCGAGTGTAGGCATCGCCGTCGCCGTCCTTCTCGACCGTGAACCACGGGAACTCAACCGTTTCCTCGCACTTGTTGACCGCAAGGCTCTCCGTGTTCAGCGCGTGTTTCAGGAGCGTTTCCTTGTTGGCGATGAGCTGGAGCAGATTGTTCATCGACTGCTCCGTGAAGAAATCCCTCGGCATCGAAATCGTCAGGGCTTCCGGCTCGTCCTCGGAAGTGTAGCCTGCCTTGTCCAGCCCGTCCAAAACCCTCTCGATGACCTCGGTGTCCATGCGGTCAGCGAAGGAAAGCACCGCATCCTTGCTCAGGGTGAAGAATCCGATCTCGTAGGCGCAGCTCGGAACACCGCAGTAGCGGACATCCATCTCAGCAAGCTCGCCGATCTTCTGCGCCAGTGCCTTGCGCTGGTTCTTTTCAATATTGAATCTGATATTCATGATGTGACCTCCTGTTTTTCACCGCTTGCTGCGGTTTTGATTGTAGTCACATATTAACTCTGAACCGCACAGATAGCAAGACTGTAAAACGGAGAATATGTGCGGGGAGGATTTTCCGATATTTGTGCATATTACAACGGCTCCAGATATTGACATATCGGCGGATGTGCTGTATAATCATAGTAATAGAAATCGGAATTTGTGAGGGTTATTCGATTATGAAAGATAATAAGTGGAAGTGTCCAAAGTGCGGCCGTAGTTTTAGCCGGACAGGCCAGGGGCACTATTGTGGAAAAGTCGAAACGATAGATGAGTATATTGATGCGCAGGATGAAAGTGTAAAGCCTTATTTGAATGAAATTCGGCAAATACTTCGCAGTGCTATTCCTGAAGCACAGGAAAAGATATCGTGGAGTATGCCAACATACTGGAAGGGCGCGAACATTATACATTTTGCCGCATCAAAAAAACATATCGGACTCTATCCCGGCGATGAAGCCCCTGTTGTCTTTGCTGATCAACTTGCAGGGTATGACGTGAGTAAAGGTACTATACGGATTCCGTATATTTCACCTCTTCCTAAAGACCTTATTGCCAACATTGCAAGATGGTGCTATGAAAAATACCGCAAATGAAAAAGGCTATATTTATTATCACGACTGTTTTTATAATGCTGATCACATCAAGGTTTGTAATCAGAATTGTTGATGCAACTGTCCAGATCGATAATGATATCGCGCTCCTTATCATTCTGTTAATTGTGTTCAATGTGGTGATCGGGATGCTGAGTCGTTTCCTGTACAAAAAGATATTTCGAGGGAAGTCTTGAAAGAATCTGGCAGGTGAATGAACAGGTATATCGTAATTATGGCAGATAAAGCAGACTAACAAATTCTGGTTTACGCGAATAATACACCATCAGCCTTCCTTCGTCTCGACTTCTTTAACCAGATCGGAATAAGGAATCTGCTGTCCGTTACGAATTACATACACGCCTTCGGCATCACCGGTGTCCTCAACGTAGCGCCGGAGGATGACGGAGGCGTATTTTTCGTCCAGTTCCATCATGTAGCAGATGCGGTTCATCTGCTCACACGCCATGAGCGTCGAGCCGCTGCCGCCGAAGGTGTCGATGACCACGGCGTTCTCCTGCGTGGAGTTTCCAATGGGATAGCCGAGCAGGTCGAGAGGCTTGCTGGTCGGATGGTTCGCATTGCGCTTCGGCTTGTCGAAATTCCAGATGGTCGTCTGCTTGCGGTCGGAATACCACTTGTGCTTGCCGTTCTGCATGAAGCCGTACAGCACCGGCTCGTGCTGCCACTGGTAATCGGAGCGTCCGAGGACAAGGCTGTCCTTCACCCAGATGCAGCAGCCTGCAAGGTGGAATCCCGCATCGACGAATGCACGACGGAAATTCAGCCCTTCGGTGTCTGCATGGAACACATAAGCCGCACCGCCTTTTTCGAGGTGTGCCGCCATACACTGGAATGCCGCCAGCAGGAAGTTGTAGAACTCCTCGTTCTTCATGCTGTCGTTCTGAATGGTCAGACCGCTGGAGCTTTTGAAAGATACACCGTAGGGCGGATCGGTCAGAATGAGATTTGCTTTCGTATCGCCCATAAGTGTATTTACATCATCGGGACTGGTCGCATCACCGCACATGAGGCGATGCCTGCCGACCATCCACACATCACCGCGCTCCACAAACGCTGCCTTCTCCAGCGCTGCGGTCAGGTCAAAATCATCGTCCTTCGCATCGCTTCCGGTTCCGTCGGAGAACAAGTCAGCCAGTTCCTTTTCATCGAAGCCGGTCATAGAGAGGTCGTAGCCGAGGTCTTGCAGTTCCTGCATCTCCACGGCGAGAAGCTCCTCGTCCCAGCCCGCATCCAGCGCCATTCGGTTGTCGGCAAGGATGTATGCTTTCTTCTGCGCATTGGTCAGGTGGTCAACATATACACACGGCACCTCCGTGATGCCTTCCTCCTTCGCCGCCATCAGGCGACCGTGACCTGCGATGACATTGTATTCCCGGTCGATGATGACCGGATTGACGAATCCGAACTCACGCAGCGAGGAACGCAGCTTCTTGATCTGCTCCGGCGAGTGAGTGCGGGCGTTATTCACATAAGGTATGAGCTTGTCTGTGCTGACAAGCTGAAAGTCTGTCGTTGTTTTCATGTGTACCTCACTTCCTGCTGCGGAGTAGCTGCTCCATCATATCGTCCTGCGGAGAGCCGTCGAATTTGGTTGTGCAGTTCTGCTTCACGATATCGAAAATCTCGTACCAGAGCAGATTTGCCTGTTTCTGATAGGACTGGCTGAGGGATGCGAACGGAGAAGCGACCACGCCGCCGGTCGTCGGGTGCTTGCCGAGCAGACCGTAGGTTGAGAGCGCTTCCTCGCACTGGATGAAACGAGCGAACGCCAGCGAGTAGCTTTCGAGCAGTCGCTTGTTCACCAGCTTTTCGCAGCCGCGATTCTTCAGCCATATCCATGTTTCCTTGTAGATTTCATCAGCGCCGAGGGGCTTGCCGTCCTTCTGCCGTGCCGAGAGGTATTCACTCGGCGAGGGCATATCCTCACCGACAAGGTCAGCGGCATCATCAAGGTCAGCACCTTCCAGCGCGGTCGGGGTGAATTCGATGATGTCGGCATCCTCTCCTGCGGCAATTTTCTCGGCGAGAGGCTTCGGCTTGTCACCTGCACGGACACGTCGTCCGCCACGGTTTGTACCGTCCTTTGCCATATCATCACCTGCCTATAAAAAATGCCGAAACCACGCGGATTTCGGCTTGTAAAATATTCGAGGGGGGTTAATCGGGTGTTTGAACTGCACTTTTTGTGCGTGAGAGGGGGCGCCGGTCTTGTGATCGTTGCACCGTAGAGATTTCGATACCCCCACCGGGCAGCCCCCAGCCCTCCCCATTCTCCTAAAAAGCATATCATTTTAGGAGAAAGCGGAAATTAGTAGGAGTATTCCGGTCTGCTGTCTTCAGTTCCGGTTTTCTTATCGTGACACGCCTTGCATAGCGCCTGCCAGTTGGTGTCGCTCCACATCAGGTAATGGTCACCTCGGTGCGGAACGATGTGGTCAACGACCGTTGCGGTCACATACTTTCCCTGCGCCAGACACTTCACGCACAGCGGGTGCTTCCGCAGGTACGCCTTGCTGACACGCTGCCACTTGCTGCCGTAGCCACGCTTGGCGGCTGACGGACGCTCAGGGTGCAGGGGCTTGTGTTCGTCACAGTACGCACCCTCGGTCAGTCTCGGACAGCCGGGGTGCTTGCATGGTTTCAGTGCCTTCCTCGGCATCGCCGACACCTCCTTCGGGCATAACAAAAGCCGCTGCGGATACCCACAACGGCTTTTTACATATTCTTCTATTATACATTATAGCACACATTTCCAGTGTTTTCAAGTGAATTGGACTGCATCGGACTGCAAACTTTCAAGGGCTTTTGCGTGGATATAATAAGCCTTGCGCTTGCTGATAAACATCTCCGCAGCAACGGCACTCCACGGCTTGAACTCCAGATAGCGTTTGGAAAGAAGGTCACGGGCATCGCTGTCCTGTACTGCATTGATGCGGGTTTCCATACCAGCAATCAGCGCATCGTATTCTGCCTGCGTTTCCTGTATATCCTGCTCCAGCGCCATGATCTTAAAAACGGTGCCTTCCATTTTGCTGCGGTCAGGTGATACCGTCCTCGGCATATCATTGATGCCACTGCCGTTCATGCCCTCCGCCCTCTGCCGCAACAGATGGATTTCGTGTATCTTACGCTGGATGCGTCTGCGGAGTCGTTCTGCCTGCTCCCAGTATTCTTTCATGCAAATTCCTCCCTCATCATTTTTATCAGCTTTTCGCCGTTCATATCCGACATGAAGTCAAACCACTGCGACCGCAGGAACTGTTCACATTCAAGCGTTGTTATGATATCGTGTGATTGCAGCGCCTCCCGGTAATCCAAGAGACACTGCTTGATAATTGCTGCCGCCAGTAATTTGTATCCTTCCGTCATTTAACCCTCGCTTTCACGGCTTTCATCATCGCCGCCTGTGTCTTGTCCTTGTTTTCCAGAACCTTCATGATGTCCTCGTCGATCGTTCCCGCCGCAACAAGGTGATGGATGACGACTGTTTCGGACTGCTGCCCCTGTCGCCAGAGTCGGGCATTGGTCTGCTGGTACAGCTCCAGCGACCACGGCATCGTGTACCAGATGATGGTGCTGCCGCCGGACTGGAGGTTCAGACCGTGACCTGCGGAAGAAGGCTGAATCAGTGCGACTGGGATTTTGCCCTTATTCCAGTCGGCGATGTCGGCATCGCTCTTGATCTCCCGGCAGTCGAAGCGCTCCATAATGCTGTCGCGCTCGTGCTTGTACCAGTACGCAATCAGTACCGGCTTGCCGTTCTGCGCTTCGATCAGATCTTCCAGCGCATCCAGCTTGTGGGAATGTATCCGCATCACGCTGCCGCCGTCGGTATAAACCGAACCGCTGGCAAGCTGTGTCAGCTTTCCACACAGGACACCTGCGTTTGCTGCCGTTATGGAATCACGCACGAAGTCCACGCACATTTCCTGTTCCATTTCCCTGTAGAATGTCGCTGCCGCTTCATCCAGCTCCACGGAATCAGCCGTCATCACAAGCTCCGGCATTTTCAGGTGGTCGGTTGTTTTCATGGAAATGCTGATGTCGGCAATCTTGGTGTATATCTGTTTCTCTGCACCCGGTCTGGGAGAATAGGTAAAGCCGTTCCAGTCCGGTGTAAAGTAGGCATCGCGGTACTGACCGATACGTTTTCCGAGGCGTTCTCCCTTGTCCAGCAGGCGGAACTGCGCCCACAGATCCATGAGACCGTTGCTGCATGGTGTACCGGTCAGCCCTACAATGCGCTTCACGAAGGGGCGCACCTTCCGCAAAGCCTTGAAGCGCTTGGACTGATGGTTCTTGAAGGAACTCAGCTCGTCGATCACCACCATGTCAAAGTCGAACGGCATTCCGCTGCTTTCGATGAGCCACTGCACGTTCTCGCGGTTGATGATATACAGGTCAGCTTTCTGCCGGAGAGCTGCAAGGCGCTGGTCGCGGCTGCCGAGAACCAAACTGTAGGTCAGCCCTTTGAGATGATCCCACTTGCTGATTTCTGCCGCCCAGCTATTCTTGCATACACGGATTGGTGCGATGATAAGAACCTTTCTGACCTCGAAGCGGTCGAACATCATATCGTTCAGCGCCGTCAGCGTTATGCTCGTCTTGCCTAATCCGCATTCCAATAATACCGCCGCCTGCGGATGTGTTTCGATGAAGTCCACGGCAAACTTCTGATAATCATGAGGTTTGTATTGCATCAATGATTCCTCCTATCTGCTCCGGATTGTCCAGCACAAAGGCTTTGAAGCCCAGCCGCCGAAGTGTTCTGATACGCAAGCGCTGCAGCGGACGGGGCGTTTCGCCGGGAGCCTTGACCTCCACGAAGCCGATTCTGCCGGACGGCATCAATACGATGCGGTCAGGCACACCTGCTGTTCCGGGAGATGTGAACTTCCAGCAGACACCGCCGACTGCTTTCACGGCAGCGACCATTTTTTCTTCAATTGATTTTTCTCGCATAGATTCGACCTTTCCGGGCAAAAGTGACGGTCGGTGAATGTCGTTTGCAAACCTTTCCATAGGAAGAAAAAATACATATTTTTCTCGCCTGCGTAAGGTCTGGATATGAGGTTCACCGACTGTCACTTTCCCGATTTTACGTTGCTTTTCGTATGATGAAAGTGTCAGTCGAGGAAGTCAACCCTGAGACAAAGTCCCATGATATACCTTCCGCTATTGGTCTTTTTGTGTTTGAAACCTGCCTGCTCCAATGCGCCATAAAAGTCGGTAGTGCTACGAACATACTCTCCGTTTGCTGTACAATAATCACGATACTCTTTGTAGAGATCTCCAGATTTTGCCATATAGCTCTTATCGACCTCACAGCAATCATTGATGAAAGAGCCGAGCCAGTCATTGCCTTCACGGTAGGCTCCGATTGCATCTAACACACACTGCGGGCGGTCTACCTTAAAATCGGCGGCAACCACTTTCATGGCACCCTCGATCAGCCACGACAAAACCGCACCGCCTGCATTGTCGATCAGGTACTGTGTATAATTCTTCTTGTCGTCCTGCCCCTGAATCTTTGCATGGAACGGGATAACGATCAGTCTGCGCCAAGTGCCGTCATCAGAAGCCGCCACCTTCGGCAGGTGGTTCGTGTACAGCACCAGCGTATGGCTCGGCTCAAAGGAGAACGGAGCCTTGAACTTCTTCTCGGCGAAAATGGGATCAGTCGAACAGAGCTGCTTTACCACGCTGGTGTTCAGGCGCATCCCTTCCTGCAGCTCCGCCGCAATGATGAGTCGCTTGCCCTTCAGCTCTGCCATTTCAGGCTTTACGTTGCGCTTACAATTGACGGTCAGCGCATCGGCGGAGATATTGCCGGAATAACTGCCCAGCACCTTGTAGATGACGTTCCAGAAGGTAGACTTGCCGTTGCGTCCGTCACCATAAGCAATAATCATCGCTTCCGTGTATACCTTGCCGATCAGACAGAGACCGCAGATCATCTGCACATAGTCAATCAGGCTCTGGTCACCGCAGAAGAAAACCTGCAAGGCGTCCTCCCAGATCTGGCGACCTTCCTCATTCGGCACGACCGCCGTCACTTTCGTTATCAGGTCGGTCGGATCAGTCGCTCTCCAGCCGTCGAGACCTTTGGCAAGGTCGTAGGTGCCGCCGGGAGTGTTCAGCAGCATCGGATCACCGTCAAGCTGCTCCGGGTGCTTCAGCACCAGCGGCTTTGCGGCATCAAGGGCATGGTTCAGGCTGCGGATATGACGGTATTTCAATACGAAATCATGATACAGCTCGGAAAATCTGAACAGCCCGTATGCAGCGCCCTGTTCCGGAGTCAGGCTATCACGAAACTTCTTGCCGCCTGCCTTCGCCAACGCTCTCGGAACGCCCAGCTTCTCCAATGCACATAGGTCATCTTCCATTTTGCGTTCTGCCTCAGCAAGCTGAACGTCCGTGTGTTCGATCATCGCCATGACAGCCGCCTGTTCTGATTCCTCCCAGTAGGTGCCGTTATAGCGCAGATAATTCGTAGCAATCGTAAATGCGATCTCATCACCAAAGCACTCTACGAATGTGCGGGCTTCACCGACATCTGAGAAATCGTCCGGGATCAGCACATTATCACCGAACTGGTCGGGCGGCACATATCCTTCCTGTGATGTGACCATTTTGCCGAACTTGCAGGCGCTTGCCCAGATGCCTTCCAGCTCTTCATCGTCGAGGGGCGGATCGCATTCCGCTGCCTTTTCGAGGAACTTCGCATGGGCATCATCCGTCACACCGAAACGCTTGACCAGCTTGCCCGCCATACGGGACATGGTGCTGTTGCGCTGTCCCTGCGGAATACTGCGGTTCGACTTCATGAGCGTGAGCCAGTCCTCAATCGACAGGCTGCCCTCGTGCCAGACCACATCGCCCTTCGAGCCATACAGGAAGCGTGAAGCGTCCAGTGCATTGCCGTCAAAGAATGGCAGTTCCTTGTAGATGCGGGCTTTGATGTTCTTATGGAATGCGGCATCCTTGCAGGGCGTAGTCGGGAAAAATACATGAAAACGAGGGCGGGCTGTTACAGAGCCTTTCGCCAGCATATGATGACGGCTGTATGTGATTGCATACTCCACATCGCTGAGCATCTCGGACAGCTTTTCCGGCGTGATCCACTCATCGGGATTGTCGCTGTGGTCATTGTCGCAGTCCATCGGCACAACATCTGAAAGCTGAAAATTGGCATCGCTGCGGGCATTATTCACATACAGCGCACACACATGGTCGAACGTGACTGCCTTGCGGAGATCCGCTTCCGAGGTAATGACCTTCTGATTCGGGTAAATCGTATTCTTTGCGTTGCCGGTACAATCGGCAGTGTACAGGGTAAACTTCATATCTTTTCCTCCAAATCCTCCGTAAAATAACGGATTTTCATGTGCTTGCGTTTTGCACGGTCGATCTCCGCTTTCATGCCGGGGCTGATATATTCGCCGAACACCCACAGCTCCACGCACTTACTCATCAGCACCCAGTTCATGAAAATGGCTGTATCCCGTTCTTCCGGGATATTGTCGTCCATAAACTGCGTGAAGTATATATGGGGCGTGATCGGCAGATAGTGCCGGTCAACAGCAAAGCGGCTGTATCTCTTAGCCTTCTCTACGTTTCTCTCGGTATCACCGGAGTAAGGCGAACAGATATACACGACCGGACGGAAGGCAGCAGCTTTTGCCGCAGCCTTCTCCTCCTTCTCGATATGCGTGAAAGCCTCATACTCGGTCGGGCTGGCATAGCCTTCGTTGTTATAGAAATCAGCCATGCTTGACCTCGTTTCTGCCGCAGGGCTTCCTGTCGCAGCCCTTGTTGCACAGCTTTCCGCAGCGGGGGCATTTCACATAGACGTTCTCCGGCTTGACCAGCTTACCGCTGACCAGTGCATAAAACCATTCAATACTGTATTTCATCTTATCCCTCTTTTCTTTTCAGCTTCACGTGCAGTCTCTTCCAAGCGCACTCGTTGCAGAGGACTGCCGTTCCGTACATATCACCAAGACCGTCGGCGAACACACACGACAGGTCAACGGCGACCTCTTTACCGCAGTCGGGGCAGGCACAGAACACGTTCTCGCTGTTCAGCTCCACCTTGACCTCGATTTCATCGGTCTTTTCCTTCACATAAAACATAGCCATTCTCCCTTCATTCTTTGCTGCCCCCAGAAGTGGGGAGAGCATCTCTGCTCTACAACCCACTACAGAATCAGGGGCGTTTTGGACGAAACAATCAGTCTTTTTTATAAAACTCGCACTCGTATCCGTCAGCCCGCAGGAGCAGACCTTCCGCCCATGCAGGCGTTCGTTCCATCTGTCGGCAGACCTCATCAAGTGACATCCTGCGGTCTGCCTCGATGATCATTTCGTCGTGTATGTGACCGACGATAAAACAGTGCGACAGCGTCTGCATAGAGAACATGAGCAGGTCACGAGCGACTGCCTGAACAATATTCTCGACGAACTTCGGACCGTAGCTCTCGATACGCTCCCATTTCTTCGATGCACCCACGCCCATATAAGTGACGGACTCGCCACCGAACTGATTCTCACCGATCTGCGGGTGCGCGTAGCAGAGCTTACGACCGGAAGGCAGCGTGATAAAAAGCATCTTACTCTGGTAGCTGAACTGCAATCCGTGTGTTTCTGTGGTGGTTTTCTGCTTTATCGCTTTCTTGACCGTATCATCGACAGCCCACCAGAGCTTGACGATATTTGGTGAGGCATCCCGCCAGTCGGTCACGATCTGCTTCAGCTCGGCATCGGAAAGGTTCAGGGCATCGCCGCCCATTGCTTTCATTGCGCCGACGCTTCCGCCGTAACCGCAGGCAAGCTCTGCGACCTTGCCCTTCTGACGCAGTTCGCCGTTGATGCCATGCTTCACGACCGGAACACCGAACATCTTTGATGCCGACGCGCAGTAAATATCTGCGCCGTTCGCAAATGCATCCATGCGCCACTGCTCTCCGGCGATCCACGCTATAACTCGCGCCTCGATCGCTGAGAAGTCCGCAACAATAAACTTATATCCCGGTCTGGGTACAAAAGCGGTGCGGATGAGCTGCGACAGCGTATCTGGCACATCCTCATAGAACATCTCGACTTCATCGTAATAACCGTACTTGACTGTATTTCTCGCTTCGGTCAGGTCAGGAATATGATTCTGTGGCAGGTTCTGTAACTGAATAATGCGCCCTGCCCAGCGTCCAGTGCGGGAAGCGCCGTAAAAGCTGAACATTCCTCTTGCGCGGTTATCGGAACAGGCAGCTGTCTGCATCGCCTGATACTTTTTGACGCTGGACTTTGAAAGCATAAGCCGCAGCTCCAGCACCGACTTCACCGGATCTTTCGCTGTCTTGAGCAGTTCCTTCACGGCAGCTTTGTCAAGACAGTCCGACTTATATCCCTGTTCACCGAGCCATTCCAGAAGCTGATACACGGAATTTGGGTTCTCGATACCAGTAAGCCTGCGCATTTCCGCCGACAGCGTTGCCTTCGCCTGAGCATCAAGCGTAAGCGCTGCATCGACCAGTTCCATGTCAACACAGATGCCGCGATCGTTGATCTCCTGATCGAGATAAAACTGTTCCCAGATAAAATCCGGTACCGGGAAACGTGAAAGGCGCTGGTCAATGGCAAGCTCCGCCTCCACATCCTGTTTGTTGTACGCCTTGAAGGTTTCCCACTTACCCGGTGCATCGGCAGGGGTGTGGAACTTCGGAATACCGTTCACCGTTTCGTAGGGTACACAAAAATACTTGATGAGCGCCTTGCCCTCCGGCATTTTCTGCTGTTCCAGTTTCAGCGCAGCACCTGCAGAAGCCAGTGTCGATGGCAGACCGAGCGTCCTGCAATGGATCATGGTACACTGCCAGCCGACAGGACTCAGATAATCACCGACGGTATCGGCATCAATGCTGTAGCTGCGGAAGATCTGCGGATATTCTTCCCGCAGATATCTGGAGAGACATACACGCTCAAATTGCACGTTGAATGCCCGCTTGATGACCGATTCATCGGTGAGAGCAGTCAAGATATCTTCGGGTACACGATCGCCGTTCGCCAGATCATAAAGCTGCACTGCGCCGTCATCAACTGAGACGCTCATCAGCGTGATAGCAAAATACGGAGAGTCGGCGTAAGCGTACACACCACACTTGGTGATGTCACGGTCACTCCGAGTCTCCAGATCAATTTCTATGATTTTCATGGTAACACTTCCTTAAACCCACCCGGACGGTATCCCGCCAGTCGCCCTCCCGACATTGCGTTGTTATTTCTTACGGTTCTTGAAGGTGTCGATCAGAATAGTGATCGAGATGGTTGTCCAGCAGAGCATCATAATGCAGCCGGACACACCCATAATCATCGTGAATACTGTATTCATACCGTCACCTCACGAAAGGAAATCGTCGTCGTCATCGTCCATGTCTGCGAAATCGTCCTCAGCACGGGACTTTCCGCCGAGAGGCTCACCGTCGCGGAGCTTCTGGAGGTTGTTTAGACCGCAGGCGATGCCCTTGTTTCCGTTGGTGTTGAACGCGTAGAAGTTGATTGACGCTCTGCCGTAGATACCGGAGTACAGTTCGCTGGTATCGAGAATCGGCTGGCAGGAAGCATCCACGACACCGGGCTTCGTAGCGCTGTTGGCGTTGATGAAGTAGCAGCCTGCGTATGCCTCATCATCGGGGCGTTCCTCGTCTCCGTCACGCAGCGGAGTCTTGATTGCCTTCAGCGGCGGCACAGACTTTCCGTTGCCCTTGAGCTTGCCCTGCCCCTCGTCGTAGGCAGCCTTGATCGCAGCCTTGATCTTCTCGACGGTCATGGTATCGGACTTCGGGATGATGAGGCTCACGCTGTACTTCGGAGTGCCGCCGTTGATCGCCTTCGGTTCATTCACGATGAGGTAGCTGAAGCGGGTGTTCTTGCCAGTAACGACCTTTGTGGGATTGATAATCTTTGCCATGTTAATCTTCCTCCTGAAAATCATTGATTGTCCATGCCGGGCGTTTGTCCGACTCTGGTACGAGTGTGGGTTTGCCCTGCGGCTTTTCAATCAGGGAGCCGAGCAGGGTGTTGAACTTCTTGGTGCCGAGCAGCTTGGTCATGGCAGTCACGCCCATGAGCTTTTTCTCAAAGGGATCGTAGCCCGCATCGGTGACAGCCGCTGCAACTGCATCGGGATTTGTGTATCTGCGGTTGCTGCGTCCTTCCACGACCTTGAAGCCGGGATACTGCTTGCCGCTGATTGCCTGTTCGAGCGCATAGGCTTTGACATCGTTCACCCAGCCGATGAAGGTGTCGGCGCGATCGAGAATCATGCTGATCTCATCGTCGGCAAGTGTGTCCGGGACAGCGAAGTCGTACTGCGCCATCTGGAGATTATATTCCGCCCGCTTGCGGCAGGTCGCCTTGATCTTGCAGAACTGACAGTGCTTTCCCGCGCTATAGTCACCCTCGCCCTTTGCCGCAAGTGCCGCAGCAGGGATAAGAACTTCCTCCGCCCAGCCGAGCAGTTTCTCCTTCGTGACCTCCGCAATGCTGACATTATCCCGGCGGGGCTGGAAGATGATCATGCGGACGGTCTGGATGTCATACAGGCTCTCAAAGAGATTCAAAGCGCCGAGCGCATACATCCGCATCTGGCTGTTGCCATTGGCATCGACAAGTACGCCGAGACCGTATTTGAAGTCGATGACGGTCATCGTGCCATCGGCGACAATGATACAGTCTGCGGTGCCGAAGCTCTCAGCAACCCAGCGTGTGAAGTCGAGGCGCTGCTCGACCAATACCTGCGGATCGGGACAGGACTGCTTAGCTTCCTGCACCTGCTCCATGACGAATTCGCAGTAAGCGTCAGTGCATTCTGCCATTTCTTCGTCGAAGTACTCCAGATCGTCAGTGGGATCGCGCACCTTGAAGCCGAGTGCCTTCTTGACTTTGTACTCGCAGAGGGCGTGTGCATCTGTGCCTTGCTGCGCGTAAGTGCTGCCGGTGTCGCCGCCCGCGTTCTCCTTTGCGGAGGGCGGGCAGTTGATCCAGCGCTCGCTGCTTGACGGTGACAGAATCGCGTGTGTTCCGGGCATCACAATCCCTCCGCTTCTGCCAGCACAGCGGCGTAGTCGCTTTCGGCAATATCCGAGAGCTTGGATGCACCGTACTTGGCGATCAGTTCTTTGACCTCCGCCGTCTTGCCGCTGCGGGAAATCTCCGAAAGTCGGCTGCGGAGCTGCACAAAGGTGACAGTCGCTTCTTCATTCTTCGGTGTCGGCTGTTCCTTCGGTGCTTCCGCTGCCTGCGGCTCGTCCTTATCGGGATCGTAGATTTCCTCGAACGTGTCAAGATAGGCGTTAGTTGTCTGCGACGAGAATTTCTGTAATGCAGCAGTAAGTGCATTCAGGGCGTTTACCAGTTCCATCATCGGATCCATTATGCTTGTCCTCCTTTGCCAGATTTTTTGCAAGTCTCTTTGACACCACAGAGATTGCCATCAGGGTGTCGATCAGTTCTTGGGTTTTCCTGTTCATGTGTCGTTCACCTCCCTTCACAACCCACTACAGGATCAAGGGCGTTTTGGACGAAACTTTTTCAGAAAAATTTTCCGAACTCGGATTCAAGCTGTTTCCGTGTCTTTTCAAGCTGTGAACGATAGGTGCTTCGCTTCAGATTGAGCTGTTCCAGACACTTCCGCTCGGACATATCTTCATCAAGGCACATCTGACCGACAGTGATGGCTTCGGGCATCAGTTCTTTCAGCCGTTCGAGAAGCTGACGCATCAGAATCTGGTCAGTTGCGATTTCTTCGGTATCAAATGTATCTGCGAAGGTGTCGCCGTGCATTTCCGTCTCATAATCGAGGGAAAGGTTGTCCCCGGCAGCACGATACTCGCAGACGTCACAGTCTCCGTCACATTTCCAAAGGTACTGCTTCGTGCAGCAGCACTGCCCATGATACTGGCGACGGCTGCGGATACGGTTTGTTTCCGGTGTGATATTGGTATAGACTTCCTCGGAAACGGGAATCAGGGTAACTTTGTGCGGATCATTGGCATCACGCATTGGCAGGTAAAACTGTTTTGACATAAAAAATCCTCCATTTGACTTGCGAATGGAGGAATCTCTACCGGCAAATGGGCATGACAAATCAGACCGCATTCCAGATGGATTACTCCATTCAGGATTGCAGCCGTCAGCTCAATTGACAGCCGGTGTATTCATTTGTGCCACCGCAGACCGTTGAGCCACCGTTGATCACTCGGCGCAGTATGCAGCAGCAGACAGTTTAACGTCTTGTCCGGGACGGGTGTCTTTTATTACCACTGGAGATAACCAGCGGCATTGGACGATGTGCTTCTATAAAGGGGCAGAAAAGCGGGTTCATACAACGGGAAACCGTTGATTATTGGAAATCGTTCACGGAAAATTTACATCTGCCTTCCTGAAATACAGTCCAAGAAAGGTGTCAGATTATTAACCTCCGGACGATATTTTTTATAAAGCCCTCCATAAATAGCTCCGATAAGCCCGAAAGTTGCACGTTTGTGTGCAACTTTTTTGATATTACAAAATAAAATCGCTGTTTCGACTGATGCGAACAGATGTTTCTGAACACTTTTTATCGAAAATGCTGGTGGCAAAAAACTGCCTCCACATACAATAGGACACTTTCTGCGCTTTTAGCAAATGGTCAGTCCAAATCGTTCATCTTGCTGATGAGATCGTCGATCATTTCTTCCTGACTCCAGCGGCTTATACTGCGGAGATCACCGTAGTGGTCAATCACGGAAGTGGCGATTTCCGGGGAGTGATAGGTGCTTACGGCAGTGAGCAGGTCAGCCGCCATTCTTTCTTTGAATGATTTTCCTTTATTTTCCATTTTTATTGCTCCTTTGACAATTTCTCAAATTAAAGCCGCAGAAAAGATTTTAATGCGAGCTAATCCTATCTGCCAACACTATCCTTATTTCTCATTGTACTTAAAAAGGCGTTTTAGAAAAACGAATCAAAAAAGAATATTGTCGGAAGATTTTCAGAATGAAAAAGACCCCTGCAGTTTTTGCAGGAGCCTTTTTGCTTCATCGGTTTGTTTTCATAACTTTGACTTTGCAAAGATTAAAACGACATTTTTCAATTTTGTCTTGAAATCTCTAAAGAAATATGCTATAATGTAAAAATGAGGAGTTACAATACTTGTTAGGAGGATCGCGGATGGAATTTAGCTATAATAAATTATGGAAACTATTGATTGATAAGAATATGATGAAAAAAGACCTAATGGAAATAACAAACATAACTTCATCTACAATTGCAAAGATGGGTAAGAATAAAGCTGTAAGCATGGAAGTCCTTGGTAAGATATGTTTAGCATTGAATTGTAACATAGGCGATATCGTAGATGTTATTAAGAAATAATCTGAATATCCAGTAATAGCGATAGGAGGTAATCAAATGGAGCATCTTTGCGTAGGCTCTTACGTAAGAATCATGACATCATGTACTATTCCTGCAGAGCGAAAATTTGATTCCTTCTGCGAGAAGCTTATGATATCGTTATGCAAAGACGGAGCAAAGGCTTTCTCATACACATCAGCTGATGGATATGAGGTTTCCTATTCATATCCTAATTTCAACAAGATTCACTCTTCAAGTCAAAACCTTCCCACAGAAGTCATGCAAATGGCTCTAACAAAGGATGCCCGTGCTATCGAGCGATATTTTATTACTATTATTATACCTGCTATGGAAGAAGCACGAAAAAAGAATGCTGTCCTTGCACTAAAAAGCATTATTCTTAAAGACCATGCCATTGCTGATAATACTCAACTCGGGGCAATCAGCAGCCTTACAAAACATGAATTAAAAAGCAAAAACGAGTTTGTATTGTCTGAATTCTTGACAGATATTTTCATTTACGCTATTGCCAAAACAGATAATACTATTGAGGCTGATTTTACAAAATCGATCAAAAAAGATTATTCTTCTGCTTACAGCCCAATGACTGATACTATCACGTTATATGAAGTTACGAAACCTAAAACAAAGGCTTCAATCCCCCTTACCAGCAAAGGAACATTTAATAAGGTTTTTACACCTATATCAAGTGAATGTCTAAGCATATCAGCAACCCATGACCTTCAGATATTCTGTTTGAAATTTGATGATTATGACTTCGATTATCACTGCCTTTGGAAACATCTACGTAACAATATCGGGTACTATGTTTATTCAAGGCGGCTAATAAAGCAGTATATGGAAGAAGATGAGATTTCCGCACTTGCCTACGATGCTATAGCACACATCAAAGAACTAATGGCAAAAGGTCACTTATCATCTGGAAATGAACTTGGTGAACTTCTTCTTTATATCTTTTTAGAGCAAGTCCTCAATGCCCCGAAATTAATGAGCAAGGTGGAATTCAGTAACCATGGCGGTCTTTTTACAAGTGAAAGTGTTGGTATACACCTTTTGACTGCTGATGCTACTGTCCCATTTAATCAAATAATACTGGGGACTTCTTTTATTGATGGTGACCTTCAGTCTGCTATTGATTCCGCCTTTTCGTATGCGCAAAAACTTAAAAACCGAAAAAAGGATGAGCGAAGATTTGTTGAATCAAGTATTTTTGCAGCATCTTTTCCTGCAGAAGTGTATAATCAACTTGAAGCAATAATTCTACCAACTGAAGCTAATGCAAATAAACCTGCAACCGCATTCGGTTTATTTCTTGGTTACACATTAAATGGGGTTTCTTCAAATGGAAAAACAATTGACGACTATCAGACTGATGTGCGCGAGCAACTTAAACAGGACATATTGAAACAAGTTCCTTATATTGAATCGAAAATTATGCAATATGGTCTCGATGGTTATTCACTGTATATCTATATGCTTCCATTTACTGATGCAGATGAGGATAAGAAGAATATCATGGATAAGTTACTACAGTCCGGAGGAGGTATGTCATGAGTAATTTCAGAGATGTCACCTTCGGAGAGCATTTGTTTTCCAGAATAGATGAGAATTTGTATCTGCAAAAAATATACCATAGCATTCTCGTGAATTATTCAAAGCGTCTATTTCAATTAGATGAAATAGAAGAAATGCCGATCAATATTGGACATGCCCTAACTTTTGCTGATGTTCTATCAAAATCTTGTGGCACAAATCTCTCAGATATACATAAAACGCGAGCGCAGGAAATTGTAGCTCTTCTGTATGATATGTATCCGCATGATGAACAGATAAAATATTATCTCGGTTCTGTGCTTGCGAATACTGGACATTTTTTAGGAATGCGCCGTCTAACTCCCGAATATGCAAGTGCATCTTTTCTTGATGAGATCCTTATGCATTTTAATATGAACTACTTATCGGTTCCTTCGGAAGATGATTCTCATTTCTTTCCGGCACAGAAGGAAATATATGATAGGCTTTCAAAGTCATGCTTCAGTTACTCAGCTCCTACATCAATGGGCAAATCATTCATGATGCGTGTTTTTATTAAACAACAAATTATGAACGGAGCTAAGAAGAACTTTGCCCTGCTAATTCCAACAAAAGCATTAATAAACGAAGTAACGAGTGAATTGATTGAAAGTCTTACTACACTTTTAAAGGAAACGGATTATCGTATTGTCACTTCATCAGGCTCAATGGCACTTGAAACAAAACACAACTATATTTTTGTTCTGACGCCTGAACGAATGCTTTACATATTGATTGATGATCCAAAAATAAAAATCGACTATCTATTTGTGGATGAAGCACACAAAATATCTTCTGGTGATAAAAGAAGCGCGTTCTATTATAAAGTAATCAATCAATTAGAAGAGCGTCATAGCGACACACATATTGTGTTTGCTTCTCCAAATATACCTAATCCCAATGTGTATCTTGATACACTGACAAATGAAAAACGCCTTGACGACAATTCCATTGTTGCGTGTAGATATGCCCCGGTCAGTCAATTGAAGTATATTGTTGATTTGTGGGAGAGAAATATCCGTATCTTTGATTCATATACAAAAAAGTTTATTTTGCTTCATCAAATGAAACGGCAATATTCCCTAAGCGAAATCATTGCTCGTATCGGTGACAAACGTCATAACATAGTGTACTGCAAGTCGAAAAATGATGCTATTCAATTTGCCAGAGATTATGCAAAAACACAAGCAATAATGGGCGATAAAAAATTACAAGCATTTGCAGAGGCAATTCGAACCGATGTTCACAGAGAGTATTATCTTGCTGAGTTGGTAGAAAGAGGGGTTGCCTATCATATAGGTTATCTCCCAGCTAATATCCGTATGCAGCTTGAAGATTATTATCGCGATGGGCTTATAAAAACAATGTTCTGCACAAGTACACTTCTTGAAGGAGTTAATCTACCGGCAGAGAATTTGTTTATTACAAGCTATAAAAAAGGATTGAGTACATTTTCAGAGGTTGATTTCAAAAACCTTGTTGGGCGCGTTGGACGAGCAAAATATAATTTATATGGAAATGTCTTTATTGTTCGTTTACAGAAACAGGAGCGAGAGGAAGATTTGCAAAAATACGAATGCCTTCTAAAAGATGAAGTTCCGCCACAAAAATTATCAATTGAGATAGAACTAAACTCCAACCAAAAAAGGCTAATAATAGATACCCTCATTTCAGGTAATATAGAAATACACAAATCCAATAAACAGCAGAGTGAGGATAATTACGAACTGATGAGAAAGACTATGCTAATTCTTGTTGGCGATATAGTGCACAACAGAAATAGTAGAATTCGACGCGAATTCGCTCCTTACCTAACAAATGAAATTGAAAGACAAATTCGTGAACAGTTTTCAGCAGATGAACGAAAACCCAGTGACGATATAAATGTATCATTCGATCAGATGCAAGGTGTAGCAAAACTAATCAGCGAAGGTGTTTCTTATCCTAAAATATTAGACACTAAACGAGGAGCGGATTACTCTGAAACATTGGAATTTCTCAACAAGCTGGCAGTTGCTTTTAAGTGGCGTATTTATGAGAGTCGTACTCTCGGAGCGGGCGAAGGACAAAACTATACTAAGCTAACATGGTATGCCGTCTTGCTCCTTCAATGGATACAAGGACACGGCTTAAGCAATATAATCAATCAAAGCATCAAAGACTATGATGATAAAAAAAGAAAAGTTAGAGTTGATTTTAAAGAATGGGAAATATTTGATGGTTCACAAAAGCATAAAAACATCATCATTGCTGATACATTAGAGGCAATTGAAGATGTCATTCTTTTCAGACTATCAAATTACTTCCTAAAATTCTCGGAGGAATATAATCGGCAACACCCAGATGAACCATTGAAGCACGATTGGTTTGAATTTGTAGAGTATGGGACTACAAACCCTCTTCGGATTATCCTTCAACGCAGCGGATTTAAACGGGAATCAACTGAATATATACGCCGAAATGCTGATAAATATGTAAGAGGTACTCCAGACAATCCGAAGCTGCTAAAAAAAGCATTGTTGGATTGTCCTAACGAACTTGTTAAACGCGATACCGAAGAAATCCAGTACAATGTACCGGAATTGTTCATTGAAGAAGGAGAAGATTAAAATGGCGAATTTTTATGAAACCTTACTATCGTTACTGAAAACAGATGCGCGGTTTGTAGCTGAAGATGGAACATTTCTTCGCAATGCAGTCTATGAGGCAGCAATGAAAATGGATGCGGGGCTAATTAAGCTCCTTCTTTCAAATGAAGAAACAAGTTCTCGTTTTTTTACGGATGTAGATGATATAAAGGTTTTTGATAAAACGGGGTTTTCTTGGGTAATCAATAATCGTCAATTTTTACCTGACAGCTATACGCGCTTCAAAAACCACATTGGACTGGCAGATGAAAATGGTGACATAATTGCTTCTTCAGAAAAAGTGGAACTTGTATTCCCATATAAAGATTGTGTATTAGAAGGTGGGCAGACAACAGAAGAACAAAAGCGTTCGGAAATATTCTATAACGAAACGCTTGCACCTGATGAAATTGATCGCTTACTTTACCCTAAGGTTTTTGTTGGCGCAACAAGATATACTACAGCTTATAACACAGATCTTACGGGACAACCTATCATAGACTCAATAACTGTGTCTTCCCAAATAGCAACGACATTTGAGGACACAGACAATCTCATTGTTAAAGGTAACAATCTCCTTGCTATCTCTTCACTATTGAAACGATTTGAAGGTCAAATAAAATGTATTTATATTGATCCGCCTTACTATTTCGATAAAACAACTGCAACAGACACTTTTAAGTACAATTCCAATTTTCATTTATCGACATGGCTTGTATTTATGAAAGATCGACTTACAGTAGCAAAAAAGCTACTCTGTAAAGGCGGAACAATTTGGATTAATATAAGTGAAGACGGAATGCATTATCTAAAAGTAATGGCAGACGATATTTTTGGTAAGGAACATTTCGTAGCTACGATTCCTCGTCGAACGAGAAATGGAAAATCTGACGTCCCGTTTAATTTGTCACAAGACTTTGATTGGGTGTTGGTTTACACTAATGTGGGCGACGATAATAAAGTAATGGGAAGATCGATTGAACGTCAATACTATGAAACCGAGGACTTTCCGGGTAGACCTTGGAGACTTGCCGACTTAACAAAGCAAACCTCTGCCAAAGAAAGACCTAATTCTTTTTTTACAATGATTGATCCTAAAACTGGAAAGCAATATCCGGCAAGTGAAAAGAGAACATGGTGCGTTTCAAAAGACACCTTTCAGGAGTATTATGATAAGGGTTATATAGTATTTCCGGATGATTATGAGTTCCTAAATATATCAAAGCCATATTCTCGTAAATTTAAAGACGAAGATGAACAAACCGGAAAGTTGAGTGCGGTTATATCGGATTTTCTAATGCAAGATTTTTTAAATGTCGTTCTCAACGGAGCTAAAAATTCAGAAGGTAATTCACACATTGATGAGCTGTTTGGAATAGATGCTTTTAACTATTCAAAGCCTGAAAATCTGATTAAAGCAATTCTGGATGTTGCGACAAATGAAGGTGATATAGTCTTAGACTTTTTCCTTGGATCAGGAACAACTGCCGCAGTAGCTCAGAAAATGAATAGAAGATTTATAGGCGTCGAACAACTCGAATACGTTGAGTCCCTTGACATAGAACGTCAAAAAAAAGTATTACTTGGCGAGCAAGGTGGTATTTCCAAAGCCGTTAATTGGCACGGCGGAGGTTCATTTGTTTATTGCGAACTTGCTAAACTCAATCAAGCAGTCATTAATGAGATAGAAGCCGCAACCGATGACGAAACTTTGTCATCAATCTACGAGAAAATGATAAATTCTGGTTTTATAAGTTATAAGGTCAATCCAGCCAAGATAGCAGAAACAGTTGGCGAATACGATTCTCTCTCATTAACTGATAAAAAACGTTTCCTGATGGAAATACTTGATAAAAATCTATTGTATGTGAACTATTGCGATATGGACGACGAAGAATTTGGAATAACTGAAGAAGACAAAGCATTTACAAGGAGCTTTTATAGGGAGGGATAATTAATGGCGTTCTTATATGAAAAGATAGACACACTGCGTGAATATGGTAGCAATGCTGTTTTCCCACCCTATATTTCTGAAAATTTAAATCCCAATTTTGAATTGCGTCCATATCAAAAGCAGGCATTTGAAAACTTTATAACACATTTTGAGAGCAACAAACGTCCTAAGCCTACTCAGGTTCTTTTCCACATGGCTACTGGAAGTGGCAAGACACTAATTATGGCAGGGCTTATGCTGTATCTTTACAAACAAGGGTATCGTAATTTCTTGTTTTTTGTTAATCTCTCAAACATTGTAGAGAAAACAAAAGAGAATTTTACAAACGCCGCTTCTTCTAAGTACCTGTTTGCTGATGAAATTGTACTTGATGGTGAACGTATACGTATTAATCAAGTAGACAACTTTCAATACGCTGATAATAATGCAATCAATATTTGCTTTGCTACCACCCAAGGACTCCATATGGATATGTGGATGGCAAAAGAAAATGGTATGTCTTTTGACGATTTTGACGAGCAGAAGGTCGTGCTAATCTCTGATGAAGCGCATCATCTAAACGTTGACACAAAAAAGAAACTGTCTGCTGAAGAAGAATCAAGTTATCATTCTTGGGAGCAGACAGTAAAAAACATATTTAACAGGAATTCGGATAATATTCTTTTAGAATTTACTGCAACTTGTGATCTTGCAAATCCAGCAATTCGCGCTGCATACGAAAATAAGATTATATTTGACTACGCATTAGCAAGATTTTATGGCGACAGATATTCCAAGGATATCCTCACCCTTCGTTCTGACTTAACAATTATGGAAAGAGCCTTACTGGCTCTTGTGCTTAGCCAATATCGTCTTAAAATCTTTCAAGACCACCGTCTGAGCATAAAGCCTGTTGTTCTATTTAAAGCTGCTAAAATCGCTGATAGCCAAGAATTTATGGCGAGCTTTATCGAAAAAATACACAATCTAACTGGTGCACAACTTCAAGATCTTTCCAATGCTGTTAATAATGATATAGTGCGTTCTGCTTTTGCATATTTTGCTAACAATGGTATCTCCTTTGATACATTAGCAGCTGAGTTGCGAGACGATTTTTCAGAAGAACATTGCATTTCTGTTAATAAGGATGACGATGCAACGAAAAACCAGATCCTCCTTAATACGCTTGAAGACGCCAATAACCCATATCGTGCTATTTTCGAGGTTAAGAAACTTGATGAGGGCTGGGATGTACTGAATTTGTTTGACATTGTCCGCTTATATGAAACAAGACAGTCTGGAAGAAAAAAGCTATCTCCAGCAACAATTGCAGAAGCACAGCTAATAGGACGAGGAGCAAGATATTGCCCATTCCAAATTGATAATGAGCAGCCAAGATTTCAGAGAAAATATGACGATGATATTACCAACGAACTGCGTGTCTGTGAAACGCTTTATTATCATTGTCAGAATGATCATCGATATGTGACTGAGCTTCGTGATGCACTTCGTGAAATAGGGTTGGATACTGAAAAAATCGTACAGCGTGAATATATTCTCAAGGAAGGTTTTAAAGCCACCGAGCTGTATAGACAGGGCTTAATATTCTTAAACGACAGAGAAGTGAAAGACCGAAAAGATGTTCATGGTCTGTCTCCAACAGTTCGTGATGACATATATCGGTTCAAAACCGCAACAGGTGCTTCAGGCGTTGATTCTGTTATGGTAGAAGGCACACAAGATTCTGAGCTCGTTGTCGACATGAAAACTGCACATATGACCATTAAGGAGATTGCCACCATAAACTATGCTGTTATTAATAAAGCATTGATGAAATATCCAATATTCAAGTTTAGTACACTTCACTCCTATTTTCCGAATATTGTATCTACACGTCAATTTATAATGGATGATGAATATCTCGGTTCTGTACGTATTGACATTCAGAGTAAGGATGAGCATCCAACTATGAAAAACCTATACTCAGCTGTGTTCTATGTACTTGGAAAAATAGCAGATTCAATTTCTGGTATTGAAGAGACTTACAGAGGCACAAAAGAATTTAGGGCAAGAAATATTAGAGATGTTTTTCGTAACAAGACTGTCAATTATACAGATCCACATGACGGTGGAATTGGAATCTCACAAAATGATCCATCAGTTAAAACCGATTGGAAAATAGATCTTTCTACAGAAGATTGGTTTGTTTACACAGATAACTATGGAACTTCAGAAGAAAAGGCATTTGTAGCCTACTTCCGTTCATATGTGGATAATTTACGAAACAAGTATAACCGTATTTATCTTGTAAGAAATGAACGTGTTTTTCACATTTACTCATTTGAAGATGGCGAACGATTTGAACCTGACTATGTGCTATTCCTCCAAAGAGATGTATCTGATGGCTTTGAGCAACTCCAGATTTTTATTGAACCCAAAGGATCGCAACTTCTTGAAAAAGATGCATGGAAAGAGGCATTTTTGCTTCAACTAAAAACAGAGGCTGTACCAGTTACTATTTTTACGGACGATAACAATTATAAGATATGGGGTCTCCATTTCTTTAATCAGGATAATCGAATGAAAGAATTTGACTCAGAGTTTACAGCGTTAACCATACAATAAGAAGAGAATCAATAATTTTTTCACGGAAGGTGTTTATATGTCATTAAGTAAAAAACCTATTAAAGGAACTGATGCGATTTTGAATTCTTTTCTGTCGAATCAAGATGTTTTAGACTGTATTAGCACTACAAAAGAATCGTTGCTAAAGACGATGAAAGATCGTAAAGACCTTCATAAAAGAAGTGTTACTGAACGTTTTAACAACATACTTATGGGTGAATTAGCTGAAACCCTTGTTCTCAAGTGGTTAATTTCTCAGGGAATCAATGCGGTCTCAGCGGTTGATAAGAATTCTGGACAACCAGATTCAGGCTATGATATAATTATCTATACTGAAAAAAATAGAGAAGTCCATTGTTCAGTTAAATCCTCATTATCAGTGTATAAATCAAAAATAGAAGAGATATTAGACAATTTCACGATTTCAACAACAAAGAAAGAAGTTCAAGAAATTAATATCCAAGTATATTTTTGGTATATTTTAAGTGGCGAACATAGAGTTACACTTCCGTCCGAACAAAACATGGCTGTGATTGGATGGGCTGGGAAACATGATCTAACGTCGGTTGATTATGGCGCATATGCAACAGAAGAGAGAAAAGCACCTAAAATTAAACTTCGTGATCTTCGCCCAATGTCGGAGTTGATTCAATTTTTGAGAAAATGTTGAAATACTAAGGTGTAATTATGAGTAAACAAATAATAGACCGAGATACCTATCGTGCAATAAAGAAAATGAGCCGTGAGGAGCTGCAAGCCTTTCTGATGCGCTATGCTGACGGGCTACTGGAGAAAGATGGCAAGTCCATTGACCTACGTGAGATTGAAAAAGACCTCCGACAGATCAAGGGGATCGGCGATAAGCGCGTCGAAGAAATCATGGCAGTATTTGAAAAGCATCTGGGCGTATGAACGCCGACCTTGGCACTATTTCAGCTATGTTTCCCCGTAGTGATAAGAGTATTGAACATATCCCCCGCTACTCGAAAGCACAGTATTTTGCAGGAAAACATCAAATCGAGTAAGTCGCGGCACGTTGAGTGCGTAGTTTTGATGTCAAGGAAAAACAGAACCCTTTAAATTCAGGAGACTGCAAAAATGAAATTCAGGATCAAACATGAATCAAAATTGTTCCATTACGGAATTATTGTCCCGTGGATAGCTGCATTAACTGCAATTATCATATTCATAGCTTTAGGATTTACAATAGAAGATAAAACCGCGGCACTTGTCCTGTTATGTGTATTGATCCTTTGCAGTATATCTGTTGTTATTTTCACCGTCTTGTTTATAATTCAAATGATATTCGGTACAACTATAACCGTTCAAAACGATCTTGTTGACATCAGAATACTGTTCCGCCGCAAGCGATTATATTTTGATAACATCGTAAAAGCAAAATATACACATTATTATGATAATGAAAATGCTTCTGATGGTTCTGATATCTATACCATTGGTCCTCGCCTTCGTTCTAAGCTGATCTTTACACTGGACTCCGGTAAGCACCTGATCCTGAACGACAAAGCAACAGGATATAAGAGCAAACGAAATTTATGGATAACAAATCCTGAAATTGATCCTGATGAAGATGTTAAGCTTTATCAGGCGTACAGGTGTTTCTGTTCTCTGTACAATAGATACAAAAATACAGATCATACAGGCAATGTCTGAAAAAGCTGTATAACTGACATCAGCAAAGCATAATTTTTCTATTTTTTAGGGGTGATTTTTTTGGCAAAGGAAAACAAAAAATTCATGCTTCTTTCTGCTATAGGAATTATCATGGTCATTGATGCCCACACATGGGGCGCTTTTGGAATTCTAACTAATTACTTCCCTTTCAATTCGTTTTTTATGCCAATGTTCGTGTTCATTTCGGGGTATTTTAACAAGATAGATCAGAATACAGATCTCAGTAAATATACAATAAAAAAATTCAAGACACTGATGTTACCTTATTTTGGTATTTCTATTCCGGCTATTTTCATAGATTGGCTTTTAAAAATCTTTAAAACAGGTACTATTCCACCTTTATCATTTAATTACTTTTTACGATCATGTGGAAAAGTTTTTACCAGCGGAATCATAAATGATATTGTTTCTCCAATGTGGTTTGTTCCCATGCTCTTCAGTGTTCAAATCATTTATGCTTTATTGAAAAAAGCGTTGTATAAACAATGGAACAGCAAAACAATCTTGATTTTTTTCCTCACACTGCATATTTATATTGTTTGGTATGTAAAAGAATATGGAGTAGCAACTTACAAACTTTTTCTTTTCAAAATCATATTTTTTATCCCTTTTATTGAATTGGGAATTATCTATCGCAATGTACTTGAAGAAAAGCTAAAAAAAATCTCTCCTATTTTACTGCTGTCTTGTTTGCTGCTCATCAATATGATAAGGACAATGATCCTGCCTTCTTCTTATGATATCGCTTTTAATAGTTTATTTGAATTAAGCGGTTTTAGCAGTCCTTACCCTATAACCCCCATGATATCATCAATTATAGGCATTCTTTTCTGGCTGGAGATCATAGAAATGATAGGCTCGCCGCTTTACGGAAACCGAATTATAAATTATATTTCTGATAACACATTTTTTATCATGGGATTCCATATTATTATGTTTAATCTTCTTAACTGTATTCTTTTTATCATCAACAAGTTTATTGAGATCCCAGGATTTGATATTGAGACATTTCAAGGATCGAACTGGTATCGCTGGGAACATTTTCCTCAGTTCAGATACGCATACTTTTTAGTCGGACTATTCGGTTCATTAGCGCTTAAACAAATATATAACCGCTTCATAAAAAAGCCTGTTGCAGATCGCATGAAAGTGTCAGCCCCTGCAAAACAGTCTTGACCCCAAAGGAGCAAAATCATGACAGAAGTACAGCTTCTCCCGCTGGAAGGATCAGACAGGGAGCAATTCATAAAGGACAATCAGGAAGCATTCCGCTTCGGTGCTACGGAAGAATTCGGACAGCGTGACGACCATTTCGAGGAGGACGGCGAGATAATCTCCCGTGATACTATTGAGCGCTCCATAGACGAGGGAGCCGCTTACCGCATAATCCACGACGGCAAGCCTGTAGGCGGAGTTGTCATAAAGACCGAATACGACTTCGGAGACCTGGAGCTGCTGTTCGTATCCCCCTCTGTCCACAGCAAGGGCATTGGTCAGGCGGCATGGCAGGAAATTGAGAATATGCACCCGGAAGTCACTGTATGGGAGACAGTTACCCCATATTTCGAGAAGCGCAATATCCACTTCTACGTTAACCGCTGCGGCTTCCATATCGTTGAATACTACAACGAGCACAACTGCGATCCCAATGAAAAAGACGGCGAGCTTGCTGAGATGTTCAGGTTCGAGAAAAAACTGCCTGTGACATCCGAGGCTCTGAAAGAGCAGATAAAGCGTATCACCTATTACGAGGAGCTCATGGATACTGCCGAGAAGCTTCCAAAAGGCAGTGTCCAGTGTCAAAAAGCTCTTGCAGAGCTTGAAAAATACTATACAGGCAGCGCATGGAAACGTGATCTTGCTGCCGATGAAGCAGGACTTCTTCCTGCTGAGCTGAAACGGGGAGTTCTCTCCGAGGACGGCATTTACGACCTGCTTCAACCAGACAAATAAAGCATATTAACGTAAAAGCGTTATACTTATAATCAAGAAAAGAGGAATCACTATGTCAAAAAATCACAACGAGATAATAAAATGCCCTGAGTGCGGTACTGAGGGTGATTTTAAGGTATGGGAGAGCATCAATACCAAGGATGATCCCGAGCTCAAGGACCTTGTCAGAAGCGGTGAGCTCTTTATGTGGAAGTGTCCCAAATGCGGAAACAACTGCATAGTTTTCTACCCTACCTACTATCACCAGCCCGACGCCAAGGCTCTTATCCACTATATCCCCGACGCTCCCGCCATGGCAATAAGCTTTATGAAGGAGCTCACCCATGACCCATACGACGAGAAGATCAAGCTTGAAAAGGGCTGCCGCAAGCGCGTAGTCACCGACATGAACAGCTTCCGCGAAAAGCTCCTTATCCTTGACCATGAATACGACGACAGAATTATCGAGCTCCAGAAGCTCTTCCTCATTGCAGAGCTAAAGAAGAGCGAACCCGACAAGATCATTGAACAGGTCTACTTCAACAAGGAAAAGGACGGCACTGTCAATTTCGCCATAAAGCTTCAGGGAGAACAGTGGGGACGTGCTGAATTCAGCAGCGGCAACTACAGCCATATCGCCAAGACCTTCAAGATAGCTCTTGCAGCAGACGATGAGGTCATCATTGACACTGACTGGGCGCTTGCGATCCTTGAAAAACAGATGTAAGGACGTTTTGTATATTTGCACAAAAATGTCATTCGATAAACGCGGATTTTATTAAAATCTCTTGATTTTTAATGGTTTATATGTTATAATAATTATACTTAATCATTACATCAAAGGAGCGTGATGCCTATGATCAAAGATATACTTCCCATGAAGTGCCGCTTTTACAGAATGGGCGGCGACGAGTTCGAGATACTCTATCCCAATGCTGCCTACTCCGATGTGGAGCTCACCATGCAGAAGCTCAAAGACGCCGTAGCAAAAAAGGGCTACAGTATCGCCATAGGCTTCGGTGAATACAAGAAGGGTATGGACTTCGACAATGTTTTCCGCGAGGTAGACGCTATGATGTACGAGGACAAGGCTCGCATGAAAGCTGCTGACCCTCAGCTGGTCAACGAGATACCGAATATATAATGAAAACGCCCGAGTACTCTCGGGCGTTGTTTTATTTAAGGTATTCTCCCCATTTGTCCTGTGCGGCTCTCATAAGCTCTTCTATCTGGTCATGGTTTTCACTTATTATCTGCTTGGCTTTCTCATCGTTATCATGCACTTTATACCCACTTGGGTCAAATTCAACGGACTCGGTTATAGGTATACTGTAACCCGCGGAATCCGTTCTTATTACGGCCACATACTTGATATCACCTATAATTCTCGGAATTATCCTCAGTTCGATGTATTTTTTTTTCGTTATAATTCCCTGATTTCCAAATATAAAGATCTCCTCTGAAAAATTCAAAATAATTCGGCATAACTACATTATAATAATATTTGCCGTCAGATTCCTGATAAAGCTTTCCGTCATCTGTATAGTATTCAGCCATACCGAATGCAAAATCCTTGTACGGAAAGAATTTCAGTTTGAGCCATGCCACATTTACAGCCGCTATGATTGCAAACAGGAATATCAGCACTCGTCTGTAAAGCTTTCCCTTTTTCAGCTTCTTCCCCACTTTTTTGAAGGTCTCCCTCTCTGTGGGAGCTTCCTTTGCTTTTATCTCGGGCACTGTCATGTTTTCGCACAGCAGTCGGCAGTCCTCGCATCCGCGGATATGCTCCTCAACTATGTCCTTGGTCTCCTCGCTGCAAATGTCCTCCTTGTACAGCGGCAGCAGGTCAACTATGACATTGCAGGGTATTTTTTTTCTCTGTCATAAAAGTCCCTCCTTTTTCAGAAGCTGTAAAAGCTTCTGCTTGGCTCGGTAATATGTCACGCCTGCCCAGTTCTCGCTTTTGCCGAACACCTTGGCGATGTCGGCAAATTTAAGCTCCGCGAAAACTCTCAGGGTAAATACCTCGCGGTACGGCTCGTCAAGCTCGTGAAGAAGATGATGTATATGCAGGGCTGTATCCTTGTCCGCAAAGCAGGCTTCGATACTGACCTGAGAAGCAGGCTCGCTGACGGAATCAAGCGGCTGATTGCGGTTCTCAGCTTTTTTCAGATGATCGTACCAGAGGTTTCTTGCAATAGTATACAGCCATGTCTTTACGGAGCAGTCCCCCTTGAAGCTGTCGGCACTTGTCATGGCTTTCAGCATGGTGTCCTGCAAAATGTCCCTTGCAAGCTGCTCGCTGCGGCACATTCGCAGGATAAAGGCATAAAGATCGGAGCTGTATTTTTCGTATATCTCATGCAGTTCCTGCTTCATCTTCTCACCCCCTTCACTTATATAGACGAATGACTTTATGTTTTATTACAGGAAAATTCAAAATAGTAGGGGCGGATATTTATCCGCCCGAAAGTGATCAGTGATCAGTGAATATTGATTTGTAAAGGGCGAGTGCCTCTCGCCCTTGCTAATATAATCGTAGCCTGCGGGCGGCGAAACGCCGCCCCTACAGTTTTAATTATGCATTATGAATTATGAATTAAGCATTGGCAAGCGCCTGAAACTCCTCCTCGGTGATTATGGGCACGCCCAGCTCCTTGGCGGTCTTGTTCTTGGTGGAATTGGAGGTATTGTCGTTATTTATAAGGTAGTCCGTCTTTGAGGACACCGAGCCTGCCGCCTTGCCGCCGTTCTGCTCGATGAAGGCTTTCAGCTCGTTGCGGTTCTTCCAGATATGGACAGAGCCCGTGATAACAAAGGTCTTGCCTGCAATGGCGGACTCGCTGTTTACTGTGGCTGCTTCTTCGATGTGGAGCTCCGCCAGCAGATCGTGGAACTCATTTAGGTTCTTCTCGTCGGCAAAGAACTTCACATAGTCATTGGCAAGGACCTCGCCTATGCCGTCGATAGAGGTGAGCTCAGCGGCGGTGAGATGTTCAAGCTCCACGGCTGTAGGATACTGTGCGCAGATAAGCCTTGAAGCCTGTCTGCCGATATTGGGTATGCCCATAGCATAGAGAACTCGGCTCAGCTCCGTATTTCGTGAAGCTTCAACTGCGTCGGCAAGCTTCTGATAAGACTTCTCGCCGAAGCCCTCCAGTACAACTATCTTGAACTTGTAGTCGTCAAGGTGGTAGAAGTCGCGGAACTCGCGGACAAAGCCCTCTGAGACGAGAGTCTCTATTGTAGCAGTGGACATTCCCACGATGTTCATGGCATCACGCTGGACGAAATGCTCGAATTTGCCTATATGCTTGGCTGCACATGCCTTATTGGGACAAACCAGTGTCTCCACGTCCTCGTCGGAGGTGCGCACCTCTGTGGGCTCTCCGCAGACAGGACAGACCGCAGGTATCTCCAGACTGCCCGAGCCTGTCTTGTTTTCAAGGACTTGCGGGATTATCATATTCGCCTTGAATATGGTCAGGGTATCGCCTATGCCGAGGCGGAGCTGCTTAACTATGCTGAGGTTGTGAACGGAAGCTCTCGACACCGTTGTTCCCTCAAGCTCCACAGGGTCAAATATAGCCACGGGATTGAGAAGTCCCGTGCGGCTTGCAGACCACTCCACCTCGCGGAGAGTGG
Source organism: Ruminococcus flavefaciens AE3010 (assembly GCF_000526795.1). Lineage (NCBI taxonomy): Bacteria > Bacillati > Bacillota > Clostridia > Eubacteriales > Oscillospiraceae > Ruminococcus > Ruminococcus flavefaciens. The sequence goes on from NZ_JAGT01000001.1 coordinate 1,269,421, forward strand.
TATCCGCAGTCTCATCACGCCACTTGAACGCAATGCCGTTACGGGGCGCGTGAGAGGTCTCGCCCAGACTCAGACCGTAAGCCACGTCGTCATACATGAGCACCAGACCGTCCGAGGGGAACTCGTTATCGGCGATACTTTTCTCAAAGTCCGCAACTGCTCCCTCCACTGTATCAGAGGTCACTGTCAAGCCGTAAACGCGCTGAAATCCTTGTGTTTCAAGCCAGTCAAGACGGGCTGAGAAGGAGTTCTCCTCATAGCCCTCGGCAGACACAAGATTGAATGCAAAGAAATTGATATTTCTCTCCGCAGTCACACGGGAGTCCAGATTGCGAACTGTTCCCACGCAGAGATTACGGGGATTCTTGTACTTTGAGCCGTCGTCTATCTCAGCATTGACGCGCTCGAAATCCTTGTACTTCATCAGGGACTCGCCGCGGACAACAAGACGTCCCATAAAGGGTATACGTGCAGGGATACCCTTGATATGGCGGGCATTTGCGGTTATGTCCTCCCCTATCTCGCCGTTTCCGCGTGTAACAGCCTGCTCCAGCTCACCATTGCTGTAGGTCAGCACCAGTGTAAGTCCGTCAAGCTTCCAGCTGAGGAAGCCCTTGTGCTCACCCAGCCAGCTTTTCAGCTCCTCGACGCTTTTGGTCTTGTCAAGGGACAGCATTTTTGTAGTGTGGCGTATCTTTTGCAGTCCCGAGGATACCTCATAGCCCACCTGCTGAGTACGGCTGCCGCTGAGGACAACTCCCGTCTTTTTTTCAAGAGCTTCAAGCTCGTCGTAGAGCTCATCGTACTGCTTGTCGGACATTATCTCCACACCCGTATTGTAGTATGCGTCCGCAGCCTTTGCAAGCAGCTCGTTGAGCTCCTTCATTCTGTTTATATCATTATTAGCCATAGTGAATACTCCTTAATAATAGTAATACTATTATAACACAAATGCAATGAAATTGCCATACCAAAAGATAAAAAGAGTTATGACTGCGGATATTGACGAAATCAGGGGAATCTGGTATAATTGCTTTAAGCCGTCAGCCTTTTGTGCTGTCGGCTGATAAGACATATCAGCATATGTCATGGGGTATAATCAATTGAAAGGACAGGGATTCATTATGGGGTACAATCTTTTTAACATCAAAGAGGTCTCAGGTGCTTTCAGCAGCAAATTAAATGAGTTCAGAGCATCACTGGGAGCTGCTGTAGGCAAGGGGAAGAACATAACCTTTGCAGATAATGATATCACATATACGCTGAAGCTCCAGCATGACAGGCTCTCAAAGAAAGGGCTCGAGCTGGACTATGATATCTATTCCAGAGATGAGGGCAAAAACAAGTTCATCGCAGGCAGCAGCTGGAGAGATGCGCACTATGAAAGCACCGTCTGCTTCAATCAAAGCGGAATAAAACGAAAAGTCAGAAAGAACGGAAAGATCAGGTACAAAGACGACCACAGGAGCGTTCTGTACGAAACAATAACCGATGTTATCACGGGTACTCACCCTGACAATGACCCTTTCTGCTGTCCGAACTGCGGTGCAGTATCCACTGTTGCCGAGCTCCGGAACGGCTGCGCTCACTGTGGGACTATGTTTCAGATGGACGACCTCTTTCCAAAGGTCACGTCGTACTATTTCTTAGATACCCCGGGAATGACAAAAAAAGAATTCATGTCGGGATATATGGTTTCATATGCCATTACTGTCATTGCCTTGTTTATTCTTTGCCTTGTATTTCACAACAGTATAGGATATTATATCGGCGCTGCCATAGGAGGCTTCTTTTTGGCATATGTTCATTATGCTTATTTCCTGCTTATAAAGCTTATCGTGGGAGCAATATCCTCTGCGGGAAAAATGGGTACCGCTGGCTCACGAAGCAAATTTGAGAAACGCATGAAAAAGATCAGTCCCGAATTTTCTTATGAGTACTTTACCAGCAAGGCACTGTCCCTTATCAAAACAGCTGTGTTTTCTGAGAACGAGAGCGAGCTTTTGTTTTATGAGGGTGCAAAGCTTGACCCTAAGATGAAGGACATTATAGATCTGAATTACGGCGATGCATTAGGCTGCAAGAATATACATGAGAACGGGAATTTCGTAACCGTTGAAACAAAGGCATATTTTGACGTGCTTTATGCAAGCGGAGACAAGGTATACTTCAAAAAACAGATCTTCAGCGCGTCATTTAAGCGCCGCACTGATATCCCTGTGAATTTCAACTTTTCAATGACCAAGATCTCATGCCCGTCCTGCGGCGCAAGCTTTGATGCGACCAAAAACAGGAACTGTCCGTACTGCGGAAGCAAGTATGAGATAACCACTGATGACTGGGCTTTAGTGGAGCTGAAATACATTTAAGGAGAAAGAAATGCTGAAGATCACGGACGACCTGATGAAACAATGTCTCGATGGATTTGAACTTGAATATGAACTTCCCGTGCTCTGTACAGTTTCTGTCATTGACAGCTTTTTTTCAACAGGCAGGGACTATCATTCTGCATTTGCAGCAATTTCAAAATATCGCACACTTTTGCTGGTTCCCCTTAAAATGTCAGTTTATCTTGACGGTACAGTCTATCTCTTGGAATATCCATTGCTGCGTTTTGAATATTGCAAGGTCACAAAAACGATTTTCGGCAATTATTCAATAAAAGCAAAAATTACAGACAGCGAACAAAAAAGTATATTTATGAAATTAAACCTGTCAAGGAAGATACTCGGAGCAGATCTTACCATGCAGAGCTCAAACATTGATGAATTTGCGGAAATACTCAATACATGGGGCAACAGCGGCTTCTTCAAACATAAAAAGTGATCTGCCTCAGCAGCTCATAACTCTCAATTCTCAACTTGCGGGACGCCGTGGGCGACGTTCCCTGCAATTCGGGCGGATAATATCAGCCCATACAGACAGAAAGGCAAACTATGTCAAACATAATCGAAATAAACAACAGCAATACAGAAGTGCTGCAGATATTCGCGCTGCTGTCCGAGCCGCAGCTGCTCCACTACTTTGAGCCTGAGCTTGGACTGTTCATTGCGGAAAGTCCCAAGGTCATCGAGCGTGCTCTCAATGCAGGCTACGAGCCTTACGCTCTGCTCATGGAGCACAAGGACGTTGACGGACAGATGAATGACATCATTCCACGCTGCGGAGATGTTCCCGTGTACACCGCAGACTATGACGAGATAACCGCGGTCACGGGCTTCAAGCTTATCCGCGGAGCGCTCTGCGCTTTCAGACGCAGACAGCCTGCCGACATAACTGAGCTGTGCAGAAACGCACGGCGAGTGGCAGTCCTTGAAAACGTGGTCAATCCCACAAACATCGGAGCTATCTTCCGTTCCGCAGCAGCTCTCAATATGGACGCTGTGCTTCTCACGCCCGCATGCAGCGATCCGCTGTACAGGCGCTCATCACGGGTCAGCATGGGGACGGTGTTTCAGATACCGTGGGCTTACCTTTCAAGCAATAACGACTACCCGCAGCAGCTCCGTGATATGGGGTTCATCACGGCTGCTATGGCTCTCAGCGATAACTCGGTGAGCATCGAAGCTCCCGAGCTGAAAACAATTGACAAGCTGGCAATAGTCCTCGGTACTGAGGGCGAGGGACTTGCCGACAAGACCATTGCGGACTGCGACTACACAGTGAAGATACCAATGTCACATGACGTGGATTCGCTGAATGTTGCAGCCGCAAGCGCAGTTGCATTCTGGCAGCTGGGCAGACCTTAACAGTAACAGTTATATAATGATATGGGGGTTTTTATATGAAACTTTATTTTAAGCAGAAGGTTTTTACATTCAAGCAGCGCACGGATATTTTCGACGAGTTCGGAAACGTGCTGTTCACCGCTGAGGGCGAGCTGTTCTCACTGGGAAGAAGAATGCACATCTACGACCGCAACAGATATGAAGTCGGATTCGTACAGCAGAAGCTTCTCCACCTTATGCCCAGATTCTCGGTATACATCAACGGTCAGTACATCGCCGACGTAGTCAGGGAGTTCACATTTTTCAAGAACAACTACCGCGTAGAGGGACTGAGCTGGCATATCGACGGTGACTTCCTTGCTCACGATTACAGTATCAGCTGCGGCGGACAGTACCTTGCTTCTATCCACAAGCACTGGATGACATGGGGCGACAGCTTTGAAATTGACATAGCTCACGAACAGGATACAATAATGGCACTTGCAGTCATAATCGCAATCGACTGCGTTATCGACCAGTCAAATAACTAAAAGGAGCATTATTATGAAAAAGTACAAATGGGGCGTTATCGGAACAGGCAAGATAGCCCACACCTTTGCAACAGCACTGAAGCATTGCGACAGAGCCGAGCTCTGCGGCGTTGCTTCACGAACAGACGACAAGGCAAAAGAATTCGCCGAGGAGTTCGGCTTTGAGAAATACTACGGCAGCTACGCTGACTTCGCAGCTAACTGCGACGCGGAGATAGTTTACATCGCAACTCCAATGGCTTCACACTTTGCAGACGCAAAGCTCTGTATAGAAAGGGGCAAAAACGTACTCTGCGAAAAGTCTCTCACCCTCAACGCCCCACAGACAGAGGAGCTTCTGGCTCTCGCAAGGGAAAAGGGCGTTTTCTTCATGGAAGCCATGTGGATGAAGTGCCGCCCCGTCTACCGTAAGATGAAGGAGTGGATAGCTTCGGGACTAATCGGCGATATCGAATACATCAAGGCGGATTTCAGCAACTTTATCCCCTACGATGAAAACGACCGCCTTTTCCGCGCGGACTGCGGCGGCGGCTGTCTCCTTGACCTGGGTATCTATCCCCTCACCCTTGCACACGACCTGCTGGGTATGCCCGACGAGATAATAACCTCCGCACACATGATGAACGGCATTGATATGAGCAATTCAATCATGCTCCGATATAAAAACGGTGCATTCGTTTCTGCGGATAACGGCTTTGAGATACAGCTCCGCAACAACGCAATTATCTCGGGCAGCAAGGGCTTCATCACTCTCGGCAACTGGTTCCACTGCACCGACGAGGGCATACTCTATGACCGCCGCGGCAGCGAGGTAGAGCGCTTCGTGTACAAGGACGAGATAAACGGCTACGAGTACGAGGTGGACGAGGTTCACAGCTGTCTCGATGCAGGACTTACCGAAAGTCCCCTTGTGCCACACAGCGATACTATAGAAGTCATGAAAATAATGGACGAATGCAGAAAACAATGGGGAATGAGATTCCCTAATGAATAAAATACGGCTTGTAAAAAAAGTCGGATAAAACTAAGCAAGGGATTCCAAAAGGACTGTGTTCCTTTGGCGGAGTCCAGAGGCAGCGCCTCTGGCGGGTTTGGGCAGAGCCCAAAAAACGAAGGCGCTTCGCAAGGGGTGAATTTCAAAACAGTCCAGTGGACTGTTTTGAAAAAGGGGACGCCTTGCAAGTGAAGGCGTCCCCTCTAAACGCTGATCTATCACACCATAAACTTAAACAGGCATAAAGGTACGACCTTTATGCCTGTTTTTTGCTTATTTATTTGGATCAAGGCTTGCTATCTTCTTGAGGAGATACTCCTGAATGCGGAGAGCGTCATTTGCTGTGATGCCCTTGCTTGAAGTATCAACGTCGGCATTTGCCGAGCCCTTATCTGTAAGGTGCTTCTCGTCAGAGCCGCTGAGTCCGTACTTATTCGGGTTTGCAAGGCTCTGCATGATAAGAACTACGTCGGACATATCAACTCCGCCGTCGCAGTTAGCGTCGCCCCATACAGTTACTGTTACATCACCGTTTGTAGTGGTCGTTGTCACAGGCTCTGTAGTAGTTGTGGCGGAAGTTGTAGATTCGGTAGTTGTAGTAGTTGTTGTCTCGGTCGTTGTAGTTGTACTCTCAGTGGTCGTTGTTGTTGTGGTGGTAGTAGTAGTCGTTGTAGTTGTAGTCGTTGTGACTGCCTCGGGCTCCTTGACGAATACAGTGTAGTTGATAACGTTTCCTGTCATTCCGTTTGTGCCGAGAACTACCTTCTGACCTGCCTCGAATTCCTTCTTGTAAGCCACAAAGTTAACATCGTTGCTGGACTTTGCTGTAAGGTCTGTTCTTATGTAGCCGCTAAGCCATGAGGGAACTGAGTTTGCGTCCTCCTCACGGGTATCAACGAGGACATAAACCTCGCACTTGTCAGCTGTGGTGAACTCCGCAAGATCAGCGTCTGTATTCTTTGAATTGCAGGCTGTCATTATGTACTCGCAGTTTTCAAGCTCAGCTGGGAGAGCTGTGTATGTGAAGTCTCTGTCGCCGTAGATAGCTCCGCCTGTCTTGTTGGACTCCATGAGCTTCCATGCGCCTGAGTTAGCGCTGTCCTTGACGAGGAAGTTCTTCACCAGCTTGCCGTTTACAGGCTCGGGAGGAGTATTGTTCAGCTTGATATTAGGTCTTGCAGGGAGCGGAGCCTCTGTGCCGAGGTAGAAGCTTGTATGTGGAGGCTGATTGTATGAGGACTGCTGACAGCCGCACTGCATACGGTACTGCATATCGTGCATGAGAGTGGTTATGCGGTACTTTGTCTCGGTATTTGTGCACCATACGCGGAGCTTTGAGTTATCCTCAGTTCTGAGGACAAGCTCCTCGCGCCAGTCGCCGAAGAGATCTGCTGTAAGGCAGGGTACTGCCTTTGTGCCGTTGTTTGAAGCACAGCCTGTAGCTGTAAATATAACTGGATAGTTATTTATTGCCGCACCGTCTGTAATGGTGATATCGTCAAGAAGCTCACGCTCCAAGTCGCCGTCCCAGTGGATAAGGAAGTTTGTAGAAGGCCATTTGTTGCCTATCTGCTTGCCTGACACATCAAATACTGCATTGGCAGGTCTTGAACCCCAGAACTCAGCGCCGCTGTTGCCTGCAACGATATTGTCCGCGCAGCAGCGTCCCGTATCCTTATCGCCGTCGTAGTGCCATATAATATTTCCGTTTCTGCCGTCAACCAGTGAGATACCATACTTGCCGTCCTCATGGCAAATGAAGACCTCTATACCCTCGTGGTTGGGATCAAGGTCGCCAACGTGCATAGCGTCGCCGTGCTTCTGCTTTGTAGACCAGAGCAGCTTTCCGTTGTCGTCGATACAGCAGGCGCCCATGCAGACCTCCTGTCTGCCGTCGTTATCGAAGTCCGCAACCATTACGTTGTGGTTTCCGCAGCCGTAAGCAGGATCGTTGGTGTTGAAGCCCGTATCGAATACCCATTTCTTTGACAGCTTGCCGTTCACAACGTCAACAGCCGAAAGGGTAAGTCTTGTATAGTAGCCTCTGCCGTAGATAACAGAGGGGTGAACTCCGTCAAGATAAGCGATAGCGCAGTTGTAGCGCTCACAGCGGTTTCCGTAGTTGTCGCCCCATGTTGACTTGGCTTCGTTGCCTGTAGCCACGCCTCTCGGAACAGGGAAATCTATGGTATCCAGAGCCTTTCCTGTTGCGCCCTCAAAGAGTGTCATGTACTCGGGTCCCTGAAGAACAAGTCCCGAGCTGTCAACATAATTTGCGCTTGCATTGCCTATTGCCTTACCTGTGCCGTCGATAGTACCGTCGCAGGTCTTGGTCACAAGCTCAGCCTTTCCGTCGCAGTCAAAGTCCGCAACAGCCATTTGTGTATAGTGCTGACCTGCACGGATATTCCTGCCAAGGTCAATACGCCAGAGCTGCTGACCTGTAAGGGTATAGCAGTCGATATATACATTGCTGGTGACGCCTGTCTTGGAGTTATCCTGTGAGTCGCTTGGATCCCACTTTACGATTATCTCGTACTGTCCGTCGCCGTTAACATCGCCTGCGCAGCAGTCATTGGGCGAGTAGATGCTTCCGGGACTTTTCAGCGGGATATCAAAGTAGTTCGTACCCGATGTAAAGCGGCAGTCCTCAGAGTTCACCACATTGCCGTTAACGAGAGTGTCAACGCGGTACTTTGAGCTTGAACTGCCCTGTGCGTCCCAGTAGTTAGTGGCTTCGCCTGCCTTGCTTGTGTAGATGAGCTGATCATCGCGAAATAGCCGGAACTCCGCATTGTCGTCATCGTTGGCGTTGAATCGCCAGCTGATGAACATGCCGTTTCCCGACTTGATAGCGTAAATGCCGCGGTCGAGGTACTCCATGATAGCTGTGCCGTTGCCGCCAACTCCGTATGCGGCATCAGCTGTGAGCAGCGTGCTCAGGTTTGAGCTCACGGCAACTGCGAGAGAGGCAGCAGCAGCCGCGATTTTTTTGAGTTTTAGGTTCATTTTAATTCCCCCTGTGTATGTTTTTCACGATCTTGGGACATAAGTCCCCTATCCATATTATTATACATGATTATTCATAATTTGGCAATGATTTATTGTATCTTTTTACTACTTTTTTGTACACAATCGGGGAGCTTATGCAAAATTATGCAGTAATTTTTAATTTTTCATGACGCAATGTGTCATATCATGAGCCCTTAGCCATTAGCCGTTAGCTTGTAGGGCACCCATTGGGCGTCCGCAAGTGAGTAGTGAGTAGAAAGTAGAGAGTAGTAGGGGCGGATATTATCCGCCCGCAAACACATTGTATATTTTCGCACAGGCGGGCGCGCGGAGCCCGCGCCGCCTTGCCACGTTGGCGCTTGTTTCACTCGCTCACATTTATCAATATCGTTACTTGTACATCGCTTATAGCACTTCTAAGTCAGCACCTACAAATTAATTACACATCACGCTGCAAAAAGGGCGGATTGCTCCGCCCTTCTGAAACTTATTTGCCGCAATATACTGCGATAGCCGCCGCTGCGAACTCCGCTGTGCCCTTGCCGCCTGCCTTGTCGATATTCTCCCTGAACTCGCCGTCTGCGGCATACATCTTCCCCAGACCGCTGAGTATCTCGTCTGTACAGGTGTAAAAATGCTCGTTTATGTAGTCCTGAAGCTTCTTAACCATAGCCTGAGCTTCCGCGCTTTCGGGACTGCCGCTTTTCAGCTTGCCGAACTCCGCAAAAAGCTGCATGAAGTCCTCCACGACCTGCCTGTTTTCGCTTTCGGAGCGCTTCTTGGTCTCAAACTCCCTGTAAGCGTCGGTATTGCCCCATTTTTCCTTGGCGCGTTTCGTGTATTCGTCAATTTTTGATGTGTCAAATGCAGAAAAATCCACTGCTCTCACTCCTATTAATTTTATTCCGCGAGCGAAGCTGATAAGCTCATCAAGCCGCTGCTTTTTCAGCTCCAGCAGCTCTATCTGCTGCTCAAGAGCCTTTTTGCGGTCGAAATCGGGACTGCTCACTATGCGCACTATATCCTTTAGTGGGAACTCCAGTTCGCGAAAAAGCAATATCTGCTGGAGCCTTTCCAGTGCCGTATCGTCATACAGCCTGTATCCGCCCTCGGTATGTGACGCCGGGGTTAGAAGTCCAATCTCGTCGTAATATCGCAGAGTGCGTATACTCACTCCCGTCAGCTCACTGACCTGCTTGACCGTCATCATGTTATCCACTCCTCTCGTGTGATCTCAGTATAGACCATGACGTAACGTGAGAGTCAATAGTATTTTTTATCTTTGTAGGAAGTTACAAAATCGCAACTGCAAATTTGTTATTTTCTTCCAATGGAATCAGCCGTGCTTCTTAACAGGGTGGCGTATTACTGTTTTCAGCTTCTCGAGAGCTGTTTTTCTCGGGTCTGAAAGATATATCTCATGGTGCTGACGCTTATGGTCGATGTCGATATCATAGCTGTTATCAACTGCATAGCCGTCCATGAGCGCAACAGTTGCAGGTTCGTCGTCATAGGAGCCCAGATGCATACACTGAACACAGAGCCCCTCCTCCACGGTAATGAACTCCACCTTTGAGAAGTCCTGCTTTTTCTTCACAGTTGCCTGCTTGACTGCCCAGTCAAAGTCTTTCTCCGTCACAAAATCAGGCACTCTTATCATAGCAGTCCAGCTAAGGTCGCTTTTGCGGCTGTAGTCGATGCCTACCCTGCCCTTTTGCTCCCAGAAGCCCTCCAGCGGCGGCACAACGTAGTCAAAATAGCCATTGATACGGTAGTCGGTCTTTTTGCTCATTTTGATAGTGTATGCAATGCCATAGAGAAGCTCCAGAGCCTGCTTGTACTCGCCGCCCTCCTCGTTGGGATCGCCCTTTCCGCGGACAGCTATGAAGTTCATGGACGGTATATCCACTATTTCGGGTTTATTCTTGGGTAAATAGTATTCCTTGTATTCCTTTTTATAATCAAATGCCATGACTGTGCTCCTTTCATTGATATGTACTAAGTATAGCACTACAGTCGTTCTGTGTCAAACGAATGAAACTTGTCCAAAGCGATTGACCTTTCGGGATATAAATGCTATAATACAAGTAATATTGAAAAACAGGAGATTCCCATGAATATAAAAAACAACGCTCTTATCGAACTTGCAGACGGCAGCATGACCGAGACGGAGTTTCTCCGCTCGGTGGAAAACAACCTTATCCCCATGCAGCAGTTCTTCTCATACTACAAGTGCGCCATAATGGAGATAGAGACCAAATTCCGCGTGCTCAACGAGCAGTTCTCCATAAACGGCGAGAGCAATCCCATAGAGTTCATACAGTCCCGCATAAAGAGCTACGGCAGCATCTACCGCAAGATGATAGCAAGGAACATACCGCGGAACTTGGAGGCTATGGAGAGAAGTATTTCCGACATCGCAGGCATAAGAGTAGTCTGCTCCTTTGTGCAGGACATCTACCGCCTTGCGGACTGCTTTCTGAAACAGGACGATATTTTCCTCATTGAGAAAAAGGACTACATAGAAAATCCCAAGCCCAACGGCTACAGAAGTCTTCACCTTATCGTTGAGGTGCCTATCTTCCTCGAAAACGAGAAGCGCCTCGTGAAAGCCGAGGTACAGCTCCGAACCATTGCCATGGACTTCTGGGCAAGTCTGGAGCACAAGCTCCGCTATAAGAAAGACCTGCCCCAGTATAAGCTGGATATGCTGACGGACGACCTAAAAAAATGTGCTGACCAGAGCGCACAGTGGGATATCCGTATGCAGGCTATCAAGAATATAATCGAACATGACTGAAAAAAGCCTCTTCTCTTGCACTGAGAAGGGGCTTTTTGGTAAAATACCGCACAAAAATAGAAAAAATCATATTTTTTCTACATATTTCGTAAAATAGTAGTTGCAATTTGTTCACATTTGTGGTATATTAAACATAATAAGTATGTATTAACAATTGATAATTATAGATTAATTACATACTTCAGGGGAATATTAAAATTAAATAAGGAGGAATTACTTATGAAACGTTTCGTTTCAACAGTTGTTGCCATTATGACAGCAGCTATGTCCATGGGAACTATTGTTCCTCAAACAGTAACAGCCGCAGATGTAAGATTCTCAGGCAACGAGTGGACAGGTAAAAACGGCGCAGAGGACGTTTTCGCAATAAACCGCGAAGCCGCTTCCTGCAATCCCGTACCATTCCAGGACACCGAATCCGCTGTAAATGCAGTCTGGGACTACAATGCACGTGAACAGTCAGAATATCTTCAGATGCTCACAGGAAAGAACGAAAACTGGGATCTGGTAGTCGTTCAGAACTCTCAGCAGGCTCAGAATCACATCAATGCAGGCTGCTTCAATCCCAATTATCAGCCGTCTTCCGCACAGGGGTGGAAAACGGTGCAGCTTCCGAGAAGCTGGACTCGTCTGGGATTTGACTTCTCTATCTACACCAATGTCGGTCAGCCATGGCAGTCAAAATACGACAGCTACGTACCTGCTCCACAGGCTCCCACAAACTATAACCCTGTTGGACTGTACCGCAAAAAGTTCACTGTTGACAGTACAATGAAGGCTTCGGGCAGACGCATTTACCTCGAATTCGACGGTGTTGAGTCCGCTTACTATGTATATGTCAACGGAAAGGCTATCGGCTACAGCGAGGACACATTCAGCCCTCACCGCTTCGATATCACTGACGCCCTCACAGACGGCGAGAACACTCTTGCAGTCGAGGTGCACAAGTTCTGCGACGGTACATGGTTCGAGGATCAGGATATGATCTACGACGGCGGTATCTTCCGTGATGTATTCCTTGTAAGCGCTCCCGAAATGCAGATAAGGGACTACACCGTCAAGACAGACCTTGACAGCAGCTTCACCAATGCAAGCCTTGAGATCTCTCTGGATATACTGAACCGCTCAGGCAATGCCAAGAACGGCTGGAGCGTTACTGCCGAGGCTTACGATGAGGAAGGAAACAATATCCTCAGCGGCGCCTCCACAAAAATAGACAACCTCAACGGCGGCGGCAAGAGCACCTGCACTATCAAGACCTCAGTCAACTCACCAAAGCTCTGGTCAGCTGAGACTCCCAACATCTACGCTCTCGTTCTTAAGCTCACCGACGGCAGCGGAAACGTACAGGAGATACTCTCATCACAGCTGGGCTTCCGCGAGATAAACTTCACCCGTGCAGAGATCGACGGCTCATACAAGCTGACCACGAATAAGTGGCAGCCTATAACTATCAACGGCAAGCGCCTGCTCCTTAAAGGCGTAAACCGCCATGATACCGATCCCTTCTACGGAAAAGCTGTTCCGCAGGATACGATACGCGAAGATGTTTCTATCATGAAAAAGAACAACATCAACGCTATAAGAACATCACACTACAGCAACGATTCTTACCTCTACTGGCTCTGCAACAAGTACGGTATGTATGTTATGGGCGAGACAAATATGGAGTGCCATGCCCTTCAGGACGGCAAGAACAACAATACAAAGGCTCTGTTCTATGAGCTGGCTATGGACAGAACAGAAACAGCCTTCAAGCGTCTGAAAAACAATCCTTCTATCGTTGCATGGTCTATCGGAAACGAAATGGGCTATACAGGCAACGCAAGCGACGCAGGCGGTATGTTCCGCGATATGATATGGTACTTCAAGAAGAACGACTACACCCGTCCTGTACACAGTGAAGGTCAGGACAATGCAATGGGCGTTGACATGAAGAGCAATATGTATCCGGGCTCGGGCAATATAGCCTACAATGCAGGTCAGGGCAAGATGCCCTACGTTATGTGCGAGTATGACCATGCTATGGGCAACTCCGTGGGCGCTCTCAAGGAGTACTGGGACAACATCAGAAAAGCCGACAATATGATGGGCGGCTTCATCTGGGACTGGGTTGACCAGTCAAGAGCTGTCAAGGTACCTAACGGCGGCTGGGACTATTACTCGGAGTCCTACGCACAGGCTAACCTTTACAAGGACGAGGCTAAAGGTAATTACTACGGCTACGGCGGCGACTGGGGTGACCGTCCAAATGACGGAAGCTTCTGTGAGAACGGACTCATCAGCCCTGACAGAACTCCTCAGCCCGAGCTTGCCGAGGTAAAGTATCAGTATCAGAACTTCTGGTTCTCTGCTGATGCTTCACAGCTGGAAAAGAAACAGGTAGGCGTATATAACGAAAACAACTTCGTGAATCTCAGCAGCTTCGATGTTACGTGGAAGCTGCTCCAGAACGGTATCGAGATACAGAGCGGCAAGGTAGAAAATCCCGATGTTGCTCCTCTCACAAGAGGAACTATCAGCGTTCCGTATTCACTTCCAAAGAAATACCTTGCAGGCGATGAATTCTTCATCGAGATCTCAGTTGCTACAAAGGACGGCACAGAGCTCGTTCCCGAGGGCACAGAGATATCCTACGGACAGATAGCACTTCAGGGCAGCGGCACTACAGCTAAATTCGACAAGGGCAGCGAGCCTGTAACTATTGTTGATACTCCAAGCGGCTATGTTCCTACAGGCAAGGACTTCAACTTCATCATCGACAAGTCAACAGGTCTTATGAAGACCTATGCATACAAGGGCGACGCACTCATCGACGAGGGACCGACTCCCAACTTCTGGCGCGGCAATGTAGAGAACGACACAGGCTGGGGCGCTAACGGCTTATACGACAAAAAGTGGCGCGACGCCATGAAGGGCGCAAAGTGCAACGCTATCGACGTCAAGGACTTAGACGGCGGCGAGAAGCAGATAATCTCACACCTTTCACTTCCGAATGCTGGCGGCACTACAGTTGACATCACATACACTATCCACTGCAACGGCACAGTTGACGTTGAGTTCAACGTAAACGCAATAAACAAGGGACTGGGCAACTTTATCCGCGTGGGCTCGTTTATGAAGCTCCCCGCAGGCGCAGAGAAGCTCAGCTGGTACGGAAACGGTCCTGTCGAGACATTCAACGACCGTAAGACCAACGGCAGACAGGGCGTATGGGAATCCACAGTTTCAGAAATGTTCTATCCTTACCTCAAGGCTGACGACTGCGGAAACCTCACAGACGTCAAGTGGATAGCCGTTCAGAACGAGAGCAAGGGTTCAAGCCTTCTCATTGCCGCTGACGGAAAAGTAGAGGCAAGCGCTCTCCACTTCATGCCCGAGGATCTCCAGAATGCCGACCACCCATACAAGCTGAAGCCAAGAAGCGAGACTATCCTCAGCGTTGACTACGGCTCAATGGGTACGGGAAGCGCTACCTGCGGTCAGGGTACTCTTGAACAGTACAGACTTCCTTCAGGCAGACAGTATAACTGGAAATACACCATTATCCCTGTTGCTTCCACAAGCACAGGCAAGGATATGACCACTATCGCAGCTAAGCTCCGCTCGGACGGCGCAGTTATACAGGACAAGAGCAGCAATGCTCTCACAGTTCCAGTTGGCGCTTCCGCTAAGCTTGGCAAGGACAGCAGCGGCGACAGCTATGTAACAGGCTCAGTTACAATACCTCACAACAGCAAGCTGGATTCAGCTTTGGAGGGCAGCAACTCCTTTACAGTTGAAGTAAACGTTGTTCCCACAGGCTCACAGCAGTTCAATATGTTTGCAGGCAAGGGCGATTACTCCTTCGGTCTGAGAGCAGGCACTTCATCACTTGATTTCTTCGTATACGCAGGCGGCGAGTGGCGCATGGCTTCATTCTCCACAGGCGACGGCTTCATAGGCAAAAAGCATCAGGTGGCAGGCATCTACGACGCCGAGAACAATATGGTTCGTGTTTATCTGGACGGCAAGATGCTGGGCGAAAAGTCAACAGGCACAACAGCAGGCGTGGCACATTCGGGCTATAACCTCACACTGGGCGCTTGTCCCGAAACAGGCAGAAACTCACAGGCTCAGTTCTATGACCTGAGAGTTTACAGCAAGGCACTTGACGCTTCCGAGCTTGCTTCACAGAACACAGCATCACCAAAGTACGGTCCCGACAATGACGCTGTACAGCTATGGATAGACTTCGACAACATGGCTGAGGCAGGTCCCGACGAGCCCGAGCCCGAGATAGCTTACGGCGACGCAAACTGCGACGGCGGCGTGGATATGTCCGACGTTGTACTCATCATGCAGAGCCTTGCAAATCCCAACAAGTACGGTCTTGAGGGTTCAGACAAGAACCACATCACAGAGCAGGGACAGCTCAACGGCGACGTTGATATCTCCGCAAAGGGAATAACCTCCAACGATGCGCTCCGCATTCAGGAATTCCTCCTTGGCAAGATAAAGTCCCTTGACCCGAATTCATAAGCATGACAAAGCTCCCGATAGCAATAAACTATCGGGAGCTTTGATTCTTTTGCAGGGGCGCCCTCTCTTGCAGGGTCCCCTAATCGGGTCCGTCCTCTCTGGACTCCGCCAAAGGAACACAGTACCTTTGGAATCCCGTTCATGGGCTCAGCATAATTATAGTGCTATAAGCGATGTACGATTATCATTTGCTGTAAAAGTGAGCGAGTTTACGAGCGACAACGTGGCAAGGGTGCAGCGTCACGCTGCAAAAGGGCGGAATAATCCGCCCTTTCGCTGTTATTTGATCAATTCCTTACGGCAGCGTATAAGATCAAACGGATCAACATTGCCGTCGCCGTTCATGTCCGCAATACGGAACTGCTCCTTGTTGAAGGTCTCTGCGCCCAGGATATACTTCTGCATGAGAAGCAGGTCTGCAACGCTGAACTTGCCGTCCTGATTTACGTCGCCCATGACCTCCTCCATTGGTATAGCCACTGCGATACGGTCTATTGATGGACCATTGCCGCTTGCGTTGTAAAGCTTGATAGTGTTATTGCCTGCTTTCAAAGTTACCTTGGTATCAGCAGCCGCGATTCCCGACCAGTCGTTCTTGTTTGCGTAGAGATTATCCAGTCTGCCTGCATTTGTGCCGTTAACGTCTACGCTGAGGCTTCTTCTCTCGCCCGAAACATAGTAGATACGGAGAGTGTACTCTCCTGCCTTGTCAACATTCACATTCTCAAATGTAACAGCATTGTTAGCTCCGCCGCCGATGTAGCCCACATAGGCGCTGCCTGAGCTGTACTTGCCCTGCTTGCCTGATGTAATTGAAGCCTTGCCTGTTATCTTTGCCTTTTCAGCCTCATAGAACTTGAAATTGCTGTAAGGTGTTGTAAGCTTCATGCCGCTCTTTGTTATCTTCATTGCAAAGCCGCCGTTATCAAGAAGCAGCTCCTCTATAACGTGGTCCTTGGTAAGGTCTTCGATTATCCTGAACTCTATCTCGCTTCCGTCCTTGTTGTCGCCGAAGATATATGCGGTGTATGTTCCGTCATCGTCGATGAGCTCGGAGAGCTTTACGCTCACCTTTCTTGCGGACAGTGTAGAAGCTCCAACGTACCAGCTGCTGCCGCTTCTTCTTGCGGTAACGTTGAACTGCATGGGATAGCCGTCCAGTACCTTCATATCGTCCCATGCAACGGGAACGTCATTGAGGAATGGCAGAGCCTTGTTGCCCTGATAGGTGTATACCGAGTGTGCGAAGTGCTGTATGCCCGACTCGATAGTGACTACATCCGCAAGAGCAAAGCCTGCTGTAGCTTTTATGCCATATATCGGTATGCCTGTAGGTGTGAAGTCCGCCGAACCTGCCACGTTTCTTGTGAATGTGTAGGATACTCTGTTAGCCAGTGCGGGAGCATCGAACCACTTGTAGTACTCCGTGCCGTTCACAGCTTCATAGGATACTATGTTGGGGTAAGTTCTGCTCTCGCCGCGTGGTATTGTACAGCCGTGGAAAAGCACCATAAGGTGGTTCTCGGCAGCTATCTTTGCGCAGAGGTTCATCTGCTTCATGGTCTCCTGAGTGTCGCTCTCATAGTAGTCCACCTTGACGCCGCTGACGCCCAGACCTCTTATGCGCTTGAACTCGCGGACTATAGTCGCCTCGTCAAGCAGCGAATAATAAGGATATGCTGGATTTCCCTTGCTGTCCTTGTAGCCAGAGTGTCCCTTGTTGTTTACGCCGTACCAGAGGTAGATGCCTATGCCCTTTGCGGAAGCATAGTCGCAGAGCTCCTTGACCTTTGCTTCGCTGTCGTCCCAGAGAGCCCAGCCGAAGTCGAGACATACGAAGTCCCAGCCGTTGTCTGCTGCGAAGTCGATGTAGTCCTTCTGAGTGTGGTACTCAACCGGAGAATCGCCGCCGCTGCTCCACCATGACCATGCTGTCTTGCCGGGCTTTATCCAGCTTGTATCCTCAATGACAGAGGGTGGATTCAGGTTGAGCACAAGGTCGCTTGATGACATCTGATCAAGGCTGTCGCCGATGACTACTGCTCTCCACGGAGTATGGAAAGCACTGCCCATTGTGATGCCGCTGACCTTTACGCCGCCCTTGAAACGCAGGCTGTGGTAGTCGCCGATGAACTGCAAAGAACCTGCACAGTACGGGTTATCCTCGTTGAAAACGCTTGCCTCGGTGACAGTTACCCAGTACTTATCGTTGATAACGCCTGTATAGGGGCAGGAATAAGTTGCATTGGTCTCGTTTGCGCGGTCTCTGGGAAGCTCCACCATGTCCCACTCGTAGGTGGCATTTGGCCAGTTGCCCCAGAACTTGCTCTTGCTTGGGAATATGACCTGACTGGTCTCCTCCTTTATGGAAGCGCCGTGGTCAAGGGCATATCTGAAGCCCATACCGTCGTCGTAAACGCGGAAATAGACTGTCAGCGTGGAATTGCCCTTTTTCAGCGGGAAGGATATTTCCTTGTAGTTGTCCCGTATCTTTGAATGCTTGCCGTATGGCATGGAGTAGGTCTCGTCATGCTCCACAGTTGCAGCCGCAGGAGCTGTCTGCGAGAAGCCCGAGGACAAGTCCTCGGTAGTAGTGACAAGTCCCAGCTTTGAGGGCTCGATAACTGTGCCCCATGTGCCGCGGCTCTGCTTTCTTACAGAGTAGTAATAGCTGCCCTTGCTGTCCTTCCAGAACTTTGTGACCAGAGTGCCGTCGGGAGAAACAGTCTCATACTCGGGGATACTGGTCAGAGCCGTGCCGTCACGGGCTGTGGCAGTCTCCTCGTCGGGAACAGCCTCGCCCTCGGTAATGGTATCGGGCTCAAATGTGTACCGATACAGCGGATCGTCGGGAAGCTTCGCCGCCTGAGCCGCCGTCAGAGCGTAGCCATACAGCATAACGTCGTCCACGCAGGCCATTATATCATCGTCCGAGTAGACCGAATGTCCGATAGAGTTGTATGTATATGAGGGAAGAGCTCCCTCGCTGAAAAGGCTCTTCATGGTGTCGGAAAGAGTGTCGCTTTCGCTCTTGCTCAGCAGCTTTCCGTCCATGTAGAACTCCGCATTGTCAGTTGAATAGACCGCCGTCAGCTCATGCCATTTGCCGCTGTCGGGAGCAGTCTCGATATCGAAGATAGCGCGGTGCTTGTCGTCGTTCTCGGTAGTAGTTCCCTTGCCCACGAAAATGCTCGTTCTGTACGCCTTTTTATCCTTGAGATCAACGGATATATCGGGCGACGAATAGCTGGGAGCTGCTCCTGCGCCGAATGGCACGGGCGAGAACTGATACAGTCTGGTGTAGTTCCCCGCTCCGCTGTCAAGCTTGAATTTCAGTGAGAAGCTGAATCCATTGCCGCAGCCCTTTTCAAACATGGAAGGCAGCTGTAACCAGCCGCTTCCGAAGCCGCTGCCGTGGAGATCAAGCACATTGGACTTCAGGTCGCTGTCGTAGACTACAGACGCATCTGAGCCCTTGATAACGGCGTTTCCATCGCCGCTGCCCTGATTGGCTACCTTGGCGTTGTAGTAGCTTACAGCCGCGTCCGCGGTATTATGCCTCGGCATCACGCCCGTAAAGGGCTGTGCCATAACGCAGACAGCCGCCGCAGTCCCCACTGCTCGTTTGATCAAGTTTTCCCTCATAAGTATTCCTCCTTTACTTTGAAGCCGCGTCTGCATATCTTTATGTGCAGATTTTATAATTTATCAGGCTTCTTGGTGAAAATTTTAATTCCCTTACAGGAATTATAGCGCATTATCGCCAAAAAATCAACCCTTTTAGCGAAGAATAGGTGGACATTTTACCACAAATAGCATCTTTACATCATATTGAATATGTGTTAGAATATTTCTGAGGTGATAATGTGAAGGTTACTTACATCCATGAGCCTACAGACCTCCAGTGCGGACAGGCTGTTCTGGCTATGGTACTGGGCAAAACTCCCGAATATATATGCAGCTTTCTCGGCAATGACCGCGAGACCGACCTGAAAGAAATGAAGCGCACACTCCGCGAGCACGGTGTACGTATATCCGATGAGAGGAAACAGGCTTGCAGCAAGGAGGAGCTGCCGTCCCTGTGTCTGCTGAGCCTTGAAACTCCGCGGTGCTGGCACTGGTCGCTGTACTGTGAGGGCACGTTCTACGACCCCGAACACGGCGTACTCACGGACTTTCCGCAGTGCAAAAGGAAGTATTTCTGGGAGCTCGGTGCAGAGACGTGATTTTTCAACGAAAACCAACAGTTTTTCATGGGAATTTTTTATTTTGACATATACTATTATTTGTTGACACTCTTCGCCAAACGTGATAGAATATTAATGTATATGATTTTCAAAGGATCTTTTCAGGAGGCAATAAAAGTGACTATAAATAAAAAGATTTCCATACTCATGGCAGGCGCCGTTTTATCATCCTGCGCAGGCTGCTCGAAGACACAGAAGGTGGAGAGCCTTCCCCTTACTCTGCTGGATACGAATCTGGCTCCTCAGGACGTGGAGCTCAAATGGCAGAAGGACTACGAAGCTCTTCTCAACTCCTTCAAGAATTCCGAGCAGTACTCCGAGAGTTCAATGTTCGATCTGACAGATATAACAGACGACGGTACTCCCGAGCTGATAATCTCCCCGTCCGATGATGTAAGCTCTCAGTGCATAATCTATTCAATGATGGGCACTGTTACTGAAAATATCGCTAATTTCGGCTCATACGGACAGTTTGATTATCTCCCCGAGGCAGGCGCTATAGGCTATTCCTACAAGGGCGACGGCTTTGTCGTGGGAGAATACCAGACCCTGCAGGAGGGCTTTTTCCAGCAGGCTGTCAGCTTCTATAACAATTCGGAAAGTGCTTCGTCGGGAGCTGTTATCAAATACCAGATCAACACCGATGACGTGACCCTTGCCAAATACGAGGAGGCTCTCCAGCCCTATAAGGAGGCTACAGCTTTCGTTACGGGAAGAAAGTACACCTTCGGCGACGATGCCATTAAATACGCTATATACTACAGCGAGAGCTGGGGCTCTGTTCTCAGGGACGAGCAGAAGCAGGCTTTCCGCGACAGGCTCTCGGCTGTTCTTGAAAACGCAGACCTTAAAGACGCCGCTTTCGAGATAGTTGACCTTGACCTCAACGGTCTCCCCGAGATGGTGGTCTCAACAGGCATACTCACTGATTCTCAGGTAAGGATATTCTATTTTGATACCAACGACGTCAAGGAGATAGACTGCTCCTGCGATACCGACGGCAGTATCCACTACGATATGACTTCAAAGGTATTTTACGCCACCGATTTTTACGGCGAGATGAAGTGCTGGTCAATGGCAGGCACCGACGTCAGCAGCTTTACTCCCTCGGAAAGCAGCATGAAATGCGGCAGAAAGCACCTGCTCACAAAGGAAAGCATCGAAAAAGCCTTTATGTAATGAGGTAAGAAATGGCTAAATCAAAATTTGTTTACACCTGTAATCAGTGCGGCTACGAAAGCACAAAATGGAACGGCAAATGCCCCTCCTGCGGTGCGTGGAACAGCTTTGAGGAGGAGCTTGCGGAAGCTCCCGTGGGCGTAAGGAGTTCTGCCTCGTCAGGGGCTGCTCCCGACCTCTCGGACAGTATCCTTGAACTGGAGGATATCGGCGCAGACAGCGACGTCCGCTATGATACAGGCATAGGAGAGCTGAACAGAGTCCTCGGCGGAGGCCTTGTGAAAGGCTCTCTTGTTCTTCTCGGCGGTGAACCGGGCATCGGAAAAAGCACTCTCCTGCTCCAGATATGCCAGTTTCTCGGGGAGGATCACTCGGTACTCTATGTATCGGGAGAGGAATCCGCAAGACAGATAAAGCTCCGCGCACAGCGCCTTGGCGTTGACACGGAGAACCTGTACATACTCACGGCTACCGACGCGGAAGCCATTTCCCAGACTATCGCTTCCAGCGCTCCTGATATAGCTATCATAGACTCCATACAGACCATGAGCATAAGCCGCATCGCTTCAAGTGCGGGCAGTATCACTCAGGTGCGCGAATGTACAAACCTGTTCATGCATACCGCTAAGAATCAGGAGATACCTATCATAATCGTCGGTCATGTCAACAAGGACGGCGCTATTGCAGGTCCTAAGGTCATGGAGCATATCGTGGACGCTGTGCTCTACTTTGAAGGCGAACGCCACCAGAGCTACCGCATACTCCGCGCTGTCAAGAACCGTTTTGGCTCTACCAACGAGATAGGCGTATTTGAGATGATAGACAAGGGACTCCGTGAGGTTGACAATCCCTCACAGATGCTCCTTGAAGGACGCCCCCACAACGTTTCGGGCACCTGCGTTGCCTGCGTTATGGAGGGAAGCAGACCTATCCTTGCAGAGGTGCAGGCGCTTGCGGCAAAGACAAGCTACTCAGCACCAAGGCGTATGGTGACGGGCTTTGACTTCAACAGGCTCAATATCATAATCGCAGTTCTTGAAAAAAGGCTGGGCATATTCATGGGCAGCCTTGACGTGTACCTCAATATCGTAGGCGGCTTCCGTCTGGACGAGCCAGCAGGAGACCTTCCCGTGGCTATGGCGCTTTACTCGGGCATAATGGACAAGCAGATAGACGAGCAGCTTGTGGCATTCGGCGAGATAGGTCTGGGCGGCGAGATACGCTCCGTATCACACATAGTTCAGCGTATCCGCGAGGCTGAGCGCATGGGCTTCAGGACCTGTGTAGTGCCCAGGCAGTCCATGTCGTCTATAGACCCTAAGGACTATGATATAGAAATAATCCCCGCAGGCACATTGAAACAGGCGTTTGCAGCGATAAAATAGCTGTTAGCTTGTAGGGGCGGATATTATCCGCCCGGAATGTAGGGGCTGGCGTCCTCGACAGCCCGTGCCTTACGCAATAAATAACATGAACCCATATGTAGGGGAGGGCGCCCCTACATTGTCATATTAGCGGAACGTCAAAGACGCCGTCCCCTACACGGAACGCCGAGGGCGGCGTTCCCTACAAATATAAATTATGATTTATACACTCGCAGACTTCAAAAAACGAGTCTTGCGATTTTTGTTTTATATTGACATTTTTTGCCTGATATGCTAAGATATTAATAGACAATATCCACAGGAGGTTCTACACCTTGAAATACAGAAGATTTACCGCGGTACTCCTTGGTCTCAGCATGTTTCTTACAGGCTGCGGCAGTACTGCTGAACATATAAACAACAAGCAGGATACGACTGAGAGCATATCAGAGGAATTTGCCACAAAGCCAATGCTCACACAGGCTGCTGCTCCTGCGGCAGCTGAAACTGCTCCCATAACTGTCGCTGCGGAAACAACTGCCGCAGCAACTGATGGTAACGAAAATACCACTTCGCAGCCAACTGACAGCAGCAGCGGCAGCAATAACAGCAGCAGTTCAGAAAAGTCCGAGCAGTCTCAGCAGAGCTATAACGAGCCAAGTCATGAGGAATATACCCCGACTGTAACTGCTGCGGCTTATGTACATACCTCAAAGCTCTCTACAGCCAATACCACCACCGCAAAGCGCATGACCACCACGACTACTACCACCTGTAAGGCCACTCCGGAAAGCGTGCTGAAAAAAATGACGCTTAAACAAAAGGTCTGCCAGATGTTCATGGTGACTCCCGAGGCCATAACGGGCATATCACCAATGGTGGAGGTGGGCAACGGCACCAAAAAAGCCATGGCTGAATACCCTGTGGGCGGAATAATTTACTTCGCCCAGAATCTAAGCTCCAAGAATCAGATAAAGACCATGATATCCAATACCCAGAGCTTCTCACGGGAAGCCTGCGGCGTGGGAATTTTCACAGGCATAGATGAGGAGGGCGGCAAGGTGGCAAGATGTGCCGATAAGCTTGGCACCACTGCTTTCAGATCCATGGAGTACTACGGCAGCGAAAACAATTACAATACCGCATACGATATCGGCTCTACCCTCGCCAAGGACCTGCGGAGTCTCGGCTTCAACGTGGACTTTGCTCCAGTGGCGGACGTAAATATCAACAAGGGCAACGAGCTCGGCGACCGTATTTTCAGCAGCGACCCAGAAGTAGTTGCAAATATGGTCTGCGGAGTATCAAAGGGCTTGCAGGACAACGGCGTAAGCTCCACACTCAAGCATTTCCCGGGACTTGGTGCCGAAAGCGGCAATACACATACAAATTCAACTGTTGTTATCGACAGGACTTTAGATGAGCTCCGCAGCACAGAATTCGTACCGTTCAAAAAAGGTATCGACAATGGTACCGACTTCGTTATGGTGGGACATATGTCCGTTACAAGCTTCGGTGATCAGCTCCCATGCGACCTGTCTTACAAGGCAGTAACGGAAATGCTCCGCGGCGAGCTGGGCTTCAAGGGCATCGCCATTACGGACGCTCAGCAGATGTTCACTATCTCACAGGTATACACCTCGGGAGAAGCCGCAAAGCTTTCTGTAAAGGCAGGCATCGACATCATACTCATGCCCGTGGACTACAGAGCTGCTGTTGACGAGGTATGCAAGGCTGTGGAAAGCGGAGAGATACCCGAATCCCGCATCGACGAGAGCGTTATGAGGATCCTCGAAAGAAAAGAAAAGCTGGGGCTCCTTAAATGACATTTTTGTAATAAAAAAGTCACTCTGCTGTCATTCTGATATGCTATCATATTTACAATGAATAAGCCCATATCAGAAAGGAGCATACTATGAAAAAACGTAATATAATTATCACCGCAGCAGGAGTTCTTACAGTTTCAGCCGCACTCTTCACAGGTTTCTGGATATATCAGCTAAGCAAACCGATTCCTGCTGGAACTGCCGATAAGGTTGTTGTAAAACCCATATCATCTGATATTTACTCGGAGGAGGACTACGAAAATGCCGTAAACCGCGTTATAGATTTCTTCCCCGAGTTTGAGAACTGTAACCTATTAGAGCTGCGCTATGCAGGCGATGATAAATCCCTCATGGAGACAAAAAACGATCAGAAAACCGCTCCAAATGAGGAGATCATGGTGCTGCATTCAGATTTTTATGTAAATCCCGAATCTATATTCCACACCTGCAATGACGCATGGAACCATGATTATACCTACAAGGACTGGCAATGGTTTCTCGCAAGAACAAAGGACACCGATAACTGGGTAATTACAGGCTACGGCTACTGCTGATGTTATTTGCCGCACTCCTTTCGGAGTGCGGCTTGGTCATATCATATGATTACTATAAATCTGCGGATTTTGCTATAAATTTCAGTCACAAAATGTTATAATAGTACCATAAGATAAACTGACTTTTTCCCAAGGAGGAGTTAACATGAAAATATCCAAGGCTTTATCCATTGCCGCTGCTCTTTCAATGTTCACATGTGCGGCAGGCTGCGGCGAAAAGAATAACTCAGAGCCCGAAAAAAATACCGAAGCCACAACTGCCGAGGCAACAACTGCCGCAGAGGCTGAAACAACTACAGAGGCAGCAACAGCGGCTGTCCCGAAGATCGACGATTCCGTTGATGTTCCCGAGATAGAGGGCTACAGCCTGCTCTGGAATGATGAATTCACCGCCGACGCTCTGGACGAGAGCAAGTGGAACTATGAGCCCCATGAGCCCGGCTGGACAAATGAGGAGTTACAGGAGTACACCACCTCTACCGACAACGTGTTCACACGTGACGGCAAGCTGGTCATCAAGGCTATCAAGACCGAAAAGGAAAACAGAACAAAGTACATCACCTATACCTCGGGTAAGGTAACAGGCAAGAAAAAGACCGATTTCACCTACGGTAAAGTTGTGGTAAGTGCCAAGGTCCCCGAGGGACAGGGCTTATGGCCTGCTATATGGATGATGCCCACCGATGAGGGACACTACGGTCAGTGGCCTAAGTGCGGCGAGATCGACATTATGGAGGTCCTCGGCAACGACGTAAACACTGCTTACGGTACACTCCACTACGGTGAGCCCCACGGCGAGATACAGGGTACATGGGGACTGACTGAGGGCAGCTACGCCGACAGCTTCCATGAGTATTCCGTTGAGTGGGAGCCGGGAGAGATCCGCTGGTACATCGACGGCAACCTCTACAATACCGCCAACGACTGGTTCACAGCTGTCAAGGGCGAGGACGAAAAGCCCTACCCTGCTCCTTTCGATCAGCCGTTCTTCGTTCAGATGAACCTTGCTGTAGGCGGAACATGGCCTGGCAATCCTGATGAGACTACAGATTTTGACAAGGCTGAGTTTGAGATTGACTACGTGAGAGTTTACCAGAAGCCCGAATACGATACTAACGTAAAGAAGCCCGAAAAGGTATTCCGCGAGGCTCTGGAGGACGGCAACTTCATCTTTAACGGAGACTTCTCCGAAGCTGAGGATCTCACAGATGATGTTAACTGGAAGTTCCTGCTGTTCAACGGCGGCGAGGGCTCCGCTGAGATAAGGGATAACATGATAGTTATCACCTCCGAAAAGGAAGGCACCGAGGAGTACTCAGTTCAGCTGGTACAGCCCGATCTTCCTATGATAAAGGGCAAGAAGTACCGTGTTACCTTTGATGCATACGCTGACGAGGACCGCGACATAGTGGTATGTGTTTCTGCTCCTTCCGCAGGCTGGATACGTTATCTGAAGGATACAAAGCTGGCTCTGACCACCGAGAAGCAGACCTTCACCTATGAATTCGAGATGAAGGACAAGGACGACAATAACGGACGCCTTGAATTCAATATGGGCAAGAGAGGCTCCACTGCTACAGTCTATATCTCAAACGTAAGAGTTGAGGAAATAAAATAACCATTCACCCTATAAGGGAACAGCCGTCGTAAAATGTCGGCTGTTTTTTTATTTCTCCGCGCAGGACAAGACCGCAATATTTGGTGATTCCACGTCAAGAATTGCAAAATCGACAGCCTTTTTCACTATTTTTACTTGAATTTCAATTAAAAATATGTTATAATATTATATACTTGATTATTGCTTTAGTTTCATACCACTCGCAATCACGCTTAATGCAAAGGAGTTCAATATGGATAAAACTATTGAAATTGCCGTTATCGTCGCGGGAATAGACGAGGAATACCAGAACGGAGTCATCGACGGCATCAGGCACTGTGCCAAAATGAACAACGCCAACATATCATGCTTCTGTGCTTTTGGCGGTATCCTTGCCAACAGTAAATTCGATGTGGGCGAATACAACATCTACTCTCTTATAAATTACAGCAAATTCGACGGCGTTATTCTTATGACCAACACTATAAGCTCACCTGTCGATAAAGAAAATATAATATCCAAGGTCAAGGCTACAGGTCTGCCCGTTACTATCCTCGACTGCGATGAGCACCCCGAATTCTACAATATCAGCATCGATAACTATACCGCCATGCAGGCTATCGTGAGACACGTTATCGAAAAACACAACGTTAAGCGTATCAATTACGTATCGGGGCCTATGGCAAATCCAGAGGCTGCCGAAAGATACAAAGCCTTCTGCGACACCATAAAGGAGTACTCAATACCCGAGGAATATGACCGCGTCTATTTCGGAGATTTCCGCGGTACAGACGGCAAAAATGCTGTCGATACCTTTATGAGCTCGGGCTTGCAGCGTCCTCAGGCTATCATATGCGCAAACGACGCTATGGCTCTCGCTGCTGTGGAGGAGCTTGGCAACTTCGGCTATAAGATACCCGATGATATTATCGTTACGGGATTTGACAACACCTATAACGCCCGTCACCATCTCCCTGCACTGACAACTGTATCACGTCCTCTTGACGATGCAGGCTTCAAGGCGTGTGAGATACTCATAGGGCTTATCATCGGCAGAGAATATCCTAAAAATACTATTCTCCATGCTTCCCCCGTATTCTCGGAGAGCTGCGGCTGCGTATCCGCTTCGGAGACAGATATTTCGGAATACAGAGTTTCCGCATACAAGCTGCTCACCACCTGCAAGAGGGACGTTTCCCTGCTCAACCGTATGACTACGGAGCTTGCGGATACTCAGGACGCCAACTCCACCATACACACAGTATCCAAGATAATCAACGAGATAAAATTCGACATGTTCTGCCTTTGCCTCTGCTCTAACTGGGATCAGGTGGTATCTAACGGGCTTAATATCGATCCAAGCGACAACACTGCCTATCAGGTACACGGCTATACTCAGAAAATGATAGCCCCACTGGTGCTTGAAAAAAATATCAATGACCCCGTTGCGCTATTCGACAGTGCCGATATGTACCCTGCTCCCGTGAAAAAAAGCGGCAGCATCAGCTTCTTTGTACCGCTGCATTTCGGCGAGCGCTGTCTCGGCTACTATATATTCACAAACAGCAAATTCCCCACAAAGAGCCTTATGTGCCATGCTCTCATGCTCAGCATAAGCAACTCTATCGAGAATATACGCAAGCTCGTTCACCTCAAGAGCATGATAAAGGAGCTTGATAAGCTGTACGTAATAGACCCGCTCTGCAATATCTACAACAGAAACGGCTTTATCAGAAATGCGGATCCTATGTTCAAGCATACAAAGGAGACCAAGCAGAAGCTCCTTATCTCATTTATCGATATGGACGGTCTGAAGATCATCAACGACTGCTACGGTCATAATGAGGGCGACTTTGCACTTCAGCGCCTTGCAGGAGTGATTTCCGACTGCTGTAAGGGCGGCAGGATATGCGCACGCTTCGGCGGTGACGAGTTCATCATCATCGGCGAAAATGCCTGCGAGGAGGACATAAAGGCTCTGGAGACAGTATTCGAGGCACAGCTGGAAAATATAAACAGCATTATCAAGAAGCCTTACCGGATAACCGCAAGTATAGGAACTATCGTCAGCGAGATAGCAGACGATGTAACTCTATTCAATCTTATAACAATGGCTGACGAAACAATGTATGCCAAGAAGAAGCGCAAGAGAACTTCACGCTACCTCAGACATACCGACCCGACAGAGGTACACGATCATGAATCATCTTGGGACGATCAGACTTGAAACACCAAGGCTTGTCCTCAGACGCTTTGAGGAAAGCGATACGGAAACTGCCTTCTCCGTGTGGACAAGCGACCCGAAGGTAACTCAGTACCTGCGCTGGAAGAATCACCGCTCCCTGACGCAGATGAAAGAGCTGGGACTTAAATGGATAAATAACTACAATGACCCTCAGTGGTATCACTGGGTCATCGAACCTAAGGAGATCGGCTTCCCTATCGGCACTATCTCTGCCGCTGCCGTAAACAACGATACCGAGACCGTAGAGGTGGGATTCTGCATCGGCTCGGGCTACTGGGGCATGGGCTATGTTACGGAGGCATGCGCCGCTGTGATACAGTTCTTCTTCGAGGAGGTCGGCGCCAACAGGATAGAAGCCAAATACGATACCAGAAACAAGGCTTCGGGGCGTGTTCTGGAAAAATGCGGTCTCACCTATGAGGGGACCCTCAGAAGCTCCGAGCTCATTCAGTCGGGTATCACTGACGTATGCATATACAGTATCCTTGCAAGGGATTACTTCTGACACAACAAAAAGGACGGCTCAGGGCTATGCCCTAAGCTGTCCTTTCAATTGCTGCTCTTTAATTCTTCTACTAAGTCACATCACACATCACACTAAAAAATCCGTCACAGCAAGGGAGCAAAAATATTAAGTATTGCTCCCGCTATTTTTTTGTATACAGAACGTTTCTCGCAGGCTTCGGCGGTAATTAGCTCCGATACAGCCGCAGTGCGTTCAAAATCCGCATATATGTCTCCGATAACAGAGCTGTTGTAAAGCACAGAGCCGCACTCAAAATGCAGGTAGAAGCTTCGGTAGTCAAAATTTATGGTGCCTACTACCGCAGATGTACCGTCGGCTATGCAGGTCTTGGCGTGGATAAATCCGGGAGTGTACTCATATATCTTCACTCCCATAGCCGTGAGACGGCTGTAGTTGTTCCACGCTATCATGTGAACATACCACTTGTCGGGGATATGTGGCGTTATTATGCGCACGTCCACTCCCTTTTTTGCCGCAAAGCCCAGTGCATTGGTCATTTCCTCGTCCAGTATCAGATAGGGCGTGGTAATACACACGCAGCTCCTTGCGTTGTTGATAAGCTCAAGGTACACGCTTTTGCCAACAGGCTCTTCGTCAAGAGGAGAATCCGAAAAGGGCTGCACAAAGCCGTCACTGACGGCAGGTACCGCATCAGCTTTTATTACGGGAGCAAATCTGCGTATCTCTTTGCTCTCGGACTTCTCCCAGAGCTGCATGAACATGACCGTGTAATTCCACACGGCTTTCCCCCGTATCATTACAGCGGTATCCTTCCAGTGTCCGAAGCGCTCCTTACGGTTGATATACTCATCGGCAAGATTGGTACCGCCGTTGAATGCGGTATGACCGTCGATTATGACTATCTTGCGGTGGTCGCGGTTGTTCTGTACCGATGACACCATGGGACGGAAAGGGTTGAACACCTTGCACTTGACGCCGTTTTCAGACAGCTTTCTGAATGGCTTCATGGAGTTGAGCATTCCCGTGCCTATGCCGTCGTACATCAGCCGCACGTCAACTCCCGACTTCGCCTTGCGTATGAGGAGCTCCGACATAACATCGAACATATAGCCCTCGGTTATTATGAAGAATTCAAGGAATATGAAGCGCTCAGCCTTTTCAAGCTCTTCCACCAGCTTTGAAAACTGTTCTTCTCCAAGGCTGAAATACTCCGCACAGGTACTGCGGTAAACGGGATACATGCCGTAGTTAGCCACGTACCGTGCAAGATTCACCGAATCGGGACATCTGACTTCCAGCTCCGCCATGACCTCCTCGTCCTGCACAAGGAGCTCACGGGTCTGCTTCTGATTGCGCATATCGAGAGATTTTGGAAACTGCTGTGTGAGCTTGATGTACAGATAGGATACTCCGCCGAGAAGCGGGAAAACACTTATCATTACTATCCATGCCACACGGTAGGATATGGGCTCGCTCTTGTTGGTAATGTATATGACCAGAACGATATCCAGCGCTATAAGCGCGATATAGAAGAACACAAAACGCTCGCCCAGACTTGTTACGGCAAGCATAAGGAAGCCTATCTGCAATAAAAGCAGTATGACAAATGCCGCATTTGAACTCAGTATACTGCTGAGAAATTTTTTAAGCTTCATGATCCACCCCGCTAATTATAATGAATACTTGCATTCATTATATCATATTTTTACAATGAAAGGAAGTCTTTTTTTGAAAAAGCTCAGACCATATGAAAGAAAAGTATTCTACTACGAGACCGATAAAATGGCAGTAGTACACCACTCTAACTATATCCGCATTTTTGAGGAAGCCCGCATGCACTACCTGTCAGAAGCAGGTCTGCCATTTGAAAAAATAGAGGCAATGGGTATACTTATGCCCTGCCTTGCCCTTGATTCAAGCTTCAAGCGTCCCCTTACCTTCGACGAGCCCTTTGCGGTATACATAAAAATGGATAAGTTCAACGGAGCTACCATTCACCTTGTATACAAGGTAGTAAGCCGCAGGAGCGGAGAAGTATGCGCTGAGGGAAGCTCAACACACTGCTTCACCGATATGAACATGAAGCCTCTGCGCACAAAGCACTCCCACCCCGAGCTTTATGCGGCTATCTCACAGTATCTCAATTACGAATACGACTTCTGAGCACTTATAATATCGTTGTCAGGGGATACAGTCAATATTCATCATAAACAGCCATAAGGAGTATATTTTCCTTATGGCTGTTTATTGTTTATTCTGTTGCCTTGACTACTGCCCGTTTGAGCTCTGTAAGATCAAATATATCCACTGCGCCGTCCTTATTCATGTTGGAAGCAAGGTACTGCTCCTTGGTGAAATCCTTGCTCTTGCCGAGAATATAGCTCTGGAGTGCAACTATATCCGACACATTGAGCTTGCCGTCGTTGTTGAGATCACCGAGAACACTGACAGTTTCCACCTTTCCGATAGTAAAGTCGCTCTTTACCAGCTCAACGCTTGCGCCGCTCTTGTCCTCAGCAACTATCTTGTAGGTGTACTCACCGTCGCCCAGAGCATTGAACGCGATATTTTTGTCAAAATATGCTGACAGATCATACTTTATGGTATTGGGAGCCGCCTCGGCACACTGGCTCGTAGCCTCACCGTCTCGGAAATAAACACCGCCGTATACCTTGGTAAGCACAAGATTTGAGGTGATATTTCCCTTTATGGAAAAGGTCTTGCCCTTTTCAAGTGTTCCCTCGGGAGCAGTAACATTATCGATCTTTATTTCGGATTTGAGCTCTGCCTTTTTCTCCATGTAAGCCATGGAAGCAAATCCCGTCTTGCCGTTATACTCAACGTGAGCCCACTCGCCGTTGCCCTTTGTTACGATGAACTCAGCACCTGCGGGTATCTCTCCCACAACAGCGGAAGACGTATTGTGGTCGGCTCTGATGTTAAGATATGTAACTACGCCCTTTGTGGTATACTCACCTGCATAATCCTCGGTGCAGTTACAGTCGGACTTGTTAGCTGCGGAGCTGCTCGGAGCATTGCTGCTGTTTCCGCCGCCGTTGTTATCGGAATAGGCGAAAAATGTCATCGGGTCATAATATGTACGTGCAGGCCAGCCTGCCTGTAAGGAATCGCAGATACCGAAGTGAAGATGGTTGCCTGAGGAATTACCCGTGCTTCCAACCTGTGCGATAACATCGCCCTGATTGACCTGAGCTCCTGCACTGGTCAGCACCTGTGAAGCATGTGCATAGAAGGTATAAACTCCAAGGTCAGGGTGCTGGATTATGACAGTATAGCCGTAAGCGTCCATCCACTCAGCAGCTACTACCTTACCGCTGACAGCCGCATAGATATTGCTCCCGCCGTCGGCTTCTATATCGATACCGTTGTGGTATCCCGAAACGTCGTTCACATTTCTCGCAGCGTCAAAGTATGTGGTTATATTCCTGAACTTGGGCTCTGTAGGCCATACCGCATATGCAGCAGCGTGAGCCGAGAGTCCGAAAGGATATATCATCATTAGTGTTAATATCATAAATAAAGCTGCAATAACAGCCGCAGCTCTCTTGGTTTTCGTTATCATGGTTTTTTCTCCTCTCAAAGAAAGATCAAACTGACAATACATATTTTACCATATTTTCCGCAAAAAGTCAATCCGATTCCGTGGATTCGCACAAGTCAGAGTGTACATTCTTTTTGGGGATTTCTATTGACATTGCCTAAAAAAAGGAGTAAAATTAATATGTCAGTTAATACTAACTTAAAGGAGAACATACTATGGTCAAAACTATTATAAAGATCGAGGGCATGATGTGCAGCATGTGCGAAGCTCACGTAAACGACGCTGTCCGCGCCGCAGTTTCACCCAAAAAAGTCAATTCCTCACACAGCAAGGGCATTACCGAGGTCATCTCCGAAAACGAGCTTGACAGCGCTGCACTCAGGGAGGTTATCGAAAAGGACGGCTACAAGGTGCTGGATATAACCTCAGAGCCATATGTGAAAAAAGGCCTTTTCGGCAGGAAGTAATAAAAGGAGCAGTCTTATGACTGCTCCTTTCTGTTATTTCATATCCAGTTCAATACGGAAGGTACTTCCCTTCCCCTGCTCAGACTCAGCCGAGCAGCTGCCGTTATGCATAGAGGCTGTCTGCTTTACGATAGCAAGTCCCAGTCCCGAGACGCCCTTTCCGCTGCGCTGACGCTTGGTATAGTATCTGTCCCAGATACGTTCAAGCTCATCGGCAGCAATGCCGTTTCCGTGATCGGATATCTCGATTATCGCTTTTCCGCTGTCTGTCCTTAATGTGACGCCTGTCCATTTATCCTCGCCTGCATGGCGCACAGCATTGTCAAGAAGATTGTATACAGCTCTCCGAAGCCTTGAAGCGTTGCCCTTTACATGGACATTCTCGGCGATACTGCGCTCGAAAACATATCCGTCCTTAGAGTACAGCTTTTCAAAGCTGTCGGCGACTGACGATACTGTCTCGCAAAGGTCAACATCGTTCATCACAGGCTCACTGTCGGACATCTGTAGCTCGGAGTACTCAAGTATCTCATTCACCAGTGCAGTCAGTCTGTCCGCCTCCTCAACGATGACCGCAACGTCCTCCGCACACTGTTTTTCGTCCTCGCGTGAGATATCCCTAATCATTTCCGCATAGCCCTTTATCATGGTAAGAGGAGTGCGCAGATCGTGGGACACATTTGCAAGGAGCTCATTCTGGAACTCCTTGTTCTTTTTCAGCTTCTCGGAGGTAGTATCAAGAGTCCTGTTCAGCTCGTCGAGCTCTGTGCAGAAGCCCTCATTGTAATTCACATCGTCATCGGCTCCACCAAGCCTGTGGGCTTTTTCATTGAGCTGTGAGATAGGACGTGAAAAGCTTCTTGACATGAAAAGTGCAAGCACAAAGCCGATAATTATGGACAGCAAAGTCACCCATATCAGCTGTACCCGTATGATACGGGCAGTCGAGCCCACTGCATTAAGTGTCGTTCCGATATAAAGGACAGCTTTCTCGTCGCTGCCGCAGAAGTCTATGAACCTGCCGTATACGTAGAGGTCGTTTGTCTGTATCTCGGCTTCACCGCTGTCGGAGGAATTGACAGCCTTGAGGAATTCGGAGTAGTTATCGGGGAGCTCCCTGTAGCGGAAGCGCATTTCCATATCATTCCCGCCCTCACTGCCGCGGAAGTCGTCACGGTCATCGCGGAACTTATGCCCCTTTTTGTATTCATCGGAGCTGTAAAGAATATTTCCGCTTGTATCCGTAACAAATACAAGTATGGAGTTGTTCCTTGAAATATCATCGATATATGACCTTATATCGGTGTTATTGCTCTCGGCACCTATTTTATCAGCCACCCTGACTGTATTCCTGATTATCATGCTGTTGTAGAATTTTTGCAGGAATACCGTCTGCAAAAGCCACAGGACAGTGAATATCACAACAGTAAAAAACACAAAATAGCTGAGCAGCTTTATGCGGAATGAATTTGTCTTACGTTTCAAATTTATATCCCACCCCTCGGACTGTTTTTATACTGTCGCGGTAGGCTCCCAGCTTGCTGCGAAGCAGCTTTATCTGCCAGTCAACAGTTCTGTCCACGCCGAAGCTGTCGTAGCCCCATACCTCATTGAGTATCCTGTCACGGGAAAGGACTATGCCCTTATTCTTTACAAGCAAAAGAAACAGCGCATACTCCTTTGCGGTAAGGTCGGCTTTCTCTCCGTCTATCACAACTGTTCTGCCGAGAGTGTCTATATCTACGCCGCCCACCATGATATGCCTGCTGTCATTGTCGGGAGCCTGCACGGGCTTGCGGCTTATGACTACTTTTATACGCGCCATGAGCTCCACAGGAGAAAAGGGCTTTGTAACGTAGTCGTCAACGCCCACCTCAAAGCCAAAGAGCTTATCGAACTCCGTACCTCTTGCAGAGAGCATTATAACGGGAATATCCTTGAATTCCTTTATTTTCTTGCAGGCAGTGAATCCGTCCGTATCAGGCATCATAACGTCCATGACAATAACATCGAAATCCTCTTTTCTGCACTTGTCTATAGCCTCTCTTCCGTCAGAAGCCGAAACGGTATCATAGCCCTCTCTCTGAGCATATCGGCTTATGAGAGTGACTATATTGGGTTCATCGTCAACTATAAGTATCCTCGGCATAATACACCTCCGCAGTTTTTATTGTTAATATTATACACGAAAAGCGCCCTTTTGTAAAGAGCGCCCCGTTTGTTAACAGCTTTTTTATTAGGGGACGCCTTCTCTTGCGAGACGCCTGTCGAATCCGGGGCTCTGCCCCGACCCCCGCAAGGACTGTCAGCCCTTGACCTGACCAAAGGAACAAAGTCCCTTTGGAATCCCTTGCTTAGAATTATCTGACTTTTTCAAATTGTCCACTTAGAATCTGCCGCTGCGTCCGCCTCCGAAGCCGCCGTCGAAGCCGCCGCCCATACCGCCACGCATACCGCCGCCCATCATGCTCTGAGGTATCTCTGAGACTTCCTGTCCGTTGACTATGATTGTACCGCCGTTGAATTCGGCAGTTCTGTCGTAGTCAAATGAGGACATCTGAGCTGTAACATTTATCGTTCCGCCGTTAACATATATCGAGCCGTTGGAGTCTATTGCGTCCGTATCGCCCTGACCTACTGAAACATTTACGTTTCCGCCGTTGAAAACGATCGCTGTTTCGTAAGCGCTGGTGCTTGTTGAAGCGTTGATACCGTCATCGCTGGCATCTATAGTGATATTGCCGTCATTGATAACTATGTATGTAGCTTCAAGACCTTCTGCGGCTGTGATATCGAAGTCGCCGCCGTCTATCTGGAGAACTGCGCAAGCCTGTATACCGTCACTTCCACCGTTGATAGTGAATGTGCCGTCTGAAATAGTGATACTTCCCTCGGCTTCGTCATTCTCGCAGTGGAAACCGTCCTTGTTTGCGGTGATATTGAAGGTACCGTCATATACCGAGATAGAGTCGTTTGCTTCAAATGCGTCCAGAGCAGACTTTACATTGTATGTGCCGCCTGTGATCTTCATATCGTCCTTGCAGGTGATACCGTTGCCGTAATACGATGTTACGTTAAGTGTGCCTGTGCCGTTGAGTACAAGGTCGTCCTTGGAATAGATGACCGCATCGGTGTTGGTGTCACCGTCTGCTGTAAACTCTCCGCTGACTGTGAGAGTATTCTCACTGTCGGTGGTTGTCACAAATACCTTGTCAGCCGAAACTACATATATTGCAGGGAAGTCATCGTTCTCTATTTCAACGCCGTCAAGGACCAGCTGTACCTTTGCGTTATCGTCTGCTTCTATCCTGATAGTGCAGTTTTCAGCACTTCCGCTTACGATATACACGACCTCATCGGTTATATCGATAGTCTTGCTGTCGGAAACGGTTATGCTTTTCGATTCGCTGGTATCCGCAGTCTGTTCAAGGTCGCGCTCAGTAAATGTTGTTTCCTGCGAAGTGCTTAAAAGCTGCTTTATCTCAGCGGTATTGTTTTTTTCGTCAGCAGAAGCTTTTTCAGACTTTGCTGTTTTTTCGGTGGTTTCTGTGCTTTCTGATACCACGGTCTTTTCCTTGGTATCGGCTGATGTATTCTTTACGGAGCTGTTTCCGCAGCCTGTCATTGAGACTGCCATTACTGCCATGATCAAAGCTGATGTTATATATGTTTTTTTCATAATACTACTTCCTTTCACATCGGAGTTGTGTTTGTTTCTATGATTGTATTATAGCGCAGGTATTTGAGAGATAAATGGAGCGAAAGTGGAATATCCCGTCTGAAATGTGGAATTTCCGCGCACTTTTGTGAAAACCATGTGAAATGGCAGTATCAGTATAAAAAATAAGCCCCGAAAGCATATGTTTTTCAGCTTTCGGGACTGTTTTTATCATTCTTCCCTGATAAAGAAGTCCTGCACCTTTTTGGTTATGAGCGTCAGGTATCTCAGGCAGGGCTCTGCGATGATAGAGAAGTTCACGCAGAGAAGTATACAGCGGTTTGACATAGAGGTTATGGCGAAGAGGTCGCTTACGAATATCATACAGCACACAAGTCCAACCGTACAGCCTATGCACATCCACATCTTGTACATATCCATAGGCTTGCATATCTGGAACACTATCATCATGCCAACGATACTCATCAGTATGGTGGAAGCCGTAGCTATATCCGTGGGGGCAACATTGAAGATGTTGCCGAAGAATACCATTGCACAGACCACAAGCACGTCCGTAAGTGCCGCAGGAAGCGCCTTCAGCAGGATATTCATTATGAACCGTCCGCGGATTATATCACGGTTGGGCATAAGTGACAGTACAAATGCGGGAAGTCCTATGGTGAACATGCTTATGAGGGATATCTGTGAGGGCTTCAGCGGATAAGCCAGTCCGAAGCAAATGAAAAGCACGGATATTATCAGCGAGAAGATGTTCTTTACGATGAACAGGCTTCCCGAGCGCTCAAGGTTGTTTACTACCTTTCGTCCCTCGGCTACAACATCGGGCATTTTTGAGAAGTCAGACTCAAGGAGCACAAGCTGTGCAGCCTGCGCCGCAACGTCGCTTCCCGAAGCCATAGCAACGGAGCAGTCCGCATCTTTAAGTGCAAGCACGTCGTTTACGCCGTCGCCCGTCATAGCAACAGTCTTGCCTGCCTTTTTCAGTGCGCGGACGAATTTGCGCTTCTGCTCGGGAGTAACTCTGCCGAATACTGTATAGCGCTTTACTGCGTCCTTTATAGAGGATTCTGTTGTAAGGGTCGTCGCGTCAACGTACTCCCCTGCATTCTTGATGCCTGCCTGCTTGGCCACCTCGGATACGGTCACGGGATTATCGCCCGATATTACCTTTATCTCCACGCCCTGCTCGGCAAAGTATCTGAACGTCTCGGGAGCGTTCTTTCTGATAGGATTGGACATTATGACAAAGCACACAGGCTCTACGGCGTCTTTCAGCGCCTTTCCGTCGGGTATGCCCCTGTACTTCACAAAGGCAAGCACTCTGTAGCCCTTGCGGCTGTAGGAGTCAAGAAGCTCCTTGTGCTCCTTTATCCTGTCCTTCATGACAAATTCGGGAGCTCCTATTACGTAGGAGTCACGCTCGAATGTTACGCTGCTGTACTTGAACTCTGAGGAGAAGCCCGTAGAAGCTACTGCATATCTTCCCGCAGGTCTGTGGAAGTGGTTCTTTATGGCTGCCATTGTCTCGTTGTCGGAGTCCTGAGCTGCGGCAAAGTCACTGATAAGTCCGTCTATAACGTCATCGTCATACTCATCTGAGGCAGGAACTACTGCGGAAACATTCATGGTGTTCTCGGTGATAGTACCCGTCTTGTCCACACAAAGCACATCAACTCGCGCCAGGGTCTCGATACATTTCATGTCATGGACCAGAACCTTGCCGAGAGCAAGCTTCATGGTGCTGATCACGAGAGCAACACTGGCAAGGAGAAAAAGTCCCTCGGGTATCATACCGATAACAGCAGCAACCATTGACTGCACGCTTTCCTTGATAGTGTCATGGTTTATATAGTAGGACTGATAGAACAGTAGGCTTCCGATAGGTATTATGGCGAAGCCCGCAAACTTTACTATCCTGTTCAGTGAGCGTATCATCTCGGACTGCTCACCCTTTTTGGACTTTTTAGCCTGTATGGTAAGGCGTGAGATGTAGGACTCTCTGCCCACCTTTTCAAGTCTTGCACGGCATGAGCCGGAAACGATGTAGCTTCCCGACATGAGGGTGTCCCCGGGCTTTTTGTTTATCTCGTCGGATTCACCTGTAAGGAGGGACTCATTGACAGCCACGTTTCCCTCAACTATTATGGCGTCGGCACTTATCTGGTTGCCTGCCTTGAATATAACGATATCGTCAAGAACAAGATCCTTTGAGGGAACTGTCTTGACCTCGCCGTCACGGACTACAGTAGTTACGGGAGCGTTCAGCACCGATATCTTGTCCAGTACGGACTTGGAGCGCAGCTCCTGAATGATACCCGTAAGAGCATTGGCAATGATTATGGGCATGAATGTAAGGTCACGGTAAGAGCCCACAACTATAAGAAGAACTGACAGTATAACGAAAATAAGGTTGAAGTACGTGAAGATATTGTCTGCCAGTATCTCCTTGACCGTTTTTGAGGGAGCTTCCACGGGCTTGTTGTCCATGCCCTCTTCCACTCTCTGCTGCACCTGCTCAGAGGTAAGTCCCGTGTCATAGTCGGCTTTGATACGCTTTATATCTATAATGTCGCGGAATTCACTGGTTTTATTCATTATGTCTTTTAACACCTCGCAAAATCTATTCTTATAATTATAACATAATTTCTCTGAAATATCAATACTAACAAGCAAAACTATCTCAAGTCATTGTCAACCAAATTTATTGTAAGGGGTTGACATTCATAAAAAGCTGTGATATAATATACTCATCTCAGACAAAAGGAGTTCTTACCATGAACGATCAGACAGCATTGAACACAAACAAATTCTCAACAAAGGAGCTGGTACTCATAGCCATGTTTGCCGCAATTACAGCGGTCTGCGCATGGATATCCATACCCATCGGAGCTATCGCGGTCACTCTCCAGATCTTTGCGGTATTCTGCGCAGTGAATCTTCTCGGCGGCAGAAACGGACTTTTCTCCATATTGGTTTACCTGCTTCTGGGAGCAGTGGGACTTCCCGTATTCTCAGGCTTCAAGGGCGGAATTGGCGTCCTCGCAGGTCCTACGGGCGGCTATATCATAGGATTTATATTTATCGCTCTTATTTACTGGGCAGGGACAAAGCTTCTCGGAGACAAGCTGCCGTGGCGCATTGCTCTCATGCTCACAGGACTTGCGGTATGCTACGCTTTCGGAACAGTATGGTTCGTTTTCGGCTATTCCAAGGGCGAAAACCATATGAGCTTCCTTAATGCCATGAAAATATGCGTTTTCCCGTTTATCCCATTTGACCTGGGTAAGCTTGTACTCAGCCTGCTCATAACCGAGCCTGTAAAATCAGCTTTAAAAAAAATGTAATGCCACGCTTATAAAAAAGCCGAGGAACATCACGTTCTTCGGCTTTTTTTGATACTAAAAATAACTATGAATGGGATTCCAAAGGGAGTATACTCCCTTTGGTCGGGTCAAGGGCTGACAGCCCTTGTGGGGTTCGGGGCAGCGCCCCGAATACGACAGGCGCTCCGCAAGGGTGAATTAAAAAACCAGTCCGGTGGACTGTTTTTTTAAGAGGGACGCCCTGCAAGAGAGGGCGTCCCTTAACGGGCGGATAATATCCGCCCCTACAGCTTATTCTATGCCAAGGAAATCTCTCAGCGCTTCAAGATTTTCGTTGGCTATGCGCCTGCCTATGCGGTAGACCTCCAGCATTACCTCGGGGTCGTGCTCGATATGTCCAATGGGCAGCGCCTCAGGCGGAGCGATAACAAAGGCTGTGCCTGCTTCCTCAGCGGAGCGGATATATTTAAGCTCTCCGTTGTACATTTTGTGGCGGTTCTCTATGGACTTTATAAGCTCGGGATACTTGCGGTATTTCAGCTTTATGAGCTTCTGAGCTCCCGCAGGCTTCTTCACATAGTCACGGGGCTGGGTCACGATCACCACATTGCGCTCGCAGCCGCGGCTCTCCATGAATTTCAGGGGTATCGAGTCGGAAATACCGCCGTCAAGCAGCTTGTAGCCCCCTACCTCTACGATACGTGCCGCCAGCGGCATGGAAGCCGATGCGCGTATCCATTCAAGCTCGTCGTAGCAGAGGTGTCCGCACTTGTGATAGACCGCCTTGCCTGTTGTTATATCGGTGCACACCACCCAGAAGTCCATGGGCGAGTTGTTGAAAGTCTCAGTGTCAACAAGGTCAAGCTTGTCGGGAATAGTGTGATAGCAGAACTCTCCCCCGAACATATCCCCCGTCTTTATCAGCGACCAGGTGCTGCAATAGCGCTTGTCCTTGCAGAATCGGGTATTATAGCGGATAGCGCGGCGTATCTGTGCCGATTTGTAGTTGCAGCCGAATGCCGCACCTGCGGAAACTCCCACAGCCGCGTCGAATGTTATTTCGTTTTCCATTAGGACGTCAATAACGCCTGCGGTAAAAAGTCCGCGCATAGCGCCGCCCTCAAGTACAAGTCCGTATTTCATATATTTCTCCTGTTCAGTGATCAGTGGTTAGTGATCAGTTGTCAGTCAGCATGACAGCTTCATGAGCTGCCTTCTACTTTCTACTCTCTATTTATGGTCATTATGTATTCTTCATCGTTTTCCGAAATTGTCTTAAATCCGACCTTTTCGTACATTTTCACTGCGTAATTGGCTTTCTGAACTGCCAACGACAGCCTTTTATAGCCTGCCTCTCTGTAAGCAGCTATTACAGCTCTCATAAGCGCAGTACCTATGCCCTTTCCTCTGAACTCCTTATACAGCGAAATGGCAAGGGAGGGCGTTTCGTCGTCGATATGACCGTAGTCGTTCATTATCCTGCCCCATACAGCTCCGACTATTTTCCCGTCTGCAAACGCACAGAGCGCAAGGTCGCCCTTTCTGCTGCCAAAATCCACAACATATACCTGCAATTCGGGCTTACTGACTATATCACGGGGCGGAGGCTCGACTCCCTCGGGGATAAATATAGCTTCGTACAGGAAGTCCTCAAGAAGGGGATATTCGCTCTCTCGGAAATGTCTTAAAATGTACTTCATTTATGTTTCCTCAAACTAAGCACTGATCACTATTAACTAATAACTAACTAAGAAAGGAGCTGCAAAAAACAGCTCCTTATGTCGTCAATTGTCGCTGAGGTCGTAGGGCTGCTCCTCATTGGAGAGGGCTACCTCTATGACCTTTCCGTAAAAGCCCGCAGGATTGAGAAGTATCTTCTCGCCTATGAGCTTCGCCTGTGTCATATCGGGAGCATAAAGCCTCAGGTCCATAAGGTCAAAGGTATTGTCTATGCACCTTACATGGACGTAATAGCCGTTGCCTACAGGCTCGTACTCTATTTTCAGCTCCTTTTCGTACTTGATGCGGGCAAAGTAACGGAGCGCCGCCAGCACCAGCTTGTCCCTGTAGGACTTGGGAGCGTAGTTTTTCAGCTGCTTTGCACACTCTCTGCCCTTTGGCTGAAGAATATAGGTCTCCGAGCCGTTATTGTCCTTTTCGATAGTTACAAGCTCGTTTTTCAGCAGATAGCCGATAGAATCCTGATAGTAAAAGTAATTGATTATCCCTGTGCCGATAGCTATATCGTAAAGCTGGTCGGGACTTACGGGACGGTCTATCTTATAAAGCAGATAGCACAGCAGTATATTCAGCGTGGGGATATCCTTTATTTCCGTATCCGCACGCTTTGCCATTTTCATGATGTTTTCGTCCTGCATAAATGTCACCTTAACAGAAATTCGGATAGTCCAGCATATGTGAAAGGAGGGCTATATTCACAGCAGCTTCTACGCAGGGTACTGCCGCAGGGACGCTGCACGGGATATGCTTTACGCTCTCAACGGTCTCGCTGGTCATATCGCGGTAATTCACAGCATTCTGCTCTCCTGCCACGTACTCCGAGGGCTTGAAAGCCACCCTGAGAGTTATGGGCATTCCCGAGGATATACCCCCAAGTATACCGCCGTGATTATTGGTCTTTGTGAGTACGTGACCGTGGTCGTTTACATAGAACTCGTCATTGTTCTGGCTGCCCACCATTTTTGCTGAGAGGAAGCCTGCTCCGAATTCAAGTCCGCGGACGTTGGGGATACCGAAGATGAGCTGTGCGATGTTGTTCTCAAGTCCGTCAAATATAGGCGAGCCTATACCCGCGGGAACATTTACCGCAGCGCACTCGATGACTCCGCCCAGTGATTCGCCGCCCTCGTGAGCCTTGTTGATATCCTCTATCATAGCCCAGCCCTTGCGGTCGTTGATAACGGGAAAATCCTTGTTTCTCACACTGAGTACACCGTCTCGGGTGATGTTCACAGGGTCGAAGGGATTGTCCTTGATGTTGTGTATCTGAAGTATATGAGCTCCCGTATAGATGCCGCGCCTTTCAAGTATCTGGGCGCAGACAGCTCCTGCAAAGCAGAGGGGCGCTGTAAGTCTGTCGGAGAAGTGTCCGCCGTCACGGACGTCGTTGAAGCCTCTGTAGCGCATAGTGCCCGTATAATCGGCATGACCGGGACGGGCAAGGCTGTCAAGATTATCGTGCTGAGGGGCAGATGTATCTGTATTCTGGAGAAAAGCACACAGCGGAGTCCCTGTAGTACGGTCATTGAATATGCCCGACATGATGTGGGGCATGGAATTCACAGCAGGTGCGCTGCCGCCCGAATATCTTCTTGCCATGAAACGTGCAAGCTCCTCGGCGTCGATATATTCTCCCGAGGGGAGATTGTCCACAGTAACGCCTATGGCCGGTCCGTGAGCTTCACCGAACATGGACACAGATATCCTATTATTCCAGAATGATGACATTTGCCTTACCTCCGAGTTTTCTGTAATCGTCAAAGAAAGCAGGATAGGACTTCTCCGCAGCCTCAGCTCCTCTGATGATGACCTCGCCGTCGATAGCAGTAGCAGCGATAGCAGCTGCCATGACTATCCTGTGGTCGCCGAAGCTGTCAACAGTACCGCCGTGCATAGCGCCCGTGGGGTGGATAATAAGTCCGTCGTCGGTTATCTCCACATTTCCTCCGAGGGAGTTCAGAAGTGCCGCAGTAGTCTGAAGTCGGTCGCTTTCCTTTATTTTAAGTCGTTTTGCGTTATATATTACCGAATCGCCGCTGCCGAAGGCTCCCAGAACAGCTAAAATGGGTACAAGGTCGGGGATATCCGAGCAGTCGGTTCTGTAATGGCCGATATTGCCATTATAACACATATCGCTGATAATTTCAAGGATTTTCTTGTCACCCTGAACGCTGTTTTCGTCCAGATTGTGAAGCTTTACCTCAGAGCCGAGGGCATTTGCCACGCAGAAGAAGGCCGCCTGAGAGTAATCTCCCTCTATGTGCTCGTCCCTTGCGGTGTAGCACTGACCGCCCTTTATGCGGAAGCCGTTTTCGGACTCGTCCACGGAAACGCCGAAACGGCGCAGAGTATCAATGGTTATATCCACATAGGGACGGGATTCCAGATGTGAGGTAAGGACTATTTCCGAGTCCCCGTCAAGAAGCGGAAGTGCAAAGAGCAGTCCCGTAATGAACTGTGAGGACACATCGCCCTCTATCTCGAATCTGCCGCTTTTAAGTCCGCCTGAGACCATGAAAGGCATTGTATTTTGGTAGTCGAAGTTAACACCGTTTTTGCCAAGCTCACGGATAAATATGTCGATAGGACGCTGAGGAAGTCTGCCTCTGCCGCGGAACTCAGTATTGCTGCCCACAGCAGCTGCAATGGGGATAATGAAGCGCAGTGTGGAACCGCTCTCGTTGCAGTCGATAACGCAGTCCTGAGCCTTTCTGCCACCTGCTCCCTTAACGGTGATATCGCCGCCGTTAACGGTGAATTCAGCTCCGAGGGCTGTCATAGCGCCTATTGTAGCCTCAATGTCCTTGGACATGGTAACTCCGCTGAGATGTGAAACTCCCTGAGCCAAAGCGGCGCATATTATAGAGCGGTGAGCGCAGCTTTTCGACGCGGGGACGCTGAGGTCGCCGCTGAGCTTTGATGGTCTTATGCTTATATCCATGCTCAGCCCTCCATAAGTCGGCAGAACTCGGTGAAAGGCACCTTTACTATCTCACACTTGCCGACCTCTTTGCAGATTATGTAGTTAATGTCCTTCTTCTCGTTCTTCTTGTCCTTT
The DNA here is from genome assembly GCF_000526795.1 of Ruminococcus flavefaciens AE3010. NCBI lineage: Bacteria > Bacillati > Bacillota > Clostridia > Eubacteriales > Oscillospiraceae > Ruminococcus > Ruminococcus flavefaciens. The sequence continues at coordinate 1,314,334 of NZ_JAGT01000001.1, forward strand.
GAGCAGAACGGAAGCAGCTCGCTCATGGGGATATCGCTTCCTGTGGGGAGCTTATAGGCTGCACAGCACTTTTTCAGTCTCTCCGAGAGCTGAGGTGCCAGCTTATCGGTTATCATGCACATACCTGCCGCAACACCTGCTCCGTGAGCGTAGTCCTTGTAGTTATGCCAGCCCTCCAGAGCATGGCCGAGAGTGTGACCGAAGTTGAGTATCATGCGCTCTCCCCTGTCGAACTCGTCGTTTTCAACTACCTGACGCTTTATATCTATGCACTTGTATACCATTTCGTCCATTATCTCGTCAACTGTGTCAAGATTATGGGACTCCATGAGCTCAAAGAGCTTCTCGTCACGTATCATGCCGTACTTTATACACTCGCCCATGCCCTCGGAAAGCACCTCGTCAGGAAGAGTTTTCAGGGCGTCACTGTCGCAGATAACGAGAGCAGGCTGCTTGAAAGCGCCTACCAAGTTCTTGCCGCCTCTGATGTCTATTGCGGTCTTGCCGCCCACAGAGGAATCCACCTGTGCAAGAAGCGTGGTGGGTATCTGTACAAAATCAACTCCGCGGAGATAGGAAGCAGCCGCAAAGCCTGTTATATCGCCCACAACTCCGCCCCCCAGAGCAACGATGATGTCGCTTCTTGTGATGCCGCTGCTGCAGAGAAAGTCGTATATCTCGGCTAAATTCTCGATGCATTTTGACTGCTCGCCGTTTGGAAAAGCGTAAACCGAGCACTCAAAGCCCGCTGCTCTCATGGACTCAAGAACTGTGGGAAGATGAAGTCTCTCCACGTTATCATCGGTTATTATGGCAGCCTTTCTCGAGCCTGTCACCTGAGCGATGTATTCTCCGCTCTTTGCAAGAGCTCCGCGCTCGATGAGCACCTCATAGGGGCGGCTGGTTTTTACGCTTATTTTCTTCATATCAAAGCCTCCAAAAAAAATATCCAACGCTGCATATACACAGCGTTATCCGTCAGAAAAATTATACCATACACTATTAAAACTGTCAACACTTTTCTGCTTTAAAGATTTTACCCGATGAAATTTAATATGTCACCTTAATATGACCCTTTGGCAGACAATTTCAGGCTCTCATTGTAGAATATTCACAAATTTTCTTTTAAAATTTGGACGGTCACTGCAAATTTAACAAGGAGTTCATAAAATGTTTATCACTGTAAGTTATTACTGTGATATAATAGTGATGAAATATTTATAGAGTTCACAGGAATTTTTTAAGTTTTCCTGACTGTTCACCGCATATATGTGGTGAGCTCAAAAATCTGACAGATGACCATCTGTTCGGAGGGGATATGCATGAAAAAAATTGATTATCTGACCGCACTGGAAAATTTTATTTCAGATCTGCAAAAATATCCCGACACACTCAACTCCGACATCACTCCCGCAATGAAGGGTATCTGCTCCGTACTGAAAATAACCAAGATAGAGATGTTCGCCTACGACAACGAGGCTGCCGAGCAGCTCAACATCTACAATTACTACTGCTTTTACGGAAAAAGACACCACGTCAGGGAGAACGATGTCTGCCTGAACAAACGATTTACTACAGGTGACGAAAATATAGCTATATACAGGATATGGTCCACCGACGACTACTCATGGGACATGACAGAGGAACACAGGATAGACGTCCTGCTGGATATTCTCACCTTAAGTCATGCCAAGAGTCGTCTTATCGGTATCGCTCATCACCTGACCTTCTATGATACCGATCTGGATATGTTCAATATGCGCCAGTTCATGAAGTGTGTAAAGATACTGTACAAGGCTGAGCGCGTAGACGAATATACCGCCATTTACTTCAACCTGAAACGCTTTTCCCTTGTCAATCAGCAGATAGGCAGAGAAAACGGCACCATGGTAATGAAGAAGTTCATCGGTCTTATCGCTGATAAGCTCGACGACGAATACGAGAACGTCTGCCGTATCGGCGGCGATAACTTCATAACTCTCATTAAGCAGGAAAAGCTCCCTGCAATACTGCACCTCCTCAACGGTACGGGCATAGTCTATGACGAAGCTAAGGGTGAGCGCATACTTATCTCAGCCACCGCAGGCGTCTACGTTATACCCGATATGGACAGCTTTATCCTGCCCACGGATATAATGGACAGAGTAAGTATTGCTTTCCACCTTGCCAAGGGCTCGTCCAAGCAGGACATCGTGTACTTCGATGACGCCCTCCTTGCCCGAAGCAAGCGCAACAACGAGATAACCTCCTGCTTCCCGAGAGCTCTCGAGGACAGGGAGTTCCTTGTATACTATCAGCCAAAGGTGGATATCCAGCGCCGCCAAGTAGTAGGTGCGGAAGCTCTGTGCCGCTGGTTCCACAACGGACGGCTTGTGCCGCCTATAGATTTTATCCCCGTTCTTGAACAGGGACGCGACATATGCAAGCTTGACTTCTATATGCTGGACTCGGTATGCCGCGATATACGCAGGTGGATGGAAAGCGGCAGGAACGTTGTAAGGATATCGGTCAACTTCTCCCGCCGTCACCTGTCGGATATGGACCTTATAAAGCATATCACCGATATAATCGACAGACATAATGTTCCACATGAATATATCGAGATAGAGCTCACCGAGACCACCACCGATGTGGAGTTCAAGGACCTGAAGCGCATCATCAGCGGCTTGCAGGAGCTTGGCATCTCAACCGCAGTCGATGACTTCGGAACGGGTTACTCCTCACTGAATCTCCTGAAAGAGATACCGTGGAACGTGGTAAAGCTGGACAAGAGCCTGCTACCCGACCGGACCACCGAAAACTATATGCAAAAGACCATAATGTTCAAGTATATAGTCGCCATGACAGAGGAAATAGGTCTTGAATGTATATCAGAGGGCGTTGAGACTATCGAGCAGGTCAATCTCCTCAGCGCTAACGGCTGCGACCTTGCGCAGGGCTTCTACTTTGACAGACCGCTTCCCGTTACGGATTTCGAGACTCGAATAAACGACGGATTCTGCTATACCAAATAATAAGAAAAGGACAGATGCTTCACAATCGTGACATCTGTCCTTTTATTTTTGTATTTATCGAAGCCCTTATTCAAACAGCTTTCTGAAACGCTTCATAGCTTCTATGGTGTTTTCCTTGTTGTTGAAAGCCGTCAATCTGAACCAGCGGTCGCCGTTCTTGCCGAAGCCTGCTCCCGGAGTTCCTACAACGCCTGCCTTTTCAAGCATATGGTCGAAGAATGTCCAGCTGTCCATGCCGAATGGGCACTCAAACCATATATATGGCGAATTGACGCCGCCTGTATAGCGTATGCCAAGCTCGTTCATGGTTTCGGAGATGATGCGTGCATTCTCCATATAGCAGGCTGTCATAGCCTTTGATTCCTTTTGTCCCTCGGGGCTGAATACAGCCTCGGCAGCTCTCTGGACCACATAGGGAACGCCGTTGAATTTTGTGGTCTGACGTCTGTTCCACATCTTGTTAAGGCTCATTTCTCTGCCGTCAGGAGACAGTGACTTTATAGCCTTCGGAACTATGGTATATCCGCAGCGTGTTCCCGTAAAGCCTGCTGTTTTCGACAGCGAGCAGAACTCAACTGCACACTTCTTAGCGCCCTCGATGCAGTAGATAGTGCGCGGGAGGTCATCATCGGAAATGAAGCTCTCATAAGCCGAATCAAAGAGTATCACAGCGCCATTTTCAAGAGCATAGTCCACCCATTCCTCAAGCTGCTGCTTGTTATAGCAGGCGCCTGTGGGATTGTTTGGGGAGCAGAGATAAATGATGTCCGCGTGAACGCTCCTGTCGGGCATGGGGAGGAAGTCGTTCTCGGCACTGCCGTCCATGTAGACGATATTTCTGCCGTTCATGGTGTTGGTATCAACATACACGGGATATACAGGATCGGGAATGAGGACTGTATTGTCAGCAGAAAAGAGGTCGGTGATATTTCCCGTGTCGGACTTTGCACCGTCGGATACGAATATCTCGTCCTCGTCTATATCTGCGCCTATCTCTTTATAGTGTCCTGCAACAGCCTTTCTGAGGAAGTCGTAGCCCTGCTCGGGACCGTAGCCGCGGAAAGTCTCAGCCTTTCCCATTTCATCGGCAGCAGCGTGCATAGCCTGCACTACAGACTTGCCAAGCGGCAGTGTAACATCGCCGATACCCAGCCTTATAACGTCCCTGTCAGGATTATTCTCCTTGAATACGCTTACTCTCTTTGCCACCTCGCTGAACAGGTAGCTCTCTTTCAGATCAAGAAATCTCTCATTAAACCTTGCCATAGTAATCTCCCTCAAATGTATATTCCGCAGGACCTGTCATATAGATATGTCCGTCTGATTCTTTCCACTCTATGACCAGTTCGCCGCCAAGCAGCTCAACGGTCACGGGCTTGCGGGGGCATATGCCGTTAAGACAAGCCGCAGCCACTGTTGCACAGGTGCCTGTGCCGCAGGCAAGGGTCTCCCCTGTGCCTCTCTCCCACACGCGCATTTTCAGGCGCTCGGGGGAAACTATCTCCGCGAATTCAATATTCGCTCTGCGGGGAAAATGCTCGTCACACTCGAATACCTTTCCGTATTTTTCGACCTCAAACTCACTCACATTTTCGCTGATGAAAGTTACAGCGTGAGGGTTGCCCATTGAAACGCAGGTAAACCGAAACTCCCTGCCCCAAGCCGATAGCATAAGATCGGTAACAGGTGAAGTTTCGGCAATAACAGGAACTTCCCCAGCCTCAATGACGGGAGCTCCCATATCTACTGTAAGTGTCTGTGCAATGTCGTTTTCGTCGGTGTGGACCTCGATAATTTTTATGCCTGCAAGCGTCTCTACAGTTACAACAGGCTTGTGAATAATGCCCTTGTCGTAGACGTACTTTGCAACACAGCGTATGGCGTTTCCGCACATCTCGGACTCGCTGCCGTCGGGATTGAACATGCGCATGCGGCAGTCTGCTGTATCACTTGGAAGTATCAGCACAAGTCCGTCCGAGCCTATGCCGAAGTGTCGGTCGCTGACTGCTTTTGCGAGCTGCTGGGGAGAGCTTACGCTCTCCTCAAAACAGTTGACATACACATAGTCGTTGCCGCAGCCGTGCATTTTTGTGAATCTCATTTATATCACACTCCGAAAAGAAGTTTGTCGTATGCCGGGAATGGGTAGTAGTCCTCAGCTGTGATCGTCTCAGCCTTGTCGGCAGCTGCACGGAGCTTATCCATTGCAGGTATCATCTTGTCACGAACGAATTCGGACTCCTTTTTGATATCGCCGATAGTTTTAAGCTTAGCAACTGTTGCTTCAAGCTTTGTTGTTGCATCGTCCATTGCGTCAATGAGGACTGACAGCTCCTCGACCAGCTTTGTCTCGTACTTGCAGGCAGCCTTGGAAACGCTCTTCTTCACTGCAACTGCGGAAGCTGTATCAGCGGCGAACTTTGCAACGGCAGGGATTATCTCCTTGCGAGCCATATCCACCATTGTCTGAGCCTCGATGTTTACGGACTTGACATAGTTTTCAAGCATGATGTCGCAGCGTGAGTAGATCTCAGCCTCGGTGAAGATACCGTGGGAGGTGAGCATTTCAACGTTCTTCTTGTCGCATATCTTAGGCATACAGTCGGCTGTAGTTCTCAGGTTGGAAAGTCCGCGCTTTTCAGCTTCCTTTACCCATGCGTCGTCATAGCCGTTGCCGTTGAAGATTATGCGCTTGTGCTCCTTGATAGTCTTCTTGATAAGGTCGTGGAGTGACTTGTTGAAGTCCTTGGCGCCCTCAAGCTTGTCGGCAAACTGCTTTAATACCTCTGCAACAGCAGCATTGAGGTGAATGTTTGCGCAGGAGATACTGTTGGAGGAACCAAGCATACGGAACTCAAACTTGTTGCCTGTGAATGCGAAAGGAGATGTACGATTACGGTCTGTGGTGTCCTTGCTGAACTGAGGAAGAACATCAACGCCCAGCTTCATCTTCTCCTTGGCAGTACCGCCGTAGGGCTTGTCGTTCTCGATAGCTTCGAGAATAGCTGTGAGCTCGTCCCCTAAGAAGATAGAGATGATAGCGGGGGGAGCTTCATTTGCGCCGAGACGGTGATCGTTGCCTGCGGTAGCAACTGAAAGTCTCAGCAGATCCTGATAGTCGTCAACAGCCTTGATAACTGCTGCAAGGAAGAGCAGGAACTGTGCATTCTCGTAGGGAGTTTCACCGGGAGAGAGCAGGTTCACGCCTGTATCAGTGGAGATAGACCAGTTGTTGTGCTTGCCCGAGCCGTTTACGCCCTCAAAAGGCTTTTCGTGAAGCAGGCAAACAAGTCCGTGGCGCTCTGCCACTTTCTTCATTACTTCCATTGTGAGCTGATTGTGGTCAGCAGCAATGTTTGTGGTCTTGTATATAGGAGCAAGCTCGTGCTGTGCTGGAGCTACCTCGTTATGCTTTGTTTTAGCGAGGATACCGAGCTTCCACAGCTCCTTGTCAAGGTCAGCCATGTACTCGGAAACTCTTGACTTGATAGAGCCGAAGTAGTGATCCTCCATTTCCTGTCCCTTTGGAGGCATTGCGCCGAAAAGTGTACGTCCTGTCATGATAAGGTCTTTACGTTTTTTCCACATCTCGCGGTCAACAAGGAAATACTCCTGCTCGGGACCTACTGATGTGCGGACGCTTCTTACGCTTTCGTTGCCAAAGAGCTTCAGCACACGCATTGCCTGCTTGTTGAGGGCTTCCATGGAACGGAGAAGCGGTACTTTCTTATCCAGTGCTTCACCTGTGTATGAGCAGAATGCAGTTGGAATGTAAAGTGTGCCGTCCTTGATGAATGCATATGAGGTAGGGTCCCATGCCGTATAGCCGCGAGCCTCAAAGGTTGCACGGAGTCCGCCTGACGGAAAGGAAGAAGCATCGGGCTCGCCCTTGACCAGCTCCTTGCCCGAGAATTCCATGATAACTCTTCCGTCGGGAGCCGGAGTAATAAAGCTGTCGTGCTTCTCGGCAGTAACGCCTGTCATTGGCTGGAACCAGTGTGTATAGTGAGTAGCGCCCTTTTCGATAGCCCAGTCCTTCATAGCAGCTGCTACAGCGTTTGCAACTGAGATATCAAGGGGAGTACCCCTGTCTATCGTTCTTTTCAGTGATTTATAAACTTTCTCGGAGAGAGTAGCTTTCATGACTCTCTCGTCGAATACCATTGAACCAAAATATTCTGTTACCTTTTCCATTATATTTACCTCCGTTTGTCAAGCCTTTAGCCGTTAGCCAAAGGTATCGCTGGGCGATATTATTTATGTTTTTTTGTCCCGAAGGGACACCATAGCTAATAGCTAAAGGCTAATGGCTTATTTATTCTCGAGGGAAGCTTTTATAAAGTCCGCAAAGAGCTTCTGTGGTTTGTTGGGTCTTGATTTGAATTCTGGGTGGAACTGCACTCCTATGAACCATGGGTGGTCGGGGAGCTCCACTATCTCAACGAGCTTTTCATCGGGAGACATTCCTGCGATGTGAAGTCCGTTCTGTGTAAGTATCTTGCGGTATGCGTTGTTGAACTCGTAGCGGTGGCGGTGACGCTCGTATATGAGCTCCTCGCCGTAAAGCTCACGGCACTTTGCCCCCTCTGTCAGCTTGCAGGGATAAAGTCCCAGACGCATTGTACCGCCCTTCTGGTCGATGTTCCTCTGCTCGTCCATGATGTCGATGACGGGGTACGGAGTCTCACCGAACTCTGCTGAATCCGCACCTGCAAGTCCGCACACATTGCGGGCGTATTCAATAACTGTCATCTGCATACCGAGACAGATACCGAAGAATGGTATCTTATTCTCACGGGCGTAGCGTATGGACTCAACCATGCCCTCGATACCTCTGTGACCGAAGCCGCCGGGAACGATGATACCGTTGCAGTCTCTGAAGGTCTCAGCCGCATTTCCGGCGGTAACGTTCTCGGAGTCTATCCACTTTATATCAACTGCCGCATCATTGATGATACCGCCGTGTCTCAGAGCCTCCGCAACTGAGAGATAAGCGTCGTGGAGCTCTACATACTTGCCTACAAGTCCTATGGTGACTGTCTTGTGGGCGTTCTCTGCGCGGCGGACCATTTCTGTCCATTCTGTAAGGTCGGGAGCATTGTCTGCGATGCCGAGGTGACGGCATACCGAATGTGCAAGTCCCTCATTCTCAAGCCACAGCGGGACCTCATACAGCGACGGCGCTGTGAGATTCTGGATAACGTCCTCCTTGCGGATATTGCAGAAAAGGGCTATCTTCTCTGCCATATCGTCGGGGATACGCTTTTCCGTGCGGCAGACTATTATATCAGGCTGAATGCCTATTGAAAGGAGCTCCTTGGTGGAGTGCTGTGTGGGCTTGGATTTCAGTTCCTCAGAGCCTGTGATGTAGGGCACAAGAGTAACGTGTATGTAGCATACATTCTCGCGTCCCTGTTCTGTGCATACCTGTCTTATGGCTTCAAGGAAAGGTGTGGACTCGATATCGCCCACAGTACCGCCTATCTCGGTAATGACCACATCTGCGTTTGCTTCATTTGCGGCGCTGTAAACTCTGTCCTTTATCTCGTTGGTGATGTGGGGAATTACCTGCACCGTACCGCCCAGGTAATCGCCGCGGCGTTCCTTGGTAATGACGTTCCAGTATATCTTTCCTGTAGTCACATTGGAGTGCACCGAAAGATTTTCGTCAACGAAACGCTCATAGTGACCGAGGTCAAGGTCTGTCTCAGCACCGTCGTCGGTTACGAAGACCTCACCGTGCTGGAAGGGTGACATAGTACCGGGGTCTACATTGATGTACGGGTCGAACTTCTGTATGGTGACCTTGTAGCCCCGCTGTTTGAGAAGTCTGCCCAGCGAAGCAGCCGTGATACCTTTTCCGAGTCCCGAAACGACTCCTCCTGTTACAAAAATGAACTTTGACATTTTTCCTTATGCTCCTTGAAATACATTTATGAAAAAGGCAGTCTGCGGAACTGGGAGATTTTTAAGATATACATTTTGTGTTATCCGCAGACGCCTTAGTCAGCATAAATATCAAAGGGGTGCAGAAGTCCTGAGACTTCATACACCCCTTCGTGTATGGAATTAGCGCTAAAAACTCAAAAAAAGAGCCACGGATTCCATATCCGCAGCTCCCTTGCTGTTTACAATGAAATTATAGTCCTTCGCAGGAAGTTTGTCAATAGCTTTTCTGAAATTTGACGTATCGCATATTTTTATACCAATGTTAGCAGATTATAACTGTATATATTTCACGAAAGCTAAAAAACCCACGTTTTGCCTATTGACATTTGCGCTTTAACGTGATAAGATATATTTTAGCAACAAGGGCGTTCGTGCAGGCATACTGTCTGTATGAACGTCTTTTTTATTATAATCCGATCAATGGCGCTCGGATTATTGAAAGGTTAGTGAATGATATGGACAATTTCAGAACAGAGGCTCCTTACCAGCAGCAGGGACTTTACAGTCCCCGATTTGAGCATGACAACTGCGGTATCGGAGCAGTAGTGAACATCAATGGCGAACAGTCACGATATGTTGTGGAAAATGCTCTCACTATCGTTGAAAAGCTGGAACACCGTGCAGGAAAAGACGCTGAGGGCAAGACAGGCGACGGTGTAGGAATACTTGTACAGATGCCCTCTTCTTTCTTTATAAGTGAAGCCGCAAAGCTCGGTCACAGCATTGGTGAGGACGGAGATTTCGGCGTTGGCATGTTCTTCTTCCCCCAGAATGAGCTGAGACGCGACCGCGCAAAGAAGCTCTTTGAAAAGATCATCGACAACAACGGCATGGAGTTCATATGCTGGCGTAAGGTCCCCACCTCGTCTTCTATCCTCGGACACAAGGCTCTTGACAGCATGCCGTGTATCATGCAGGCTTTCGTAAAGCGTCCCGACAGCTGCAAAAAGGGTCTGGACTTCGACCGCAAGCTCTTTATTGCAAGACGCGAATTCGAGCAGTCCAACGAGGACACATATGTATGCTCGCTTTCAAGCCGTACTATCGTATATAAGGGAATGTTCCTCGTTGATGAGCTGAGAAGATTCTATACAGACCTCCAGAGCGAGGACTTCACATCGGCTATCGCAATGGTACACTCACGTTTCTCCACAAATACCAATCCAAGCTGGCAGAAGGCTCACCCCAACCGCTTAATCGTACACAACGGCGAGATAAATACTATCACAGGCAACGCTGACAAGATGCTTGCCCGTGAGGAAACAATGGCGTGCGAGACGCTCAGCGCCGATATGCACAGGATACTTCCTGCAATAAATGTAAAAGGTTCGGACTCCGCAAGACTTGACAATGCCCTTGAATTCATGGTAATGTCAGGCATGCCTCTGCCGCTGGCAGTAATGATAACTATCCCCGAGCCCTGGAAGAACGACAAGACAATCTCCAAGGCAAAGTACGATTTCTATCAGTACTATGCAACTATGATGGAGCCATGGGACGGTCCTGCGTCCATACTTTTCTCTGACGGTGACGTTATGGGAGCAGTCCTTGACAGAAACGGTCTCCGTCCGTCAAGATACTGCATAACAAATGACGGCTTCCTCATTCTTTCTTCCGAGACAGGCTGCATCGATATCGCACCTGAGAAGATAGTAAAGAAGGACCGTCTCCGTCCCGGTAAGATGCTTCTTGCCGATACAAAGCAGGGACGCATCATCGAGGACGACGAGATCAAGAACACTTATGCTTCACGCCAGCCCTACGGCGAATGGCTGGACGCTTATCTTGTACGCCTCCACGACCTCCATATCCCAAACAAGGGCGTAAAGACTTACTCAAAGGACGAGCTTGCAAGACTCCACAAGGCATTCGGCTATTCCTATGAGGATATCCGCACATCTATACTGCCAATGGCTGAAAAAGGCGCAGAGCCCATTGCTTCCATGGGAAGCGATATCCCGCTGCCGCCGCTGGACAAGCAGTCTCCTCCCCTTTTCAACTACTTCCGCCAGCTTTTTGCTCAGGTAACGAATCCGCCATTTGACGCTATCCGTGAGGAGGTCGTTACAGACACCAGCGTTTACATCGGCAAGGACGGAAATATCCTTGAGGAGCGCCCCGAGAACTGCCACGTTCTCAAGATCGAAAATCCTATCCTCACCGAGACGGATATGCTCAAAATAAAAGCCCTTAATCAGCAGGGACTGAAAAGTGCAGTCATACCCATCACATATTACATCGGCACATTTCTGGACAAGGCTATTGAGCGCCTTTTCATTGATGCTGACAAGGCTTACCGCGACGGAGCTTCTATCCTTATACTCTCCGACCGCGGCGTGGACGAATACCACTGTCCGATACCTTCGCTCCTTGCAGTTTCAGCACTCCAGCAGCACCTCGTTTCCACAAAGAAGCGCACGGCTGTTGCAATGATCCTTGAATCCGCAGAGCCAAGAGAGGTACACCACTTCGCAGCACTTTTAGGCTACGGCGCATGTGCTGTTAACCCATATCTCGCACATGAGACTATCCGCTCACTTATTGAGGACGGCTCACTTGACAAGGACTTCTACGCAGCCGAGGACGACTACAACAGCGCAATTCTCCACGGCATCGTTAAGATAGCTTCAAAAATGGGAATCTCCACAATCCAGTCCTATCAGGGCAGCAAGCTGTTTGAGGCTGTGGGCATTTCTCAGGAGCTTATCGACAGCTATTTCGCAGGTACTGTCAGCCGTATCGGCGGCATCGGTCTTGCTGAGATCAGCCGCCGCACAGAGGCTCTCCACACAGCCGCATACGACCCGCTTGGTCTCCACGTTGGCAGCGACGTAAAGAGCGCAGGCAGCCACAAGCTCCGCAGCGGCAAGAGCGACCACCTCTACACACCCGAGACTATACATCTGCTCCAGCAGGCAGCATGGACAGGCAGCTACGATACATTCAAGAAATATTCCGAGGCTCTTACCCGTGAGGACAACGAGCTCACACTCCGCAGTCTCCTTGACTTCAATTTTGACAGTGCCGCAGAGATACCTCTCGACGAGGTAGAGTCGGTTGAGAGCATCTGCAAGCGCTTCAAGACAGGCGCTATGTCATACGGCTCTATTTCTCAGGAAGCTCACGAGTGCATGGCTGTAGCCATGAACAGCATCGGCGGAAAGTCTAACAGCGGTGAGGGCGGCGAAAGCCCCGAGCGTCTGAAATCCGATAAATGTTCAGCTATCAAGCAGGTGGCTTCGGGACGCTTCGGTGTTACATCGGAGTACCTCGTTTCCGCACAGGAGATCCAGATAAAAATGGCACAGGGCGCAAAGCCCGGTGAGGGCGGACATCTTCCCTCAGGAAAGGTATATCCCTGGATCGCTAAGACACGTCATTCAACAGCAGGCGTTGGACTTATCTCACCTCCGCCTCACCATGATATATACTCTATCGAAGACCTTGCACAGCTTATCTACGACCTGAAAAATGCCAACGACAAGGCTCGCATCTCCGTTAAGCTTGTTTCCGAAGCAGGCGTTGGAACTGTTGCGGCAGGCGTAGCAAAGGCAGGCGCTCAGGTAATCCTTATCTCAGGCTACGACGGCGGTACAGGCGCAGCTCCAAAGAGCTCTATCTACAACGCAGGACTTCCTTGGGAGCTTGGACTTGCAGAAGCACACCAGACACTTATGCTCAACGGTCTCCGTTCAAGAGTCCGCATTGAGACTGACGGCAAGCTCATGACAGGCAGAGATGTACTTGTTGCAGCACTTCTCGGAGCTGAGGAATTCGGCTTTGCAACAGCTCCGCTGGTAACTATGGGCTGCGTTATGATGAGAGTATGCAACCTTGATACATGTCCTATGGGTATCGCTACCCAGAACCCCGAGCTGAGAAAGCGCTTCCGCGGCAAGCCCGAGTACATCGTGAACTTCATGCACTTCATCGCACAGGAGCTCCGCGAGTACATGGCAAAGCTTGGCATACGCACAGTTGACGAGCTCATCGGACGCACAGACCTTCTCCGCATAAAGAACAGCGCCGCTGAGAAGAACATCGACTTCACAAATATACTTGCAAACAGCACAGCGAGCGGCAAAAAGCACTTCGATGCAGCAGATATTTACGATTTTGAGCTTGACAACACCATAGACCGCCGTGTTATAATAAAGAAGCTGGGAAGTGCGCTGAAAAACGGAACTTCCAAGTCTATCTCCATTGACGTTGTGAACACAGACCGCTCTGTCGGAACTCTCACAGGTGCGGAGATAACACGTATCCACGGTGAAAACGTACTTGCTGACGACACATTCACTGTTAAATGTGCAGGCAGCGGCGGCCAGTCCTTCGGTGCTTTCATACCAAAGGGTCTTACACTGGAGCTCGTGGGCGACAGCAACGACTACTTCGGCAAGGGACTTTCAGGCGGCAAGCTTGTACTCAATCCGCCAAAGGCTTCCACATTCAAGGCTGACGAAAATATCATCGTGGGCAACGTAGCTCTCTACGGAGCTACCTCGGGCAAGGCATTCATAAGCGGCGTTGCAGGCGAGCGCTTCTGCGTAAGAAATTCGGGAGCTACAGCAGTCTGTGAGGGCGTGGGTGACCACGGCTGCGAGTACATGACAGGCGGACGCGCTGTTATCCTCGGACGCACAGGAAAGAACTTCGCCGCAGGTATGTCAGGCGGTATAGCATATGTTCTCGACGAGGAGCACGACCTCTACACCCGTCTCAACAAGGCTCTTGTTTCCCTTGAAATAGTGTCCGAGGAAGATGATATAGCCGAGCTGAAAGCTATCATCACCGAGCACGCAGAGGCTACAGGCTCTGAAAAGGCAAAGCAGATACTTGCTGATTTTGAGCGCTATCTGCCATGCTTCAAGAAGGTAATACCTCACGATTATGCAAAGATACAGAAGACAGTGACCAAGCTGGAAAAATCAGGCGTGAGCAGCGAACAGGCTATGATAGAAGCCTTCGAGCTCATCAGAAAGGAGGCGTGAGCCATGGGAAAAGCAACAGGATTTCTTGAATATGCAAGAACAGAAACAGCAGCAAAGGAACCTCTTGAGCGTATAAAGGACTTTAACGAATTCCACGTACCGCTCAGTGAAGAAAAGCGCAAGGAACAGGCTTCACGCTGTATGGACTGCGGAGTTCCGTTCTGTCAGAACGGCAAAATGCTCTGCGGAATGATGTCGGGCTGTCCCCTGAACAACCTTATCCCCGAGTGGAACGACTTACTCTATCACGGTCAGAAAGAACAGGCGCTGAGCCGTCTGCTTATGACCAACAACTTCCCCGAATTTACATCAAGAGTATGTCCCGCACTCTGCGAAAAGGCTTGTATCTGCGGAGTTTACGATTCACCCGTAACTACTAAAGAGAACGAGAACTCCATCATTGAATTCGGCTTTGCAAACGGTCTTATGCAGCCACAGATACCCGCAGTCAGAAGCGGCAAGCGTGTTGCAGTCATCGGCTCGGGTCCCTCGGGACTTGCAGCTGCCGATACTCTCAACAAGCGCGGTCACAGCGTGACTGTGTTCGAGCGCTCCGACCGTGTGGGCGGACTGCTCATGTACGGTATCCCCAACATGAAGCTTGAAAAGCACATCATTGAGCGCCGTGTGGAGCTTATGAAGGCAGAGGGCGTACAGTTCAGGACAAATTCCAACGTTGGCGAAAATGTTTCCGCCGACGATATACTGAGCAGCTTCGATGCTGTGGTACTTGCCTGCGGCTCCTCAAATCCACGTGACATCAAGGCTGAGGGCAGAGACGCAGAGGGAATATACTTCGCAGTTGATTTCCTTAAAGCTACTACAAAGAGCCTGCTTGACTCCGAGCTGAAGGATGGCAAGTTCATCTCCGCAAAGGACAAGAACGTTGTCATCATAGGCGGCGGTGATACAGGCAATGACTGTGTAGGAACCTCTGTCCGCCACGGCTGCAAGTCAGTTGTTCAGCTTGAAATGATGCCAAAGCTCCCCGACGAGAGAGCCGAGAACAATCCCTTCCCCGAGTGGCCTCGCGTATGCAAGACTGACTACGGTCAGGAGGAAGCTATCGCAGTATTCGGACACGATCCCCGTATCTACTGCACAACGGTCAAGGAGTTCATCAAGGACGAAAAGGGCAAACTTTCAGCCATAAAGACAGTAAAGCTCCAGTTCGGTACAGATCCCGAAACAGGCAGACGCACCATGAACGAGGTAGCAGGCAGCGAGGAGACGCTCCCATGTGAGCTTTGTCTTATTGCGGCAGGCTTTTTAGGCTGTCAGCAGTATATCGCTGACGCTTTCGGCGTATCACTGGATCAGCGCACAAACGTAAAAACAGCACCCAGCAAACATTCCACAAACATTGAAAAGGTATTTACCGCAGGCGATATGCACATCGGACAGTCCCTTGTAGTTCGTGCTATCCGTGAGGGACGCGACGCAGCAGCAGAGGTGGACGAATACCTTATGGGCTACACCAATTTATGATACGGAGGCTAAAATGATCTATTCAGAAAATGAGATATTGCAGTATATAGAGGAAAATGATGTCAAATTCGTCAAGCTCACATTCTGCGATCTGAAAGGCAGACTGAAAAACATCTCTGTCCTTTCATCTGAGCTTGCAGTCACCTTTGAACGCGGTGTCAGCATAACCGCAAAGAAAATTGCAGGCTTTGAGGCAGCAGGCGGAAAAGACCTTTTCCTCTTCCCCGACGCTCAGACCATGACCGTTCTCCCGTGGAGACCTCAGCAGGGCAGAGTTATCAGAATGTTCTGCTATATCCGTTATGAGGACGGCACTCCCTTTGAGGGGGACGGCAGATACTTCCTTAAAAAGGCAATGAAAACTGCCATCAGTGCAGGCTACTGCTTCCGCTTCGGAACTTCCTGCGAGTTTACACTCTTCCATAAGGACGATAAGGGTCTGCCCACTAAGACTCCCCATGATTATGCAGGCTACTGTGATGTGGCTCCCGACGACAAGGGAGAGAATATCCGCCGCGATGTATGTCTCACTCTCGAACAGATGGGTATCCACCCAATATCATCACGCCATGAGAGCGGCTGCGGTCAGCACGAGATAGACTTCAATGCTTCGTCCGCACTGAAAGCCGCAGATACCTTCCTCAGCTTCAAGTCTGCGGTAAAATCAGTTGCCGAGACTCACGATGTCCACGCAAGCTTTATGCCGAAGCCCCTCCGCAACGACTGCGGAAACGGTATGCATATCAGCTTCAATGTTTTCCCTGACAATGATATTCTTGAGGAGACAAAGCAGGGCGGCAATGAGCTTCTGAAATATGCTGCGTCAGGCATAATGAAGCATATCCGTGAGTTTACGCTGTTTACAAATTCTACGGTGAATTCCTATGCGAGACTTGGCGAATTCACTGCTCCCCGTGACATTATCTGGTCGGATGAGGAGGGCTCTCAGCTTATCCGCATGAATCACGACAGCGACAACGCCTGCGTTGAGCTTCGCGCTGCGGACTGCGTCTGCAACCCTTATCTTGTTCTCGGTCTGATGATATACTCGGCACTTGAGGGCATAGCTGCACAGCTCCCGCTGCCTGAGAAAAACACAGGCTCCGAGCGCCTGCCCTCGACTCTTGAGGAAGCAGTTTCCTGCGCAGAGGGCTCTGAGTTCGTGAAGAAGTACGTGCCCGAGAATATCCTTAAAGTCCTGCTGGATTACAGCAGCGAGGAATGGCGCGAGTATTCTTCCGCTTACGACAAGGGAGCATTTGAGGACAAACAATATTTTTACAGTCTCTGACGGAGGTAAGCTTTGGAAAAAATCCTTGTAGTTTCAAGTAATAAAAATGCCTCTGAAGCTCTTGTGAATTTCCTCCGCGATTCGTTCAGATGTATGCCCAAGCTGGTCGAATCAGCCTATCAGGCAAAGACGTTTTTCGACGCCGACCCGTCCGTGGAGCTTGCAGTTATCAACTCCCCTCTTATGGACGAATCTGGCTTTGAGCTTGCGGAATACATCATCGAAAATACCACAGCGAACTGCATATTTATGATAAAGGAGGAGCAGACCGAAAAAATTGCGGGACGTGCCGACAAGACAGGTATAATCATTGTCGGAAAGCCGTTCAGCCGCACTCTGCTCTATCAGCTGGTAAAGACCCTTGACATTGCCGTGAACCGCTCCCTTAAACTATACGAGGAGAACCGTCGGCTCGAAGCAAAGATCGAGGAGATGCAGGCAATCGACAAGGCAAAGTTCATGCTCATGCAGTACAAGGGTATGACCGAGGAGGAAGCACATTCTTATCTTGAACAGTACGCCATGAACAAGCGCAAGAAGAAGAGTCTTGCGGCACTGGCGATAATAGATAAGCTCAGTGAGCAATACTTATAAGTGAGGCGCAAACAATGTTTGACAGTATCCACGAAG
This sequence comes from Ruminococcus flavefaciens AE3010, assembly GCF_000526795.1. NCBI lineage: Bacteria > Bacillati > Bacillota > Clostridia > Eubacteriales > Oscillospiraceae > Ruminococcus > Ruminococcus flavefaciens. Next base: position 1,331,697 of record NZ_JAGT01000001.1, read on the forward strand.
AATGCGGCGTTTTCGGCATATACGAAAACAAGACCTCTGACGTTGCCGCATCGGTATATTTCGGACTGTATGCACTACAGCACAGAGGTCAGGAAAGCTGCGGAATAACTGTCTGTGACGACGGTATCTTCAGACATAAACGTGCGGACGGACTTGTCTCGGAGGTGTTCAGCAGAGAAGAACTGGATAAGCTGGGCAGCGGCAATATGGCTGTGGGACACGTCCGCTACTCCACAACAGGCGGTCACAACCACAACAATATACAGCCACTTGTAATACGTCATATCAAGGGCAATATGGCTCTTGTACACAACGGAAATCTGGTCAATGCACCGGAGCTCCGCCGCTCCTTTGAGATGTCGGGAGCTATCTTCCACGGCACCTCGGATACGGAAGCCATAGCCTATTCAATAGTCCGCGAGCGCCTGACCAGCAGCTCCACCGAGCAGGCTGTGGAACGGGCAATGCCTTTCATCAAGGGAGCTTATTCCTGCATACTTATGACAGCCACAAAGCTCATAGCCTTCCGCGACCCTGACGGCTTCCGACCGCTGTGTATCGGCAGGACACATGACGGAGCATATGTTGTGGCTTCGGAGTCCTGCGCCCTTGAAACAGTGGGTGCGGAGTTCCTGCGCGATGTTGACGCGGGAGAGATAGTCGTCATAGGAAAGGACGGCTTGCAGTCCATACGTACCAACTGTACAAACAAGCGTAATATCTGCATTTTCGAGTACATCTACTTTGCCCGTCCCGATTCGGTAATAGAGGGAGTATCAGTTCACCACGCACGTCTCAGAGCAGGACAGCTCCTTGCAAAGACAAGTCCAGTGGACGCGGATATAGTCATAGGTGTTCCCGATTCTGGACTTGACGCAGCTCTTGGCTACGCAAACGAAAGCGGTATCCCCTACGGTATCGGCTTCATCAAGAACAAGTACATCGGACGCAGCTTCATTCAGCCCGAACAGCACCAGCGCGAGAACGCAGTAAAGATAAAGCTTAACGCTGTCCGCGAGAGCGTTGCGGGCAAGCGCGTCATAATGATAGATGATTCCATAGTCCGCGGCACAACAAGTGCGAGGATAGTTAAGCTTCTGCGCGATGCGGGAGCAAAGGAAGTCCATGTTCGTATCTCGTCGCCTCCTTTCCTGCACACCTGCCACTTCGGTACGGATATCGACTCTGAGGAAAACCTCATTGCGGGCAAGTGCCGTTCAACGGAAGAAATAGCGCAGTACATAGGCGCTGACAGCCTTGCGTATCTGCCCACAGAATGTCTCGGCGAGCTTGTTGACAACCGCTTCGGTTACTGCAAGGGCTGCTTCACAGGCAATTATCCTGTGGACATTTCAGGCGCAGGCAGCAAGAATAAATTCGACGAAAAGATACACAGCGCGGAGTCCGCGCAGTAGCAGCGGCGGATAATATCCGCCCGCAATAAACGCTGTACATCAATGGCGATGTACAAGTGTATCCAATTACAATATACCTATTATTCGGAGGGATTAACTATGTGTACGATAATGGCATACTGCGGCGTCAGCGGCGGTACGGGAAAAGTTATGGATGGGCTGAAAGCAACCGTCAGCCGCGGTCCTGACGACCAGAGGATAGTGAAAGTACCTGATGGAATACTCGGCTTTCAGAGACTGTCCATAATGGGACTTACTCCCGAGGGAATGCAGCCCTTTGAGCTGGACGGTGATTTCGCAGTATGCAATGGTGAGATATACGGCTTCCGCAAGCTCAGAGACAAGCTTACCGATATGGGCTACTGTTTCAGAAGTGACAGCGACTGCGAGATACTTCTGCCCTTATACAGAGAATATGGCACTGATATGTTTGCTATGCTCGACGCAGAATTTGCCTGCGTGATATATGACAGCACAGAGCGCCAGTTCATAGCTGCCCGTGATCCCATAGGCATACGTCCGCTGTATTACGGCAAGTCCGATGACGGTACTATGGTCTTTGCAAGCGAAGCAAAGAACCTGGTTGATATCTGCAAAAAGGTGATGCCTTTCCCTCCGGGACACTATTACAAGGACGGTAAGTTCCACTGCTACTGCGATATTACCGCAGTTGACAAGGTCATACACGACGATATCGATACAGTCTGCAAGAATATCCACGATAAGCTTGTGGCAGGCGTAAAGAAGCGTCTTGACGCTGATGCAAAGGTAGGCTTCCTGCTTTCGGGCGGACTTGACTCTTCACTGGTCTGCGCTATCGCTCAGCGCGAGAGTGACAAGCCTATCCGTACATTTGCTATCGGTATGAACACCGACGCTATCGACCTCAAGTACGCAAAGCAGGTGGCAGACTACATCGGCAGCGACCACACCGAGGTCATCATAACCAAGGACGACGTTATATCGGCTCTTGAAGATGTTATACACCTTCTCGGTACTTACGATATAACCACTATCCGCGCAAGTATGGGCATGTATCTGCTCTGCAAGGATATCCACGAGCAGACCGATATCCGCGTGCTCCTTACAGGTGAGATCTCAGACGAGCTCTTCGGCTATAAGTATACGGACTTTGCTCCCTCAGCAGAGGCTTTTCAGCAGGAATCCGTAAAGCGTGTACATGAGCTCCATATGTACGATGTGCTCCGTGCAGACCGCTGTATATCCGTAAATTCTCTTGAAGCCCGTGTGCCATTCGGCGACCTTGATTTCGTAAAGTACGTCATGGCAATCGACCCTGAGATGAAGCTCAACAAATACAACAAGGGCAAGTATCTGCTCCGTCACGCTTTCGAGGGAGACTACCTGCCGCACGATATACTCTACCGTGAAAAGGCTGCATTCTCAGACGCTGTGGGACACTCAATGGTGGACTACCTCAAGGAATACGCAAACAGCTATTACTCCGACGAGGAGTTCGAGCTTGACTGCACAAAATATACTCACGCAAAGCCGTTCACTAAGGAGTCTCTCCTTTACCGTGAGATATTCGAGAAATACTACAGCGGCAACAGCGAAATGGTAGTTGATTTCTGGATGCCCAACAAGGAGTGGGAGGGCTGCAATGTAAACGACCCCTCAGCCCGTGTACTCTCAAACTATGGTGCAAGCGGAGAATAATAACGCCAATGCAAAACAAAAGCCCCTTTTCAAAAGGGGCTTTTTCATTATGTATAAAGGCTGAACTGCCTGTTTTATTTCATCTCTGCCTGTCTGTACTGCAAAGGGGTCAGTCCGTAGAAGTTACCGAATGCCTTTACAAAATACGAGGTATTGCCGTAGCCCACGTTTATACCAACGTCCTTTACGGAGAGGTCTGTGGTTTTCAGAAGCTCCGCCGCTTTATTCAGTCGGCTGGTGATAACGTCCCTGTTTACGCTTACGCCGAATGTCTCGGTGTACAGGTGCTGGAAGCGTGAACGGCTGAGAGAGAGCTCCTTTGCCATATCGTCGATGGAGTAATCACGGCTCGGCCAGCGATAGATAGACTTGCGAATCCACAGCAGCTTCTCGGAGTAGATACCCTCCGTCCTGTTGGGAAAGACTTCCTTTTTCCTGAGCTTTTCCGATACTTTAAGCATGAGCAGCCTGAAATACAGGTCTATGCTGTCTGTCCTGAACTGATTTCCCGAATAGTGCTCAAAGCACATACTGCGTATCATGGACGACATCTCGGTAATGTCGCCTATCTCCACAGGCTTGTCAAGGGGGATATTCAGTTCCTTCAGCATTTTCTGCTCTTCCTCGTCGGGATAAAAATGCATCCAGTCATCGAAGTATTCATTGCTGGCAGGATAGTAATATTGCGGTGTAGTGGGGCGGTAGATTATGAACGAATGTGACATTGTACGGCTTTCCCTGCCGTCTATCCTGAAATGAACAGGTGTCTTGACTATGAGCATGAGCCAGCTGTCAGTGCCGTCAGGACGGTCTATGCAAAAGCTCCTGCCATGTCTGTGATTGTATCCGATCTCGACCATTCTCAAAGTGATGCACTCCTCTTTTTTCTTTCTGTTTGCTATATTATAACATATAGTGCTGAGACGTGTCAAGAAGTATCAGCACAAAAGTGATATATTTATTTCCTTTCGGCAGATATATTTTTTGCAATACACAAAAGCGCGGATAAGGGGGAGCCTCCTACGGCAAAATCGCGGCATAAAAATTACCGAGCCCGTAATTTCAGGCTCGGTAACCCGCTTTTTTCGCTAATGGCAGCTAACTTATATCCGCCATTGCTGTCAGTTCAGCTTCTTATCGAGGTACTGTATATCCATATCAACATCGCCGTTTATACCCGGGATATGACCATAGGCACTTGCCTGCCAGATAGCGTACTCTCCGTCATAATCGGTCCTGTCGATGAAATGCGCCAGCCATACGGGGTGCGAGGACTTTGTTTCTTCGTTCCAGATATTGTAGAGGAAGTTCTTGCTGCTGTAGAGCATTGCCGAGTAGCCGCACTTCTCTATCTCGTCCGCAAAGGCTGCATATACGTCGTTGATGTCCTTTATGCTCATGTGGTACTTCTGGAAATTTGCAAATTCCTCCCAGTCAAACGCAACAGGCATCTGAAGCTCATAGCCCTTGACCTGTTCGGCTATCCACCGTGCGTGTTCGCGGACCCCCTCCTGGGTATTATCGGTGGTGTAGAAGTATACTCCCACATCAAGGCCTGCGTCAGTGGCATTCTTTATATTATCGCGGAAGTAGTCATCCATGGTTATCTCACTGTAGAAGTATCCCACGCGGATAATAACGAAGCTGCAGCCTGCCGCCTTTACCGCATTGTAATCAACATTGGTCTGCCAAGCCGAAACATCGATGCCGAAGCGGACATTGCCGTCACTGTTATCGGATATGAACTGGCTGTAGTCCACTCTCGGATTGTCGTCCACAGGCCGCGGCACTTCATTGAGCACACAAATGGTAACGTCCCATGTGGTGTAGTTTCCCGAGCTGTCCGTAGCAGTAGCGGTAAGCGGATAAAGTCCCACCTTGTTCGGGTCTATATCACCTGTAAAAGTGAGAACAGGATCACTGTCAAAGTTGTCCGCAAAGCCAACGTAGTCGTTGAGATCAAAGGGAGTTCCCACCTTGTGATTAGGCTCCCAGCCCGCATTGAGAACTACAGGAGGGGTAGTATCCACCACGGAGTATTGAAGCTTCTGCTTGAACTCGCAGCCGTTGTAGATATACGGTATCTCCACCTCAAATACTCCCGTATCGGAGGTATTGAGCTTTACACCGCCGTCCTTGAGGTCAACGTTTTTCTCGGTGATAAAGCTGTCAAGAGATATATCCTCATAGACCTCCACGGAGTCAAGTCCCTTTAAAACAAGATCCTTTGGCGGGTCACAGGCTTTTTTTGTGGTGGTGACAGCAGTTGTTGAAGCAGTTGTTGTTGAAGTCGAAACAGCCGTTGTGGTCGAAGCCGATACAGTCTGAGAGCTTTCGGAAGATGTTGAGACCTTTCTTCCGCCGCAGCCTGTAAGCAGGCACAGCGCCGCCGACAGCATTACTATATATTTTAGTTTCATGATTATCCTTTCTATATCAAAATATAACGTCTTTGCCGTTATATTTTGAAGCCTTTAGCCTTTAGCTTTTAGCCATTAGGAAGCGGCTTTGCCGCTATATTATCGGGCGACGGAACGTCGCCCCTACAATTGGCTAACGGCTAATGGCTAATAGCTAACGGCTAAAATCATGATTTATTATACCACAAATCGACAAGATTGTAAAGGAAAAGCTTGACTTTGACCGCAAAACGTGCTAAATTATCTCTTATACAGCAATTTTTCAATGAAAGGAGCTTCTATGATAATAGATTCACATCTGCATCTTCCCGTTGACTTCCCCGACTTTCTCTCTAAAGGGAATGCTCTCATAAACGAGCTCCGCAGAAACGGCGTGGACAAGGGCATAGTTATAGCTGATTCCGAGCTTGAAAGCGTTATCGGCTCTGTACGTGACTGCGCGGAGCTTTTCAAGGGCAGCGGTATGATAAAAGTCGTGGCCGGAATAAGTCCCTTTATAAGCTTCAACTCTCAGCTCACCCTGTGCAGGAAGCTTCTCGAAAGCGGCGATATCATCGGTCTGAAGCTTTATACAGGCCATGAGAGCTTCTTCTGCACAGATGAAGTCCTCACTCCCGTATATGACCTCGCCGCCGAGTTTAAAGTCCCTGTGCTTTTTCACACAGGCTGGGATAACGCTCAGTACGCCGCTCCCGCAAAAATGAAGGAGCTGTCTCAGCGCCGTCCGCAGAATATCTTCGTTTACTGCCACTGCTTCTATCCCGACCTACAACAGTGCTTCGATACTCTCGGCAGCTGCGAAAACGTATACTTCGATACCTCTTCCGTTGCCGACGATGCTGAAATATATCCCCAGATAAAAAATACGCTGGCGACCGCCATTGCCGTCATGCCAGAGCGTATCATATTCGGTTCCGACTTCGGGAGCTGCTCCCAGAAGACACACCTTGAATTTGCCGAAAGCCTTAATATTACGCCGCAGCAACGGGAGCTGTTCATGTGCGGCAACGCCCTCAGAGTCTACAATATCAGCCCATAAATAAAAATTGTTATTCTGCTCTTGACTTTTTACTGCCGATTTGATATAATTAATTTGTTGTATTCAAGCCGGTGTGATGGAATTGGCAGACGTGCCAGACTCAAAATCTGGTCCTGGCAACAGGGTGCGGGTTCGACCCCCGCCACCGGCACCAGTCGGCGGTGCCGACTTCCGTAATAACTCCCATACAGCGATGTGTGGGAGTTTTCGCTTTTTTGCTCCTATTTGAGCGTATTTTCGATTGTTTCACGGTCGCAGGTTCTTACACAGAGCCTGCGATTTTTTCGTTTTCTTCATTTTCATCGTCATCATCGCCGAGGACTCTTGCAATGGTTTCTGCCGAGGAAATTCTTGACGAGTAATCGAGATGACTGTAAAAATTCGCAGTTACGTTAAATGTCGAGTGTCCGAGTCAATCCTGGATGGCTTTCATGTACTCTCCGTTTGCAAGCAAAAGACTGGCACAACTGTGTCGCAGGTCATGGAACCGCAGTTTCCTGAAACCATATTTCCTGACCATGTTCTTGAAATGATCGCTGACGAAGTTCGGCGTGATCAACTTACCGTATGCATCACGGCACACAAAGCCCTCATAGGTTCTGTCAAAACCGGATTTCAGGAGCTTGGAGTACATCTCCTCTTTCTGCTGCTGTTCTCTGAGCATCCGCTCAATGTGCGGAATCAGAGGGAGCGTTCTCACACTTGCTTCTGTTTTCAGGGTATTGTCCACCATGATTTCCTCATGACCTGAACCATTCCGGCTCGTGACCTTGCGGCAGATCTTAATCGTCTTATTCTCAAAGTTGATCGCATCCCACTTCAGACCGATGACTTCGCTTCTGCGGAGTCCGTAGTAGGCTGCAATATGAACGACAAGCTCCATTCTGTCACCCTTGAATACCTCAAGAAACTTGTTCAGTTCCTCCTTGCTGTAAAAACACGCCTTGTATTTTTCCAATTTCGGCAGTTCTACCTTATCGGCAGGATTCACAATAAGCAAATCCATTTTTACGGCATACTTCAGAGCCTTATGGATATTCGCATGATAGTGTTTGACCGTGTTGCCCGTTTTTCCTTCGTTATACATATCATTGTAAAACTTCTGGATCTGCAAGGGCGTGATGTCGCGCAAGAGCAGTCCGGGATATTTCTCATCGAAGTAAATTTTTACTTTCTCGATATAGCGTGAGTAGCTACAGTAAGTCGTGTATGCAATGGTAGGCTTTACGGTTTCGAGCCAATGGTTCAGGAAGTCCACAAACAGACAATTACCAGCTCTTATCACAGCGCCTTCTGCGAGTGCCTCAGCACTCACGACCGTGCGGTCTGCTCTCTTATGCTTGGCTTTGGTCGCCTTGCCGGAGAGGAAGTCCTCATAGAATGCACCGACGATCTCCTCGACCTTTGCTGCCAGTGCTTTCTTGGTACACTTCTCGCTCAAACCTGTACTTACCCATTTGCGCCTGCGTTCGCCGTTATCGTCCTTGAAATCAAAGACTACATACTGTTTTCCGTTTTTGCTTGTAATGATGTACTTAAAAGGCAGACTTGCTTTCATTTGATATACCTCCTATGCTGAAAGCGGTAGAAAAGTCTGCTGTTGACTACTTCATTGTAGCGCAGTCTGACGGCAAATGCAAGTGATTTCTACCAACTTTATGATTTTTCGGCGCAATGGATATTTCTACCCGCTCAGATTTGTGCGCCTTGCAGGATGTAATCTATCACAAAGAGCTTTGCGACCTTGATCGTCCTGTTATCAGGGATGCAAGGAAGTTTATTCTCCTGAACAAGCTGCCGTACCCTTTTCGGGCTGATGCCAAGCATCTGGCTGATGTCCTTTACCCCGACCACTTCGGGATAGTCTCTGTACATTGTCTTGTAAGCCTGGCTGATCGATATATTTCTATCCATAGTGATTCTCCTTTCGGAGCGGAAGAATTCGGAAAACAAACGAATCATGCTTCATATTCTGTTGTCAAGATTCTGTTATAAGCAATCGCTCTCCTGATAAGAGTGATTGCCGCCAAACATAAGCCGGTTTATGTGGCTTTCTGTTGGTTTCTGTATACAGTATAGCGCAGAAAACAGCGATTGTCTATTCGATGAAACTACAAAGTTTTTCGGACGGTAGACGGAAGTCTTTTGTGGTTCGTCCCGTTTTAGTCCGTTAAAGTCTTTTTTTATCCGTCGGTTTTTTCACTGACAACGCATCTACGCAGTTTTGTGATTTTTCCCTATTTGTGCAAAATGATGAAACACACGCATTTTGGTAGAACGAAAAATCATAAAAAGCCGTATTTGTCACCGACGAACAGTTGATTTCAGCCGGCTTCTGTATACAGTATAGCGCAGAAAGCTATGCTTGTCTATTCGATGAACCTACAAAGATTTTGCCCGTGGTAGAAAAAGTCCCTTTTGTGATATGGCATCTCTCGGTATCTAATCGCAGTGACTGGTATTCTGTGATCACCCCAAAATGGAAGATAACGGTTTTACGCCATTTTTGCAGCTTGTTGAATATGACGGATTATGAAAAACGGTTAGATATAAGTTTTTTTGAAGATGAATATCACCGAGCTTTCGGGAGCGGTACGAATCATGCTTGCCACGGACGATGCAGTGATCTGTAACTTTCTGTGCCTATCTGTATTATGAACTATATTTTGGAGAAAATCAAGTTTTCACCGTTCCCGAACGGGAACACTTAACCGTTCAGAAATGACGTATTTTCGCATTTTTATTATATTGACCAACCTTATGTGCTTCTTTCAGTGATTGCGTACAAGGTACGCAATCAGGCGCTTTCTCTTTCCTATGCTTATTTCTGAGTGCGGCAACTTTACACCAAAATTTCATCAGTTTATCACATAATATTGCTGTACCAATTAACTCTTGAATCGCTTTTATCCACGATTCAAAGGAATGTCGATTTTACGTTATTTTCGCGTGCTCGTCTAAAATTCGATTCAAGATTTAATTTGGGGATCAATAGAACAGCGCCGAGTTTTCATGCTCGGCGCTTGTTTCTATCGTTGATTATGTTGATCGGAAATGATGATGCCTTCGTACTCCAATAGCTTGATCTTTCTGTCCAGTCCGCCGGCGTATCCCGTCAGGCTGCCGTCTGCTCCGATGACTCTGTGACAGGGAATGATAATTGCAATCGGATTATGCCCGACCGCTCCGCCGACTGCCTGCGCTGACATCCGCTGAATGCCGCGCTGCTCTGCGAGGATACCCGCAATCTTGCCATAGGTCATCGTCTGTCCGTAGGGAATGGTGAGAAGCACCTCACAAACTGCCCTGCGGAACGGTGTGGTGTGCAGATTGAGCGGCGGAATGAAGTCAGGTTCTTTTCCGCTGAAATATGCATCGAGCCAGTTGACGGTCTGCGTGAATACCGGCAGCTCTGCTTCGGTACTTTCTGCTGCAAGATTATGGGGAAAGTGTTTCTGCCCGTCAAACCATAATCCCGTGAGGGCTTCGCCGTCGCTGGCGAGGGCGATTCTGCCGAGCGGAGAAGCATAGTGATGTATGTAATTCATCACTCCATGACCTTCTCGAATCTGAACATACAGCCGTCATCATCGCTGTCCATATCCGGCTTGCCGCTTTCGTGCGGATCCGGGTGCTTCGGATTGTAGAATTCCACAGCATGAAAACCGCAGCGATTGATGTAAAAATGAATGTTTCTTTTCTCAAAATACGGAGTGCAGGTCTCCCACACTTTTGTATCCGGATGCAGGCGTTCAATCTCAGACCAGATTGCCTGCCCGATGCCCTTGCTCTGGACACCGACTTTCACAAACAGAAAATCAAGATGATTATGCTGCGTCTGCTCGTTTATCACAATGATCGCTCCGCCGACGATTTCATTGCCAATCACAGCAGCATAAGCAATCGCGCCATCTGTGTCGAGAGAACGATCAATATCTGCTTCGGGAAGTATCTGCATATCGGTTTCGCCGTATTCTGCTTCCGCGCCGAGCTGAAAGGCTTTTTGCATCTCTTTTTTGAATTCAGAAAGCTCATCCTGACGGACAGTTCGCAATGTAAGATTCATTGTATCCTCACGCTCCAATCTTGGCGTAATGGGTTTCTGGAATTATTATAGAACAAAACGATGATAAAGTCAATTGTCTGAGCATCTGATACAGTGCAAGCCTATCTTCTCAAAAATTGCAGCGACGGATAAGCACGGAAGTGCTGAGATGTCAATCACTTTGCACAAGAATCATAGGATGAATTTATGCATAAGAGAGAAATATCCAAATCACATTGAAAACTTCGCAGAAATGCTTTACGATACCCGCTTTTTTTCGGTATATATTTAGGAGAGCATATTCATCATAATGCTCTGAGAAATCGTGCAATTGCAGTATGGATCAAACCGCACAGTGGTTATGCTCAAAAACAGAGAGAAAGCACTGAGCCGAAAGGCTCAGATGCAAACACGCCGCGCAGGGGCGTGAGCAATCCCAGCAAGCTCGGTATCTCCGCATTACAAATTTTCAGATTTGAATGCTCCGATACACATCTTGGCAGAGGGTTTCACCCCTACGACCCCGAACAAAAAAGGAGAGAAAAATGAAGAAAAATGATAACAGAGAACGTGTACTTCAGGTACGGTTAAGCCAGGAGGAATTTGACGCAATTGAGCGCAAATTCAAAAACAGCGGAATGAAGTCAAAAAGTGCATTCGTGAGAGCAATGATCCTCGAAGGACATCTCGTTTATTTCAGCGAGAATGAGCTGAAAGAAATCCATCGGCTTATGAATAATATCGCTTTTAATGTCAATCAGATTGCACGTCGCACAAACAGCACCGGAAACGTCTATGAAAATGACCTTTCCGATATCAAAGAGATGCTGAATAAAATATGGCAGCCGCTGTTGTATTTTCAGTCTCAGCTTTTGCGGCTGAAGCGATAACAGAAGCGCTACCGGTATCAGTTCTGAAAATAGTGAAAAACAATATGTGCGCGTTGCACTGGACTTGCCTTTGAAATTGCTGCGCACTTCACAAAAATGGTTACAATTATTCCGCAGAGCTGGACTTCCGGATATTCAGCGGTTATAATGGAATCACAAACAGAAAACGGAGGTGCTTATTATGCTGAGAATACCCGAACTGGCGATGCCGAAAACACGCAAGGTCACGACCGTCTGTAATGGCAAAAAAGAGGTGTGGGATGACAGGGAAGAAGCGCAGAATTTCTTCCTCAGACAGATGATGACAACCGAGGGCGAGGAACGTGACCGGGCAGAGTGCATTTACATTCAGCTCATACACGGTCTTGATGAATGCGAGGACTGAATTATGCTGAACAAAGTTATGATGACGGGCAGGCTCATTTCCGTGCCTGCCCTTACCACCGAAAATGACTGCCGATGCTGTAGGATCAGTATTGCTGTTGATCAGCCCAAACGCAAGGGTATTGATACTGTCGGAAGCGATTTTTTCAACTGTATTGCTCATGAAAGAAACGCTGATATGATAAACGATCTTTTCTCGGCAGGAGATCTCATCACTTTGGTCGGAACGCTCAGGAATGCCCCCGATCATTCCGCAGAAATAGTTGTGCAGGAAGTTCACATCTCAGGCGGCAAACAAGCTGCTATTACTGGTGATGCAGGAATGCTGTTTTAACACGTTATACAGGACGTGCTCGGACGAGCGGGAAAGCCTCCAGAGCGCTCTGTATGCCTTATTGTACACAGCAACCAACCATATGATACAAAAGACGGCTCAGAGAGCATTCTCCGAGCCGTCAGGCATATGAAAACTTGAATCCACTGGGTTCAAAGTTATTATGTTCCGATAATTATCACGATCTCCGCAGGCTTCACCCCCCTCTGAATCCTTTTCGTAACTTATAAACTGTACATCAGTCCGCAGGATGCCAGGCTCCGAGCTGTCCTTCCTGTTGTTCAAGCGACATATTGAAGAACCGCTTTCCGCAGTCGAGTGCTCTGATCTCGCCCATTTCTTCAGCTGTCAGCTCAAAGTCGAAAATGTCAAAATTGTCCCTCATGTGATCGGGATTCGTTGTTTTCGGGAATACGATATTGCTCTCCTGAATATGCCAGCGGAGAATGATCTGCACATTGCTCTTGCCATATTTCTCCGCAAGTCTTGTGAATACCGCTTCACCGATTAGAATTTTATCGCCGTGACCGATCGGATACCAGCTCTCAATGACTGTGCCGTACTTTGCGATACGCTCTTTCAACGCATTTTGCTGATAGTACGGGTGACATTCCACCTGCAATACGGACGGCTTGATCGATGCGGCTTCGCATATCTCTTCAAGGCGTTCACTCTCAAAGTTACTGATACCGATAGACTTTACCTTGCCTGCCTTAACAGCCTTCTCCATATCCTTCCACGCACCGAGATAATCACCGAACTGCTGATGAAGCAGGAGCAGATCAATGTAGTCGGTATCGAGCCTTGCAAGCATCTTGTCAATCGCATCTGTAGTCTTGCCTTCGCCGTATTCGTGCGGCCACAGCTTTGTGGTGATCCACACGTCCTCTCTCGGAATACCGCTGTCCTTCACAGGCCTGCCGACACTTCTCTCGTTCTGATAAGCGTGAGCCGTGTCGATGTGACGTACACCCATTTTCAGCGCATTGATCACGGCATTGTAGGTCTGTTCGCCCTCAGGCACCATATATACGCCAAGTCCAAACTGTGGGATCTTCGTGCCGTCATTCAATGTAATATAGGTCTGCATAGCGTTACCTCCGTTTATTTCAGTTTTCCGTATTCTTCATCAGAAACAGGCTCACACCACTCCGTGCTCCCGTCCTCGCCCTCAATCTCAATAGCAAGGTGAGAAAACCACGAATCAGGTGCGGCACCGTGCCAGTGCTTGTCATTTGCAGGGATATTCACCACATCACCGGGGTGAAGCTCCCTTGCTTTCTTGCCCCATTCCTGATAATAGCCCCGACCGCCGACACATATAAGCATCTGACCGCCGCCGCTTTTTGCGTGGTGGATATGCCAGTTATTGCGGCAGGCAGGCTCAAAGGTGACATTGAATACCGCAAGCTGTTCAGTGGAAACAGGTGCAAGATAGCTCTGCCCGACAAAGTAATCACCGTAGGGGTTCGGTTCTCCTATCGGGAAGAAAATCTCGTTCTGATACCTGTCCTTGTCGGTCAGCTCGGGCGTTTTCTCATTCCATACCTCTTTTGCAAGGTTAAACACTGCCCAGGCGTGCGGCCAGCCTGCATAAAAGGCTGTGTGCGTGATGACTGCTGCGATCTCCTTCTGCGAAACGCCGTGATTTTTCGCATTCATCAGGTGGAATTTCAGCGCGTCGCTTGTCACGCCCTGCGACATCAGAGCGACCACCGTGATGATGCTCCGAGTTTTCAGGTCAATGTCGGTGTTGTTCCAGTTTTCCCCAAACAAAATATCATCGTTGTAATGGGCGAATTCGGGAGCAAACTCACCGAGGGCATCTCTACCTGCGGTCTGTACGATCTTTTCTGCCATAGTGCGACCTCCTCACAGCCAATCGGCTACTGTATTCTTTGAAGCCTTAGCTTTTGAACCAACAATAGCAAGCCCCTTGCTGTCAACACTTGCACCCTTGCACATTTTCTTCACATCAGACACCATACTTCCGAGACCGGAGCCTTCATGGGTGCTGATCACTCTGACGGTCTTCCCGCTGAAATCAAGCCCTGTCAGTGCCGTTTCAACTTCGGGGGCATACGTTCCCCAATAGATCGGACTCATGATAAAGATCGTGTCGTAGGCAGAAATATCCGTCAGCTTGTCCTTGATCGGTGCATTGCCGATGCGCTGTTTTGCTTCTTCGATACAGGTCTTGTAATCTGCGGCATAGGGAACGGCAGGCTCGACCTTGAACATATCTGCTCCGGTCAGCTCCTGCACGAACTCTGCGACGATCTCGGTGTTGCCCTTGTCGATGTAGCCTACCGAATAGTTTTCATCAGCTCTGCTGAAATAGATGATCAATGATTTCATACGAATGCCTCCTCATTTCACGATATATTTGTTATCTTTCTCCGGTATACCCTCCTCATCGGAGATATACCGTTCTACTTTCATTTTCAGCCCGTATTTCTCCCGAAGCTCTGCTATCGTCTGCATCATAGGCGAAGCATGGTGGACATCAATTGCGTCCTGACTTGTCCACTGGTCGATCAGCAATACCGTTTCAGGATCATCAAACGGCTGGAAATAGGCATAACGGAGATTGCCTTCCGCATTTCGTATCTTGTCCACCGTACCGCTTTGTACCATTTCTTCTGCGAATTTGCGGGCTTTTCCGTTTTCGCCTGTATAGTAGATGTTGACTGTGATGCTCATTTTCAACACCTCACATACTCGCTTTCAGGATCTGCACGACTTCATCATGGTCAAGTACCTTGTACCCGCCGTTCAGGATAAATGTTGCATCGGCAATACCCTCGATCATATCCTCGGTCGCACCAAGCTCAGTGAGATTCATCACAAGCCCAATCTCCTTCATCCAGCTTTCCATAGCGGAGAGTCCCTCGTTGGCAAGCTGTTCATCGGTCTTACCGTCACGGGATATGCCCCACACCTCTGTTGCAAATCTTGCAAACTTCTTCAAGCCGTAAGGCATGATATATCTGTAATACGGCAGGGAGACAGCAGCCAATGTCATACCGTGCGTTGCGTCCGTATTTGCGCCGACTGCCTGACCGAGCATATGCACCATCCAGTCCTCGGACTTGCCTCTTGAAACAAGGGTATTCAGCGCCCATGTCGCAGTCCACATGATGTTGGAACGAGCTTCATAGTCCTGCGGGTTCTCGACAGCGATACGGCTTGCGTGGATAAGGCTTTTCATAAGCCCCTCGCTGATGTAGTCAGAGGTATTGTCGTCCTCGCCGGAGAAATACTGCTCACAGATGTGGTTGAAAATATCGTAGATGCCTGCGCACATCTGATACTTCGGCAGTGTCATGGTATATCTCGGATTGAGGATCGAGAACTTCGGCATGACTTCGTCACCGAACACATGACCGATTTTCAGCTTGGCTTCATGGTTCGTGATGACCGAACCGCCGTTCATCTCCGAGCCTGTTCCTGCCATGGTCAGCACACAGCCGACAGGCACGATCTTGCAGGTCGGCTCCTCAAATCGAATAAAGTATTTCTCCCACGGATCATCGTCACAATGAACGGAAACCGATACAGCCTTAGAGTAGTCGCAGACAGAGCCGCCGCCTACTGCAAGGATAAAATCCGTCTTATGATCACGGGCAATCGCAACGCCCTCATTCAGCTTGTCTGAAGTCGGATTAGGCATAACGCCAGCGACCTCGGCAACATTCTTACCGCAGTCGTTCAGGATAGCAATAATTTCATCATACAGACCGCTTTTTTTGATAGAACCTCCGCCGTACACGAACAGAATGTTTTTGCCGTAGTTTGCAAGCTCAGTTTTCAGATTGCTGAGAGAGTCCTCACCGAAATAGAGCTTGGTCGGGTTGTGGTAGCTGAAATTTCCTAACATGATACATACCTCCGTTTATTGATTTTTGTTTTCCGTACACCATATTACATAATCAAGCCTGTCCAGCAAAGCCTGTTCCTTGTGGATAGAATCAAGGAGAGAACGCCTTGCATTTCGCAGTACACGCACCTTTTCGGCACAGCAGTCCTTACCGCAGCATTCGGAAAGAAAAGCCTTAATCTGCTTGTCAGTCAGCCCTGCCTGCGATAATACCTCGGCTATCTCCTTGTCGGTAATGCTTGTATTCGTCACTTTCATTCTATCACCCCACAAAACAAAAAGAGTACAGGTTTTATGTCCTGTACTCATTATAGCATAGTTTCACCAATATGTAAAATGCTTATATTCTATACTTTGGTATGCTCAGATCGTATACTTTTATCACTTCGCCTTGCATGACATTTTCTCAACATCAAGCCTGAATACCGCAACGCCGTTCAGCATTTCATCTTTGTATTCCCATTCGGTTTTATTGGTAGTCTGCTTCATAAGGCAGTTAAGACCGAGTATCTTTTCGGTTTTATCCTCAACAATAGAAAGAGTGCCTGTTCCGATCACACTCTGGAATTTTGCCGAAAAGTCGCAGGCTATTTCTGCTTCAAGAAGCTCATACCTGCCGTCGATCTCAAAGCCGACTTTGGGCGATGATTTGGCAAGCTCAAATTTTCTGCCTGCTCTTGCACCGTGAAAATAGAAGGTATAGCGGTCATTTTCTTTGCGATAGCCATAGTTCACAGGAACGATGAAAATATCTCCGTCATCATAAAAGGCTATCCTGATGATCTGCTCCTTTTGGATAAATGCTTCAATGGAATTGCTGTCGGTTATTTCTCTGTCTTTGCGTCTCATTGTTATACCTCCGTTTCAGAATGTTCGATGTAAACACTCTTGATATATTCAAGAAATTTCCCTGCCGCGCCCGAATAGGGACTGAGTTTTTTCCACGCAAGAACCGATGTAAACGACAGCTCGGGTGTCAGCGGTCGAAAAGCAAATCGGGCAGGATCAAACATTGTTGTCGCGCCCTCGATCGTCAGTACACAGGCCATCCCACGCTCTGCGAGAGGTGCGGCATTGTTGATGAGGTTCATTGTTGCAACAATATCCAGTTCCAACACGGGACACCTCAGCCATTCTTCGATTTCGCTTTTCAGAGCTGTACGGCTTGTCACTACCAAAGGCAGTTCTTTCAACTGCTTGCGTGTGATTGCCTTTTCCTTTGCAAGCGGGTGATCCGCAGGCATCAGCAAGCCCCACGTCTCCTTTGCAGGCAGTCGAATATAATCGAACTTCTCAATATCGACCGGTTCCAACAGGATGCCGAAGTCGAGTAGTCCATGTTCCAGCCGTTCTTTCACATGGTCAGCCGTACCCGTGTGCAGCTCAAAGCTGACAAGCGGATAGCGTTCACGGAAATGCGCGATCAGTTCAGGCAGAACCTCCGCCGCTTTCAGTCCGCCGCTGCCGACAGATATGATGCCGCTGATTTCTTCCTGCTCCTGAAACTCACTGTCAATCTTCTTCATCAGCGATACGACTTCCTCGGCGCGTCTGCGAAGCATCACGCCCGAATCGGTCAGCGTGAGCCGTTTGCCCCTGATAAAGAGCGTGGTGTGCAGCTCGTCCTCCAGTTCCTTCATCTGTCTGCTGAGTGTCGGCTGCGTGACATGAAGCACCTCGGCAGCTCTTGATATATTTTCCTCACGCACGACCGTCAGGAAGTATTCCAGTAAACGCAACTCCATGTCCATTCCTCCAAGCAAAGCAGAATATAGGTTAATTATACCACATTGAGATTCAAAGGTCAATTGGCTGGAAGGAAAGAACCCCCAAACGAGTAATAGCCATGATATAAAAGCCTCGCATCACTTTGACTGATTCGGGGTTCGCTCTATCTATTCACTTTTCCACGCTGACCGTCACACATGACTTGAACCGGAATTCTAAGAAATTACTGTGGACGGTTACCTTTTCCAACAGTTTCTCTAAGAAAGCTTCACTTAGTTTTCACCGTATTTTCGTTAGTTTCGCACCTTTGATTAAGCTGATTTTAAGACTTGTGATGTAAAATAAAATCATAGAAAACAAACCGACACCAGACCATTATAAAGGAGGTTCCATTATGAAAAAATATAGAAAGCTTTCTGCATTTCTGTTAGCTCTTACATTATGCATCAGCCTTTCAGCCTGCGGCTCAACAGAATCTTCAAATACAGCTTCTGATGTAAGCTCAACTACGTCAATTACTACAGAAGCAGAAACAACTACAGAAACGAATGATAATACAGACAATAACCGTCCCGGCAATCCTCCTGACGGTGACAGACCTGATGCACCTCCCGATGGGAATGGCGGAGGACCAGGCGGTGGAGGTCCCGGTGGTTCAAGCAGTGCGGATATCGACTACAAGGGTGCTGTTGAGATCACGTCTTCCGACTCTCAGTCCGGACAGAAATATAACAGCAGTACTGCTGATGAGAGCGCATTGTTGATCAGCACATCTGATGAAGTTACAATCACGAATCCGACTGTCAACAAAACCGGTGATTCTGACGGCGGCGACAATTGCAACTTCTACGGTCTGAATGCAGCGGTGCTGGTCAAGGATGGCTCGAATACAACGATTACAGGCGGTACAATCACTTCTGATGCTGACGGAGCAAACGGTGTGTTCTGCTACGGAGGAAACGGCGGTCAGAACGGTGCAACAGGTGACGGAACGACACTGACTATTCGTGATACAGTCATCAAAACTACAGGCGACGGCTCAGGCGGTATCATGACCACAGGCGGCGGTATCACCTATGCTTATGACCTTGATGTTGACACTTCAGGTCAGTCCTCTGCGGCTAGTCGTACAGACCGCGGCGGCGGAACTGTTTACGTAAACGGCGGCACTTATACATCAAACGGTCTCGGTTCTCCTGCAATATACTCTACTGCGGAGATACACGTTGAAAATGCAGATCTCACATCCAATCTTTCCGAGGGCGTATGTATCGAAGGCAAGAACTCCATTGAACTGAAAAACTGCAATATGACAGCGAATAACACTAAGTGCAACGGCAATGCAACATTCTTCGATACGATCATGATCTACCAGTCTATGTCCGGTGACGCAGACAGCGGTACATCTTCCTTTACAATGACTGGCGGAACGCTGACAAGCAAGAACGGTCATGTGTTCCATGTTACGAATACGAACGCCGTGATCAATCTCAGCGGCGTTACTATCATCAATGAAGACAGCGAGAATATCCTGCTCTCCGTCTGTACAGACGGCTGGAGCGGTGCAGGCAATATAGCAACGCTTAACGTTGACGGTCAGGAACTGTCAGGTATTATCAAGGTCGGCAGCGATTCTGAGCTTACACTGAACCTTACAAATGGCTCTACATTCACAGGATCTATTGACGGTTCTATCACAAATGCCAAAGGCACAAGCGTATCTACAGAAGTCGGTACAGTGAATGTAAAGCTCGACAGCACCAGCAAATGGACACTGACTGCTGATACCTATATCACTTCCTTTGACGGCGATGTTTCCAATATCATCACCAATGGCTATACGCTGTATGTGAATGGAACAGCATTAACATAATAATTGCAAGCATTACCATATAAAACACATATCTAATTGAAATAAAAAATCCCCCTCACCAAGCAAGGAGCATCTCAACTTCCTGCTGATGAGGGGGATTATATCATTTTATACTCTTTATAACTCTCGCAGGATTTCCCACAGCTACCATGTTTTCGGGAATATCCTTTGTGACCACCGAGCTTGCACCGATAACGGCATTGTCTCCGATAGTCACGCCTGGAAGAATAGTTGAGTTTGAGCCGATCCACACATTCTTACCAATGTGAATAGGCTTCGGTATCAGGTCGTGACGTTCTTCGGGCAGAAGTCCGTGGTTCAGCGTAGCCAGCACCGTGTTGTGACCGATCAGCGCACCGTCACCGATGTAGATGCCGCCCTGATCCTGAAACTTACAGCCCGCATTGATGAACACACCCTTGCCGAGATGAATGTTTTTGCCGCAGTCCGTATAAAACGGAGGAAACAGTCCGACCTCAACAGGCTCACCGATAAGCTCCGACATCAGTGCGTTGATCTCATCGGGAGTATGATAATGATTATTGATCTCCATTGTAATACGGATAGCCTCCTGACTGAGCTTGTGCATCATCTGATGAACATCGCATTCAGCTGTGACCTGACTGCCGCTGTTCATGAAGTCAAGGAATTCTTGTGTTGTCATCTCTGTTTCCTCCGTTATATCATTCATATTCCTCCCACCAATGCTCATTGAAAGAAGAAATATCGTCATAGCTTACAGTCTGTCCGAGTCTCGGTGTCGCAAGGCTCACGCCCTGTTCCTCGGCAGCCTTGACTGCTCTTTCGGGCGGATCGTACCATGAGTGATTTGATAGCACGAATGCTCCCCAATGCACAGGTATCAGCCATTCTGCGTGAGCGTCCTTCGCCGCCTGCACGGTCTGTTCGGGGAACATATGCGTTTCAGCCCAGCCGCTGTCATACTGTCCCGAATCCGCAAGCATAAGCTCTGTTTCACCAAATCGTTCATACACCTGTTCAAACACATCGTAGTAGCCCGTATCTCCCGAATAATATACGCTGTGTTCGCTGTTTTTGATATGCAGTCCGCCCCATAGGGTGACATTCATTTTCAGCGGATTTCTGCCCGTATAATGCTGTGCGGGAGTGAGCGTATATGTTATTCCGTCAAGCTCGATACTATCCCACCAGTACAATGGGTGCAGCTTGCTCTCATCAACGCCCCAGCCTTTGAGGATAACGTCTATACCAAGCGGTACAACATAATGACTCACTCTGCCGTCTATCGCCTTGATGACATTATAATCGAGGTGATCGTAATGATCGTGTGAGATAAAAAGCACATCAATATCGGGGACATTCTCTATATCAAGGGCAAGTTCCGAAAAACGTTCCGGTCCTGCAAAGCCCACAGGCGATGAACGGTCACTCAGCACGGGATCAATAAAGATATTTTTATCTCCAAGCTGAATAAGAGAGGTGGAATGACCGAGCCATGTTACTTTCAGTTCTCCGTCAGCGGCTCGCTCTATACTCTCGATCTTCTCGGCAGGAAGTGTTTTATCGGGAACCGTCTTGATGCTTTTTTCGTCCTGATCTCCGGTCATTACAGTAAAATCATTCTCGTTGTGAAACTGCTTGTCATAGTACTGCTCTGTCTTTCCGGCATATTCATTCTGCTTCTCCTTGTCCGGAGTATCTCCGATCGGAGGATAGTATTTCAGGAAAAGCAAGCCGATCACGAGTATTACTGCAAGCAATATCACAATTATAAGCAGCACTTTCCCGCATATCTTCAGTGCTTTCATTACATCCACCACCTGGTATTTTATACTTCATGTGAATAATTACATATTCTCCTTGAAAAAGCTCTCCAGCTTGTCAAACGGAATGACCTTCTTTTCACCGCCGTCATACAGATCGGTATGAGAAGCTCCTTCGATAATGAGAAGTTCCTTGTTATCGGTGTATTTGCTGTCCTTCGTCATATTCTCGTAAGCGTCCCTGCCGAAATAACAGGAGTGAGCTTTTTCACCGTGAACGATCATCACAGCAGAGCGTATCTCGTTGCTGTACTGCAAGATCGGCATATTGATAAACGACATACAGCCGATCACGTTCCAACCGCTGTTGGAGTTGAGAGAACGAGGGTGATAACCTCTCTCGGTCTTGTAATAAGCGTGATAATCCTTGACGAAATAAGGTGCGTCATCAGGCAGAGGATCAACAACACCGCCTGCGCGGACATATTCACCGCTTGCGTAATCCTTTGTACGCTGGGTATTCATAGCCACCTTGCTCGCATATCTTTTCTCCTCGCTGTCCTCAGAATCAAAATATCCCTTTGAAGCGACTCTTGTCATATCATACATCGTGGAAGCGACAGTTGCCTTGATACGGGTATCCATAGCCGCCGCATTGATCGCCATACCGCCCCAACCGCAGATGCCGAGGATACCGATTCGCTCAGGATCGACATTGTCCTGCACGGAGAGGAAGTCAACGGCAGCGGAGAAATCTTCCGTGTTGATGTCGGGAGAAGCCATGTATCTCGGCTGTCCGCCGCTTTCACCTGTAAAAGAAGGATCAAAAGCGATCGTCAGAAAACCACGCTCTGCGAGTGTCTGCGCATACAGACCGCTGCACTGCTCCTTGACCGCACCAAACGGACCGCTGACAGCAATTGCAGGTAGCTTGCCCTCTGCACCCTTCGGGATATACATATCTGCGGCAAGCGTGATACCGTAACGATTATGGAAAGTGACCTTCTTGTGGTCAACTTTATCGGACTTCGGGAAAGTCTTGTCCCATTCAGTGGTTAAAGTCAGCATTTCTTCTTTCATGTTCAGTACCTCCTCAGATTTTTCTGCCCATATCATAGGTTTCTTTCAGTTTCGGGTTATCTTTTATTTCTCCGACAGCTGTAACACCGCCACAGAACAGCGTACCGACCAGTTTTGCCTTTTCAAAGCAGTCCACCCAGCCCTCAATGCCTGAGAAAGCCTTTTCGGGAACGTGTTCCTCATCTTCGGCTGCCGCTGCAAGGGCATATATCTCCCTGAACTGATAATCGGAAGAATACAGCGGATTCGCCCTGTCAAGCAGCGTCTTCAGGATACCGCTCATTTCGTAGTAGTAGATTGGCGTTGCAAACACAAGCACATCGGCGTGAAGCATCCTCTCACGGATCGCATCTGCATCATCGTGCATAAAGCACCGCTGTGTTTTCTGACAGGCAAGACAGCCTACACAGAACCTGATCTCCTTGTCTCGCAGAGATACAAGCTCCACCTCATGTCCTGCTGACTTTGCGCCCTCTGCAAAAGAAACCGCAAGCAGTTCGGAGTTTGAGTTTTTTCGCAGACTTGATGATATGACAAGCACTTTCTTCATGATGTTTCCTCCTTTATTTCAGGGAGAGCGTTACAGTAATATCGCCCTCACCAAATAATGCCTTTAATTCTTCCTGTGTCGTATTGTCAATATGTCCGAGCTTTGTGTAGCTCCACGAATTGGAGTCATAGAATATCGTCATCTGATTACCCTGATAGAGCATTATATCACACGGCTCTGTTTCGGTACTTGCGTCTGTTCTGGTAAGCGACCACGGCAGCTTGCCGACCTTTTCAAATCCGCCGTATTCATTCAGCGTAACAGTGATTGGCTCTGCTTTCAGCTTTTCTGCAAGCTCTTTTGCGGCAGTACTGTCAGCGAATGAAGCGGTAAGCTCCTGACCGTTTACGGAAATCAGCAGTTTTACTTCGGATTGTTCATTGTTCAGAGGAAGCATCTCCACCCACTCCTTTACATCGTCCTTTGTCGCACTTGCAGGGAAACGTCTGCCTTCGAGTTGATTTCCAATCGGCACAAGTTCTGCGATATTCTTCTCACTTGCGGCAATACCGCTGCTGCCTGATGTGCAGAACGGAATGACCGTCTTATCCGAGAAATCATAGCTTTCAAGGAATGTGTCGATGATGCGCGGTTCCTGTCCCCACCAGATCGGGTAGCCTAGGAAGATCGTATCATAGCTGGCGATAGATTCTATCGGGTTTGCGATCTCAGGGCGGACTGTCTTATCGTTCTGCTCCTTATTGGCACGACAGTTATCGTCCTGATATTTGATGTCTGCATCTGTATAAGGCACAGCCGCTTCGATTACATAGCTGTCCGCACTGGTAAGTTCAATCAGATACTGAGCAATTTTTTCCGTGTTGCCTGTGCGTGAAAAATAGATAACAAGCGTATCGCTGTCTCTTTCTATATTCATATTATACAGAAGTTCACGTTTCATCAGGCAGAGATCAAATACATCCCAGCGATTATCGTCGTTCAAATCATAGGGCTTTCCGGTCAGGTCTTCCTCAGTCGGTCTTGTCAGGAGAAAGTCCTGTAAGTTGCGAACATCCTGTATGGTATACTGGTATTCTGCGGACTCTTCCGATGACTGAACATTTGCAGATAGATTCGTCACAGGGATACTGCTATACTTTTCAGTCAGACCACTAACAGTATTCTGATGTCCGCACCCTGACGTTGTCATAAGTAAAGTGATACAAGCAACGAAAGCGCTCCATAATTTCATCATTAAAACCCGCCCTCCTTCTTCATCATAAACACCAGATAATCAAGGCAGCTAATGCAGTGTTCCTTTGCATGAACCTCGTCAAGCAACTCTTTTCTGTGAGCAGCAAGCATTTTCTCGCATTGCTTTGTGTCGAATGAACAGGCATCGAATTGCTCGATAAACACATCATCACAACCGGCATCGATCAGATTTTGTCTGATACTTTCTTTCATATGCTCACCCCCGACTTTCTTGTTGTATTCATTATAACATGGTTATCTAAAAATAGCAAATACCTATATTGAATATGTTTCTATGCTTGACAGTTATAGCCATATGTGGTATGATATAGAAAAGGAGGCGGAGTGTATGGATATTCGTGTACTCAGATATTTTCTTGCGGTGGCAAGAGAACAGAGCTTTTCCACAGCGGCAGAAAGGCTGTTTCTGTCACAGCCGACGCTGTCCCGTCAGTTGAAGGAATTGGAAGATGAACTTGGGAAGCCTCTCCTGATACGTTCCAACAAAGGTGTAACGCTGACTGAGGAGGGCATGATCCTCCGCAAGCGTGCCGAGGAGATCGTGGAGCTTATGGATAAGACCGAGCAGGAGGTCAGGCAGAGCAATGACAATGTGTCCGGTACAGTGTATATCGGCGCAGGAGAGACCTATGCGATCAAGCTTATCGCAGATACTGCACATAAGCTGAGAAAAGATTATCCCAATATTCATTACAGCTTTTTCAGCGGCAACGGCACTGATGTCATGGAAAAACTCGAACATGGGCTGATGGATTTCGGGGTGATATTCGGGAATGTAGACCGAACCAAATACGAAGCCATTGAGATACCTTTGCACGATACCTGGGGCGTACTGATGCGCCGTGACGAACCGCTTGCGAAGAAGGAAACAGTTACAGTTGCAGATATTGCAGGACTTGATCTGATCATTCCGCGCCAGCCGAATCACAGTACAATGCTATCTGAACTGATCGCAGAACAGGCACCTGATGCTAATATCGTTGCTGAGTATAACCTCATCTACAACGCTTCTGTCATGGTAAATGAGGGCATTGGCAGTGCTATCTCACTTGATAAACTGATCAACGTCAGCGGTGACAGCCGCCTGTGCTTCCGACCTTTTGAACCACGCATGGAGGCTGTCAGCTATTTCATATGGAAGCGGTATCCTGTTTTCACAAAGGCTGCAAGCACATTCTTAGAGCAGTTCAAAAAAGATTTGCTTGATCTATAGGCAAACAATAACGGAGATGATTTTGGAACGGTATACCGGATGAGCATGAATAAACAAAAAATGCTGTCCCGAGGCGAACGAAAACAGTCTCAGTGCTATCCTTGCATCTTAATTCATCCCTAAGTGGGGAACAATTCACGATAAGTGTTCTATTCCCAAAAATCAATCATATTTCAACTTTGGGGAATAGAATTACAGCCCGAAGTCCCTTTTCACCGCATAATCGACACTTCTGTCCTCGGCTTTCTCTCGAAAGCTCCTGCCGTTGGCTTCGTTGAACAGGGTGCTGATCAGGTATTTCTCGTAATTGCGGACATTATCCGTCTGCTTCATCTGCTCAATGGCATTTTCAAGTCAGATCCGATCCACCTTGAGCATCGCAGCCTTGATGACCTCTCTGGGGAACTCCTGACCGCAGATATGCTCTGTTTTCTTTCGGGAGCAGATTGCCCTGACGATCATTTGAACGATCTCGTCCAGTTCTTCCACGGACATATAGCCGTTCGATTCCTCTGCCCACAGAGCATAGTCGCTGTAGTCGATATTGGACTTCACGACCTCGGTATAGATCTGCTTCTCACGGATATATCCGTCCGTCTGCGTCAACAGATTGATGGATTGATTCTTGATCTCTTGATATTTCTTTTTTTGATTTTTCTTTTCTTGATATTATATTATCGTTCGGCTTTTCAAGATGTGACTGACCTTGATTTAGGTTTTCCGTATCAAGGTTTTCAGCATCTTGAAAACCCGTATCTTGCGGAGCTGATTTTTCCGAGTTTTCAACATCAGAGCTGTCAGACTCATACGGCTCGTCGTAGATGTAGTAGATCCAGTCGGTGATCTTGCCGTCAACATACTGACGTTCCCTGCGGAGATAGCCGAGCGCTTCGAGCTTCTTCAAAGCACTGGAAATCTTTGTCACACCGTCAGGCATGATCGAAGCAAAGCCTCGGATCGAAAAGTTCCAGTCCTCAGCCATCGACATCATCGTGCAGTACAGCCCACACTCGCTGCTTCCCAGACGGGTATCCCGCAGGGCAGTATTACAGATGATCGTAAAATCCTTTGTCATTCTCTTTCTCAGTTTTGGCATAGTGATACCTCTCGTTTCGGTAATTTCAGGGTAATAAAAAACGGATAATGCTCCAAAATATGAAGCACTATCCGCATCGAAAAATGGTCGTCAACAGCTTTTCTACCAAGGTTATGATGTCTTCTACCAAAGGTAGGAAGACCGCTGTCCTACCAAATCATCTACCAAAACGATCTTTTTCCCGATTTTTTAATATCTTCGCATTATCGCCTGTTTTCGTGTTTTATGCCTTGTAAAACAACGTAAAATGGGGAATAGAAAGCAACACAGAATAACAGAAAACTGTTCAAAACGAAGTGAACTGGAATACTCAAAATCCGTTGGTGGCAACACCGTGCGGGTTCGACCCACGCCACCGGCACCATGAAGAATGCAGGAGCTTTTTAAGTGCCTGCATTTTTCTTTTTATCCTCATTCTCATCGTTCTCATCTTCATCATCGAGGACTTTGGAGATGGTTTCAGCAGATGAGATTCTCGACTTATAATCGAGATGACTATAAAAGTTTGCGGTAACATTAAAAGTTGAATGACCGAGCCAGTCCTGAATTGCTTTCATGGACACATCATTAGCAAGCAGAAGGCTTGCACAGCTATGGCGCAGGTCATGGAAACGGATCGGACGGAGCTTATACTTTCTGATTACTTCCTTAAAGTGCCTTGTCACATATTCAGGCGTGATAATCGCTCCCGTGTTGTCACGGCAGATAAAACCGTCAAATGTTCTGTCAAAGTCACTCTTGAGAAGCTGAGAATACTGCATTTCGAGTTTCAGCTTTTCTTTCAGCATCTTCTCGATTTGCGGTATAAGAGGAAGTGTTCTCACGCTCGCTTCTGTTTTGAGCGTTTCGTCCACTCTTAACTGCTCATGTCCGTCTGCATTGATACTCGTAATCTTACGGCATACTGAAAGCGTACCCTTTCGCTGCAATCTTGCCGAGCTTTTCAACTTTGGCAATGATATCGTCCTTGTGTTTCATGATAGACAGCTTACCGTCAAGCAGACTGTCAAGCTCCTGTCTGATACCCGATCAGCATTGAGGACTGCGAGGACGAGGACGGCAACAGAAGAAAGGGTATTGTTTTCGGCTCTATCCTGATGACTGACCTCCTTTCTGAGTGGCAGAGACGAAAAAAAGACCTTGCTGACGGTAAGATCAGCAAGGCCGAATATACAGAATGGAAGCTCAATTGGCCGAAAACGACCGATGACTGCGGAAAGCATGAACCTGTGAAAGAGTGGCGTAACTTATAAGCCACTTGAAACGCAGAATAATTCCGCTTATCTCCCTGTTATCAAATTGTTATCACTGAGATTTTGAGACTTTGGAAATGGCGTATCTACGCCGTTTCTGAGGTCTTGTTTATTATTCCCACTCCACAGTTCCTGGTGGCTTTGAGGTTATATCATACACTACGCGGTTGACGTGCTCCACCTCGTTGCAGAGACGGTTTGAGACCTTTGCAAGCACATCGTAGGGTATCCTTGCCCAGTCGGCTGTCATAAAGTCGTCTGTAGTAACTGCGCGGATAGCGATAAGGTGGTCGTATGTACGGTGGTCGCCCATAACTCCTACTGTGCGGACATCGGGAAGAACCGCGAAGAACTGCTTCAGCTGCTCCTCGATACCGCTCTTGCGTATCTCGTCACGGAAAACAGCGTCTGCTTCCTGCAATATCTTTATCTTTTCCTCGGTTATCTCGCCGATGATACGAACTCCCAGACCGGGACCCGGGAACGGCTGACGCCATACGAGGTCATGAGGTATGCCAAGCTTTTCGCCCACGGCTCTAACCTCGTCCTTGAAGAGGTCGCCGAGAGGCTCTATAGTGCCTGCGAACTTGATATCATCAGGCATTTTAACCATGTTGTGGTGAGTCTTGATAACGGCTGTGCTGCCGTGACCTGCCTGATTACCTCTGCCCGACTCGATACGGTCGGGATAGATAGTACCCTGTGCGAAGAAGCCGTCAGTGCCCTGCTCTCTTATCTTATCCCAGAAAACATTGTAGAACTCGGTACCTATTATTTTACGCTTCTGCTCGGGGTCTGTAACGCCTTTAAGTGCGGTGAGGAACTTGTCCTTGCAGTTTACGCGGACAAAATTCATATCGAAGAGCTTTGTGAAGGTCTCCTCAACGAAGTCGCCCTCGTCCTTTCGCATGAGTCCCTGATCCACGAAAACGCAGGTGAGCTGCTTACCTACTGCACGGCTGAGAAGTCCTGCTGCAACTGATGAATCAACGCCGCCCGAAAGACCGAGAATGACCTTCTTGTCGCCTATCTGCTCGCGGAGCTTCTTAACTGTATTCTCTATGAAATCGTCCATTACCCAGTCGCCTGTGCAGCCACAGACATTATAGAGGAAGTTATGGAGTATCTGCTTGCCGTATTCGCTGTGAGTTACCTCGGGGTGGAACTGTACAGCGTAGAGCTTTCTTTCGGGAGCTTCAAATGCAGCGCAGGGACAGTCCGAAGACTTTGCCGTAACACTGAATCCCTCGGGAAGCTGACTTACGAAGTCGGTATGGCTCATCCATACCACGCTCTTTTCGGGGACTTCCTTAAAGATAAGGCTGCCGCTGTTCTGAGTGATCTCGATCTTGCCGTACTCACTCTTTTCGCAGCTCTCCACCTTGCCGCCGAGAGTATAAGCCATGAGCTGACAGCCGTAGCAGATACCGAGGATAGGCACTCCGATCTCGAATATCTCCTTTGAGATATGAGGTGAGCTGGGATCATAAACGCTGTTGGGACCGCCTGTGAAGATGATAGCGGTGGGATTCAGCGCTTTGAGCTCGCTGATAGGAGTGTCAAATCTCTTGATCTCGCAGTACACGCCGCACTCACGGACTCTTCGTGCGATAAGCTGATTGTACTGACCGCCGAAATCGAGAACGATACAAAGCTGGTTAGACATAAGTCCCTCCTTAACTTCCGCTTTACGGCAGCGGACGCCGTATTTTTGTTTTCAAAAATCAGCGAAGCTGTTTTTTGAAACGAGAAAGTAGTAAGTAGTGAGTAGTAAGTAGTAAGTAGTAAGAGTTTACGTTTTAAAGCACTGTCTACTACTCGCTACTCACTACTTTCTACTCACTAATTATGCCATATTTCAGAGAAAATTTCAAGCCCTGCAAACGCTTTTTTGCGGTAAAAACAGTCCTGCTGACAATTATAGTAAAATTCAATAAAAAATAACAACTACCTATTGAATTTACTAACATTTTGTGGTATAATATATTTATATAGTTTCAAAAGGAGTTTCAATATGTCCGCAAAAGAAGAATTTATCACCATATATAAGCAAAACATCAAGCGCGAAGGTGCAGACAGGCTTCTGGAGTTCCTCGAAAAGAGCGACTTCTTCACAGCTCCCAGCAGTACCCGTTTCCACGGCTCTCATGAGGGCGGGCTCGTCCAGCACAGCCTCAACGTATACCACTGCCTCAAGGATTACCTCTCACGTCCCCGCACAAAAGAACTCTACGGCATGGATTACTCGGAGGAGACTATAGCAATAGTTGCCCTGCTCCACGATGTATGCAAGGTGAACTTCTACACTGTGGAAATGCGCAACAAGAAAAACGACGAAACAGGACAGTGGGAGAAGGTCCCGTTCTACGCTATCAATGATACTCTCCCCTACGGACACGGCGAAAAGTCCGTGTACATACTTTCGGGCTACTTCTACGGTGAGAACCGTCTTACCCGTGAGGAAGCCTTTGCAATAAGGTATCATATGGGTTTTTCATACGGAGGAACAGAAGAAAGAAATTCCATCGGCAGGGCACTTGAAATGTACCCGCTCGCTCTGGCACTGAACGTGGCCGATATGGAAGCTTCCTACTATATGGAAGGCTCAGAAAAATAAATAAATGTAAGGAGTTTTTATTATGAACTGGTACGATAACGCCATTATCTATCACATCTATCCTCTTGGATTCTGCGGTGCGCCCAAGTTCAATGACGGAACTGAAGATGTGACCTACAGACTGGATAAGGTACTCGACTGGATACCTCATCTAAAGGAGATGAACGTGGACGCTGTTTACTTCGGACCTGTTTTCGAGTCCGTTGAACACGGCTACGATACCATAGATTATAAGAAGATAGACCGCCGTCTCGGCGATAACAACTCTTTCCGCTTTATCTGCGACACTCTCCATGAGAACGGTATCCGCGTCATTCTCGACGGCGTGTTCAACCACGTAGGCAGACGCTTCCCGCAGTTCATGGACGTTCAGGAAAAGGGACAGGGCTCGGAGTACTGCGGCTGGTTCCAGAATCTTAACTTCGGCGGTCCAAGCCCTTACGGCGACCCGTTCTGGTATGAGGGCTGGAACGGTCACTACAATCTGGTAAAGCTCAATCTTCGCAATCCAGGCGTCTGTGACCATATCATCGACGCCATCAACTACTGGATAGAGTCCTTCAACATCGACGGTATCCGCTTTGACGCCGCAGACTGCATCGACTTTGACTTTTTCAAGAGGATAAGAAGCTTCTGCAAGGGCAAGAAGCCTGATTTCTGGCTCCTCGGCGAGATAATCCACGGCGACTACAACCGCTGGGCTAACCCCGAGATGCTGGACAGCGTTACCAACTATGAGTGCTACAAGGGACTGTGGTCCTCACACAATGATAAAAACTACTTCGAGATAGATTACTCCATCAACAGACAGTCTGGCGCAAACGGCGGCATCTACCGCAATCTCGACCTGTACAACTTCGTGGACAACCATGACGTTAACCGTCTGGCAAGCACCCTCCACAACAATGCTCACCTGCCGCTGGTATATACTCTCATGTACACCATGCCCGGTATACCATCTATTTACTACGGAAGTGAGTACGGCATCGAGGGACGCAAGGAGAACAACTCCGACGACGCTCTCCGCCCATGTCTCCACTTACAGGATATGGAGCGCGAAAACGTTTCCCTCTACCACCACATCGTAAAGCTCGGCCGGATATACCGTGCTTATCCTGCACTGAGAACAGGATACTATGAGCGCATCATGATAACCAATCAGCAGCTCCTTTTCAAGAAGATACAGGGCGAACAGACAGTATACGTTGCTCTCAACCTTGGTGACTATGAGTTCGACCTTAACTTCCAGACCCATATGAACGGTCTTGTGGACGTATTCACAGCAATGCCCATACAGGTCGAGAACGGCAATGCGTATGTGCGTATGGCTCCTTATTCGGCAATGATAATTGTTGCAGACGACATCGTGAACAACGAGCCAGAGGAAGCCGTCATAGAAGAGGAAAAGGATACTGAGCTGGTAATAGGTGCAAAGTACCGCCACTTCAAGGGCAATGAGTATGAGCTCCTTGCAGTTGCACGCCATACCGAGACCATGGAGGAGCTTGTGATATACAAGTCGCTCAAAGACGGCGAGGTGTGGGCCAGACCCAAGTCAATGTTCATTGGTAAAGCAGGAGAAGAAAGCCGATTCACAAAAATAGACTGAATATAAAAACAAGGGACACCGAGGGGAGCCCCCTCCGGCGAAATCGTGGCATAAAATTACCGAGCCTATAATTTCAGGCTCGGTAACCCACTATTTCCGTTAAGGGGAGCTGACTAAAGGTGTCCCTTAATTATTGTTATCATATCCATTCAAGCTCATGTATAGCCTTGAATTCGCCTCTCGCCATGAGAATAGCGACTGCTGCCGAAAGAAGATCGGCAAGGGGTCCTGCATAGGTGATACCGTCTATATCAAATACCATAGGAAGCACTATCAACAGCGGCAGGAAGAAAAGTATCTGCCTTGTCAGTGAAAGGAAAATGCCCTTTACAGGCTTTCCTATGGACGTGAAGAACGTGGAGATTATCGGCTGCAGGCAGTTGAGCCATGTGAAGAACAGGAATATCCTGAAGAACTTCGCACCGAACTCATAATAGCCCTCGCTGGCGTCGGAATTTGCGAATACTCCCAGTATCTGCCTCGGGAAGAGCTGGAAGAACACAAAAGCGATAAGTGAGATCACAGCTCCTGTCTTTATTGCCATCCAGAATGCGCTCTTTACTCGATCGTAATTCTGTGCGCCGTAGTTAAAGCTCTCAATAGGCTGAGTACCCTGAGCAAGTCCTATGACAATAGAGAATACTATCATATTGACCTTCATTACGATACTTGCAACAGCAATAGGGTCGTCCGAGCCGTACTTTGAAAGCTCTCCGTAGTGTCTCAGAGAGTTGTTCAGAACTATCTGTACTATAGCAATAGCAAGCTGATTGAAGCATGAAGCCATACCGATAGAGCATATCCTCCTTACGATACGGAAGGACGGCAGCAGATGCTTGCCGAAAAGATATACCGTCTTGAAGTTGATACAGTAGATAACTACAATAAGTGCGGATATGAACTGTCCGATAACTGTTGCGATAGCCGCGCCCTTCATGCCCCAGCCGAAGCCGAGAACGAATACTGCATCAAGAACAGTATTGATAACAGCTCCCGTAACGTTGCATATCATGGTCATCTTAGGACTTCCGTCAGCACGGACAAGGTGTCCGCCGCCTGTTGTAAGTATAAGGAACGGGAAGCCGAAAGCGGTATATTTTACGTATTCCTCTGCGTAAGGGAGCACCACAGGTGAAGCTCCGAAGCGTTTAAGCAAAGGCGTAAGAAATATCAGTGTAAGAGCCGATATTATAACTCCCAGAACCACCAGCAGGAACAGCGCATTTCCTGCATAGTAGGGAGCTTTTTTCTTGTCGCCCATACCAAGGGTAAGGTTGAAGCATGACGCACCGCCGATACCGAACATCAGCGCGATAGCCATACATCCTGTTGTGAACGGGAAAGCGATACCTGTTGCCGCATTTCCCAATGGTCCGACCGCATTGCCTATAAACAGCTGATCGACCATGTTGTAAAGTGCGCTTACAAGCATACCTATAATACTTGGGATAGCGAACTTCATCATAAGTGAGCGTACAGGAGCATATCCAAGCGGATTGCCCATTCCACCCGGAGGTCCCCCTGCTCCTCTGGGTGGACCTCCTGCTCCCGGTGGTGGTCCCCCTGCACCGGGCGGCGGTCCTCCTGCTCCCGGTGGTGGTCCCCCTGCACCGGGCGGCGGTCCTCCTGCTCCCGGTGGTGGACCTCCAACTCCTGACGGCGGACCACCGTAGCCCTGAGGCGGTCCTCCTAAATCTCTGTCATTCATTCTCATACCTTCTTTTCTCTTATATAGCATAAAATACTTATTAATTATACATCATTCGGGAACAAAAAACAATAGAAAGACTTAACAGAAAAGCCAAAACCAAATCAATACTTTCTGTCAAACATGATGTAATTTCAACAGTACGGAAACTTTTTTGTCCTTGACACTATGTCCCATGTGTGGTAAAATTAACCTTGTGGATCATTATTATGACTTGCGAGGAATCCGTAACAATAGCTATGGCGGCACATACTAAGGAGTTTTTTGAATGAAGATAATACTTGCATCGGCTTCACCCAGACGGCGTGAGCTGATGAGATACATAACCGAGGACTTCGAGGCAGTATCAACGGACTGTGACGAGACTCTCCCCGATGATATTGAACCGAAAGCAGCTTCCGAGTACCTTGCGGTGCTGAAAGCAAAGGCTGCTGCGGAGAAGTACCCCGACTGCGTTGTGATAGGCTGTGATACCACGGTCATACTGGGCAGCGAGATACTGGGCAAGCCCCGTGACAGAGCCCAGTGCATAGCCGATATATCAAAGCTCTCAGGCAAAACGCATCAGGTCATTACGGGCTGCTGCATAATCAGCGACGGCAGGGTGAGCTCATTCTCAGAGGTGACCGACGTGACCTTCCGCGAGCTGACGGCTGCCGAGATAGAAGCCTACGCCGATACCGACGAGCCCTATGACAAGGCTGGCGGCTACGGCATACAGGGACTGGGCTCGGCACTTATCTCCCATATTGACGGAGACTTTTTCAATGTGGTAGGACTGCCAGTTGGACGTCTTTTCAATGAACTGAAAAAAGTTGAGAGTTGAGAATTGAGAGTTGAAAGTTATGGTATCGCTTGCAGTGATAATATTTAAAATATGTGAGCGAAGCGAACACAACAACTCTCAACTCTACACTCTCAACTCTAAACTCTCGGGCGGATAGTATCCGCCCCTACTAAGCACTAAAAACTAATAACTATAAAGGAGTATTTACCATGAACTCAACCGCATTTCATTCTGCTGACATTCTTATCCCAAAGGACTGCGATATGCACAAGTGGTCCGTTATCGCCTGTGACCAGTACACCAGCGAGCCTGAATACTGGGACGAAGTAAGCACTACAGTGGGCAGCGCTCCCTCGACGCTGAACCTTATCCTCCCCGAGCTTTATCTGGAACAGGACGGCGTTGCACAGCGCATTGACAATATCCACACAGCTATGGACAAGTACCTCTCCGACGGTATCTTCACCGAGTACACGGACGCTATGGTATACGTTGAACGCACCCAGAGCAACGGCATTCTCCGTCAGGGCATCGTAGGCGCTATCGACCTTGAAAAGTACGACTTCTCAAAGGGCAGCACCTCAGAGGTAAGAGCTACCGAGGCTACAGTCATCGAGCGTATACCTCCACGTATCAAGGTAAGACAGGGCGCTCCTCTTGAGCTTCCCCACATCATGATACTCATTGACGACCCCGACAATACAGTTATCGAGCCCCTTGCAAAACAGACCTCAGACGACAGCAAGCTCTACGACTTTGAGCTCATGCAGAAGGGCGGCAGCATCAAGGGCTGGCTGATAGACAAGTCTGCACAGGAAGCAGTTGACAAGGCACTCTGCGCACTTGCCGATCCCGATACATTCTGCAAGAAGTACGGTCTCAGTGATACTCCCGTGCTCCTCTATGCTATGGGCGACGGAAACCACTCACTTGCTACTGCAAAGGAGTTCTATGAGCAGCTGAAAAAAGCAGATCCTGATAAGGACTTCTCAAACCACCCTGCTCGCTATGCTCTTGCTGAAATAGTTAATCTCCACAGCGACGCACTTAAATTTGAGGCTATCCACCGCCTTGTATACGATGTAGACTGCGACAAGCTCATAAGCAAGCTCACAGCCGCACTGGAGCTCTCCGAGACAAAGGCCTCAGACCAGTACGTAATCTGCTCATGCAAGGGCACTGAGAAGAAACTCTACATCAACAAGAAGTCATCGAACCTGTCCGTTGGCTCTCTCCAGAACTTCCTTGACGGCTATATTAAGGCTAACGGCGGCAAGATCGACTATATCCACGGAGCTGATACCGTTAAGTCACTGGCTGACAAGCACAATGGCATCGCATTCATTCTCCCCGATATGGACAAATCTCAGCTCTTCCCCACTGTTATCAAGGACGGCGCTCTCCCCAGAAAGACCTTCTCTATGGGACACGCCGAGGACAAGCGATTCTACATCGAGGCAAGAAAGATCACAGAATAATGACGTTTCACGGGCGCACTTCGGTGCGCCCTTATTTTTTCTCAATTCACGCATTATCTGCGAATACTCAAACGGGCGAACGCTGTTCGCCCCTACGCTTTGCCATAACTTCTAAAAATTAACACCTTTTTTTGTACAAGGTATTGATTTTTCCGAATAAGTGTGCTATAATTTAATTTGGATATGCATTTGGACTTGTGCTGTGAGCATTGGATCGGTTAGCGGCAAAGTTCTTATCGGTACACAGAACGTCATAAACTGTGTGCTGCTTTGGGGGGCAAATAATTTAATGAACAAAAAACCAATACGGCTTGATTTCTTCAGGTACATATTGGCGAATGTCATCAGCTCTTTAGGTGTATCGGTATATATTCTTATCGATACTTTTTTTATTTCAAGGGGAATGGGTTCGGAAGGCCTTGCTGCTCTCAATCTGTCTCTGCCTGTATTCAATTTCATCAACGGCTTCGGTCTGATGCTGGGAATAGGCGGCGGAAGCAAATTCTCTATGCTATACTGCAATACTGAACGAAAAGAGACGGACAGCGTATTTTCCAATTCTTTCATTTGTATCCTCGGCATAGCTGCGATTTTTGAGATACTGGGCATTTTCTTCTCGGGGCAGGTCACTCACCTGCTGGGCGCGGACGAAGCTGTCTTTGATATGTCTCACAGCTATATTAAGAGGATACTCCTGTTTTCACCTGCTTTCCTTGTCAATAACCACATGGCTTGCTTTATGCGCAACGACAGCGCTCCCAAGCTTGCTATGCTGGGCATGCTGAGCGGCAGTCTCGCCAATGTCATACTTGATTACGTCTTTATATTCCCCATGGATATGGGAATGGAGGGCGCTGCACTTGCAACGTGCATCTCTCCTTTCATCAGCATCGGCGTAATGAGCATACACTTCATAACAGGCTGGAACGCTTTCAGGTTCAGACTGATACGTCCGTCGCTGAGCGTCATAAAGGAGATAGTCTCACTGGGACTTCACTCTTTCTTCTCCGAGGTCTCGGGTGGCGTAGTGATAATGATATTCAACTTTGTTATCTACCGCATATCGGGCAATACAGGCATCGCCGCATACGGAGTCATTGCCAACGCCGCTATCGTCTTTTCGGCTATATATGCAGGCATCGCCAGCGGTATACAGCCGCTTATGTGCCGATACCACGGACGAAGCGACATCTCCGCAATAAGATATGTACTGCGCCTGGCGCTTAGGACCGCAATGATATTCTCCGTTTTCGCCTATACTGCCGTTTTCTTCTGCACTTCGGAAATAGTGGGAGTATTCAACAGCAGCGGCAATCCAATGCTGAAAAGCATCGCGGAAACAGGTCTCCACGAGTACTTCCTGTTTATGCCTTTTATGGGAGCAAACACAGTACTTTCAGTGTACTTCACATCAAAGGAAATGTCCAAGCAGGCACAGCTCATATCACTGCTGCGCGGTACCATACTTATCATCCCCCTTGCATTCATAGCTTATATGCTCAGAAGCATGACGGGAGTATGGCTCACAG
This sequence comes from Ruminococcus flavefaciens AE3010, assembly GCF_000526795.1. Taxonomy (NCBI): domain Bacteria; kingdom Bacillati; phylum Bacillota; class Clostridia; order Eubacteriales; family Oscillospiraceae; genus Ruminococcus; species Ruminococcus flavefaciens. Next base: position 1,369,265 of record NZ_JAGT01000001.1, read on the forward strand.
TCCCTGCGGCAGAGATGATGACCTCATTTGTGGGAATGAGCCTGCTTCTCATAACCAACAGAAAAGCATGGGCAGAGTCACTTAAACCTGTCCCGAATATAAGATAAAAGCTCACCTCATATAGGGTGAGCTTTTTATACTATCTGAACCTGTCGTCATCTTCTTTGTCATGGTATTCAATATCCTTGTGCTCGCTTTTAAAAAGCTTCACCTTTATCCATACCATAATAATTATAAAAACTACTAACGCAATGAATAAATAGATACCTTCAATGCCGAACCGGAAGATTCCCAATACCAGTATCACCGCTGCAAGGATCTGAAAAAAAGATTTTATATCCTTGAAAAAGTTATACGGTTTGAATCTCATAAAATAACTCCCTACTGTTCAAGTCCGCTGCGTCAGCCATAAAGCCTGCTGTCTCATGACTTTGCTATCAGATGCTGTGTATTATGAAATGAGCCATTTCAAGCTCCAGAAGACGGTATACATTTGCAATGAGGTAGCCGTCCGCAATGGCGTGGTTCAGTCTTACAGTGACGGGCATCATGAGCTGTCCGTGCTCCTCACGGTATTTGCCCCAGTTGACAATGGGAGCAAAATAGAGATATCCGTCAGGAAGCTCTACATTCAGTGAGTCATATGAAAGCCATGATATATACGAAGCGTCAAACCAGTTTGGGTGGTTCACGGAATCAAGACCGTATTCCCTTGTCTGCTTTGCCCTGTCTATATCCGCAAGAGCGTTTTTGTAGAAGGTCTCATAGTCCTCATAATACGTGGTATACACGGGAGTGCAGGTCTCGGTGTCCTCATGGAACACATACTGTGTGGGATTTATGCTGTCGTAGCATATGAGCTGGTCTGTCGCCCAAAGATAGCCCATTTTGTAGTCGTCACGGGAGTTCAGCACCTTTGAGAGTATATACAGAAAATTGATGTAGAATTTAGTTTTTGTCTTACGGGAGTACTTGACCAGCTCCGTAACGTCTATCCTTGCGGTCATAGATGTTGAGCATTTACAGTCCTCCGAGAAGTGTCGGAACACGCCCTTTCTGTAATATGTTTCCTTGTCTATTACCCTGTAATTCATATTATCACCGTCCTTTTTCTGATAAAGCCATGAAGCATAACAGTAATGCTTATGCAGAAATTTTTACATAAACTATTGAGGAAAACCCTTTTGAAAAAGGGTTCTTCCTCAAACTCCTTTCCTAAAACTTTCGTTTTTGTTTTTTCTCATATAGGGCGCACCCTATATACTTGCAGTCCTTTTTTGTTCTGAATGCGCCCTATATGAGAAAAAACCAGATAAAAGTCTTTGGAAGGGAGTACGGGGGATAACCTTTCCTCTGTATGGTGTTCTTAACGCAGTTAATTATGTATTATCTCCGAGGAGGTCATCCTCGGAGATTTTTATTATGTAAATTTGGTCGTACCAAGCTCGTCCATCTCTCCGTCAAGCCTGAATGCTTTGTCAGGATGAAATGTAAAGTAAATGACTATATGATTACCGCAGGTCCTTGAACGTTTTACAGCCTTTTCGTGGACTTCTATTCGCTCTATAAATGCTCTCATAAGCTCTGGTGTGACCTTTGAAATTGTTACATACCTCTTAGCCTTAGTGATAAAGTCACGGATACATTTCTCTCGCGCTTTCACTTCATCAAGCTGTGAGTTGAGGGAACTGAGCTTTGATTTCAGTTCAGTCTGCTCATTTTCAAAGCTTGCAGATAGAAGTTCATAACGCTCGTCTGTGATTTTGCCGTTGGCTCTGTCTACGAAGAGAAGCTGTATGGCGTTGTCGAGCTGCTTGATCTTGGTCTCGTATTCAATTCTAAGACTCTCGGATTCTCTCAAATTCTTAGCAGCTTCAGCTTCGCCGTTCTTCATTGCATCGCTGTAAAACTCTTCCGAATGCTCCCTTGCGTATTTCGTTACCTTTTTCAGTGCTCTTAACACTATCTCGTCGAGCACACTTTCACGAATGTAATGTGAAGTGCAATCGCTTTTGCGGCTTTCATAGTGTCCGCAGCGGTAGCTATCGTATCCGTGGGCTTTATCCCGATTACGATACATCCTTGAACTGCATTCTGCACAGTAAAGGTAACCTGCATACTTGTCCAGCTCACCACGTTTGTCCGCACGCTTGCGTCCTTCAAAGTGCTTCTGTACAAGGTCAAACGTCGCTCTGTCGATGATCGCTTCATGGGTATTCGGGAATATCCTCATATTCTCAGGCAAGTTCTTGATACGCTTTTTCAGTTTGTTTGACTTGCTGTACGTTTTGAAATTGACAGTATCTCCGCAGTATATCTGATTGGAGAGCATTTTTCGGATAGTGTTATTTGCCCATGCATAAGGCTTGTCAAGCTTGAGGTCTCTTGAACGGCTGCCGTTTTTTCTGTAATTGTAAGCGCTTGGTGACAGTACCTGTTCCTGTTCAAGTGTTCCACATATGCGTTTGACACCTATTCCTCCTGCGTACATCTCAAAGATATGCTTGACAACAGGTGCGGTCTCGGGATCGGGTATGATTTGCTTTGGGTTGCTTGGATCTCTCATATAACCGTATGCTATCCATGCTGCAAGACGTTCTCCACGCTCTCCCTTTGCTCTCAGAACAGCCCGTATCTTATTCGAGCAGTCCCGAGCATACATATCATTGAACAAGTTTTTGATACCAGACATCTCGTTGAAGCCATTTGCACTGTCCACGTTATCGGTGATAGCAATGAAGCGAACATCATATGCAGGGAATACCAATTCCATAAGCTTGTCCGTTTCCAAATGATCGCGTCCAAGCCTCGACTGGTCTTTCACAATGACCGTTCCGATAAGTCCGTTCTGAATATCGTCGAGCATATGAACATACTCGGGACGGGTGTTATCGGTACCGCTGTATCCGTCATCAACGTAATACTGACAGTTACGGAAGCCGTTCTTGTCTGCGTAGTCCTTAAGCATTAGTCTTTGATTTTCAATTGACAGCGACTCTCCTGCACGCAAGTCCTCTTGACTGAGGCGGCAGTAGAGCGCTGTTATCTGTTCCGTGTTTGATTCTGTTTTCATCTATCCTCCTGTTCCGAAGCGTTCGCTTCTGGGAATCAAACCGAATAGGATACACCAACAGTATATCACTACTCGGCCCGAAAGTCCAGAACTTTTTCAGCAGATTCTGTCGCCGTTTATCAAGTGTTTGATCTTATCCTCAACGGATTCGCTTGGCTTTTCAGGAGGTTTGAAAACAAGCGTCACGTTAAAGGTTTGTCCGTTTACGGTCATCTTCTTGTCCGTGCAGAGCAGTTTTTCAGTCGTTTCAGATTTCATATGAACTCCTTTCACGTCACACTTTTTCAAACATATTATTCAATTTATAAAGGTTCTTTGACTCCGGTTACACCTCCCTGTGTTTTGTCCTTAGACGCCTCCCGTATCTCCCTAATCATAGCCTTTATCATGGATTTTTCTCAAAAAAGACGCCTGATTATTCGGAGAACGCAGGAAAAGACGCCTATATGCTCATCTCAGCAAATGCCGAAGAATCGGCGGGCACTGCCCGTCCGATGTGGAACGGCGGGCGCAAATGACGCCAGCCTTTATCCTGCAAACTGGGAAGGGGCACGGGTTCTCCCGTTTCAGCGGCAAACGGAATGCCGACCGCTATGCTTGCCGGTCTTGCGGACCGACTTCCGCACCCCCAACTCTTTCGTTTTTCGATACCCGTACAATCCCCACACTCGCTCCACGTTGCGCGACAATCGCGTTCAGCGCGAGCGGTGGGGTAACTATACCATTTTCATTCTGAGGACGGCAAACTCAGGGCTTTCTGCGCGTGTTTCGGATAATCGCTCTTTACACAGTTATCATTGCAAAGAAAAGAAGGCGCATAGTTTATATTATCTTTGATAGCTAATATATATCTTCCTTCTCTGTATTAAGTATATATTCTCTTGTATACTTAATATATAAGCCTATGACATCATGACACAGCCCCTATGACAATTAACTCTTAAACTTCAATGCCAACTCTGCGTCGCGGAGCTTGTCCTCGTCCATGTCGTAATTTAGAAATGCGACCTCATAAGAGTTCACGACCTGACGTCCATTGTCAGCATAGTTGTTGTGTATGCGAATGATATCCTTCTGCGCAAGAGTTTTCAATGCACGCTCAACATTGCTCACCGACATCGCAGTGTCTCTTGCGATACCTGTGCGGCTAATGGTCGAGGTTTTCTTTTCGCTGTCGTAGTAACAGAGTAAGTCCATCACCACCTTGAACTCGGCAGGCGTAGTGATGTTGAGATACTCCAGCGGTGAATTGACACCGTTTGAGTACGCTGTGCAGTTGATAACGTTCAAATCTTTCATCTACATCTTCCTTTCGCGTTTCGAGTTTTTACTTGTGATGTCAAGAATGTCCGGACGTCTTAACTGCATTCAGTATACACGCTCTCTTGACAAAAGTCAATAGATATAGTATACTATCTCTACCGAGTTCAATCTATAATCTATTTTTATGAATAAATTGTTAATTTTTGGTTTCAGGCTATTTATACAGCTGCTTTCAAGACAAATCGCAGTGTTATGCGCTCTGACAAAACAGAACACTAATTCTGAAAGGAGACATTATGTTTGAGATAGAAGCACACTACCATGACAGAAAAATATATCTTTCCGACGGCAGAGTCTATCCGCTCGGAGAGATACTTCTGCGCTATTTTTCAATGAATTTTTATGACTTAGGCGAACTGTTTGACGTATGTGAACGTGCAAAGTCTGAGCTGAACATCAGTTCCTTATTCTGTCCTGTGAACATAGGTGAGCGCGCACAGGAAATAGAATTCGCCTATGATGACATCGTGGACATAGCAAGAACACTTCCGCCTTTTGACACAAAACATTTCAGACATGGTCTGCTGAGAAACTTGTTCGCGTACTATAATGACATCTTCGACGAGCCGTTCTACGAGGACTCGGAGTTTGAAGTAGATGATTATAACGAACACTTTGTCAGCGCAGAGAGCACTCCCGTGTCGTATGAGGAAATGTATATCACGGAAGATTTGAACGAGCTGCGAGCGTTATCTGATTATGAATTCGACAGCAAGAAAGTTTTCAGCAACTATGAGAACAGAAAAGACGCCGCAGACTTCACGGCTTGTATTGAGCAGATGACAAACGAGTTCTCAACTTTTATTGAAGACATAATTCGTGTTAAAAACATTTTTATGCCCTTCGCAGACGAGCTATGTGACCACAACAGTTACCCGACAACTCAGAAAGTTATCGACACATTTCAACGATACACAGGCGTTATTTCAAGCGGCAGTATGTGCATGGGACACACAGTCATTGATACGAAAAAAGGTCCCATACTCTGTGAGACTTATCGTTTCACATCGCTGGGAGCCTTTATGTATTTTGAATTGTTCAAGTGTATCGAAGAAAAGTTTATGCCTGTCAAGTGCCGCAACTGCGGTCGGTGGTTCATCATGAAGCACACTACCTTCTCACACTACTGCAAGCGCCTGGTCAGCAGCAATCCTCCGAAGACTTGTCGTGATAATGCAATGAGCCATAACTTCAAGGAGAAACTCAGGAACGATCCAATCTGGGAGATCTATAACCGCGGCTACAAGCAGCACTATGCGCGTTTCATGAAAGGTAAAATGACAAAAGCCGAGTTTTCAGAGTGGGGCGAGTATGCTATTCAGCTCAGACAGAAAGCTGCTGATGGCGAGCTGGAGATGGAGGAATATCAGAGGTTAATTAGAATATAGAATCATTGAATATTGAATTTTTTTCTGATATTTGTTCCTTTTTTCTTTACAGGATCAACAAGTTTGTCATCAAGTTTTCTAGTTAAATCATAACCTTGTTTTGAAAGTTCCTTTGTTGCTTTAAAAATGCCATCAATCTTTTGGTTTAATAGAGCGTGAATAATTGTATTGCGTTCAAGTCTCCATGATTCCAGATCTTTACTTAGAATTACTAATAAGTCATCTCTATTAAGATTATCCATTTTTTTCTGAAGTGCTGGCATATATCCATTAATGAATCGTGTTTTTCGCTTTTTCCCTTCATTTTGTTTATCTATTATTGCCTTAGTTTCTTCATCAATTCTCTGGGCTGATTCGATGTCTAATTTCAATAAAGATTGTATGATATCCATTTTTACTCGGATATCTTTAACCTTTATTGTAGAATTTTCTGGTTTATTCAACAATACTCGAATAAAAGGATACACGGGTTTATTAATCTCCAGATTATCTTTATCTCTTGAAACAATACCGCAATAATGGAGGAAAGCCACAAGCCTGTCTTCAATAATTGCATAACCTATTACCAGACCTTCAAGATAAAATCCTTGATCATTGGCTTTTTTGTACCTTGAATATTCTGCTTTGTATGTCGCTTGTTTTTCTTTTCCTGTGGTTACTTTTTTCATTTTTAATCATTCCTTTTAAATAATTGTTAAATAAGTTTTTAAGATTGGAGAGTTTTGCGCAGAATTTACTGCATAATACTACTCAGCAAGTATAACTAGATTTTCCTTATATTCATCTGTTATAAGTATTCGACTTGATTGATAATCTTCTGAACTTTGCGGAATAGGATAAGCGATTTGAACATATTGGTCACCATTATAATTTTCACCCATTTGCGCCAGATACACTCGTCCAATATTATTATCCTTAATAATGTTCCAATTAGCCCCATATCCATTCCAACAAGCAACTTCACCTAAGCCAGTTCCTTCAAACACTACCCAGCAGCATTTAGCGGGAAGTCCTTTGCCTGAACAGTCATATTTTGCAATACATTCCTCAACCGCATCGTTATCAATATCATAGATCCACGATGAAATATAACCTGCTTCAACTTTAACATCTCCTTGACCTTCGGTCCAATGTGCAGTATACTCTGATGGCGGTAATAAGGTGCTCCCTTCTGTTGCACCGCATACACTACACTTTTTAGGAGACGTGTAAGTCGCCTCGAGCCAATCGTGAGGAACAGATTCATCGGGGTTATCCTTGTTGATAATATAATGCGAGCACGAATAACCGCTGAGTCCTTTTTCAGAATATTCTATTCTGCACCAATCCTTATTGTCGTCAAGGGTATATGCTTTCACTTCTGTATCCTTAGGAATTGTTCCAAGTATTTCAGCATCGTAAGACGGCGCTGCTCTGACTGAAAGGTCATCAGATTTTGTGTTGATTATTCCTACAAATTCATGTGGGTCTTTTGTTGTAGTAGTAGTTGCTTCTGTTGTGGTTTCTGCCACAGTAGTCGTTTGAACTGAAGAAGTTGTAGCTGTTTCTTCGGAAATTGCAAATCCATTAGCGGAGGTTCTTGATTCTGTGTCATAGTTTTTATCATTCAGTTTCTTCGCAGCGAAAAAGAGAAGTCCGCCAAGAACAGCTATCAATGCAATTATTGCTGAAACTGTAATGATTGCTTTTTTACGAGATCTCTTGCCAGCTTCAACTGCCTGTGGCTGCATATAGACAGAGCTGTCAGCATACTTAGTTTCATTACCGGATGAATAGCTTGTGTTTCCAGCGTAAACCGTTGCCGGAGATTTAGTCGCAGCAAAGCCTGAACCGCTGACATATGCATCGACCTTCGGAGCATTCAGTTTGTCCAGGTCAGCAAGCATTTCGCTCATATTGGCATATCTGGTATCAGCTTCATATGCACAAGCCTTTAGTATTATTTTTGAAAAAGAATCGCTTGCATTAGAAGGCGGCGGCAGTTCCTCACCGCTCATACGTTTATCTATTGCTTCTTCAGTTAAAACCGTATCCTCGAATGGGAAAAGCCCGTTGTTCATAAACTGATAAAGACAGATTCCCAGTGAATAAATATCTGCCTGAGCAGAATAAGCTGAAGCATTTCCTGACTTAGCCATATATACCTCGGGCGCAATATATCCCTCAGTTCCGGCAAAAGAATGGGTATACGAAGTTTGCTTTGCAATATTGAAATCTCCGAGCTTGTACGTTCCGTTCTTTGAAATAAAGAAGTTGGATGGTTTAACGTCACGATGGATAACACCGATATCGTGAGCAGCTTTTAATCCGCTTCCTATTTCTTTGCCGAGTCGTATGATATTAGCCTCAACAGTATTAAGCTGCTGGGAGTTCATCAAGTCATAGACATTCTGCAACAGCTCCATTCTGATAAGAAAGATGTAGCCTGCGAGCTTTCCGTCACGATGAAATTCCTTAACATCCTCATCTTCATAGCCGACGACATTTTGACAGTCTTTGAGCTTGTACATTATTGTCGATTCTTCTTCAATGTCAGCTCTTTTCTGCTTAAGGTAAGAAAGGCTGCGCTCTGCGTTGGAAGCCAATCGTTCATCAGGCAGAATCGGCTCTACTTTTAATGCAGCTGAATCAACACGCTTAGCTCTAACTGCTTCAACGCGGAATACAGAGCTGAAGCTTCCCGTGCCTATCTTCTCTTTTATGTACCAGTTTTCCCACAATGGCTGTGGTATTTGTTGTAATACTTCTTCAATAATCTTATCTATATTCATACAAACCACCTTATACTCACTCTGTTTAAATGATTATGATTAGTTGTTTGCCAAACTCATCATACTATTCCAATAATCCATTCCGCCAAGTGTATAGATAACATGCAAGTTATTAAGATAATTCAAAGCAGCTGGTTGATTATAGTTTTGTCCATTAATATAATACGAGTTTTTAAACTTCCCAAGAATACTTCCGTCTTGTCCGTATCTTGAATATTCATCTGAAGTGATATTATTATAATTGTCACATGTATCATTTATCTGTGCTATATCAGCATAAAATTTTGAAGTCAGACTCAGTATGTTATATGATTCCAACCCTGTGATCTCTTCTAAACGAATATGGCATAGCATATATTGATTTGTATTCGCATCAAATACTAAATAATCACAATGTTTATCTGTTTTCTCAATAGGAATTGAGATATCTTTGAAATTATCTGTGCTTTTATAAATCCTATATCGTGCACCATTATTCATATTGTAATTTATAAGTTTATCCTTGTACACTTCAATATGCTCAGAAACACCATCGCCATCTAAGTCATAATCACCTTCGAAATCCCAGCCAGTACCATAAACTGGAGTTGCCGTAGTAGTTATAATTTCAGTTGTAGTTGTCTCTGCTGTTGAAGTTGATCTAGATGTTGCGGAAGTAGTTGCCGTAGTCGCATCCAATGTTGATTCATCGGTTGTTAAAGGAGTGGTTACTGTTGTCAACGATGTACCAGTAACCTCAGAAAAAACCGCTTTGTCGTCATGCTTTTTATCTTTCGAAATACTAGCCGCGAAAAATAGAAGTCCTCCAAGAACAACTATCAATGCAATTATTACTGAAACTGTAATGATAGTTTTCTTGCGTGAGTTTCTGCTTGCTTCAACCGCCTGTGTTTGCATAAAGGCAGAACTGTCCGCGTACTTTGTTTCATTGCCTGCTGAATAGCTTGTGTTTCCTGCGTAAACCGTTGCCGGAGATTTAGTCGCAGCAAAGCCTGAACCGCTGACATATGCATCGACCTTCGGAGCATTCAGTTTGTCCAGGTCAGCAAGCATTTCGCTCATATTGGCATATCTGGTATCAGCTTCATATGCACAAGCCTTTAGTATTATTTTTGAAAAAGAATCGCTTGCATTAGAAGGCGGCGGCAGTTCCTCACCGCTCATACGTTTATCTATTGCTTCTTCAGTTAAAACCGTATCCTCGAATGGGAAAAGCCCGTTGTTCATAAACTGATAAAGACAGATTCCCAGTGAATAAATATCTGCCTGAGCAGAATAAGCCGAAGCATAACCTGACTTAGCTGAATAAACCTCCGGAGCAATATATCCCTCAGTTCCAGCAAAGGAACGAGTGTATGAAGTCTGCTTTGCAATGTTGAAATCTCCGAGCTTGTACGTTCTGTTCTTTGAAATAAAGAAGTTGGACGGTTTAACGTCACGATGGATAACACCGATATCGTGAGCTGCTTTAAGTCCGTTTCCTATTTCTTTCGCAAGTCGGATTACATTTGCTTCATCTGTGTTGAGCTGCCTTGATGTCATTATTTCATAGACATTCTGCAAAAGCTCCATTCTTATGAGGAAGATATATCCTGAAAGCTTCCCGTTTTTTATGAATTCTTTAACGGTTTCCTCTTCATAGCTGACAATATTGGGACAGTTCCTGAGCTTATACATTATCGCGGATTCTTCTTCAATTTCTGCACGCTTCTGTTTAAGAAACAATAAACTGCGCTCCTCATCGTCAGCAAAGCGTTCATCAGGGAGAATAGGCTCGATTTTCAGAGCAGCCACATCTACACGTTTGGTTCTTTCAGCTTCAACACGGTATACCACACTGAAACCACCTGAGCCTATTCGCCCTTTTATGTACCAGTTTTCCCACAACGGCTGTGGGATTTGTTGTAACACATCTTCAATAATAACATCGATGTTCATGGCTGCTCCTTATAATTCAAATAGAAAAACAGTAGACTTACAGGGTATTCCTGCAAGGAACGATCAGTATGATAAATATGTTTTGAAACCTTCGCCTACAAGTACAGTGTACTTATTATTGATTTCTTCAGACATTGGATGGCTATATGATTTTTCATCAAAGTATAAGAGCGTTGATTTATCTGGATATAATTCAGACAATTGAAACGCACCTGCATTTCTTGGAATATGGCAATATCCGATAAACTTTTCACCTGTATTTTTATCTTCCATCAGACCGTAATAATCGCTTCCGGACATACTCATCTTGTTTGTATAACTCTCAACAAGTTCTCCATTATCATAAATTCTAATCTGGTCTTGCAAAAAAACGTTATAGCCTTGTAACATGCTAAATCCTTCACCGGAGTACTCACCACTATATTCTGCTATCGCTTCTTCAATTCCATCAGAATCAATATCTGCATAAACAACATTTTTAAGTGAAAACTTACCATATATTGGCACACTGGTAGTCCCATCGAAAAGAGTATTGTCATAATTGAATGAATACTCATTTTGATCTGGAACGGTTAAAGGAACTCCTTCAGTCGCACCACATACACTGCACTTCTTTGGTGAAGTATATGTTGCTTCCAACCAATCATGAGGAACGACTTCATCAGGCTTATCTTTGTTGATGATATAATGAGAACAAGAATAGCCGCTAAGTCCCTTTTCTTCATATTCGACCTTGAACCAGTCTTTATTGTCGTCAAGATAATATGCCTTTATTTCTGTGCCTTTGGAAATTGTTCCCAGTATTTCTGAATCAAAGGACGGAGCAGCTCTGACAGAGAGGTCATCGGATTCAGTATTTATTATTCCTACAAATTCATTCGGATCCTTTGTTGTAGTAGTTGTAGTAGTTTCTGTTGTTGCAGCAGCCGTTTGAATTGAAGAAATTGTAGTTGTTTCTACAGAAACAACTGCTTCAATAGCAGAGGTGCTAGATTCTTTATCAGAGCTTTTATCATTCAGGCTCTTTGCCGCGAAAAAGAGAAGTCCGCCAAGAACGGCTATCAGAGCAATAATTGCCGAAACTGTAATAATAGTCTTTTTGCGTGAACTCCTGCTCGCTTCAGCTGCCTGCGACTGCATATAGACAGAACTGTCCGCGTACTTGGTTTCATTACCTGCTGAATAGCTCGTATTTCCTGCGTAAACCGTTGCTGTGGATTTTGGCGCAGCAAAGCCTGCACCGCTGACATACGCATCGGCCTTCGTAGCGTTCAGCTTGTCCAGATCCGCAAGCATTTCACTCATATTGAAATATCTGTCCTCAGGAGCAAACGCACACGCCTTTAGGATTATTCGAGAAAAATCTGCACTTGCATTTTTCGGAGGTGGGAGCTGTTCTCCACGCATACGCCTGTCTATGGCAGTTTCGGTGTTCTCTGTGTCCTCAAACGGGAACAGTCCTTTATTCATCAGCTGATAAAGACAGATTCCAAGTGAATAAATATCTGCCTGAGCGGAATATGCTGACGCATTTCCAGACTTTGCTGAATAAACCTCGGGAGCAATATATCCTTCAGTTCCCGCAAATGAACGTGTATATGAAGTCTGCTTGGCAATGTTGAAATCTCCGAGCTTGTATGTCCCGTTTTCTGAAATGAAAAAGTTTGAAGGCTTCACGTCACGGTGGATAACACCAATATCGTGAGCAGCTTTAAGTCCGTTTCCTATTTCTTTTGCAAGTCGGATTACATTTGATTCATTTGTGTTAAGCTGCCGCGAGTTCATAAGGTCATAAATATTCTGCAGGAGCTCCATTCTGATGAGGAATATGTAGCCTGCAAGCTTTCCATCACGGAGGAACTCCTTGATATCTTCTTCCTCATAGCTCACCACATTTGGACAGCCTTTGAGCTTATACATTATTGAAGTTTCTTCTTCAATGTCAGCTTTTTTCTGTTTCAAGAAGGAGGCACAACGCTCATCATTTAATGCTATGCGTTCATCAGGAATAATTGGTTCTATTTTTAATGCAGCTGTATCAATTCGACTTGCTCTTTTCGCTTCTACACGGTATACCACACTGAAACTACCAGAGCCTATCTTCTCTTTTATAGACCAGCTCTCCCATAACGGCTGAGGTAGCTGACTGATTGCTTCATCAATGACTTTATTAATATCCATATCGCCAAATCTCCGTAAAATGTCTTTAATAATTTATGACAACGCACGTTACATTATCTTCGCCGCCGTTTTTTATTGCTTCTTTAACAAGGGAAGCGGATGGAGAAACTGAGTCGGCATATATTGTATCAAGTATTTCTTTGTCCGTGCACATATCTGTCAATCCGTCGCTGCATAATAGCAGTACAGAATTTGACAAAGGAAAAGGTGCATAAGAATGGAATGAAACGCCAACACCTCGATCATCAGAGCCGATGTATGATGTCAGCTTGTGAGCATCGGAACTCGTACGCGCCTCTTCTTCATTATAGATATTGGCTTTAAGTTTTTTTACAGCCAATGTCTGATCTTCAGATATTTGTTCTATTGCTCCCGCTGAAATGCGATAGATACGACTGTCTCCCACACTGAACGTGTATACTGCTCCGTTAACGATAACTACCAACGCCATAGTACAGCCACTTCTTTTACATCTGTTTTGGATTATCATATCGCATATGCGACTGTTTGCAACAGATATATATCGCTCAATGAATTCCTTTAGGTTTATCTTTTTTGCTTTTTTGCCACTGAGCTTATCAGCAAATTCTTTTAATGTTTCAGCTGCTATCCTTGACGCTTCTTCACCATATGCCTCGCCGCCCATTCCGTCAAAAACCGAAAAAAAGCTTATGAAATCAGCGTTGATATTTATGTTAAATGAGGCGGACTTGCTCGTCTTATAACCAATGCCCGTAACAAAAAAATTATCCTCGTTTTCTTCTCGAATTCTTCCTGGATTTGTAGATACTGAAACTAAGATAACACTATGATTGTTTTGTGAGTTATCCTCTTCGTTCCGCGATTTCTTTTTTAAAAAGTCGAACACCATTATCGCACCTCATTTATGATCCGCGGTTTCTGATTTTTAGGCTGACAATTGAAATAATTACACATACTAAGCCGATTGCTACGATACATATCCATGAGTTTAACAGGTTATGAGCAGTTGCATCATAAGCCTGCTCGGCTTCTATCCTTACAACATTCGGAAATGCCTGACTGAGTTTATATGGCAGGTCTTTGCTGTTCAGGTCGCCGATGCTCCCAAGTGCAGACATTCCCCATTTGCTGAAAGTGATGTATGCAAACTTTTTGAACCACCCACGAAGCTCAAATAATACACCGCCCATAACCAGTTGCATTATCAATACAAACGGCATAGTTGTCATAGCGACATTGGGAGTGGATGCTATTGAGGATATCATTATGCCCATCATATCCGAACACCAGATCATCAAAAAGAGCGTAATAAGGTATTCTATAATCGAGGACCCAAATATAATACCCGTAGATGGGAAATCAATGAATATCGTGCAGATCAAAACCAGTATAATGCTTTGTATCAGACAAAGTACAAAATCAAAAAAAACATGAGATAGAACGTATGCGGTGATTTTCAGTCCTGCCCGATATTCGCTTGTTATAGTATCATGCTCTTTGCAGACACGCTGAATTGAATTAAAAACTCCGATCCATATCGCAGCTGAAATGATTGCAAAGAAGCCTGACTTTGTATCATCATACGTTGTAAACATATCCTTCCCGACGATGATGCATACGAGGAAAGATATGAAAGATGCAGTAATAATGTTTTTCCAGTCACCTTGATTCATGAACAGTCTGTAGTTTTTAGAAACATAAACAGGTATCTGCTTTATAACTGATGGCATCGACATTTCAGCCTCTCCTTGTTTTTTCAAACTTTTCTATAAATTCATCTCCGCGGCCTTTTCCGCCTTCATAATTGATTTCAAGAACGATTTCGCTCAGTTTCTTGACACCAAAAAACACAAGCGCATTAGGTATGTCACCGTAATAAGCGAGATGTCCTGCGCCGTCTTTCTGGCTCTTTGCCAGAACGATAACTTTAGTGTATTTCTCAAAAACATCGTCTGGATAATGTGATATCATAAGACCTGCTGCTCCGTTGGCAGTTGAAGAACAGAGCTCTCTGGTATTATCCTCAGATTCCTCTTTGGTGATCGGTGCTGTGAGCTGATTTATCTGGTCTTTCCGGCCGGCAACATCTAATCCCGCATCAGGCTCATCAAATGTGAAGAAACGCATGTCACCGACAGCTTTTATTGCGACCTGAACTCTTTTACGCTGCCCTCCGCTGATCACAGCGAGCTTGCTGTCACGAATACTGTTAAGCATCATTTTTTGTATGACCGATTCAACTCTTTGTTCTATCTCCTGTCTGCTATGATCGGCAGATAATTGAAGAAGTGCAGAGTCGAGAATAGTATGATAAACCGTATCATTTGCTCTGTAATCGGGATATTGAGGTACAATTCCTATCTTCTGTTTCAGAAGGTGAAGATTACGCCTATGGTATAATTCCATTCCGTCCAGTAAGATCGAACCGTCAACTTCAAGACCTTCCTGTACTTTCTGACCTGTGATTGCCTTGATAAAAGTTGATTTTCCTGCTCCGGCTCCACCCAATATAAGAATAAAATCTCCTGATTCAATATCCAAGTTGATATTTCTTAGAAGATCCTTTTCTTTTGTGAATAGTTTTTTCTTTACATATACCCTGGCGATATTCACTGACATAATTGTCTGCCGTTCATCGTAACAGAATCCGGAGGTTTCAGAGGGACTCGATTGAACGTCGTTATAAATGATCTCTTTTCCTGTAAAGACAAGAGTTTTATCTGCTATTCTTATTACATCAAACGGATCAAGGAACCGTTCTCCGGATATTACCTCTTTGTTCACTATTACTCCGTTCATACTTCCGTTATCCGTGATCAACCACCTGTTCCCAGAACGCTTTAGTGTCGCATGATTACGTGAAACCATAAAGTCAGACAGGATAATATCAGCTGATTCGCGTCCGATTACAACTATATCTCTGTTCTGCAACGGATATCTCTGCCATTGTTCATCAGGTGATATAGCAGTGCTGAATATCATTTCAACGGCAGAGGAGTGTGGGTCATTCAATGTACTTCTGTCGATCCTTAAAACATCGCCGTCCTGAAGTGCGACAGATTTTGTTCCTCGGGCATTGTATGATTCCATTTTTTGTCCATTCAGGAAAGTGCCATTCAAGCTGTTGTTATCCTTATAATAATAGATACCGTCAATATATGAAAAATCGCCATGATTCCGTGAAACAATAGGAGACTTTAAAGTAATATCACTGCGTATCTCAACATCTTCTCTTCCAAGCCTCATGTCGCCATTGAGCTTGATAAGCCTTATGGGCTCTCCGCGTTCTAATATTATAAGTGTTGCTGGCTTTGGAGGGAGCGGCGCATAATATATCGTTCTATTATCCATAATACTCCTGTTCATTTCAATTTGAAATGTGTTATTATTTCCAAAAATTTAAGTTGATGTGCTATACAAATTATACTATATTACATATGAAAAGTCAATATATTCCAAATGATTTCGTAAAGTCGAATTCCAACGAAGGAAAAGGAATTCATTACTGTTCCATTTCTAAAAAACGCAGCATATTAATCCTGTGATTTTTTTATATATGTGACTTGATTCACAATGATAATAAGAATTTTAGCCTTTACAGACAGAAGCAACGATGGTACAATGGTGGCAATTAAGTAAGGCTTGCTGATGCGGTACTCATGATTGCCAAAACAAAAACCGCTTAGAAGTCTATTCTGAGCGGTGTTCTAATGGAGCTGGAAACGTGATTTGAACACGCGACCTCAAATTACAATAAAGCAAGAATCCCGATGCACAGCATCGGGATTTTACCATCCTATTCGATTTTTAGTTTTCTGCGTTAATCACATCTTACATCAGAAAGGTTTCCCCCGATAATTCCATATAAAGTTCCTATATAAGTATTACTGTCAGCCTCATGGCATGTTTTTACAGTATCTTTTCAGGCTGACCCATAGGCGGCATGAGATATGCCTCTGCCTCCTCAAGGTGGAAAGTTTTCATAACATAGCCTGTTTTCTCATTGTAGATCTCTCTGAGAACAGGACTGTTCTCCAGCATAGCATCGGCGTACTTGACGTCCTCGTCGAAAACAATCTTTCCTGTGTAGCGAAGCCATAAGCCCTCGGGCTTGCATGCTACTATCTCACAGAGAGGATTAGCCAGCATCTGTCTGTAGACTGCCTTGAAGTCGCCTACTGCGAAGTGTACAACACCGTCTACCTCAACGTGTGCGCCGAAAGGTCTCAGCTTAGGCTGTGCACCGTCGTTTGTTGCAACGTAGAAGATACCTGCTTCTGTAAGAAAATCGTTTAGTTTGCTCATAGTTGATTACCTCCTTGGAACATTTGGTTTGTCGTTTATATCATTCCTCGAACAGCGGAGTTGAGAAGTATCTCTCCGCAGTATCGGGAAGAATGGTCACTACTGTCTTGCCCTCGCCCAGCTTTTCGGCAAGCTTCAGGGCTGCGGCAACATTTGTACCGCTGGATATGCCGCACATTATACCCTCTTTTGCGGCTAAATCCTTGGCAGTCTGTATAGCCTCCTCGTCAGTGACTATATAGATATCGTCGTAGATATTCTGGTTGAGGATATCGGGTATGATACCGTCGCCAATGCCCATCTGCAGGTGAGTTCCGATGTTTCCGCCTGCAAGTATGGCAGCGTTCTCGGGCTCTACAGCCCAAATCACCATATCGGGATACTGAGCTTTCAGAGCTTCGCCTATGCCTGTGATAGTGCCGCCTGTGCCGATGCCCGAGCAGAAGCCGTCTATCTTGACTGCTGTCTCCTCCAGTATCTCCAGCGCTGTGTGGTACTTGTGAGCGCCGATATTGTTCACGTTGGCGAACTGCTGAGGAACGAACACATTCTCGTCCTCCTCAGCCATTTTCAGAGCCGTATCAAGACAGGTCTGTATGCACTTGCCGATATCGCCGTCGTCATGGATAAGTATCACCTCGGCACCGTAGTGCTTGACCAGCTTGCGGCGCTCCTCGCTGACGGAATCAGGCATGATGATTATGGTCTTATAGCCTTTAACAGCTCCCACAAGAGCAAGACCGATACCCTGATTGCCGCTGGTGGGCTCCACGATTATTGTACCCTCGTGTATCTTGCCCTCCTTTTCGGCGTGGCGTATCATGTTGTAGGCTGTACGTGTCTTTATGGAGCCGCCCACGTTAAGTCCCTCGAACTTAACGTAAACGTCTGCGTTTCCCTTTTTGTTCATTCGGCTGAGCTTTATCATGGGAGTATGTCCCATAGCTTCCAGAATGTTGTTGTATATCATTGGATTACCCCTTTATCATTACTTATGTCTTGTATAGCAATTCACGGGACGATGCAGGCATCGCCCCCTACACTATGCACTGATCACTCTTCGGCAGAAGCGAACTGGCTCTCGTGACGTGTGAAGAAGTCCGTTCTCGGCGGCAGGAATTTCAGCTTGTGATCCTCCCCTGTGAAATATGTCAGCGGTTCAAGGATAGTATCCCATGACCAGATTCGCTCGTCAACTTCAAGATACTCGCGGAGCTTCTCTGTGCCGAAAGGAGCCATTGGGTGGAGGAGCACTCCTGTTATCCTTATCATGTAGAACAGGTTCGCAAGAGCCTGCTTGAGCGCTTCCTTGTCGGGATATTCGCCTGTGAGCGCCTTTGCCATGTACTTGCTGCCGTTGCGGATATAGCTGTCCAGAACGTAGGTGCACTGGTGGAAGGCAAACTTTGACATATGTCTCTCGTATTCGAGAACTGCCTTTTTTGCGTCCTCGCGGAACTTCTCCTCGGGAGCATTGTTTGGCATAACGCCGTCAAGCTCCTTCTGTGCGGTATAGAAAGCTGTTCTTATCATACGGTTGAAAACGTTTGACAGGAGCAGTCCGTCCTTTACAACGGGATCTGCGTCCTCGGGCTTTGCGTCGGGATTGTAGGGCTTTGGCATGAAGCTTACGGAGCGCTGTCCCAGACCAAGTCCCAGCCAGTGCATACGGAGCTGCTCGGGAGTATAGTGATTGAGCAGGTCGTCAGCCATAGGCGGCTTTACTGCGCCCGAGCTTGAAGCCTTTTTGTCAAGGAAGAGGATATGGTGGTTAGCCACGATAACAGGGAGCTGGAGCTCTCCGTCGGCAGGTGAAGCGGTCTTTGTGTCGCTCTCCTGCTGAGCCATCCACATTGCAGGCTCGGCAATACCGTAGAAGTAGATATTGTCCTGACCGATGAACTGGTACACTGTAGCGTCCTTGCTGCACCAGTAGTCGCGCCATTCTTCCTTGTCGTGACCGATAGATTCAAGGTAAGTCTCTGTGAATGAGATAGGAGCCCACAAGGACTCGGGCCATACCCATACAGTAAGTCCCTCAACGCCGTCCATAACGGGGGCTGGTACTCCCCACTCGATGTTTCCTGTAAGACGGAAAGGCACAAGGGTCTTGCCTGTTCTGTAGCGTATTCCGTTCTCGGTGAGTACGCGGCAGGCTTCATCGCAGTCGGAGAGCTTGTCGAACTCGATAGTGAAGGAGGGCTTTTTCGGCTCCTCGATATAGTTGTGCACGGGCATAGAGCCTTTCAGCTCCATGTACTTCTCCTCGAACTCACGCTTGATATAGATAACGGGCTTCTTTAAGAACTCGTCAATGGTCTTCCATACTACGGAACGGATATCCTTGCGCTTTTTCAGTTCCTCCACCCAGTCTTTCATGAGCTGCTCATAGTCGCGGAGCTTGAAATACCAGTTGGTAACGGGCTTCATGGTGGGAGTTTCGCCTGTAAGGGTGCTGACAGGATTTATGAGGTTCTCGGGCATATACTGATGTCCCATGTCGCACTCGTCTGCATAGCCCTTTTCAGAGGTACAGCCGTCAACGGGGCACTTGCCTATTACCTGTCTGCCGTTGAGGAACACACCTGCCTTTTCGTCGAAGAACTGCATGGTGGTTATCTGGTTCAGCTGTCCCTTTTTGTGGAGGGAGCTGATAAAGCGGTCGGTAACGGAAGCGTGTATCTCCTTGGAACGTCCCAGTCCCGAAGCTGCAAACAGATTGGGAGCTATACCGTAAGCGGCAAGAGTCTCCTTCTGCTTGTTGTGATTTCTCTGTACGAAATCCTCAAGGGAGCCCTCAAACTCGCCGTTCTTGACCTTTACGCGCCAGCCCTCTGCAATAGGTGAGCCGTAGCAGTCCGTACCGCTGACGAAGATGACATTTTCCTTGCCTATGCGGTCTCTCAGGAAGCGTGCATAGGTATCCGCAAATACAAGCATACCACCCACGTGACCGAAGTGGAGCTCCTTGTTGCCGTAGGGCATACCGCCTGTGACTACAGCCCTTTTCGGGAACACAGGACGGGGTATCTCAAAATTTTTCTTTTCTTTATTGTCTGACATTTTATTTTCCTCTTAACATTATTCGTTTTATTTTGGGTGGGACGTCGAGGACGCCGTCCCCTACAAAACATGATCGTTTAACGAGGAACGCCGAGGGTGGCGTTCCCTACATTGTGTCATTTATAATTTGTGAATAATTGGCGGGCGGATAATATCCGCCCCTACTACTCTCTACTTTCTACTCACTACTCACTAATCAGGCGAATGCCTGAAGACGCCTGCGTGTTATCTCCTCGCCAAGAACATGGCTCACTTCCCAGATATCGGGAGCATTTGCATGTCCTGTGAGAGCTATACGGAGCATATTTGTGATATGGACGATGCTTCCCTTGAACTGGTCGGGGTTCTTCTTGTAGTCCTTCGGCTTTACTGCAAAGCCCATTTCCTCGGTGATAGCCTTTATCTTGTCGAACCACGCCGCGCTGTCGTCGTTATGGTCGTAGCTTGCAAGATATTTGCCGAAGAATTCCTTCACTGTTGCTTCGTCGCACTCCTCGGGCATTGGGTCTGACACTGTGAATTTCTCGTCATAGTAGAAGCTCATGAAGTCGCATGCCTGCTTCCATGTCTCGATGTCACGTCTCGGCTTTGCGCCGCCTCTGCCAACATTGAGAGCTGCAAGTGTTCTCTCGGGATACTTGTTGATAAGTTCTGCGAAGTCCTTGTCGTACTCATTGCACCATTCCAGCCAGCCGTCATAGACCTGCTGTGCAGGCATACGGCAGATAACGTTCTTGGAAATATCGCGGAGCTTGTCAAGGTCAACAAGAGCGCCCGATACGGACATCTTCTCCAGTGTGTACGGGAATTCGTGATAATCGGTCTCGGGATTTGCGATTCTCCACTCCTCGTAGTTGGAGTTGAGCAGAGTGAGGAGGAACTCCCAGATAGCGTCTCTGCTGATACCCTCCTGCTGATAGTAGGACAGAGCCAGCTCGGGGTCCTTTCTCTTGGAGAGCTTTCTCTTGCCGCCTGTCTCACCGTCTATCTTCATGAGTGTTGCTGTGTGGCAGTAGATAGGCTGCTTCCAGCCGAGAGTGTTGAACAGCTCAACGTGCATCGGCAGTGATGATATCCACTCCTCGCCGCGGATAACGTGGGTGGAGCGCATGAAGTGGTCGTCCACAACGTGTGCGAAGTGATATGTGGGGATACCGTCGCTCTTGAGGAGCACGAAGTCCATGTTGTTTCTTGGCATTTCCAGCTTTCCGCGGATAGCGTCCTCAACGGCGATAGTCTCGCCTGTCTCCTGACCTCTGAAACGGAGCACCCACTCCTTGCCTGCTTCGATATTTGCCTTTATCTCGTCAAGACTCAGGTCGCGGCACTTTGCATACTCGCCGTAAACTCCGGGGTTCTCCTTGTTTGCGGTCTGCTGCTCGCGGATAGCCTCTATCTCCTCTGCTGTCATGAAGCAGGGATAAGCAAGTCCTCTTTCGGTGAGGAGCTTTGCAAATACGTGGTAGATGTCCTTACGCTGACGCTGTCTGTAGGGACCGTAGCTGCCGTTGTCGCCCTCTGCTGTAGCGCCCTCGTCGAAGTGAACACCGAAGTAGTCCATAGCATTGATGACGGTCTCAACTGCTCCCTCAACCTCACGCTTGTTGTCGGTATCCTCGATTCTCAGGTAGAAAACGCCCTTTGACTGATGAGCGATACGCTCACCGATGATAGCGTTGTAGAGGTTGCCAAGATGTACGAAGCCTGTGGGGCTGGGACCTATACGGGTAACGTTAGCTCCCGTGGGGAGCTCCCTCTCGGGGAAACGAGCCTCGATATCCTCGGGAGTTGCCGTAACATCGGGAAAAAGGTAGTCTGCAAGTGCTTTATAATCCATAGTATCAATCCTTTGTAAAAATTCCGTCTGCCTGCTGACAGACACATTTAATTTATTATACCACACTTGAGCTATAAAGTCAAATAGTAGGGGCGGATAATATCCGCCCGAGCCGTTAGCCTTTAGCTTGTAGGGGACGGTTACTCCCTACAGTGTAGGGAGATGTCCGAAGGACAGAGGGTCGCGGCTTCTGTTGGAAGTCCTCGACGTCCCGTGCTTTACGATGCCATTAACATGAACTTGCTGTAGGGGCTGCCTTTGGCAGTCCGCAAGTAAGTAGTGAGTAGAGAGTAGAAAATAGTAGGGACGCGCATTGCGCGTCCGCCTGTGAATCCCACACGAATTATAAATGGCACATAAAAACTCCCCTCGTGTGAGGGGAGCTTTTTATTTTGATCAAAAATAATAATACCAAGTACCAACAATCTTTCCATTTATTTTTGTATAGCCCCATCTACCTATTTTTTTCTTTGTAGAGCCATAGAACTGTCGGCAGCAATTACAATTTAAATATTTTACTTCATAAATATATCCATCTGAATACCATGATTCCCATTTCTGAACAACATAAGTATTATCTGCACGATGATACTGACAAGCTGCATTTGCTGTAAGTGTGTTTACAGACTTTGGATTAACATTTTTTGCGATTGTTGTTCCGGAACCGAGAAGCTTAAATGCTAATGCGATTGCTGAAACTTTTTTGAATACGTTCTTCATTTGTTTTACATTCTTTACAATAATATTTAAAGTTGGCCAACTTTATGTGTCACATTATATAACAATAAATATTTTTTGTCAACATTCCATGCAATTATACGCAATAATTGCCCAGCCCGCCCAATTATTGCTGTCACGCTTTTACCTCAAGAAAACGCACCAGCATATTCCATGTGGGACAGTCCACGGCGCCGCTGTCGGGAAGTCCCGAACACTGCTGGAAGCTCCGCACGGCAGCCGCCGTTGCCTCGTCGAACTCGCCGCAGACGCTCACCTTTGGCATATTGTCATACCACGCCGCAGCTTTCCACAGCATTGCCTGTATGATATAGACCAGTTCGCCGCTGTCGCCCTCACAGGCTTTGAAGCTCCGCGAGGGAAAGGCGTGATAGGCTGCGGGAGAGCCGTCAAGATAATCGCGGTAGATAGCCGCTATCCTGTTCCATGTGGCAGCGTCGGTCTCGCCTGTGACGGGAAGTCCGTATGTGCGCTGAAAGGCTTCCACAGCGGCTTTTGTATCCGCGTCGTATACTCCGTCGGGGAGTATCTGGGGTATGTTCTTATCGAACATGGATATGGCGTAAAGGTATGTCTGGAGCTCGCGTATGTGCTCCCTTTTCTGCTGTTCTGTGTATGGCATGAAATTACTCCTTAACAAAATATTTGTTTTTTTGTAACTTTATTCATTTATTTTTCATTTCTTTGTAACTCGATTCACTAATTTGTAAATTGAATTACCAAATTGTAACTTGACCGTGAACTATTATCGTCGTATAATTTTATGTAGAGGGTCAAAACATTGACCTTAAATTTTATAAAAAGGAATGATACAAATGAAGAACACACTCAAAAAGGTACTCTGTACCGCTCTCGCAGCTGTTTCACTCTCAGCTATGGTAACTGTTCCGTCATCGCTCAACAAGCCAAATTCGGACAATTCTATCGTTAATGTAATGGAAGCTGATGCAGCGAAAAAAGAAAGATGCGTTGATTATAAGCTCTACAAAGCAGTAAAAGCAGGAAAAATAAGAAGCACTCCTACTCTTAAAGCCGATAATGTTATCAATACTTTTAAAAAGGGCGATGTTTTTATCGGCTATGACACTTCAAACAACTTTATAAGCATAGCTCCTAAAACAAGAAACGGAAATTGGGCTGTAGACAATAATTATGCAAACCTCTATCAGAAAAAGGGCTGGATATATACTAAAGGCGGACATCTTGACGATGACAGCTGTACCTTCACAATACAAAGAGGACAGAAGACTAGAGTTGAACCTAGCTGTAGTGCAATTTATGACGGAAAGTTTTATGGTAAAGGTCGTAAAATAACTGTCCAGAAAATCACCTTGGAAAAAGTTACCGAGGGCAAATATCGTTTATGGGGCTATTTTGAATCAGATGGTTCTGGGCATTGGATACGTATTGTAGGAGGTGAGCATGAAATAGACGTAAATGGTGCAAATGTCAATGACCCTGAAGTCAAATCAGATAATTTCTATATTCAGCGAGAAATAGAGAATATGATGCATAAAGCAACGTCATTTTACCAAGTTAAATAATCATTTTATCTTCCCTCCCCGTGAGGGGAGATTTTTTTGTCTTGCATACACGGGCGGCGGGACGCCGCCCCTACATTCTCAATTCTCAATTCACGGGCGGATAGCTTTGCATATAGCATTGCCAGCCAAATCAAAGATTTGGGGCACTGCTTAATATCCGCCCCTACAAGCTAACGGCTCGGACTGCCAAAGGCAGCCCCTACACTCTCAACTCTTCACTCTTAACTCTCAACTACTTGATAGTGTAGCCGGGGTTCTGGTAGGGGCGCTTGTCGAAGCCGTACCGCAGGTCGGAATATACTCCCGCTATCCTGTCCCATGTGACAGCTCCCACTATGCCCGTGGGGTCAATGCCGAACTGCCGCTGGAACGCCGTCACCGACTGCTTGGTGAGCGGTCCGAAATAGCCCGTATCGCTCACTGCAGGGATATTGGGATAGCTCCTGTTGATGTAGGTAAGGTACTGCTGTATGGTCTTTACGGAGTCGCCGCTGGCTCCCTCGCGTAGCACCGTGTTGGGATAGAGTGCCACGTAGGTATACTGGGGCGGCACGCTCTCCACTATGCCCTGATATGCGCGGTAGAGGTCGTTGCGTGTGGCACGGTCAACTACTCCCGTCTGGGGAAGTCCGAACACACGCTGGAAGGACTTCACGGAGCGCTCTGTCTGCTCGCCGAAATAGCCTGTTATCTCCACGGGTATGACCGCTTCGTAGTATGCTCCCACAACAGCAAGGTAGTATTGCAGCATGCTCACCTCTATGGACTGCATGCCGATACTGAGATTCTCCTTGAACTGAGGGGATATCTCCTCGAAGCGCACTCCCTCGGAGTCAAGCTCCGCAAGGCGCTTCACGCTGGTAAATATGTAGGTTATCTTGTACCATGTAGCCGCGTCCACCGTTCCCGTGGGTTCAAGTCCGAAGACCTGCTGGAACTTCCTCACTGCCGCTTCCGTTGCCGTGTCGAACACTCCGTCTGCGGCAGGTATCTTGGGTATGGCAGGAAAATTCCGCGAGATACGGTTCAGCCACACCTGCACGTACTTCACATCGTTGCCGAATGAGCCGTTTTTCAGCTCCAGACCGCCGTATGATGGCATTGCCGACTGCACGGGAGCATTCTGCACTATCTCTATGTCGTCCCCGTAGTAGTATTTCAGTATCTCAAGGGAATTGTAGCCACGCTCCGCAAGATATTGTGAGCCCCACTGTGACAGCCCGTCGCAGGTAGTAGTCGTTCCGTTGCAGAACGCCGTGAACAGGGGCTCCACCCTGCCCTGCCGCCTTATGTAGTCGTTGAACAGGTCATCAACAAGGTAGCTGATGTTCTCGAAGTACTCTCTGCCGTTGATGAACTTCTGGTCGAACTGAGTGGTTGCGGTGATGTCGAAGTCATACCCCCGGGAGCGGTACCACTCCGTATAGATGCGGTTCAGTGCAAAGGAAACTATGGCGTAGATATTGGCGCGGAGTGCGCTGACGTTCCATGTGGGGTATATCTCGCTGGAAGCCACATTCTTCACGTAGGAAGCAAAGTCCACCGTCACATCGGGAGCATTGGAATCGGGAAAGCCCAGATGCACCGTGATAGTCTCGGGGATAAAGGGCGTGCCTGTAAGCATGGGTCACTCCTTTCTGCCGCCGAAGCTCGGCTCTGCGTTGTAATATGTCACAGTCTCGTCGGAGCTGTTCATCATAAGGGGCACGGGTATCAGGTTGAAGTTCTGGACTGAGGTTATCCCCGAGAATACAGGCACATCTACGCTCCTTGCGCGGAAGAATCCCTCTGCGGAAACACTTACGTCAAAGAGGTTGTAGGGGCGCTCATCGGGGTCGGGAGCCTGAGAGTGTACAAGGTCGGGGACGGGAAGCTCAAACTTTGGAGAGACTCCGCTCTCGTCGGTAACTCCCGAGGCAAGGATAAGCCGTCTGCCGTCAACTACGGCTGTGACCGCGACTACAGCTCCCGCAACTGCCGAGGAGTCGTCGCCTGTACGGACATTCACCAGTATATAGCCCTTTTCAGTGCCGAGAAGCTCCTCTGAGAAGTACTCGGGAGGCTCATTGTCCTCAGTACTTGCCGTGCCGAAGTCCGTATCCAGCTCCGACAGGTCGGGCTCGGGATAGCGGCTGTTGTAGTCCTCGGGAGAGCCGTTTGAGTCCTCGTCCATGTGCTCCGCATACACCGTATCGTCGGGAGCATTCTCCTTTGCGTCCTCTGTCTCCTGCGGCTCGGGAGCATATTTCTTCGGCTCCTCATGAGGAACGCTTCTGCTGTAGAGCTTCATGAGCTCCTGCTTGTATTTTTCTGTATCAAGGTCTCTGTTATTCATATCATCAACTCCTGCGCATTGCCTGTGCCCTCCGTTATTACGGTGGCATTGAGCGGCAGCAATTTTGTTTACTCTACATTCTATTCCTGCTACATCGCGATTATTACTTTACATTCAACCGCACTTATGGTATAATATATAACTATGTAGGGGTGCCCTTTGGGCGTCCGCAGGTTTCAATGGAATTAAGACGGGCTGCCAAAGGCAGCCCCTACAGAGCTAAAGGCTAATGCCTAACGGCTCGGGCGGCGTTTCGCCGCCCCTGCAATTATGAATTATGCATTGTGAATTATGAATTAAATAAAGGGAGATATTATATGAAGAAGAAAACCACAGTACAGTCCACGCAGAAAAAGCCCCTGCCGAAGATACTGAAAAACAAATGGTATCTCTACATGACCGAGTTCTTCGCAGGAATGTCCGTCATGGCTGTGGAGCTTGGCGCAAGCAGGCTTCTCGCCCCCTATTTCAGCTCCTCGCAGATAGTCTGGACTATCATCATCGGTACTATCATGATAGCAATGGCGCTGGGCAACATCTACGGCGGCAGGTCTGCCGACAAGGACCCTGACCCCGACAAGCTCTACGGACGCATACTCATAGCCTCTGTGTGGATAGCGGCTGTGCCTTTCATCGGCAAGCTTGCCATTGCAGGCATTGCCGGACTTCTTGTCATCACCGTCAATACCAACTTCCTCATATGGGCAGCCTTTATCACCTGCATGGCTGTGTTCGTATATCCCCTTTTCCTCCTCGGAACAGTCACTCCCTCACTTGTGAAGTACACCGTGGACTCCCTTGACGACAGCGGCAGCACCGTGGGTACTCTTGGAGCTTTCAACACTATCGGCTCAATTATCGGCACATTCGTCCCCACATTCATCTCTATCCCCGCTGTGGGAACTGCCGTGACATTCCTTATCTTCGCAGGCATAATGCTCCTTATCGGTATCATCTATTTCATAAGCAGCAAAACAGGCGCAGTAAAGACTGCTGCGGCTTCTGTTCTGTTCATCGTATGCTGCTTTGCTTCACCCTCTATGGGCTTTGCATTCTGGGAGAAGGGTCTCACCTATGAGGGCGAGTCCGTATACAACTACTTACAAGTCAGCGAGGACGACAGCAATGTGTATCTCTCCACCAACGTCCTCTTCGGAGTCCAGTCCGTCTACGTAAAGTCGGGAGAGCTCTCGGGTATGTACTATGACTACGCCATGGCAGCTCCCCTTATGACCGAAAAGCCAGATTCTGCGGATATTCTTGTCCTTGGCATGGGTACAGGAACCTACGCCAAGCAGTGCACTACCTATTTCAGCGATGTTACTGCCGAGGGAGTTGAGATAGACGACAGGATAACCGACCTTGCAAGGGAGTACTTCGAGCTCCCCGAGGATATAAAGGTCACCACCTACGACGGCAGAGCCTTTCTTGCCGCCTGTGACAAAAAGTACGACGTTATCATGGTGGACGCTTATCAGGACATCACTATCCCCTTTCAGATGTCCTCAGTGGAGTTCTTCGCTCTCGTCCGTGACCACCTCAACGAAAACGGCGTAATGGTGGTCAATATGAATATGCGCTCCGACAGCGCAGACGGCATCAATAACCGTCTGGCGGACACTATCTCCGCAGTATTCGGTCAGGTCTGCACCGTGGACGTTAAAAGCTCCACCAACCGCGAGCTCTTCGCTTCAAACAACGCCCATATGCTCACTCTACTGAGAGACAACACGGAGAAGCTTGACAACCAAGCCCTGAAAGCCATGATGAACACCGTTCAGGCGGAGCTCGTCCCCTATGTTTCGGGCGGAAAGATACTCACCGACGATAAGGCTCCCGTGGAGCTTCTGGGTATGCGAGTCATAGACGATATCATACAGGACGAGCTGGTCTACTACAAGGAGCAGTTCAAGGAAAAGGGCATACGCGGCTTGCTGGAATAATGAGCAGTAAGTGCATGGACTCCCATGTGTACAACCCTTGACATTGTGATGAAATTACGGTATAATGAATGCAAAAGCATTCATTATAATTGATCTTAATACCCTTGCAGATGCGCAAATCAAAGATTTGCTCCCTGCAATCGGGCGATTATACCATATTCGCTTCGCTTATATGGTATAATGAATGCAAAAGCATTCATTATAATTGATCTTAATGCCCTTGCGGATACGCAAATCAAAGATTTGCTCCCTGCAATCGGGCGATTATACCATATTCGCTTCGCTTATATGGTATAATAAAAAAATCGCAATCGGCTTTTTTGCTGTGAAAGGATATATCATGAACGTAACGAAAATCATTTCTGCCATACTGGCACTTATGGCAGCTGTTCTCATAGCCATGGCAGGTAAGTCCTGTGCCAAGGACGCAGCAGAGAAAAATGCTGCACGGCGCAGCCGCAATACTACCGAAGCTCCGAGCTACCACCTCATTACAGATCCTCCGTATGAAAACGACGATGGCGATCTTCCGCATCTCGTCGAGGACGATACTGATGAAGCTGTTACCGAGCGTGAATACGTGACCGTCACTAATATTTTCGGAGACGTTGTTGAGACAATACCCGTAACTACTCCGGAAGAGGCTCTTATCCCCACAACTACGCTGTCTATACTTGATGCATACAATCAGGAGCACAGCGTCGAAGAGTATGTCCCTCCAACTGTTGAGTACGGCACTGTAGACGAGCATATAACCATAGAAATATACTGATGAACTTTCTCGGCATAAAAAACCGAGTAAGCTAACATATATCAGATCTACAAAAGGAGAAATTATTATGGTAATCATCGAAATGGAAAACGGCAAGAAGATAAAGATAGAGCTCTATCCCGATATTGCTCCTATCTCATGCGAGAACTTTGAGAAGCTTGTTAAGCAGGGCTTCTATGACGGTCTCACATTCCACAGAGTTATCCCCGGCTTCATGATACAGGGCGGCTGTCCAAACGGTACAGGCACAGGCGGTCCCGGCTGGCACATCAAGGGCGAATTCGCTGCAAACGGCGTAAAGAACGACCTCAAGCACACAAGAGGAGTTCTCTCAATGGCTCGTTCCATGATGCCCGACTCAGCAGGCTCACAGTTCTTCATCATGCATGAGGACGCTCCTCACCTTGACGGCAACTATGCTGCATTCGGCAAGGTAGTAGAGGGTATGGACGTTGTTGACGAGATAGCACAGTGCGCTACAGACTACAACGACAAGCCTACAACTCCACAGGTAATGAAGAAGGTAACAATTGAGTAATTCATAATGCATAATTAAAGGCTTCACATTTATGTGAAGCCTTTTTGAGGTTTTATGCTTTCTTTTTCCATATTAGCATTATTGCAATAGTAATTGCCCAGCTTACACCAAGACACAAGGGACTCACAATATACGCAAGCCCTGAAACAGCAATGATGCCTAAAAAATAAGCCTTCATAAAAACCTCCTTTCTTTTCAAAAGGCGGAAACAAGTTTCCTTCACGGCTATTATAAAGATTTAT
Source organism: Ruminococcus flavefaciens AE3010 (assembly GCF_000526795.1). Lineage (NCBI taxonomy): Bacteria > Bacillati > Bacillota > Clostridia > Eubacteriales > Oscillospiraceae > Ruminococcus > Ruminococcus flavefaciens. The sequence goes on from NZ_JAGT01000001.1 coordinate 1,399,238, forward strand.
TCTTTCATTATTTTATTATTCTGGATTTTTATATTCCGAGATTTATCAGAAGCTCTGTAATCTTCACTTATATTTTATCAGAATTATCAGAAAAAGTCAAGGGGGCTAAAAGCTCTTAAAATAAAAAATATTCTCTTATTTTTGTTCAATATAACAACTATTTTGAACAATAATGATTTTTATGTCATTCAATTGCAGTGAGGGCGGCATTTACGCCGCCCCTACAATAATCACTATTCACTTACATCAGTAAGGTTCGTGCTTATGCCGTTAGCATAACACAGATCAGGAAGAAAAGTGACAGAAAGATATGGAACTTACACTTCGACACTGCTTCTTTCAGGGAGAGCTGGTCTCTGAACATTCTCATTAATATACCCACGATAGCAGGCATGAGCATTGCGATAAGTCCAACGCCGCCCCACTCCTCTGACCTGAATGTAGCAAAGAACAGGAGAAATGCGATTATCTCCAGTACGAGCAGCTCCACCGCTAAATATGCTGCGCTGCTCTTCTGTTCAACGCCCGCTTTATGAGAGCCCTCAAATTCCAGTATCGCCGCTGCCTTTTCCTCTGCTTCCGTCAGCTTGTCCTTTACGGGAGCTTTCTCACCGTCGGAGTCAATAGCGCCCCTGAGCTTTGGGTCAAGAGCCGCCGGTGCTTCGTCAAGTTTACCTGTGGGAGCTTCTGAAATGTGCTCGGGTATCTCATCGGGAGCTGTCTCGCTGACAGCCTCGGCAATCTCCTCTGCCATAGTATCAGCAGTCTCCGCCGCCTGCTCCGCAGGCTTTTCCTCATTTTTCTGCACGGGGAGCTCTATCTTCTCGCGGAGCTTCGGGTCAAGTGAAGCCAGTATTGCGTTAAGGTCTTTTTTATCGTTCTGCATATCTTTCATTCCTATCAGTGTTAAAATAAAAATACGTGAATAATGTAGGGGCGCCCTGTGGGCGCCGCAGGTCACTATATAATTACCACGGGCGGCGGGACGCCGCCCCTACAGTGTGTCATTTATAGTTCATGTGCAAGGCACGGGCGGATAATATCCGCCCGTATACTTAGTTCTTAGTTCTAAGCTCTTATTTGAGGTATTGAGCCAGTCCGCTTATGTTCTGCTTTCTTATCTCGCCTGCAACAAGTCCCGCAACGATATTGGCACCCTTTTCACAGAAGTGTGTACCGTCGGTGGAGCCTGCAACAGCTCCCATAAGGTGATAGCTCTTGGCTGTGTCGTAGCCTACTGAGTTATAGTGGTTCACCATAAGGGTATTGAGATCGATGCATGGGATACTGTACTTCTTGGCAAGGTTGTAGCAAGCCTCGTTGTAATTTGTATAGCTGTTCACGAACCTGCCGTTGGAGTAAGCCTTCATGCCGATAGTAGTTGTTACCAGTATGGGAGTTGCTCCCTTGTCCTTTGCGGACTTGATGAACTGGGTCATGTACCACTCGTATGAGCCCGATGAGGGATTGTCAACGTTGCCGCAGGTAGGTGCGTATCTGTCCGCATTGGACTGACCTGCGTCGTTGATAGCGAACTGTATCATTACGAAGTCGCCCTCTTTAAGGCTGTCCGCAATTGTCTGCCATCTGCCCTCGTCGTAGAACTTCTTGGAGCTTCTTCCTGCTATGGAGTGATTTGCAACAGTGATATCGCTGTTGAAGTAGCTCTGCATATAGTAGCCCCAGCCCTGCTGCGGAGCGTAGGACTCGCGGTAGCTCTGTACTGTGGAATCGCCTGCGATATAGAGAGTACGCTGACCGCTGCCTGTGTTCTGCTGCTCCTGTGACGGGTCGTAAACCTCAGCATATGGCTCGTCGGTAGCGCTGAGCTCGATGTAGTCAAGATTGGGAGCTCCCTCAGACATTGCAGACTGCATAAGGATAGTGTTTCTGCCTGCCTTGAGAGGAAGAACTATGCCGAACTCCTTCCATTCAGTCCATGAGCCCGAGCCCGGGAAGGACTGCATCCAGCAGAAATCATTATTGTTGTTCACGAAAATCTTCATCTTACGGTCATTAGTTGAACCGTTTGCGAAGCGGATATGGGTCATGTAGTTGCCCTCGGCAGGAACGTCCACCGTAAAGGTGATGTTGCTGTCGGTGTTGTTGCCCAGATTAACATAGCCCTTGTCGTAGGTATAGCCTGAGTTGGTAGTCTCGATTATACCGTCGTTCCATGTCTGGTCGGCGGCATAGTATTTGAGCACAGCAGGAGCTGTAGTAGTTGTGGTAGTCTCCGCTGTTGTTGTGGTAGTAGTGGTCGTTGTAGTTGTTGGCTGCTCGGGTACGATAGCAACAGCCTCGGGAAGCTTATCAAGTCCAAGCAGACATCTCTGTATGAACATAGCGTCCTGAACTGTCATGCCGTCGCCGCCGCCTGTAACGTCTGCATTGAGACGTCCCTCTGCGGTGATAGCGTGGCTGTCAGAGCCGTTTACATCGTACTTGTTGGGGTTTGCAAGAGCCTGCATGATAAGAACGATATCCGACATATCAACAGCACCGTCGCAGTTGGCGTCGCCGTACTTCACAGTCACACTCGGAAGAGTTGTTGTGGTCTTTACTTCCTCGGGAGTAGTAATCACAGTAGTTGTTGTGGTAGTTGTAGTTGAAGTGGTGGTCGTTGTAGCAACAATATCGTCCACCTCTATCATTTCCCACTTCTGACAGGCGTGACCGTTTATCTCCCACTGCTGGATATTGGCGCCGTTATCCTTAGCTGCGCTTCCTACCTCTACCGCAGAAGCGTCACGGGAAGCTCTTGTGAGGATAGTAACGGTGCCGTCGCCGTTGTCCTGGAATTTGAAGAACTGGTCGCTGTAGCCGTTCTTGTCGGCAACTACTATATTAGCGCCGTTGTCCTTGCTGCCGTTGTCAACATAGAGACAGAGCTCGGACTCCGCAGGCTTTATGTAGAAGTAATCGCCTGTAGCCTGTATGCACTTCCATGTGTTTTTCAGCTCAGAAACGCCTGCCTGTCCCTGCTGGACATTTGCACCGCTCGCTGTGCTGCCGTCAGCCACCTCCATGTAAAGACCGCTGTTGACGTTCTTGAACATGTAGCTGACATTTGCATCGGGGTGGATAGGCTCTCTCGCAGGAGCGGACAGCTCCTGCGCCATTATCTCGGCTATCTTCTGAGCGCCCTTCTTGCTCTGGTGGAGGTCGTCATTGGAGCCGTTTGCCTGTATAGCGTAGTAGGAAGCCATACCGTCATAGCCCACAGAGAAACCGAAGTTCTGCCACAGGGTGAACAGGTCTACAACCCGCACGTTCTGCTCGCTGCCTATCTTGTCCAGTGAGCCGCCGTACCAGCGTCCTGTGAGCTTTGGATTGCGCTGCAAGTCGCCGCGTCTGCCCTGCTGCTTGACCAGTATTACCTCCATGCCCTTAGCCTTTGCGCGTTTGGTCATGTCGGTTACTGTATTGTAGTACTCCGTTTCGTTGGAGTAGTTTGAATCATTGATACCAATGGAGATTATGTAATAGTCCCCTGCCTTGCCGTAGGTCTCGATAGGAGCGAACTGTCCTGCGTCCACGAAGCCCTTGGCATACTGTCCGCTGGTAGCCATGTTGCGGACCTCATAATTGCTGCCGAAGGTCTTGCCGTTGAAGAACTGTCCCCAGCCGTGCTGTGCGGTATCTGCGGAGTTGTAGTAATTTGCCACGGTAGAGTCGCCGCATATCCAAACCATAGGCGGCATTTCGCCTGTGGTGTTCACCTGTGTTATCTCAACTGCGGCTATGGACTGCTCTCGCTTGCTCATGCCCTCAACTGCCTGAATGTTCAGCTGACCGTCCGTAACGGGAAGCTTTACTGTCTCTGTTGCCCCCAGTCCCGTAAGGTTCATCATCTGGACCATGCCCTCAAGCTTGATAGTGGTTCGGGGAGCATTTCCCACAGTGACCTTGACTTCGTAAAGTCCCTTTGGCAGGTCAACATTAAAGGTGTTGCCCGTGCCGTAGTCCTTGAACTGGACTGCGTCTGCTGTTGCTCCGCTGCCTCCTGCGGAAACATTTGCCACGTTCCATGTCTGTGCGAAGCCGTAGCCTCTGCCTGCGTCATAGCCGTCGGTGGCTGATACGCCTGTGTAGCCGCCTGCCGCTCCGCTGCCGCCGAAGTCGAACTTCCAGTTTGCCTGAGCAGCCTGCGCCTCAACAGGCTTGACTGCGCTGCCTGTGCCCAGTCCTGCAAAAGCTGAAAGCGAAAGCGCCAGAGAGGTAAGACCGCTGATCAGTCTTTTTGCTTTCATAGTATTCCTCCAATTCCGTACTTCAAGTACGCATAATTATCTAAAGTAATTAATGTCTGCTCAATAAGAAAAAATGTGTCGTTTGTAGTTTTTCCTTGCACCTTGTTTTGTCCTTTAGGACAAAATGAGCTTGACATAAATTAATGCAATGCGCAAATTCTTATTCGTAAAAAAGAATTTGCGCTCCCTGAACTTTGTTCAGGGCAATAACCGCCTTACGGCGGTTATTGAATTCACATTAATTATAACATTGTTAAGAATTCAAGTCAAGCGTTTCCGTATGCAGTTTTGAATTATTTCTACTCATTTTTGTGGCATTTTAACAATATGGTTAAGTGATTAGTTTTTAGTGATCAGTGATCAGAAAGTAGTAGGGGCGGATATTATCCGCCCGTATATGCCATTTTATAAAAATACGATGTATCAATGCAACCGTGTAGGGGCGCCCTTTGGGCGCCCGCAGGTTTCTACGCAAATAAAAAGGGCGGATATTATCCGACAGAGCCGTTAGCGGCGCGGGCTCCGCGCTGCGCTGTCAGCAGACAGCCGCATTATATGCTGCCATTGCGGCAATGGTGCTGATGAGCATCATGACAGCGCAGCTGTACGGCAGCAGCTTCAAATGTACATCATGGGGATCCTTGGGATTTATCCTGATCATTCTTGTTTCATCAAGCACGATCTCTCTGCCTGTCATAGGCCCCCAGTGTAAGTAGTCCCTGTCATTGAAGCTGTACGCCCAGCATGGGTCATAGGTAGGGTGTCTATGATATTTTGAATAGGTCACTTTGACCTCGACGCAGCATGCCTCAACCTTTACCCTGCACCGCAGCAGCTTGATGATATTGTATATCAGCGGCATGAGTACGATAACAGCGGCGTACACAGCAGTAAGCTTAGTGAATATATCAGAGCCAAGCTCAGGTTTCAATGTAAAAGTTAGGTGTGCGATGAGCATAAACATTCCCAGCAGAGCAGGCAGATTAAGAAATATTGCCATATCACGCTTCTTATTGTGCTTACAGCTTATTGACAGCAGGGTGAAGCCTGTGAAGAAAAGAGCTCCGAAAGTTATCCCCAGCACGTTCCCGTGAAGCACGCTTGTGACCACAAGTGAAGCCGCTGCAAGTGCAACGCCGATACCGCCTGTCCACATTACAGCCTTTGAGGGCGTTCCCTCAGAGCGGTTCGTATCCGCATATTCCTTTGTTTGTCCGTATGTTTTTTCGATCTTCAGCTTGTCGGCAATATAGCATACCGCAGGGACTCCTGCTGCAAGAATGAGACCTATGGCGACCATAAGACCTGCAAGTTCTTCATTGGATTCGTAGAAAAAGAACACCGAACATATTATCGCAAAGCCTGCTATCATTGAGAAAGCCGTTATTTTCATAATATTTATGTCAGAGCTTTTCTCTTTGGGAAGATCACTCATACCGCGAGCATGATGAATGAGGGCACGGTCACTGCCAAGAGTATCGGTGGCTCTGCGAATCTCTTCTTCCTGCTCCGCGTCTGAAAGAGCGTCGAATTCTTCGTCTGACATAAGATGCTTTCTTTGTTCGATGCTGCTGAGTTCTTTTATCAGCATATATGTTGTTTTGTTGTTCATTGAAATGTTCCTTCCTATAATATCCGTATCAAAATGTTCGGACGCGCAATGCGCGTCCCTACAGTCATTTATCCAGCTCTTTCATAAGATTCGGCAGGTCGCTGAAGCGCTGAAGCTCGGGGACAATCTGCTTTATAGTACCGAATCCGTAGGCAGAGTGTATGAAGTCCAGACCCGCTTTCATGGTGGCGTCGTAATCACCCTGTATATCCCCTACATACCAAGCCTTGTCAAGTCCGTTGCGCTTGGCAAGGAGAGCGATGTTGTCGCCCTTTTCCTTTAGATTGTTGCCGTAGCACTCAATGTCGTCAAAGTGCTTACCGAAGCCGTAATGCTCCAGAAAAGCCTCTATATAGCCCTGCTGGCAGTTGCTTACGATGTAGAGGTGATACTTCTTTTTAAGGCGTACAAAGGTCTTTTCAAGGTCGGGATAGAGAACTCCCCCGTGCTTGCGGAGATAGTCGTTCTCATGCTGACAGCACAGGTCAAGAAGCTCCATGCGCTTCTCCTTTGAAAGGTCGCCGAAAAGCGCGTCCGCTATCCTGTCCATGGTAAGTCCCATAACTCCCATAACGTCACTCTTTGTTATGTCGGGGCGTTCAAGCCCCAGCTCCCTTATCTTTTCAGTCCACGATGCGGCAACGTTCTCCGAGGAGTCCCAGAGAGTGCCGTCCATATCGAATATCAGTCCCTTTTTCATTTGCCCTCCGCCATTCTGCTGTAAATTTCATTAAGCTGCACCCTGTCGTGCTTTACCTCGTCAAGAACGGTTATCCTGCCCTTGCGTACCGTTCTTGCCTTCTCCCACATATCAGCGAACATATCCTCGGTTATGCCGTAGGAGCGTGGGTCGATACCCACTCCGTAGGTCTTGAAGAAGCTGATAAGTCCGTCGGGAGTCTGTCCCTGAAAGATGCAGGCAGGTATGGAGCCCATTGCAACTGCAAGTCCGTGGGATATCTTTATGTCAGGGTAGTACTCCTCGATAGCGTGGGCAAAGAGGTGCTCACTGCCGCTGCAGGGGCGTGAGGAGCCTGCTATCTCCATAGCAAGACCGCCCATAACGAGAGCTCTCGACAGGATACGGATAAACACGCGGCTCTTCAAGTCCTTTTCGTCGCAGTGATACACCGAATCGTAGCTCATTCTGCTGAGTGCGTAAGCAAAGTCGTCCACACGGGTACCCGTCTTTCTCGCAGCAAGCTTCCAGTCGTACAGCGCCGTATGCTTTGCAATGGTGTCGCCTATACCCGAAAGAGTCTGGTTCAGCGGAGCATTTGTTATCATGTTGGTGTCCACGATGATAGCCGTAGGTATCTTGCACTCAATGGTCTTACGCGCCACACCCTCGGTCTCAAGGACTGCAAAGGGCGAAGCAAGTGAGTCGTTGCTGAGGGAAGTCGGCATACAGATATACACCGCCTTGCTGATGTGTGCGGCATACTTTGCAGTATCAAGTACTCGTCCGCCGCCGATGCCGATTATGACCTTTATGTCCTCGACACAGACCTTTTTGGCTATCTTTACCGCTTCGTCGAAGCTTGCGCGGTCCATGGCGATTATCTCCGCACCGCCGAAGTCGTGGCTGATGTTGGTTATCTTCTCCTTGTAGATGTCGATGAGGAACTGCTCCGAGACAATAACGGTCTTTTGACCGATCATCTCTGGGATATAGCGTGAAATTATCTCGTCCGAATGAAAAAAGGCGTCCTCCTCCACTGCAAGGCAGATAGGAAGATTAAATCTTGTATGCTGATTCATGATGATACCTCCGCTTTATTATAGTGTTAAGCCCTTAGCGGCTTTGCTGACGGCTAAGGGCTATGTGCTTTCTTACTTCTTGGATTCTCTTTCAAGTCTGAACTCCACAGAGCGCTTTAAGTACTCAAGGTAGCTCTCATCGCGGCACATTGCCTTGCCGATGTCGTCGGAGAGCTTCGCAACGGGACGTCCGTTGACATACTGGAGCTTTATAACGATATTGAGAGCTGTCTCCTCTGTATCATTGGAGCAGAATGTTCCGATACCAAAGGAAACCTTGGTCTTGTCGCAGAAGTACTCATAGAGCTTCTGTGCGCGGTCAAAGTCAAGGCTGTCGCTGAACAGCAGGAGCTTTGTCTTGGGATCAACGCCGTACTTCTTGTAGTGGGCGATTATCTTCTCTCCCCACGCATAGGGATCACCGCTGTCGTGGCGGACTCCCGTGTAGTTATTGACCATTGAGCGGTTGAAGTCCAGCAGGAACAGGTCTGTAGTCACCGTATCCGTAAGAGCTGTACCGTTATCGCCCTGATACTCGTTGTACCAGTCGTTCATTGCATAGTGGTTAGTGTATGCAAGAGGTATTGAGTCTATGCCCTGATACATCTGCACGAACTCATGGGCATATGTGCCGATAGGAGTTACATTGTACTTCATTGCAAGGTAAACGTTTGAAGTACCCACGCACTTGTCAGTCTCGGTGCACAGGCGCTTTACCACAACGTCCTCCCACTCGCGGGAAAGGCGTCTGCGGCAGCCGAACTCGGCAAATTTGAATGTATATGTGCCGTCGTTAAGTGCCTTTATCTTTGCGTCAAGGCGCTCCTCGGCAGATTTGCGGAGCCTTTCATAGTCGAACTTCATACGGAAGTATACCTCGTTGACTATCTCCAGCAGATATATCTCGAACTGCATAGCCGAGAACAGCGGTCCGTCAACAACTATCTGAAGCTGACCGTTTCCGTCAAGCTCTGCGGTAACGTAGTCGCGGATAGGCCTCCACAGCCTCAGAAACTCAACATAGTCGTCCTTGATGAAGCGTATGGAGCGGAGGTAGTCCAGCTCTTCTTTCTTGAATGTGAGAGAGCAGAGGTGGTCGATCTGGTCGTTTATCTCCTGCACCATTTCGGCAGTGAAAACCACATCCTTGTTGCGGCACTTGAAGTAATACTGTCCGCAGAGATCGGTGTGCTTGTGGAAGATGACCTGATCCATGTTGAACTTGTACAGGTCGGTATCCAGCAGTGATACGACAATTGGTTGGAGCTTCATAGTTTTTATTCCTTTCTGTCCGATTAAAAATCGGTTATTTGATCACTGTGTAGTGGCTGATGCCCACATCAGCCCGATTTATTGAAAAACTAACGGGGCGATGTAGGCATCGCCTCCTACAAAAGCTACCTGTTTTTTTCTTTTATCTCATGCACAAACTGTGCCAGCTCCTCGGAATGGAGCATAGTTGACATATGTCCGCCGTCAATATACCGGAATTCTTTATCTGGAGCGTTTATTCTGTCAAAATATGACTTGATTACGCCGCAGTAATCGTCATTGCTGCCCTGCAAAACATAAACCGGAACCTTATACTCTGTCTTTTCGCTCAGATCAAATTCATCAAGCAGTACACCACACACATCACCGCTTTTTTCATTTGCAGGATCAACAGGCTGATAATAAACATCTTCTCCAAAATTATTCTTTATATGATCTGTGATCGAATAATACGGATTGAAAAAAGCTGCTGCAAGTGGATTTACATCGCCGTCAAACAGTCCTTCCTCATCGCTGTATACATACTTGTCTGTCAGAGGAAGAACGCTTTCGCCAAACATATGAGATGCTTTTTTAATATCAGTCTCAGAGGAACTGCATATCAGCTCTGTCATTTTATCCGGATCAAACTGTTCGGCAAAAACGCGGTCATCTTCGCTGTTTACCGTCCAGTCCGTCATAATCTGTTTTACAGCACTGAAATACTTTCTGTACTTCTCGCTGCTGTCAAGGCAGGAGCTCTCACCTGTAAAGTTGTAGTACATAAACGATATTTCGCCGTACTTATCTATTGCAGTCTGATAATCTATTGCTCCCGAGATATAATCCTCAACGCCCTTGTTCATCATCGCAGTAACATCTTTATCCACGGAAAGTGAAAGGTCGATTATACAATCCACCTTTTCGGGATTACGGATAACAAAATCTCCGCCGTACATAGTTCCCCACGAATGACCAAGTATAGTCAGCTTATCCTTGCCCATATATTCAAGAATGAAGTCTGCAACTGCGTCGATATCACTTTGCATGAGCTCAGAAGTTATCAGCCCCTCCTGCGGAGAGTGTATCTGAGTCTTGCCGCAGCCTCGCTGATCCCAGTTGACCACAGTGTAATCCCCTGCCAGCTTCCTCAGCACTTTCCAGTCCATTTCACTGGTAGCGCCTCCGGGACCGCCGTGAAGATACAGCATAACGGGATTATCCCTGTCCTCGCCGTAAATATTTATCCACTGCTGCTGACCATTGACGTCAATGTACATTTCCTCGTTTATGCCGCCCTCGGGAGTTTTATTGTATATCATTCTGCCTATCGCCCGTACTAACAGCAGTATAATTATCAGCGAAACAAGGATAATACCGAACCATTTCAGTGTTTTCAAAAATGCTTTTATTGCTTTTTTCATAAAAACATCTCCTTTATACTTGTTTTATCACATTATACTGCATTAACCTTACAATAAGATTACAAAGAGAAATGTTTTTTATAAGCATATCACATCATAGTAAAATTATAACGCAAAACTCCCCGTTTGTCAATAAAAACGGCTTGACAAGCGGCAATTTTCATGATATAATGTGTAATGGTTTTAATACCCGACAGTTCGATTGCGCCATCCTGTCGTTAAACAAAACCAGGGCATCTGTGTACACAGGGATACTGTGTCAAAGTGCAGCTAAACTGCACATAATTGGAGGACAGGTGCGTCTGCTCAATATTGGGCAGGCGCATATTTTATTTCGAGCTTAACTGGCTCGTCACCGCATATTTTATAGCGGGCGGATAATATCCGCCCCTACAAATCACTAACAACTGATCACTGAAATTGAGGTGTGATAATGTATATACTTAAAACGTCGGCGGAGTTCGACAGCGCCCACTTCCTTTCGGGCTATAAGGGCAAATGCGCAAATATCCACGGTCACCGCTGGAAGATAGAAGTCTGCGTGGCTGAGGAAGCTCTCATTGCCGAGGGCGAAAAGCGAGGCATGGTAATAGACTTCGGCGACCTGAAACACGAAGTACGTGCTCTTGCAGACAGCTTCGACCACGCTCTCATATATGAAAAGGGCTCACTGAAAACGACTACCCTTGCCGCTCTCAGTGACGAGGGGTTCCGCCTTATCGAGGTGGACTATCGTCCCACAGCCGAGAATTTCGCCCGTGATTTCTATGAAGTTCTCACCGCAAAGGGACTTCCCGTGAAGTCCGTGACCGTATATGAAACACCCGAGAACTGCGCTATTTATGAGGAGGTAAAGTAATGCTGCCTGTTGTTGAAAAATTCATCAGTATAAACGGCGAGGGCGCTCACGCAGGCGAGCTTGCGGCGTTCATACGCTTCCGCGGCTGCAATCTCAGCTGCTCCTACTGCGATACCTGTTGGGCTAATACGGAAAACGCCCCTGCGGAGTACGAAACTATAGAAGAGCTTGCTGCATGGGTGGCAGATACAGGCGTCCACAATGTTACCCTCACAGGAGGCGAGCCCCTGCTGCAAAAGGAGTGCGGCGCACTGGCTGAGCTCCTCATAAAGAACGGCTGCCGCGTGGAGATAGAGACCAACGGCAGTATCTCCCTTGAAAGGTTAGCTTCTTCCGAGTACCGCCCTGTGTTCACTATGGACTATAAGCTGCCCTCAAGCGGTATGGAGGAGTTCATGTGCGTGGACAATTTCCGACTGCTGAACTGCCACGATACGGTGAAATTCGTGTCGGGAAGCATTGCCGACCTTGAAAAAGCGGCGAAGCTCATAGACAAATACAGGCTCAAGGAGCGCTGCCATGTTTTCATCAGTCCTGTTTTCGGCGAGATAGACCCTGCGGACATAGTTGACTTCATGGAGGAGCACAAAATGAACGGCGTCCGCTTGCAGTTACAGCTCCACAAATTCATCTGGGAACCCACAAGGAGGGGCGTTTAATGGACAGAGAAGCAATAGAATATCACGTTCTCGGGCTTATCAAGGCTATCGGCGAAGACCCTGAGCGCGAGGGACTGAAAGAGACTCCTGCCCGTGTTGCCCGTATGCTGGAGGAAGTCCTTGAAGGAACTGCTTATACCAATCATCAGATAGCGGAGATGTTCGGCAAGACCTTTGACACGGACGACGGCTCCGATATGGACAGCGCCGTAGTCATGAAAGACATCACCGTGTTCAGCTACTGCGAGCACCACCTCGCCCTCATGTACGATATGAGCGTCAATGTGGCATATATCCCACGGGGAAAAGTTCTCGGGCTCAGCAAGATAGCACGTATCTGCGATATGGCTGCAAAGCGGCTTCAATTGCAGGAGCGTCTCGGTAAGGACATCGCGGAGATAATCTCCGAAGCCGCAGGCACTCCCGATGTGGGAGTTATGATACGCGGCAGTCACAGCTGCATGACGGCAAGAGGCATACGAAATGCAAACGCTAAGACCGTCACAGGCACCTACATGGGAGAATTCCGCAAAAATGCCGAGCTGAAAGAGCTCATAAAATTCGATTAAGGAGAACCACATGAAAGCACTGGTACTTTTCAGCGGCGGAGTTGACAGCACCACCTGTCTCGGCATCGCCGTCAATAAATACGGAGCAGACCAAGTTCTGGCTCTTTCACTCTACTACGGACAAAAGCACAGCCGCGAGCTTGAAGCGGCACGAAAGATAGCCGCTCACTACGGCGTAAAACACAAGGAGCTTGACCTTGCTCTCATCTTTGCGGACAGCGACTGCTCGCTGCTCAGAGGCTCCACAGAGGATATCCCCAAGGAGTCCTACGCAGAACAGCTAAAAAAGACAGACGGCAAGCCTGTTTCAACTTATGTACCGTTCCGAAACGGACTTTTCCTTGCATCTGCGGCAAGCATTGCACTGTCGAATGGCTGCACAGAGATATACTACGGCGCTCACAGCGATGACGCCGCAGGCAACGCCTACCCTGACTGCAGCAGCGACTTCAACGACGCTATCAACCGCGCTATCTACCTCGGAAGCGGTGAGGAGCTCCGCGTTGTGGCGCCCTTTATCGGAATGAACAAGGCTCAGGTGGTAGCTGAGGGACTTAAACTGAACGTCCCCTACGAGCTCACATGGAGCTGCTATGAGGGCGGCGACAAGCCCTGCGGTGTATGCGGCACCTGCCGCGACAGAATGGCGGCATTCAGAGCCAACGGCATGGACGACCCTGCCATGAAAGGAGAATGACTATGAGCGGAAGAACCGAAAACGAAAAGGGTGATATCACCCTGCTGGGCAATCAGCATACAAAGTATAACTACGACTATGACCCGTCAGTGCTGGAGACCTTTCCAAACAAGCACCCCGACAACGACTACTTCGTGAAGTTCAACTGTCCAGAATTCACAAGCCTGTGTCCTATCACAGGTCAGCCAGACTTCGCAACTATATACATCTCATACATACCAGCCGAAAGAATGGTGGAGAGCAAGTCCTTGAAGCTCTACCTGTTCAGCTTCCGCAATCACGGCGATTTCCATGAGGACTGCGTGAACATCATCATGAAAGACCTCATAAAGCTCATGGATCCGAAATATATCGAGGTGTGGGGAAAGTTCCTGCCTCGCGGCGGTCTGTCCATAGACCCCTACTGCAACTACGGCAAGGCAGGCACAAAATGGGAGCAGATGGCGTGGGAACGTCTCTCTCAGCATGATATGTATCCCGAAACTGTCAATAACAGGTGAAGTCAGCCTGTAGGGGCGAACATTGTTCGCCCGAGCCGTTAGCCATTAGCCTTTAGCTTTTAGTAAGCTGAACCCATGAACGGGATTCCAAAAGGAGTATACTCCCTTTGGTCAGGTCAAGGGTGACTCCCCACAGGGTGGGGAGATGTCGCAACGCGACAGAGGGGACGGACCCGATTAGGGGGACAGCCCTTGTGGGGTATGGGGCAAAGCCCCGCATACGTCAGGCGCCTCGCAAGGGGTGAATAAAAAAACAGTCCGGTGGACTGTTTTTTTAGAGGGGACGCCTTGTAAGAGAAGGCGTCCCCTTGATCTAAACATAAAAAACTCCGCTGTAACCGTTAATACAGCGGAGCTTTTTTATAATGGGGGGGTAAATTCAAATTTGATCAGCCTGCAATATCAAGAGAAGCGACCTTCTTGAGGAGATACTCCTGTATGCGGAGAGCGTCGTTGGCTGTGATGCCCTCGCTGGACTTGTCAACGTCGCCGTTTGCAAGTCCCTTTTCGGTGATATGCTTTGCGTCAGAACCATTGAGACCGTACTTGTTGGGATTTGCAAGGAACTGCATTATAAGCACAACATCGGACATATCTATCTCGCCGTCACAGTTTACATCGCCGTACTTGTCAGCCTTTACGTCTGCAACAGTAGTTGTTGATGTAACAGGCTCTGTAACTGTAGTAGTCTGCGTTGTTGTCGAAGTAACAGTTGTTGTAACTGTAGTTGTGGTCGAGGTGGTTGTTGAAGTCGATGTTGTCGTAGTCTCGGAAGTAGTAGTTGTTGCTGTCGTTGTGGTAGTTGTAGTCGTTGTGGGCTGTGAGCCGTTTGAGGCAACGATGAATGCCTTTATGCTCTCAGCTCCCGAAGCAGGAGGTGTTATCTCCTTGCCCGACTTGTCGGAAGCGTACCAAGCCTGTAAGAGTGCGGACTTTTCATTCTTTATCATATCGATGAGCTGCTTCTTTACGTCAGCGTCTGTAACAGCCTCAGAGGGCTCTGTTGATACGTCCATTACCTGCTTTGGATTGTTCATGTCAAGAGTGATAATGCCTGACTTCTTAGCCTCCCATACGTATGACACCCAGTAGCTCTTACCGTTGAGCTGTGGTGAGAAGCCCAGACAGCCGTTCATGAAGTTTGTATTTCCTGCGAACTGAACATCAACGAATGCAGTTTCGCCGATACTTGTACCGAAGTTCACTGTGCCGTTTCCGTTGTCCTTGCCGTAGATCTTGTCGCTCTCGGATACATTTGCCATTGTAGTAGTAGTTACAACCTCATTGGGATTTGTAACGGAAGTAACGATAGTGGACTCAGCGCTTCCTCTTGCGTACTTGTTGATAGCTGCAACGATCTCGGGACGCTTCCATGTGCAGTTTGATCTGTCAAGGAGCATGAAGCTGATATCGTCCCACCAGCAGCAGGTAACGCCTACAGATGAAGCATAAGCTGTGAAGTAAGCAGCGCAGTCAACTCTGTCCTGTACGTTGTTGCCCTTTTCTCTTGCGCCGTACTCACCTACATAAACAGGGATACCCTTTGAGGTGTACTTCTGGTAAACCTTGTCGAATGCCTGATTTATCTCGCTTGTGTCTGTGTTGATGTTAAACTTTGAAACGCTCTGGGAGTCGCTTTCCTCAGCAAGAGCGAAGCCGTATGGCAGATATGCGTGAACAGCTACGATAAGTCTGTTCTGTGCACTGTCGTTAGGTATCTGGAAGTTCTCATTTGTAGCGCCGTCAACGGAGCAGTCATAACCCGGGACTGCAACGTATCTTGTGCTGTTGTTGCCGCCTGACTTACGGATAGTGTCAAGGCAGTCCTGATTGAGCTTGTTGATAGTCTTTATAGCGTCGATACAGTCAGCGTTGGAGGGATTTATCCACCACTCGTTCTGGTGACCGATAAGACGTGGCTCGTTCATGGTCTCGAAGATGAGCTTATCATCGTATTCCTTGAAACGGTCAGCAATCTGTGACCATACAGTGGTCATGTACTTCTTGGACTGGTCGTAGTGAGCAGTATCGGGGTACATATACTTTGCATCGTTATCGTGGTGAACGTTAAGGATAACGTACATACCGTCGTCGATAGCATAGTCAACTATCTCCTGAACTCTGTCCATCCACTGCTTGGATATCTGGTAGCTGCCGTCAACGTGGTTGTGCCATGAAACAGGGATACGGACAGTTCTGAAGCCTGCTGCCTTAACTGTGTCTATCATCTTCTTGGAGGTCTTATAGCCACCGTTCCAGCAGGTCTCGATGCCCATTTCGCTGCCAACCCAGCCTGTATCGTCGATAGCGTCCATAGTATTTCCCAGGTTCCAGCCAAGGCGCATATCCTTTACGAACTTGATACCCTCAGTCTCGGGAACTGACTTTGCAGGGATATTGAGGTCGGGGATATTGTAATCGGCTGCTGCAACCTTATTGCTTGTAAGGAGAGGTACCGAGAATTCGCCGACGTCTGTCACGCTGATGTCGGAATTCAATACCTCGGCAGGAATTGTGTATGTGCTGTCGGAGCTTTCACCTGCAAACTGCTGTATACTTACACTTACAGCGGACGTGGTGAAAACAGTGCTTCCCATAGCCGAGGAAACAAGGGTAACTGCTGCAAGAGCAGCGGAACAGCCTTTCTTGAAGAAACTATTCATGTTAAAAACTTCCTTTCTCTACAGTTTAGAGTTGAGAGTGCAGAGTTGAGAGTTTAGGTGTTCGCTGCGCTCACGTTATTAAAAATATACCGCCAAAGGCGACTCCGCAGCTTTCAACTCTCAATTCTCAACTCTCAACTTCTACATATACGTACAATTAAATCAAGGGACGTCGTCCCCTATATTTTTGTTACTATAATTATAGAGCAGATAAATGTAAATTTCAATGAAAATTCCAACTGTATTTATGTACTTTTCAGCTTTTTGCAGTTGATTTCTCCCCTGCCATGTGGTATAATCATAACAAGGAGGTGACTGCCCATGAGAAAACGAATAGCATTCATAACCGTAAATGTGGAAAAGCTCTACCAGACCAGCCTTATTGAGGCGATGTGGCGGCAGTCCGCCGCCTTTGGCTATGATCTTGCAGTGCTGACCCATTTCGTAAACTTCGACAACGAGTCCGACCACCTTAAAGGTGACGAAAATATCTACACCCTCATCAGACAGCTCAGCTTTGACGGAGCTGTTATCGACTTAGGCTCATTCTACAGCCGTTCCCTGTCAAAAAAGCTGGAGGACATGCTTTGGGAAAAGGGCATACCTGTCATCGCTCTCGATTACTTCAGCGAACGCTTTGAAAGCTGCCTGCAAAACAACAGGGAGAACTTCCGACAGCTCACCGAGCACTTCATCAAAGTTCACGGCTTCACAAATATATACTGTCTCAGCGGTCCCGAGAACGTCATACATACCACAGAGCGTATAGAGGGCTACAAGGACGCTCTCGCCGAAAACGGCATACCATTCAGACAGGATCATGTTTTCTACGGCGACTTCTGGGTGAACTACGCAAAGAGCTTCGCGGCGCGTATCGCCAAGGGCGAAATAGAACGTCCGCAGGCTATTGTATGCGGAAATGATTTCATGGCTTTGCAGCTCTGCCTTTCACTTGCGGAAAACGGCATAAGCGTCCCTGACGACATAGCCGTGGGCGGCTACGACGGCAACCCCGATGTAAGCAGCTACCACCCGTCGCTCACCACCTTTGGAGGCGGCTTCACGGAAAACGGTATCAACGCCGTGTGCCGCCTGCATAAGCTCATAAGCGGAAAAGCTCCCGACAAGCGCATAGCAGTCCGCCCTGCCGTCAAGGTTGGAGCAAGCTGCGGCTGCAGGGCTGATACCTCGGGAGATGCCGCCATAAGCGAGAAGATGTTCGCAAGGGACATGACCATGGGAATATTCATGCACAGTAACTATTCCTCCATGATGAACAACGTCAAGAACATGGACGAGTGTGCTATAGTACTGGCACAGAATGCCTATCTTCTCTATCCCAAAAGCGATTTCTTCCTCTGCCTTTGCGGCGGCGAGGAGAGCTCTGGCAGAGGCTACACTGATACTATGCTGTGTCCTATGAGATACTGTAACGGCAGGTGTGACATAGCTCAGCAGGAATTCCCGCTGGATATGATGATACCCAAGCAGGAGCTCACAGATAAGCCCGCCGCCTATATCTTCACTCCCCTCCACTACCTCGACAGGAACTTCGGCTACTGCGTCCGCAGATATTCAGACAGCATAGTATTTGAGCAGTATTACGGCGAATTCTGTCAGGTCGCTGCCAATACCATAGAGCGCATACGCATGCTTGACTACGAAAGGTCACTCAACGAGAAAATACAGCGGCTCTCCGAGCGTGATATCCTCACGGGTCTTTTCAGCCGCAAGGGACTTATCTCACGGACAGACGGCCTCAGTCCCGAGCGCAGATACTACGGCGTTCTCTACTGCATCGAGGGAGCTGAGCAGCTCCGCGGACAGTACGGCAATGAGTACGTGCGACAGATAATAGTGTCATTTGCACAGGCAGTCAACCTGTCCTGCGCAAGGGGTGAGCTCGCCGCAAGAACAGGCAGCGAGGAGTTCATAATGATAGGCGAATGTGACGATTCCGACTTTCCCGAGCAGCTCTTCATAAATTCATTGAAGTCCAATCTGAAAATGATAGAGATGCAGCAGAATGTGAGCATATCCCCTATGCTCGCCCGCTTATCCGCAGTCACCGACAGCAGTATCTCTCCAACTGATATGATAGCGCAGCTTGAAAAAAAGCTGGAGGATACGCGCAGCTCCTCAGCAGACAGCAGCAGCGCCTTTCTCGGCAAGCTCCGCGAGCTCCAGTACAACGTCTACGAGGAGCCCCAGCTTGAATGGACAGCGTTCAAAGCCGCTGCAAGAATAGGCTTGAGCATTTCCTACTTCCAGCACCTCTACCGCCAGTTTCTGAATATAAGCTTTAACGCCGATGTTATCTCCGCACGTCTCGCTCTTGCGGAGCAACTTCTTGTGAACACAGCTCTTAACGTCAGCGAGATAGCCGAGAGATGCGGATACCCCGACGCCTCACATTTCATGAAGCTTTTCCGCAGAAAAAAGGGCATGACAGCCTCGGAGTACAGAAAAGCCATGACAGGCAGCGGAGAATAAAAGGCAAAATGCCCGAAAGCAGCTTAATGCCGCTTTCGGGCTCATATTATTTCAGATCGAACGAGTAGTAGCCTTTGCTTTTGTCAAGTGTATAGCTGTCAGTGCCGAAAACAAAGGTATACCGCGAAGGGTCATACTTCATTATAGTCACCTTGTCTCCCGTCTGCATATTCTTTATGGTGAGACTTTTATCATCGGAGGTGGTGAATATCATATCGGAGGTCTCCATACCGTCAAATACGATGGTTTCCTCACCGTCCGAATCCTTTATGATATCGCTGCCGAAGCCTTTCCGGAAGATGTACTTATCGTCGCCTATTCCACCGCAGAGCATGTCATTGCCCTCATCGCCTGTAAGCTGATCATTGCCCATACTGCCGTAAAGAATGTCATTGCCTGTTCCGCCTTTGAGGGTATCGTCTCCGGGACCGCCGTGTAGAATGTCGTTATGCTCCTGTCCCCACAATGTATCATTTCCCTCATTGCCGTAGAGCTTGTCATTGCCTTCACGTCCAAAGAGCTTGTCATCGCCCTCGCCGCCGTATATATCATCGTCGCCCTTGAATCCGCGGACAAGATCTTCCCCGCTTGTTCCGTAGATAGCTTCCGAAGAATCAGGGTAGTGTCTTGCATTATCTCCGTCTGCGACCCGCCATACAGCCTTGCCCTCATTGTTGCGGTATTCAAGGAACCTGCTCCATACGCCGAAGCCTGCAAGGCTGCTCTGTCCCAGACTTTTAAGAAAGCTGTCACGCACCTTCATGGCGCCTGTGATACATGATCTAACAGCAGCCACCGCATTGTTCACGGTATTTACGCTGTTTCTCAGACAGGAGCAGACCATTTCAGTAGCCGAAAGCTGGTTCTGCAAAACAAAGCCCAGCTCCGCTGTGAGCTGCCTCGATGAAACGTCGCCGACTGCATAGCCCACCTGAGAAGCACGGTCCGATATGCTCTCTACGGCAAGTGAAGCGCCGATGTAGTAGAGCTTCATAAGATCGGGGTCAGACATTACATAGCTGAGCCTGTCACTGATAGAAGCAGACGCAAGAGAGCTGTCAGCTCCCGAATCGTTGGGTATGATTATAAGGTCAAACACCATGTCCTGACCAGCCTTTTTTCCTGCGTATGAGGTCAGGGGCACTATTATCTCATAGAGATTGGTGAGGAAGCCTACGCACTCCTCCAGAGAAGCCTTTTCGCCGTTGAGTCCGTCGGGAGAATTGCTTCCGCCGACAAACTGCTCAGAAAGAGTCATAAGGGTCCTGCATATATCCTCGCGCTTTTCATGTGGAAGCTGCATGGCATTTCTGCTCAGCTCCCGTGAGCACATTGCAAGGTCTCTCTGCACATTTACCTGATCGTTGAACATATTTGTCCTGAAATTGAAAAGGTAATCGCAGTAATGGGCATCAACGTCCTTGTAATACTGTGGTACTATGGTATGTGCGCCGTAGATATCCGTAGGAGAGGTATTAGTCCTGATATAGACCGTGTTGGCGTCGGGAATGATCTTGTTGCCCAGGACGTTCACGTAGTCGTTGTCGCCGCATACGGAGTACATTCTCCTGCTTAGCTCGCTGACGCGGCTCTGACTTATGCTTCCGAGAAATTCGGGTGAAAAGCCCTGTCCGTCAAAGGATATGCAGTACCTTACCCTGTCTCCGTAATCAGACCTGAGAGTAACGTACTGCGAGAGATTCCCGCCCTTGGAATGACCTGTTACCACAAGCTTTACATCGCCGCTGAGGTCGAGTGTGTCAAGCACGTCGTTGAAGTACCTGAGCGCCACATTCTGATACTCCGACGAGGTATTTGAAAGGCCGTCGCCATTGTCGTACCAGCGTCCCGTACCTGTACCGCGAAACACCACATAGACCTTTGAGCCGTCGGAGCTTCTGAATACAGCACCGCAGGCTCCCTTGTACTTCTGCCGCTTATGCTCGGAAAAGCTGACCAGCTCCAGTGAGCCCACATCTTCGTTTCTTTTCAGAGAAAGGCTGCGCCTGACCATTTCCAGAGCCGCCTTCTGGGAATCTTCAAGACCGTCGAAGCTTATCTGGTCAACAATGCTTTTCAGCGTTATCGGAGCGCTGCTCTTCAGACATCTGTCAACATACATGAATGTATTGAGTATTATCGAAGCTCTTGCTTCATTAGTTATCCCTTTTTCTGCAAAGAAATCAGCCATAGACAATTACCCCCATTTCTTGTCCGTAATATTGAAATCATCGTCCATTCCTAAAACACAGTCCGCAGCAACATGAGCCTTATCCATGTCAGCCGCCGACTTTAAGCTCTCATAGTACTTATCATCGTCAAGATACGCAATGTAAAGATAACAGCGTATCTTATCCGCTTTCAGCTTCTCAAAGAGCATATCCAGTTTTTTTCCCTTGTCGGACATATCCTGTCCCGCAGGAAGAACAACCGTATAATAGCACTTGGAAGCCCTCAGCATCTCCTGCACCGTGGAATCCTTTCCCATATCCTCGGGAAGCACCATTTTGTCATCGGGAACATAGAACGCCCTGCACCTGCCGTATACGTCCTCTGCCATTGCTTTCAGATAAGCCTCTGCGTCGGCTTTGAGGTAATACGCCATGTAGTTGTCCCTGTTCTCGGTCTTTCCGTCGAAGACTCCGCGCACCGCATATACCGTATCCCCCGGGAGCTTCTCCGAGCGGACGTGTATGGCACAGTGGTCGGTAACGGCAGTACCGCCGCCTGCGTTATCCACAAATGTGAATTCATCACCGTACTTGCTGCGCAGGCTGTCAAGAAGCACATCCTTGCCGTCCATGACAGCAGCAGGAGCGTGGGTTTTGCAGCCGCTTCCGCCAAAAACAAGAGATGCGGCAATAAATGCCGCAAGAACAAAATGCTTTATGGGTCTTTTCGTAAAAATCACCTCTGATACTTCCTGTTATCAGCTGTTTTTTACCCGTTCAAGAGTCTTTATCACCGTCTTGTGGACAGGGAATCTCTTACTTTTCGGGTAGTACCTTGTGTACTGCTCAAGAAGCTCCGCCGCGTCCGCAGGCGATAGCTGCTCAGCCAGCCCCACAGTGAGACTGTGCACCGCATTCATAGGCATTACAGCGCCTGAAGGCTGCTCCTCATCACATGGCGTGCTGTATATGAACTCCAGCACCTCACGTATGACCTCCGAGGAAGGCTTTTCCTCTGCCAGTCCTTTCAGAAGCTTTTCCAGCTCTTCAATAAAGCGTTCATGGCAGGGATCGTCGGCGAGCTTCTTCCCCATTCCGAAAAGCCCGTCCCACACCTTTCTCTCGCCTTCAAGCTTTGCGACCTGAGAGCTGTACTCCTCATAGACGGCGCGGATTTGGTCAAGGATCATTTTCTTGTGAATTCTTCGTCGTCATCGTCGAAGCTCTTTTTTCTGATATGAGCCGAGGTATAATCATTATAGAAGCGGTAAATGGAATATCCTGCAATGATAAGAGCTGCCAGCAGGAATAATGCACCAAAGGTCCATGCTGTAGCCATATCCATAGTAGTTTCCTTGTTGGTCAGCAGCTTGATGCCGAGATAGCCCAGATATACTGCAACTATTGCGCGGAGTACCGCTGAGATCTTTGCCTTATTATGCTTGATAGCATCAAATTTTAAACTGTTCATTATATTTCTGTCCTTTCTGTTTTGTATTTTTAGGCTCGGGTACTGAGCGACCCGAGCCATATATGGTATAGGCTTAACCTGCCTTACCTGTCTTCTTGTTGGATACAACGTCAAAGATAACAGCCACGAGAAGTACTGCACCCTTGACTACGTACTGCCAGTTGTTGTCAAGTCCCTTGATGGACATGCCCTGGTTGATAACACCGAGGAGGATAGCTCCGACTACAACGCCGCCTACAGTACCGCTTCCGCCGTATGCAGAAGCGCCGCCGATGAAGCATGAGCCGATAGCGTCCATTTCAAATGAGTTACCTGTATCGCCGTTTACTGAGCCGATACGAGCTCCGATAAGGAGTCCCGAAAGACCTGCAAGGAGCGACATTGAAGTATAAGCCATGAAGTATACCTTATTGGTATTGATACCCGAAAGCTTTGTAGCCTTTTCGTTTCCGCCTACTGCGTAGAAGTAGCGTCCGAAGGCTGTCTTTGAGGTGATAAATGCATAGATGAATACTACTGCAAGTACCCACAATGCCATTACAGGAATGCCCTTGTAATGAGCAAGCTTCCATGAATAAGCGATGATAAGCAGGTCTATAACTGCGATCTTGACGAACTGTGATACGGCAGAAGCCTGCTTATAGCCCTTCTTTGCTTTCTTGAAGCGGCTGAATGCTGTTACTGCAACGAGTATGCACGCAATGGCTATGCCTGCGATGAATGCCGACCACTTGACATCATTGTCAAGTCCGGGTATCTCAATATAGGAAGCAAAGGTATTGAGGAAGTTCTGGTCATTTATAGCGATAGTTTTTGATTCAAGTATGGCACGTCCTATACCTCTGAACAGGAACATTCCCGCGAGAGTACAGATAAAGGGCGGTATATGTATATAGCCTATCCAGAAGCCCTGCCACATACCTATGAGCACGGATAATATCAGACAGAGTATTATAACCGCATAGGCGTTCATATGGTGTTTCGACATCAGCTGAGCGGCTATAGCTCCTATGAGGCAGACCGTAGAGCCTACCGAGAGGTCGATATTACCGCCTGTGAGTATACACAAAAGCATACCGCATGCCATTACAAGCACGTATGCGTTCTGGAGCAAGAGATTTGAAAGATTCTGTGCCAGCAGAAGTCTCTGATCTGTCCACCAGGCAAAGAATATGAATACCACGACCAATGCAATGACCATGGTGTATTTTTTGACGAATGTTTTGACGTTCATAATATACTCCTTCGATCATTTATTTTTTATCGGACTGAAGGATAGCCGCCATGATCTTCTCCTGCGTTGCTTCGGAAGCAGGCATCTCTGCGACCATTTTTCCCTCGTTCATAACGTAGATACGGTCGCACATACCGAGAAGCTCAGGCATTTCCGATGAGATCATTACCACGGATTTTCCCTGTGCAACAAGGTCGTTCATTATGCAGTATATCTCGTACTTTGCACCTACGTCGATACCTCTTGTGGGCTCGTCGAGAATGAGCACCTCAGGATCGGCGAACATCCACTTTGAAAGGAGCACCTTCTGCTGATTTCCGCCCGAGAGATTTCCAACAGCCTGCTGTACAGAAGGAGTCTTTGTACGGAGCTTCTGCTTGTATTCCTCTGCCACAGCGTTTTCCTTGTCAATATTTATGATTCCCTTGCCGCATACCTTTTCAAGGCGCGACATTGTTATGTTCTTGGCAATGCTCTCCTCAAGTATGAGACCGTTGCCCTTTCTGTCCTCGGTAACGTATGCAAGACCTGCCTTGATAGCGTCACGGACATTTCTGAGCTCTTTCTCTTCTCCGTCGATCTTGATCTTTCCGCTTATACCCGAGCCGTAGGATCTGCCGAAAATCGACATAGCCAGCTCGGTGCGTCCTGCGCCCTGCAAGCCCGAAAAGCCTACTATCTCGCCGCGGCGAACGTTAAAGGACACGTTGTCCACTACCTTTTTCTCGGTATACAGCGGGTGATGAACTGTCCAGCCGCTGACCTCCATGCCCACCTTGTCGCTTACATTATGCTCGCGGGCAGGATAACGGTCGCTGAGCTCACGTCCTACCATACCGCTGATGATACGTGCCTCGTCGATATTATGGTCTGCGTTGTCGATAGTCTCGATAGTCGCACCGTCACGGATAACGGTTATCTTATCGGCAACGTAAGAGATCTCGTTGAGCTTATGGGAGATTATGATAGAAGTCATGCCCTTCTGCTTGAAGCTTATGAGCAGATCAAGGAGCATTTTTGAGTCCTCTTCATTCAGTGAGGACGTAGGCTCGTCAAGAATGAGCAGCTTAACGTCCTTGCTGAGAGCCTTGGCTATCTCAACAAGCTGCTGCTTGCCTGTACCTATGTCCTTGATAAGAGTAGTAGCTTCTTCCTTCAGGCCTACCTGACGCATATGCTCTCCTGCCTCATGGTAAGTCTTGTCCCAGTCTATGCCGAAAAGACCTTTGCGTTCATTTCCGAGAAACATATTCTCGCCTATTGAAAGCTCAGGGATAAGAGCAAGCTCCTGATGTATGATAACGATTCCCTTTTCCTCGCTGTCGTGCAAAGTCCTGAACCTGCATTCCTCGCCGTTGTACACGATGTCACCTGTATACGAACCGAAAGGATATGTACCGCTGAGAACGTTCATAAGCGTGGATTTACCGGCTCCGTTCTCACCGACGAGAGCATGTATCTCGCCGGGCTTGACCTTGAGATTTACGTTATCGAGAGCCTTGACACCGGGGAACTCCTTTGTTATGTTTTTCATTTCGAGAATGTATTCTGCCAAGTATATCCCTCCTTTTCCATGTCTGATAAAGCTCCGAATATGCCTAAATATTCAGAAAAGGGCAGGCTGAGCCCGCCCTTTTACAGACAATATAACGATATTATTTCATCAAGTGGTCTCAGCTGTTGACTCGAGGTACTTGTTATCGCTGTCCCACTTGTAGAGATTTGTCTCTACGAGCAGATCCAGGTTATCCTTGGTGATAACATAAGGAACGAGAAGGTATGAAGGAACTACCTTTACGCCGTTGTCATATGACTCTGTATCGTATGCAGCCTCTGCCTTGATATTGCTGAGGAGACTTGCATCGGGAGTCTGACCTGAAAGAACAGACTTGGCAACTTCGAGGGTAGCAGCTGCCTCATCGTTTACGTTCTTGTAAACTGTCATGGACTGCTTGCCGTCAACGATGTTCTTGAGGTTAGCGATATCGCCGTCCTGACCTGTTACGATAACAGTATTCTTTCCGCTGTAGTCAGAGCTGATAGCCTGAGCTACACCGAGAGCTGTTGAGTCGTTGGAGCAGAGAGCAACGTCAAGCTGTGTGCCGTCTGAATAGTAAGAAGCGAGAGTGTTCTGCATATTCTCAAGAGCTGTATCTGTTGACCATGTTGGAGTAGCTACCTGCTCGAACTTTGTCTTGCCCGACGGGATCTTGAGCTTGCCGTCATCAATGTATGACTTGAGAGCGTCATAAGCGCCGTTGAAGAAGAAGCCTGCGTTATTATCAGCAGGGTCGCCTGCGGTGAACTCGATGTTGTAAGGACCTGCCTCGCTGTCAAGCTTGAGCTGGTCGCGTACAAATTCGCCCTGGAGCTTACCTACTGTATAGTTATCGAATGAAACGTAGTATGAAACTGCGTCTGTGTTCATGATAAGACGGTCATAAGCGATAACAGAGATGCCTGCGTCCTTAGCGTCGGCAAGTGTCTGTGAGAGGGTATTTCCGTCGATAGCAGCAATAAGAAGAAGATCTACCTTATCAGCGATCATGCCCTGGATATCGTTGTTCTGCTGGTTTGTGTCATTATCAGAGTACTTCAGCTCAACCGAGTAGCCTGCTGCCTCAAACTGATCCTTGAGGTATTCGCCGTCACGGTTCCAGCGCTCGAGAGACTTTGTAGGCATAGCGATACCAACAGTCTTTCCGCCGCTGCTTGAAGACTCGTCAGCTTTTGATTCTGATGAATCGTCTGTTTTAGCGTCTGTTTTTGATTCAGTGTTTGAGCTTGGGGTTGCACCGGCGTCGCTGTCAGATGTGGATGTTGTTCCGCCACATGAAGCGAGTGTGCCTAACATCACCAGTGTAGAGAGTACTGCAAGAAACTTTTTCATGATAAAGATCCTCCTTATGTTAAAATTAATATGTGAAAAAATTGTTGCCGAATTATATTATAATTAATGCGTATGTAAACATTTTACACATGTTTACTGCCCGTGTCAAGATATTGTCTTTAGTTTTTGTGAAACATCTTCAAAACTTTGGCGTATTGTATAAGCATTCGAGCTCAAATATGTGTAAAATGTCAATTGACTAAGTAACAATCGATACTGACAATATAACTTTTCGTGCAGATAGTTGACAAACAGCGTAAAACAAGGTATAATATCGTGGTAAAGGAGCTGATGGCAATGCAGAACGTCACCACCGAAAAAGCGCTGAAAAACCAGCTGGCTTCCGTCCGTATGGAGGGATACCGCTTTTCGGAAAAAGAGATAGAAAATGTCAGAAAATGTCTCAGCGGCGAGCTGTCATTCAAGCAGTTCACCGATAAGATAATCAAAGACAGCAAAAGGAAATAATGGCTGTATATAAAATAGAGGGCTGTCAGTGGAACTGTTACCCTGATACCACAGTCCTCATAAACAAGCTCGATATCAGAGACCAGCAGGAGCTGGACGCACTGGAAAAGCAGATAACCCTGCTCCGCGGTATTCAGGCTGAACAGGAGACCGAATTCGTAAATGTGGACTTTGAGTTCTACAAGTCTCTCCACAAGACCCTTTTCGGAGACCTCTACGACTGGGCAGGCACCCTGCGGACTATCAATATCTCCAAAAAAGGCACCGTTTTCTGCGATCACACCGAGCTTGAACGGCTGGGAAAGCTGAAATTTCAGCGTCTCGCCTCTCAGAACTATCTCTGCGGACTTCCCGACAGCGAATTCCTCAGCGAGGTGACGGAGCTGTACCATGAGCTGAATATGCTCCACCCGTTCCGTGAGGGCAACGGCCGTACCCTGCGTCTTTTCATCACGCTTTTAGTACGCAGTACAGGGCGCGATATAAACTTTGCCGAATGTGCTCCCGACATGCTCATCATTGCGGCTGTCAAAGCTGCACAAGGCGATACTTCCCTGCTCAGGAACGTTTTCGGAGAGATAATTTCCGAGAAAATGTAAAAACCGCTGTTCAGGCGGTTTTTTTATGGTCAATATGACAACAAATTCCTATACCATTTGTATTATTTCCGCTTTCTTTTATACAAATGTAACATTTTTATGAACCACAAACTTTGTTTTGCCATACAAGTTGACAATTGCAATCAAATATTGTAAAATAGTAGTATAAATAAGTACAGCTATGCGGAGAAGCTCCCGCCTATTTTCAGCTTCTCCCCCGATATAACGGACAGAGGTATCAAAATGTCAAGATCTGTAAAAAAATCCATAGGAGCATTTGCGGCAGGCATTCTCGTCCTTTTTGTTCTCATCGGCTTTGTTTTTTCATACGGCTGTGTGCGCTTCATAGGCAATAAGTACTGTGAACGCGCAGCTTCCTCAGCCCTCGATTTTGCGGCGCTGACCATAAACGCCGACAAGGCAAGATCAAGCTACAAAACAAGGATAAAGTCTGATGACTACGACTCGGTACAGAACAAGATAACCGCATATCAGCGCAATAATAACGACATCATCAGCAGGATCTCCCTCGTAAGCTTCAGCAATTCCGCAGGCGTTTATATCTTTGACTCGGGCGGAGCTACCCTTGGCTCACGCCTTGATTACAACAAGTACACTTCATCTGTAAAAGCCGAGCTGATAAACGGCAGAAGCTCCATGAGCACCTCCGAGAATGGCAGGCTCATAGTCTACCGCCCTCTGAGAACTGTTGACGACAATCTCTGCGGTACACTGATAGTTGAACTGGAAAAGCCCTTTGAGACCCAGTACTACTACATTATCGCCGTTGTGTTCGCCGTGCTCCTTCTGCTGGGACTCGTATTTGTGGGTATGCTTCTGCTTTTCCTCAGAAAGAAGATGTTCACTCCCATCAGAAAGATAGCATCTTATCTCGATTCACTCAAGAATAATGCTGCCTCCGAAAAGAAGGACAATGACAGCGGCGACAAAAAATCAGGCAAAAAGGAAAGCCCCGACGCTTCCGTGATCTTCAATTCGGACCGCGACGACGAGATAGGACAGCTCAGCAGCTCACTAAAGACTCTTCTCGGAGACCTGATAACAGGCGAAAAGACTCTCAATCAGGCTATATATGACGCTAATCACGACGGTATGACTCAGCACTGGAACAAGCGCTTCTACCACAACATGGAAGAATCCTTCAGGAAGTGCGAATCCATCTGTTTCATTTACTTTGACGTAAACAACCTCAAGCTCATGAACGATACCCTCGGCCACGAAAGCGGCGACTTCGTCATCAAGAGAGCTGCTGATTACATCAGAGGCTTTATCGGTGACGGTGACTATTGTTTCAGAATGGGAGGCGACGAATTCCTCATTGTAATGACATCAGGCGACGTCAGAAGACTCGATAAGATAATTGATAAGCTCAACAGCGATGCGCCGTATATACTCAGCAGAAAGACCGATTCCATAAAATGCTCGCTGTCATACGGCTTCTCATACGCAAAGGGCATATTCTCCTACGACGCAAAGCTCGCAGAAGCAGAAGACAACATGTACATCAAAAAGACCGAACTCAAACAACTCCTTCAAATGCCTGACAGATAAAGCGAGGTGGCAGTTTTGGAAAAGGAAAAAAAGATCAGGCGCAAGTTCGCTCCGTTTTCCAATACTCCCGTAAGCATAAAATCAGCGCTCCTTGTCATTATGATGCTGCTCTCGGTAGCAACGATATGGGGCGCTATGGTAAGAACTATACTGATTACCCAGCGGGAAAAATACAGACAAATGGAGCACACTGTAGTCACAGCTTCGGAGCAGATAGTCAATCTCTCCGTGGAAAGCGCTGTGTCTATCGCCAAGAATATCTACACCAACGAAGCTATATACGACTTTCTCAATAAGGAATACTCATCTTCGGCAGAATATTACGAAGAATACTATCATCTTCAGCGCAATACTGTACTGAATATCGCCGAGACAAATATAGTAAAGTCCTGCACTCTCTATACTGCAAACCCGACTGTTCTCGCAGGCGGCAGCATCAAAAAGCTGGATACCGCAGTAAACGATTACTGGTACAAGTACTTCAGGGAGATAAATAAATCCACAGTACTCTGTATAGACCAGTCCAAAAACGAGTTCATTCTCGTCAGGAAGCTGGACTACTACACTCTCGACACAGGCGACTGCTATCTCTGTCTCGAGATGAACAGCAAGGTCATTTCCGAATTTGCTGACAGTCTTGACTTTGACGGTGAGCTCTATATAATGAGCGGCAATCATATCCTGTACAGCAGCGATAAAAGCGCTTCCACAAGCGATAATATCACAATAAGTCAGGACTTTGACTGCATCACAAGAAACTACTATACGGTGGATATAGAGTTCTATTCGCGCTCACAAAGAAAGGGCTTCAAGAACTTCATATCCATGAATAAGCAGCTCATGATAATGCTCATAGGCATAATCATACTCTCGGTAATACTGGGACGTATGCTTGCTATCGGCGTAAAGCGCAGAGTCAAGGCTGCTATGGCGGAATACCGTGCCCTCGGTATAATACAGCAGACCAAGAAAGGCAAAAACGGCAGGGACGAGATAGGTTCGCTGCTGGATATTTGCTGCGATATGTCGGAAAAGCTCCAGAAAAAGGGCTACGAATTCAAGGAGCGCGGCGATACTCTCATGCGCAAGGAATCCGATTACGCTTCGCTGTACACAACAGCTATGCGTCTCGATGCGGAGCTCCTTATGACAGAAAAGTATCCCTACGTCATTGCCGACAGCGATGACGAGTATATACCGCTCAGCGAGGAAGCCAGACTGGTGGCAAAGATTGCCGACATACTGGAAAAGAACTACTCTGCTACTCACATACCCGAGGATAAATGGCACGTGCCTGCATATTCCTTCGCTCTTATAGCAGATGATATATACAATCATTACGGCGACGTTTCAGCTAATTTCCTTGTAACAGAGAATACCGCAGTCATCTCATTCGAGAGCAGCGATCCCCTCCTGAACGAGGATATGCTGAAATTCAATGCCATTTTCGAGTACGGCGAAGTAGCCGAAGACTACTGCTTCAACAGAAGCTACAGATTCAATCCGTATCTGCGTCTGAAACAATGCCTCGGAAACAGGATAGAGCTGGAAATACCATATACAGATAAGCTCAGGCTGGTATTTACGATAAAAACAGACACAGAATAGGGGGATGCTTATGACAAAAAAGAAAATGACAGCAGCTCTCATTACTGCGGCAATGACGCTGACCGTCAGCGCCTGTGGGAAAAAGAAAAATGATGAAAAAGCCATCAGAGAATTTACAGGCATCTTTGCCGCAAGGATAGCCGAGATTGACAGAGATAATGAGATACAGCAGATAATAGCTGAAAAAACAGGCGCTATCCTGCGTGAGCAGTGGATCTCAGATCAGGACGACATCGACAAGACATTCAGTGATATGATGATCTCCAATAAGTACCCCGACTTTATGACCCCCGATGCTGCAAACTGCCAGAAGCTCATAAAGGAAGGCGCATTTATACCCATAGACAGCTACTGGAACGAATATCCCAACATCAAAAAAATGTACTCGGACACCGAATGGGACAGCGTCCGCGCTGACGACGGACATATCTACTATATACCGCTGTTCTCCTCAGTAAACATAAAGGACACCAACCCGACCCACAGTGGCGAAGCCTTCTGGGTACAGGTAAAGGTCCTTGAATGGGCAGACTATCCCGACATAAAAACTCCCTACGAGTACTTTGACCTTATCGAGCGCTACCTTGAAGCCAACCCCACAAACGAAAACGGCGAGGCTTACTACGGCTATGAGATAGAGGCAAACGACGCATGGTTCTTTGCCATGGACAATCCGCCCATGTTTTTAGACGGCTATCCCAACGACGGCTGCTGCTACGTGGATACGGAAACACTCGAAGCAAAGGACTATAACCTTACACCTACCGCAAAGGAATGGTACAGGCTTCTCAATGAGGAATACCGGAAGGGCATCATCGACAAGGAGTTCTCAATGCTCAACTCCGAGCAGTACTACTCAAAGCTTGCATCAGGCAGAGTCCTCGGCATGGTAGACCAGAACTGGAACTTCTCCAGCGCCGTGAACAAGCTGCCCCCTGACTGTACGTATATCCCTCTGGGAGTTACTATGGACCGCAGTATCCCCGACAGATACCGTGACCGCGTTGCGTTCAACGGCTCCGCAGGCGTAGGCATATCTATAAGCTGCGAAGACCCCGAGGCAGCAGTAAAGTTCATAAGCGATCTCCTTGAACCCGAGATACTAAATCTCCGCTTCTGGGGAATCGAGGGAGTTGACTACACCGTAGGCGACGACGGTATATTCTATCAGGACGAAGTGCAGTACGCACAGTGGCGAAACGAGGAATACCGCAGAAAGCATATATGCGTCTACAACTATATGCCCTATTATCTCGGTATGGCTCCAGACGGAATCAATGCCTTTGAGTCCACAAATCAGCCGAATATCTTCTATGAGCACCTTTCCGAGCCTGTACAGAGATGTTTCAGCGCATACGGAGTACAGACCTATACGGGTATGCTGAACGATCCACCCGAGAACTCACCATGGTACCCAATGTGGTCTTTCAGCAATTCCGTTACCGACGAGACAAACTACGGCAAGGTAATGAAGCAGATAGACGCGACAAAGCACAAGTATCTGCCGCTGCTGGTAATGAGCAACGACTTTGAAAAGACATGGGAAGAATACCTTGAAGAATATAACAGTATCGACACTCAGGTCTACTTTGACGAGCTCACCGCAGAGGTACACAGAAGAATTGACAAATAAGCAAAAACAGCCACCCGAATCGGGTGGCTGTTTCTTTGTATTGAAAGCATTATCCTTATTTCAGTTCTGGAAAGCTATACGGAAGAAATTGTAGAGGTGAGCTCTGATACAGTTATCACCGTGATAACCGCCGTTTACATAGTGCCATACATGAGGAACGCCGTTCTTCTCGAAGTTATTGTGATAGCTTCTGGGATTGTCGCCAACAGTCTGGTCGTTGCTTCCTGCAGTTATCATCAGGAAGTAAGGCTCATTGCTGCTGTCCCACTTGAATGAGCCTGAAACGCCAGGAGCGGGGCATATAGCACCGATGTAGCCGATCTGATCAGACATCTGCATTCCAATGAGGAGAGACTCGCGTCCGCCCATTGAGAAGCCTGTGATAGCGGTATTGTCCTTACCTGTGAGAACACTGTAGTTCTTCTCGATCTCAGGCATAAGGTCGTTCTTGAGCTGATTGATGAAGTTGTCGTAAGCTCTGTTGTTATTATCGTCCATACCTGTAACTGCGTCCTGAGTAGCGCTTGAGTATACATCAGGGAATACACATATCATTTCCTTTGCAGCCCCCTCAGCGATAGCATTGCCCAGCATCTCGCGGGTATGCATCTCAGCGTTGCCGGTCGTGAGCATTCTGTCAGGATTCTCATAGTAGCCGTGAAGAATGTACATTACAGGGTACTTCTTATTAGGATCGTAGTTGGGAGGCAGAAGAACGTTGTACTTCTTGGTTCTCTTGCAGGTATTTGAATAGTAGCTCTTCTTCTGTATCTCACCGTAAGTTACGCCGTTTTTCTGCTGATTTGCGGAATTAGGCTCTTTTTCAGCGATATTGGACTGAACCTTTGCTGTGAAATCCTTCATTGAAAGATGTGCAGCAGCTGCAATGGTTGTCGTTGTGGTTGTGGCAGTCGATGTGGTCGTTGCCTTTGTAGTTGTTGCAGCTGTGGTAACTGTCTTGATGTCGTCGGAGTAGCTCTCAGGGAGCTTTGTGATAGTGCCTAAGAGGAACTTCTGGATAGCAAGTGCGTCGTTGGCAGTTATACCGCCGCCTGCTTCGCTTACGTCTGCGTTAAATGCGCCTGTCTCAGAAAGAACATACTTGTTTGGGTTTGCGAGAGACTGCATTATGAGTACAACGTCAGCCATGTCCACGCCGCCGTCGTTGTTAGCGTCGCCCCACTTGGAGACCTTTGCGTCAAGTGCAGCCTTTGGATCGGCAGTTGTTGTAACGATCGGTGCAGCTGTAGTAGTGGTCGTGGTCGTTGTGGTGGTTGTAGTAGTTGTTGTTGTAACAGCCTTTGGACCGTCGATAACTGTGCCTGCCTTTGCGACGATTGCCTCGTCGATAGCAAAGTCATCTGTGCCCTCTTCTGTCTCAACGTAGAGCTTGATGTTGGAGGCGCCCGTTGGGATAGTGTAGTTTGGATTTGCAAGCTGTACATACTCGCCGTTGGAAACTCCGTCTGCGATATGATCGTATTTAGTTTCGCCGTCAGCTGTGTATTCCAGTGACAGCATCATGTTGCCAGAACCCTTTGCTGCAACGCTGAAGCTGTAGGACTCGCCTGCCTTGAATGTAAGGTAGTCGAGTGTCTTCATTGCGCCGTGCCATGCACTTGTTCTGCCAGATACTGTAAGAGCCTTGCTGCCTGCGTATGCTGAACCGCCTGTGGAAACTGTAGCACCGCCTCTGCTCTCCCAGCTGCCGTTATCGTCTTCGAATGTATCGTGATAATAGTAGCCGTTTGCATCAGGCTCGATAGGCTCGGGAGGTGTGGGATCCTTGCCGCCCACGAAGCCCTTGCCATCGCTTTCAAGAGCCACAACGAATGTTGAAACGCTGTTTGCGGGGAGCTGTGCTGTGAACGATGAACCGCTTGCTGAAACTCCGTTTATGCTTGCGATATTCTCGCTGCCCGATGTTCTGTAGGTCTCAACGCCTGTAACGTTTCTGCCGCTGAGGGTGAACTGCTGACTTACTGCACCGCTGCCCTTATTGATTGCGACTACTGTAGCCTGTGTGTCGCTGTGCTTATATGCTGATACAAGAATGTTTGTATTTGGCTGCTCTGTAGCGTCGATACGAACGTCGCCCGGGCGAACCCACTTTGAGAACTGAGCCATTGCATATCCGCGCTTGGATATCTTACCGGTATCCCACATTGGGCTGTACTGACGGCGGATATACCACCAAACGTAAGCGTTCATATTACCAACAACGAGAGCATTGTGGATATTCTCAGCTACCTTTACGCCCTCAGGCCAGCGGTCTGCGGAGTTGTTATCGCTGTTTGGAACGTAAACCTCGGTCATCCATATTTCCTTGCCGCAGTTTTCAAGGGCAGGGAAGTCCATAGCGTTGCGCTGTGTTCCGTAGAAATGAGTGCCGAACATATCGCAGTTTGCCATAGCCTTGGAATTGTTGAGGATTGCGTTGTAGAAGCTCTTGTTATAGCTGAAACTCTCAGGTGACATCAGCTTTGTTGTGGTGCCGGCTGTTACAGACTTACCGTAGTTTGCAATGAAGTTTGCCGCACGGTCTGGTGTCCATGCTGTCCACTCGCCTGACCAGTCAGGCTCGTTCTGAACAGAAATGGAGTTGAGCTGAACGCCCTGATTGTTGCAGTACTTGATGAAGTCATTGAGGTGCTGAGCGTACTGAGCTTCTGCGCCCTGTTTAAGCACATACTGACCGCCTGTTGGACCGCCTGTGCCGTTTGTTCTCATAGAAGCTGGCGGATTCCACGGAGTTGCAAATACAGTTGCGCCTAATTTCTGAGCTCTCTGAGCTGTCGGGATAGCGTTCTTCCATGCGTTCTTGTCGTCGCTTACAAAGATACGCAGAATTGTAAGTCCCAACTCGTCGGCGCCGTTTCCGAAAGCTTTCTGAACCTGAGCTTCCGTCATATCTCCGGGAGCTCCGTTCTGAGCGTTGTAGCTCTGCCACTCAGGGTGGTTCATGCCGCCGAAGCCGCGTATCGTCTGGTACTCCTTGTTGGTGTTGATGGTACACGCACCTGCTGCCTCTGCACTGAGAGGTGCCGCTGACGGAAGCGGAAGTGACGAAGCTGTACTTGCCAGCATTGCTCCCGCCATGACTGCCGAAACAGCAGTCTTGAATTTGCGAGTAATGTTCATTTTAATATCCTCCTCTACGCAATTTCTTAGTTGATTGCGGATAACGTTTTATATATTGTATATTTTACCATTAAATTTATCTTTTGTAAACTCAAAAAACAGCACTTAGGTGGACAAAATAATGTTATTATGATAATGTCGAACGCAAAAACGTTATAAAATGTGCACGATAATACAGCAAAAGCAACAAGCCGCCTTGCGGCGGCTTGTATTAGATATTAATTTTTCATGAAACAGGTAAACTTTTTACCTTGCCAAGGAGGAACTCCTGTATCGAAAGTGCGTCATTTGTGGTAACGCCCGAGCCCACCTCAAATACATCGGCAGCTGTCCAGCCCTGCTCGATCACAGCGTTCTTGTCAGAACCGCCCACACCGTACTTGTTCGGATTTGCCAGAGCCTGCATTATCAGGACAACATCACTCATATCCACCTGTCCGTCGCAGTTTGCGTCGCCGTTATGTACGGGCTTGGCAATTATATCAGAACCTGTAACGGTAGTAGTCGTAGCAGTAACTGTAGTGGTCGTAGCTGCTGTAGTTGTGGTAGTTGTCGTTACCTCGGAAGCCTTTGCTGCAATGTCCTCAAAGAAAGCCATATCCCACGCAAAGCCTGCCTGCCAGTCAAGAGCATGTGAATTGGTAGACCACGACTCAACAGTATCGGCATAGCATCTCTGAGGAGCTGTTTCGCTGGTAATGCCAAGGAGACGTATATATTCATCATACAGAGCTGAGCAGGGACCGCCTGCCAGTACTCCGTCGGGAGCCTTAGGCAGGGTCTTGTCTATCTCATAAGCCCAGTAGGTATCGGTAGGATAATTTACATGCTGCGAACCGCAGCCCGTAACATATGAGAAGCCGAGGGCATTTCTTCCGAAGATGTAGTCCATAGCCTGCAAAGCGCCGTTAAGGTACTTGCTGTCTCCTGTTGCGTCGTAAGCATAAGCCATTACCACAGCATTATTCGTGATCCTGCTGTTGGAGCCGTAATCATAGCCCGAGAAATAAATGTAGTCAATGCTGTAAGGATCGTACCAGCCTACCTTTTCATATGGAGCACCCATAGCATTGGTTTTCACGTCATTTTCAGTGTTTACAAACCTATCAGCGGTGATCAAAAGGTTGTCCTTGATCTTAGCCTTGTCCGTATCCGAGGTCTTGTCGCTGAGATAAAGTGACAGCGAACCACAGCCCACCTTATTGGCTATGTCGAATGAAGTGTACGCTCCGCGCGTGCCATAAACATCAGAACGGCTCGGTATGCCGAATGCACGGAACTGCTCATCTTTTCTGACTGAATTGGAGCTGTCATAGTCTTTCAGATAGTCATAATAAGCTTCATCGCCCGTAGTCGCAAAAAGCTCGCAGGCTGCCCAGTAAGCCTCGTCCCTGACATCATCATTGCCAGAGTCGGGATCAATAGCTGATAAAGCGGTGTACTGATCATCATAGTTAAGATTACCGAGACCCTTTTCAAACTCATCTTTATACTTCATAACAGCTTCCCATGACTTCTTTGCACGTTCAATACACTCGACCGAGAAATCGTCGTCGATGCCCTTCCACAGACGTGAAGCCTGTGCTGCACAGGCGATCATATTGAACGTTGCGCTGTAGGTAGGCGGACTGATTATACGGGGCGCTCTCATGTAGCTTTCGTTATCCTCACTGATATAGTCATACTCAACATAGCCAACGGGAAGAGGACTGAACTCTCTTACCTGACTGTATACGAGACCTGCATATTTCTCGCCCCAGACAGTATCCTTTTCGGGATCAACTATCATTCTGAACATGAATTCCAGCTCGTACCTTGCTTCATCAAGTATATCGGGAGTACCCTTGCAGCTTACTTCCCTGCCGCCCGATAATTTATAGCTGTCGGGAATGTTCATGGTCTTGCCGTCAGTCCATTTGCTGTCGGTGCCGTTCTTCTTTGACCTCTCATACATATTCTGGAGAAGCCATGCTGCAGTTCCGCCGCTTACAACGCTCTTGCTGTTGCCTTCCGCATCGTACCAGCCTCCCGAAACATCAAGGAGTATATCTTTTTTAATGTCAGATTCAAAAGCCTTGGGCAAGTATGAACTAAACCATCTGTCCTGTACATAAGCCACATCTTTCTTGTTCATGTCCTTATGGGCAAGCACCTTCTTGTCCCCCGAGGTTATATAATCCTGCTCGATATCGGAGCCCGAGCGCTTCTGATAGTAGTAATTCAGCGCATTTGTGAGCACTCCGTCGTAGATGTCCCTGCCTATCCTGAACTCCTGACTGAAGTTCATGGAATCCATCCTATCATCGTCCACAACGATCCTGTATGTACCCTCGGTCTTTACTGCGGAGAAGTCTATGATCTGGCAGTATTCCCCTGCATTTTTGTCAAATCCCGCAGGTACTGTCTTACCTTTGTAAACTTCCTTGTCGTCCTTGTCGACTACCTTGAAGTCCAGAGCCTCTTTTTCCACAGAGGTCACATAGGTCGCCATTTTATCGGCTGCCGGGAAATAACCCATCTGATTGAGGCGGACATCGCTCTTTGGAGTTATAAACATATTGCCGTAATCTTTCCAGCCGCATACTGCTGATGTGGGATCCTCGTCACAGGTAAGGCAATCGATGGACATATCGTCGAACCATATCTCATCGCCCTCCTTGGCATTTCCCTGATACTTTGTACCCCTTGCATACTGGAAAGTCCACTGAGCGCCCTCAATATCTTTGGTAGGAATGAATGTGCCCTCAACAGTCTGCCAGTCAGTTGTAAGCTTCAGTGCAGCCGAAGGCCACTTGCCCTCCATATCAGGTCCCATATGCATATCCTTTGTGCCGCCGTCAAGCTCGAAATACTCCTCAGTGGCACTAAGGTTTCCGATATACGAGCAGAGCTCGAAGCCAGGCCTGCTGCCCTTTACCTTGAAGCTTACCTTGTACTCATGGCCTGCCTTGAAATTGAGATTCCTGTGTTTGAACTGGAGATCCCATTTTTCCTTTTCGCCGCCCTCGGGTACTAAGATCTGAATGTGGAATGTGCCGTCCTCAAAGTCAAACTGCTGCTTTGCAGGGGCGTTGTTGCAGACGTACCACGGCAGAGCTTTTTGCTCGAAAGACGTCTCACCCAGTACCTGAACGGCAGAAGCCTCCATTGGTGCGAATGATGCAGCTGCTGATGCCGCGGTCATTGCCAGCGACATAATACCTGCGATTAATTTTTTTGATTTTTTATGCATTTTAAACCCTCCCTTTTTTAATATGCATTATACAACTATTATATATGATTTCCAGTAAGCAGTCAAGTATTTTAGGTGGATTATACAAAGAATTTCAATTTCGTTCACAACATGACCATTGACATAAAACTGCCTTTCAAGTATAATTGATATATCACTTATTAAGGGGGATACTCTATGACGATGTGGCTGATCATCTTAGTGGCAGTTCTTGCGGCATTTGCGGCAGGAACGGTCTATCTGACAGTTGCAGTGGGACGCTTTGGCTTGATAAAAAAGCTTTCGGGAGACAGAAAATGGCTGAAAGGACTTCTCTCCTTCGGCATCATAGCAATAGTATTCACGGGAATGGTTTTCCTGACTTCGGTGGTAAACGCCATTATCATACTTCTCAGCACGCTGATGTTCTTCCTGATATACGGGCTTGTCTTCCGTATCATAAGAGCTGTCCGCAAAAAGGATTTCACCTGCAACTGGGCAGGCCGGCTGGCGCTTGTGACCTCGGCTGTATACCTGTGCGCGGGCTGTTACCTCTGCTTCCACATATGGCAGAAGAACTATCACCTCACCACCGATAAATTTGACGGGAAGCTCCGCATAGCCATGTTCGCGGACTCACACCTCTGCACCACCTTTGACGGAGATGGCTTCGCAGAGCAGATGGAACGAATCAAGGAGCAGTCTCCCGATATACTTTTTATAGCAGGCGACTTCGTGGACGACAGCACAGACCGTGAAAATATGATAAAAGCCTGCGCTGCTCTCGGTGATACAGAGCTGAAATACGGGGTGTGGTACTGCTACGGCAACCATGACAAAAGCTATTACGGCAGCGAAAGGCGTGGCTTCTCCAAGGACGACCTTGAAGCGGAGCTTGAAAAGAACGGCGTCCATGTCCTTGAGGACGAGTCCCTGACAGTGGGCGGTATGACAATCATCGGCAGAAAGGACTCAGCTGAAAGCGACCGCGCTGAAATGTCGGAACTGATGAAGAACGTCTCCCCTGACAGCTACACCATAGTCCTCGACCATGAGCCCAACGACTACGATAACGAGGCGGCGGCAAATGCCGACCTTGTACTCTCTGGACACACCCACGGCGGACAGCTCTTCCCCGTTACCTATGTGGGCGAATGGTTCCGTATCAACGACGCAACATACGGCTATGAAAGGAGAAAGAACACAGACTTCATAGTGACCTCGGGCATATCCGACTGGGAGATACTCTTCAAAACAGGCACCAAGTCCGAGTATGTAATAATAGATATCAACTGAGTTTTATGACCTTTTGCAGAGCAAAAGGTCTTTTTTACACCTTGGGTGGAGTTTATCTGACATAATTATTTAATCATTGATTCATAATTAGTGAACTCCGCAATATTTGAGTTGACAAGTGTCGATAAATATGGTAGAAATTATACATAGAGATAATTTACAAGGAGGAATGTAAATGAAAAAATCCATAC
The DNA here is from genome assembly GCF_000526795.1 of Ruminococcus flavefaciens AE3010. Lineage (NCBI taxonomy): Bacteria > Bacillati > Bacillota > Clostridia > Eubacteriales > Oscillospiraceae > Ruminococcus > Ruminococcus flavefaciens. The sequence goes on from NZ_JAGT01000001.1 coordinate 1,439,464, forward strand.
CCACAATCATGGCAGCTATGCTCGCCCTTTCATCTGCGAGCGCCATCCCCCTCTCAGCTGCAGAGTCCGACTATCTGCTCCACAGTACCTTTGAAGAAGGCACCGATAAATGGAGCGGCAGAGGCTCGGCATCCGTCAAGACCGTCTCGGGCACATCACGCTCGGGCGAGTATTCCCTCTTCACCAGCGGACGCGAAAGCTCCTGGAACGGCGCTTCCGTAAGTCTCGGTTCCGACTTCAAGGCAGGTCAGGACTATGCATTCAGTGCATATGTTATGACAGACGCAGAGGACTCCATCACATTCTATCTCACTCTCCAGTACAGTGACGGCAGCACCACAAGCTACCCAAAAATAGCAGAAGTAACAGCAAAAAAAGGCGAATGGGCACATCTTGAAAAGAGCAGCTTCACCATTCCCGCAGGTGCTACAAACATCAGTCTCTACATCGAGACCGAGGAAAGCAAGTGCAATTTCTACGTTGATGAAGTTGCAGCTGCTCCCAGCGGCACCACCTTCGACGAACCGTCTGCTCCCGTTAAGATGAACAAGGGCGATATCAACTACGACGGTTGTATCGACTCCTTCGATATCATTCTTGCAAGAAAGGGTCTCATCAATCCATTCACCGACAAGAAGATGCAGAAGGCTGCCGACGCTGACAGCAACGGCGTTTATGAGATCGCCGACGCAGTTCTCATTATGCAGTTCGTATCAGGCAAGATAAAGGAATTCCCTGTTGCCGAGCCTGCTCCGGGACAGCAGAAGTACACTACCGAGGAGCTCACCGAAAAGGTACAGAACGAGCTCGTAAACACCGAGCCCAATGACTCACACATGGAGAAGCAGGGCGTCAAGTACGGCACTATCAAGAAGGAGACTTACTTCTCCAAGAAGGCCAACAAGAACAAGAACTACAATATCCTGCTCCCTGCCGATTACGACGAGAGCAAGCAGTACCCTGTTCTTTATCTGCTCCACGGCTTCTTCGAGAACGAGGACCGTATGATAACAAAGGGCAACGGTACTATGTACACCAAGCAGATCATCGGCAACGCTATCGCTTCGGGCGAGGCTAAGGACATGATCGTTGTTGTTCCTTTCGTATTCACAAGCGCAACAATGAACGACGCTACAGGCTTCGCAGATCAGGGCTCAAACGAGGGCTACGACAACTTCGTTGACGATATCGTTGACAGCCTCATGCCTCATATCGAGAGCAAGTACAGCGTTGCAACAGGCAGAGAGAACACAGCTGTTACAGGCTTCTCAATGGGCGGACGCGAGTCTCTCCAGATCGGTATGAAGTACGGCGACAAGTTCGGCTACGTAGGAGCTATCTGCCCTGCTCCAGGCGCTTCGGGCTCATGGAAGTGGAACAACTCCGACGATCAGCCGTATCTCCTTATGATAACAGGCGGTACTCAGGACGACGTAGTTGGTCTGAATACTCCCGAGGGCTACCACAATAACTTCAACAAGAACAACGTTCCTCACGTATGGCACGTAGTTCAGGGCGGCCACCACGGCGACGACTCTATCCACTCAGCTCTCTACTGCTTCGTAAGAGGCATATTCCAGGCAACTGACGGCGGTTCGGGCGGCTCATCTTCACAGACTCCCACACAGACACCTGTGACAACTACCACAAAGGCTCCCGATAAGCCCATCACAACAACACAGCCCATCAACACATCAACAGGTCAGCGCAAGTACAGCATGAAGGAACTCACAGAGATAGTTCAGAATGCACTTGTAAACAACGAGCCAAACGATTCACACAACAAAAAGAACGGCGTTCAGTACGGCACTATCAAGAAGGAGACCTACTTCTCCAAGAAGGCCAACAAGAACAAGCCGTACAATATCCTGCTCCCCGCAAACTATGACTCCAGCAAGAAGTACCCCGTGCTTTACCTGCTCCACGGCTTCTTCGAGAACGAAAACCGTATGATAACACAGGGCAACGGCACCATGTACACCCAGCAGATCATCGGCAACGCTATCGCCGAGGGCGCAGCAAAGGATATGATCGTTGTTGTTCCTTTCGTATTCACCAGCGCTACCATGAACGACGCTACAGGCTTTGCAGATCAGGGCTCAAACGAGGGCTACGACAACTTCGTTGACGATATCGTTGACAGCCTCATGCCTCATATCGAGAGCAAGTACAGCGTCGCTACAGGCAGAGAGAACACAGCCGTAACAGGCTTCTCAATGGGCGGACGTGAGTCTCTCCAGATCGGTATGAAGCACGGCGACAAGTTCGGCTACGTAGGCGCTATTTGTCCTGCTCCCGGTGCTTCGGGCTCATGGAAGTGGAACAGCGAGAGCGAGACTCCTTACCTCGTAATGATCACAGGCGGTACAGCTGACGACGTTGTAGGTCTGAATACTCCCGAGGGCTACCACAACAACTTCAACAAGAACAATGTACCTCACGTATGGCACGTTGTTCAGGGCGGTCACCACGGTGACGACTCTATCCACTCCGCACTCTACTGCTTCGTAAGAGGCATATTCCAGGCAACAGACTGATCCGGATATTAAAGTTCATCAGCCGCAGTATTCCTGATATTTCGTCAGGGATACTGCGGTTTTCTTTTTATCGTCAAAGTGCACATTATTTTTATAAATCATTGACAAAATAAGCGTTTAATGTTATAATAAAAGTGGTTAATACTCCTATTCCATATCCGAAGGGGGGATATGTTTAATGGATAAACAGGGAATCTTTGATAATATCGCCGAAAGTCTGGCGCGAAGCTATGATATCATATACTATATCAACGCTGATAACGGCAATTATACCCGATTTACGGGGGCAAAGATATACGGTGACAATCACATAAAAGAGAACGGAAAGAATTTTTTCAGGGACGCTATGACAAATGCCGAGAAGATCATCGTTCCCAAGGACGTTGAACGTGTAAAGTTCAAGCTGCAAAAGGAAAATATCATCTCTGCCCTTGAGGTCAAGAAGCTGTACAGCTTCGATTACAGCCTTCTCATCGACGGCAAGCCCAAGTTCGCACGCGCGACTGTATCATGGGCAAGCGATAATCTCCATCTCATTATCGGCGTAGAGGATACCGACGAGGAGATACGCCGCGAGAACGCTCTTACCGACGTTCTCAGCCTTGCCAACGAAACATCAAGGCGAGACTCCCTCACAGGTATAAAAAACAAGACTGCATTCAACGAGCTTGCAGACGCCATACAGATGAATATCAACAACGGACTGGTGTATCTGCCCTTTGCAGTCATAGTCTGTGACCTCAACGACCTGAAGGTCATAAACGAAACGTTCGCACAGGCAACAGGCGACGGTCATATCATCGCAGCATGCAGGCTCATATGCAACATCTTCACACACAGCCCTGTTTTCAGAGTGGGCGGTGACAGATTCGTAGTGTTTCTCAGAGGTTTAGACTATGAGAACAGGAACGTTCTGTTTGAGGACCTGCACGATCAGGTTCTGGACAATCTGAAATGTCAGGACGGTCCTGTCATAGCCGCAGGCATGGCAGTATACAACAGCACCGAGGACAAGAGCTTCAGCGCTGTAATGACACGCGCCGAGAACCTCATGCACGATGACAAAAAAGCGCTCAAAAGCGGCGAGGAAAGCAAGCCCGCCTTTGAAGTCGGCGACGGTAATGTTTCTATCCCGCTTGAACGCAAGGAAAAGCTGGAAAAGCTGTTCAACGCCTTTTCAATATTCGCAGAGGGAACCTATGTATATCTTTGCGATATGCGCTATGATTATTCCCGCTGGTCAAAGAAAGCCGTTGACCTCTTCGGGCTTCCCTCAGAATATATGCTGCACGCAGGCAAGATATGGGAGAAGCATATCCACCCCGATGATGTTGAGATATACCATTCGGGCATCGAAGCTATTTTTGCAGGCGGTGCAAATTCCCATGATATGCAGTACAGAGCCCGCAAGCTCAGCGGCGAATACGATGTCTGTACCTGCCGCGGTGTTGTCCTGTACAGTCCCAAGGGCATACCCGAATACTTCTGCGGAACTATCCGCAACCACAGCTTGCAGGGCAATATCGACAACCTGACAGGTCTCCGCAATCAGTACGGCTTCTTTGAGGATCTGGAAGCAAGCATACTCAAAGGCGATCACTTCAAGGTCATAATCGTAGGCATCGGAAAGTTTGCCGAGATAAACGAGGTATACGGCTATCACTTCGGCAATCTGGTGCTCCAGAGATTCGGCAGACTGCTCTTTGAGCACGCAGGCAACAAGGGCAGCGTTTACCGTCTCGACGGCACAAAATTTGCAATTATAACTACGACTACAGAAACCGAATCTATATACAACAGCTATGAGAATTTCCGCAGATATTTCCGCGAGGAATTCTCCATTGACGATAAGTTCATGATGCTGGAGCTCAATGCGGGACTTCTCAGCATAAACAATTTCAGCATCGACGCCCAGACCGTCTATGCCTGCCTCAACTATGCATACGGCGAGTCAAAGCTCCACAGACAGGGCGACATGGTGGAATTCGGCAGCAGCGTCAATCAGGACAAGCGCCACCGCACAGAGGTGCTCCACGTTATCAGGACCTCCATTATGTATGATTATCAGGGCTTCTTCCTGCTGTATCAGCCCGTTGTGGACTCACTGACCGAAAAGGTCATAGGCGCAGAGGCGCTCCTCAGGTGGAAAAACGAGGAATACGGCATGGTACCGCCCGACCAGTTCATACCCGTGCTTGAAAAGGACCCCATTTTCTTTGAGCTTGGTCAGTGGATACTGAAAACTGCTCTCATAGGAGCTAAGAAGCTGAGGGAGAAGTTCCCCGAATTCATCATCAATGTAAATCTCTCCTACAATCAGCTGGAAAAGCCGAACTTTGTGGATATGGTGCTGGAGGCTCTTGCCGAGACTGAGTACCCGCCCGAGGCACTTTGCCTTGAAATAACAGAGCGTTGCAGGCTTCTCGATATAGACCTGCTCAAAAACATCATAGTAAATCTCCGCGGAAGAGGCGTAAAAATGGCTCTTGACGACTTCGGAACAGGCTTCTCCTCTATCGGACTTGTAAGAAGTCTCCCCTTTGACGTCATAAAGATCGACCGCAGTCTCGTTATGAAGATAGAGGAAAATCCCCAGGATCGTCAGCTTGTGGGCTCTATTGCAAATTTAGTTGCCAACTACGGCGCAAAGGTCTGCGTAGAGGGCATAGAGACATCTGCCATGAGAGATATACTCCTCAACTATGAGGTACACAGCTTTCAGGGATATTATTATTCCCGTCCTATACCTCTTGATGATCTGCTCAACCGAGAAGAAAAATAAGCGCGGCGGTAAATGCGCCGCCGCTAAAAGAATAATGAAAAAGGTATCGACCGAGGGTCGATACCTTTTTTCTTAGTTCTTCAATTAAAGTAATCTCTTCTTGCGTTTTCTGATAAGGAATACAGCTGCCCCCGTCAGGAGCACGGCTCCGCCGCAGACGAACTTGAACCATGTCTTGTGGGCAAGAAGCCTTACAGCGTTTGTGGTAACAAGGATATTCTTGTAGGAATACTCTATCTCGTTGCCTGCCATATCGGTGAGGACTATTTTTACGTCCTGAGAATGCTTTGCATTGGGAATAGTGAATTCGAGATACTCGTCGTCGATATATCTCGACCTTATCTCCTTGTCATTAAGGAACACCTTTGCTCCCTTTAGCATTATATTATCCGATACGGACATTTTCGCGTCAAGTCTTTCTCCCTTGTATGCGCTGTTCTCCGTAACATTCAGCGGTATGCAAAGAGGCTCGGTGGTATCCACACAGAATTCAAGGCGTGTATTCTTCTTCTCCGAGGTGCTGATATTGATATTTCCCGCCTCGTCAACCGAGTGTATGGAAACGGTATATCTGCCGTCCTTCTCAAAGTTCTTGGCGTAGATGATGTATTTGTACTCGGACCACTCGTCGTCGCCGCCCTTGTACTCCACCTTGTAGTCAACATTGTCCTTGAGCACTGACATTTCCGAATCCTTGGTAATGTATACGCTGTAGGGCTCGGAGTGCTTATCCGCATTGACCTCAGTGATAACGATATCCTGAGCTCTGGAAATATACTTTCCTACTAAGCTGCCCGTACCCTCGTCCAGCATGAATGTTGAACCGTATCTGTTTACCGAGAAGCGGAAGTCCGTCTCAACCTTGTTGGAGGCGTTGTCCTTGGCGCTTGCGGTAATGGTATAGATGTCATCGTAATCGGCATTGTCGGGGATATTGTTCAGTACATACTCGTATCCGTCGTCCTTTTCGCGGAGCTCGCCCTCGACTTCAAGTGACTTTCCTCTGTTGGCGCCCTCCATCTTTACCTGTATGCTGTCCTTGTCAAGGTTTGCGTCCTTGAACTGGATATGGGGTCTGATCTCAGCCTTGTTATTAGCCGCACTGACATCGCTGACAGATATTTTCGGTGACTGGCTGTCGATACAGAACTTGGCATTATATGCTTCAAGAGTATTTCCTGCCATGTCCTTACCTGTGATATTTACTGTATAGTCGCCGTCCTTTTCAAACCTGACAGTGGATACGTAATCATTTCCCGACTTCGTCCACTCGGAAGCCTTGGGGAAGTCCTCGGCGCTGTCGTTGTAGGTACCTGTCACGACTATCCTTGACGGGTCGAAGTTCTGGTCGGATATCCTGAATGTAGCCGTAGTGGGCTCATTGTAGTAATGATCGTTGGCTATCGATCTGTCGAAGCCGATATTCATTGCAGGAGCAGTTCTGTCTATGATGAATTCCTTGGAATCGTAAGACTTAGCCTCTCTGCCGCACATATCCTTAAAGCTTGCAGTAAGTCTGTATGTGCCGTCATTGTCAAAGGCTATCTCAGCCTGATATGTAGCGCTGTCCGTACCCTCTGTGCCGCTTACGAGCCGCCAGTCCAGCTGTCTGCTGGTGTTGTTTACTCTTATATTGGCAAGAGACTTGTCGAAGTTTCTCTCGTTTATGGTGATGACAGCACGTCTTGATGCCTTGAATATCTGCTTGAACTCGCTGTCCGCCGATCCGTTTCCGTCGGTGAACACAACATTCATAACAGGGTCGGTCTTGTCTATGCTGTATCTTCTGCGGTCATAGGTATGATCCTGATCATCGGGATTGCCCGCTCTGTCGCCGAAGCTTACGAAAGCGACGCTGTTGTTTGAATTGCCTGTGAGCAGGATATCTCTCTCCAGACCGTTCACAAGGTTGATATCCCTGCTGTCCTCGTCAATGCTCCAGAGCTCCGCTTCATTTCCGCTGAGCTCTCCCGACTCGTTCACATACAGATACCTGTCCGCAGTTCCGCTTGATGATATATAAACATTTGATATACCCGAGAAGTTTTCCTTAACGGTGAGCTTTGCGCTTATATCGTCGCTGTACAGCGGGAATCCGTTTATGTCCTTATACTGAGTTTCGGGGAGCTCCAGCCTGATATGGGCGTTCTCCCTGTGATCGTCGGTGTTTTCAACGGCGAACAGAGCCGTCTCGAATACATCTGACTCCCTGCCCATACAGCTGACAGCCTTGACTCTCATAAAGCCCTTGAATCTGTCGGGAACAGTTACTGTCCAGCTGTCCGAGCTGCCGTTCCTGCTTATCTTGGGTACCAGAGCGCTTGGAGTACCGTCGCTGTTCACAAGCGACGCTTCGATACGGTCAAGACCTGCTCCCGCACCGTTGCGGTTCACGGAGACCTGTACATCAGCCTGTTCTCTTGCGAAATAAACATAGCCGTAGCGCTCATCGCGTCTGAGGTCGGCACCGTCTGCATATACGCTTTCGACAGTGGGCTCCGAAAGGTCTATCCAAACCTTTGTTTCCCTCTCTTCGCTTTCATTTCCCGCATAGTCGTTTGTGCTGAGCTTTACATTTATTGCTCCGTCATTTCTGCTGAACTCTCCAAGCTCCGATATAAGAACCTTACCGTCAGCACTGACAAGCTTTGCCTTGAACCTGTCGGGGTCCTGAACTGCTTCAAATAGGATATTGTATCCGCCGTTTTTGAGGGCAGTCTTGTCGATACCGCTCTGAGCGTCAACATTCACGGTGCGGTGATGACCGTTTATATCCAGCTTCAGCTCCCTGATGCCCGAGCATACCAGAGAATTGGGATCCTCAGCCGCAACAGCTATCTTCACATCGGAGTAAGCCTTGTACCATTCCTTGCCGCCGTCATTCTCATCTATGTACGGCTCAGCGGTATCCGACACGTTCTTCACTGAGCAGGTGGGAGCCGTATCATCGATAATGATATAGAAGCCGCCGTATTTGCTGTCCTTGCTCTTCATTACAGCGGAGTTCCCCACGCTGTCCATTGCATATATAGTGATATAGGACTTGATATTCACGTCCTTCACAGCATCGCTGACGATATTGAAGATATACATTCCGTTCTGCTGAGTCATGCTCTCTGCGGAGTCTTTCTCGTCGCCGAAGTATATCTTTACATCGTTTACGCCCGAGCCTTTTACCGAGGACTCTATATCGTTTACAGCTACGCTGATGACGCTTCCTGCTTTGAGAACGTGGACATCTGCGTTATTGCTGTCCTTTATGACAGTATCCCCTGAGATGTTTATTTTGTTATCCGCAACAGCAGGCGGTGCGCCGTCTATCTTTACCCTTATCTGCTTCTTGCTGTTATTGTCCCAGCTTGAATTATTGCTGTCGTCATAAGCGAAAACACTGAGCATTTCGTCGATCATTTCATTTTCATGAGCTGATTCCGCCTTGACAGACACTCTGAATTCCTTTGCCGCTCTGTCATAAGTAAGAACAGGCATACACTTTGAAGCTCTGACAGGAGAGTTCTGTGCTTCCATGTAAGCCCTTACTACGCCGACGTACTTGTCGCACTGAGCCCTGAAAGAATCTATCTTAGCCTGATCGGGCTCGTCCTTTTCGATCTCGGCAGCTATCTTTGCGTCATAGTATTCCGTCATATCGTCAATGAGAGAAGCGGAATGCTCCCTGAGGAGCTTGCGGTAATAGCCGTCATAATTGAGCTGATCGCTGTAGCTGCTGTTTATGTCGGACAGCTTCAGCTTTGAAAGCTCTGCCACCGCCGCATTATACTTTGCTCTCATGTCGGGAGTTTCCACATAGCCCTTGATATTGGCTGTATCTCCCCAGCCCTTTGCGGGTCTGTCGAATCTGTAGTCTCCCACAACAACGGAATATATCTCACTGCAGTCAACGGTCTCCTTGTTGATGTAGTACTTGTATATATCAACTATCTCACTCTCGTCAAAGGTGAGATCGCCGCTTTCTGCAATGGGACAGTCCTCCTTGTCGGTTATCCTCATGGCAAAGGACATACCTTCCCTGCCCACCCATGAATCGGAGTTGTGCCCGCGGGTGAATTCTACCTTGGGAGCTGTCTTGTCGCTGTAAAAGCATATTATGCCGTCAAGTCCGTCAATGAGTGAATCTGTTTCGCCCTTGCTGATAATATTCTTGACGATGTACAGCGCAGACTCGGAGCTGTCCGTCATGGACTCGGTAAACTCTCTTGATGACTCTCCTATGTAGAATTTTTTATTCTCAACGCTGTTTCCGCTGCCTTTCCTGAATACGTCATAGAGGAGCGTGCTTCCGTCAAAGAGGGAGGTAAAGTCCATAAGGTCCACAAGAGCGTCCTTGGAGCTTACGGAATAGCAGTTCTTATTCCTCTCGAAAAGGTCTGCCTCGGGCTTGAAAACATAGGCATTGCCGTTATCGGCAAGCTTTCTGTAGACCAGCTTGATATTGGTCACATCATAGTGATATGGTATCACCTTTGCTCTTTGTCCGTTTACAAGAGCGTCATACATCTCGGCAAGACATTCCGTTGTTTCGCCGTCATAGGTATAGCTGCTGAGGCAGTAACCGTCGCCTGCAAGATAAGGTACGCTCACCGTACAGCCAGAATCAGTATCCAATGTGACAGGTACCTTATAATTCTTGTATACCTGTGCGTTTGTCTCGTCAAATGAAGCAAAAGCCGTTATACTGCTGTCAATGCCCTTAATGGTGAATACGCCTTTATTTATGTAGCTGAAATCGGGCTCCTGAGTTAAGACAGAACAGTTCACCTCATTATTGTACAGCTCTCTTATCTCGTCCTTATCACCGCATTTTATGTACAGAGCCTGCTTGCCGTCAGTCTTTAAGCTGACGCTGCTTACTTCTTTCCATTCAAAGCTTCTGCGCTCGGTGGATACGCCGTTCACAAGAACGTCGAACACAGTACCGTCAACATCCAGAGAAAAAGTTCTCGGTGATACGGTATGTCGGTCTCTGTTCACAATGAGCTCATAGCCGTCATTGTAGGGATTATCGGTACTTACGCTTACGGGAGCGCTGACAGGTACTCTTACGGGCTCAGTGCCGTTATCGATGATATATAAGTCCGAGGGTACGAATTCAAGGTCAGTCCCGCCCTTGCAGAAGCCGTCACTGATGTCATCGCCCTCGCTGTTTCTCATGGATATCCTTTCATCGCCGCCGAAGCCGCTGACCTTGTAATAGGTATCAAATACAAGGGTGAAGCCGTTCTCCGAGCTGATCCTGAACTTCATATCCTCTGCGTTATTGTATACGTCATTCCTGTTCAGAACAGGCAGACTGCCAACAGTAATACTTCCCGCACCTGTGGACTCATCAAAGCTATGAGCCTTTATTTCGGTACGGAACACCTTTTTCATTATATCAATGAACGTATCATCATCAATATCACTGTTATTGATCATTACAGTATATACCACATCATTACTGCCGTCATCGCTGTTTTCCACAGGCGGCGGGACCACGTCATCAGGTGCGTCTACAGTAACAGGCTCAACGCTCATTACAGCCGCAGATGTTTCAGCGCCTGCCGCAGGTACACTGTATGCTGAATTTGCAGTAAAAGCAAGTGCCGCCACAAAAGCGAGCTTTCTTTTTAGATCAAATCTGCCGTTATTCACTTTGACCTACCTCCTTTTCTGACTATAAAACAGGCTGTTCCCAGAGCGATGACTGTTGCGGCGATAACAGGGATCAGCAGATCTTTTGATTTATGTTTTGTATTATCGTTTGCGGCTACTGTTTCGGTGGTCACAGCCGCAGTCTCAGCTGCCGAATACGAAGGGACAGCCTCAGAAGTGCTGCTCACGGCAGCTGTTGAAGTTACTGAAACTGTGACCGTAGTTTCAGACGCAGTTGTTGTCTGAGATGAAGTCACAGCCGCAGCTGTAGTGACAGCTGACGCAGCTTCACTGCTTTTTTCGTTATTATCAGACGAGCAGCTGCTTTGCAGGGCTTCATTCCTCTGCCCGTTATCCTCATGATGAGGAGCAGCCTGCTCGGGCTGTATTTCCGTGTCACCGTCCTTTACGGTAATGCTCCCGCCTCTCAGCTGAGAAAAGCACTCCGAGCCGAACCACGAATCATAGCTGTTGTATGTCAGCAGCATATGTCCTTCATTTGGGGAACAGGACAGCCATATATCATATTTTCCCACGGGAGTATCCTCAGAGAGCAGGACTCTCAGAAAGCCTATCTCCCCGTCCTCGGTAACGCGTGTATTCTTTTTTGACGTAAATTTTGCGGTGACTGTGTTTTCCAGCTCCCTGTAATGGGAGATATGCACCCCCGAAACATCGGCAGTCCTTGTACCCAGCTCCGATTCTTCATCAAAACGGAGCCTGCTGTCAAGCTCTATGAGCATCTCTACAGAACAGAAACCGCTGCTGTTCCCGATATAAACAGGCACCTCCACAAGCCTTCCGCCGCTGAGATCAGCCCTGTCTATCTCGATATCGCCTATGGAAAGCTCTATTCCCGACGGCGCTTCATAGTCCCCCGCCGCACAGACAGCTCCCACAGGAGCAAAAACCAGCGCAGCGGCTGCACCGCCGAAAAACACGCGTTTTATCATTTGCTTCTCCCGTTATCTATTGCATCTACATCTGCATTTATTACTACGATATTGCTTGTAATTGAAAAGTCTCCCGCAGAGCCTTTCTTATTGCCCACCACAACTGTACCGTCGGTGTTTTCCTCCTGTTTGGGAGCGACCACCACTGTCCACGGACCGTCCTCGTCGCTCTCGGGAGGAGCTGACAGTCCTGCATCGGTGCTCCTGAGACTAAGTGTTATGGCAGAGGGAGTTCTGAATGGCTCGGGGGACATCTTCCCCACCTTCAGGTCAGAAATAAGGTTGGATATGACCCTGTACCTTATGGTAAGGATAACAGCGGCAATAAACAGAACTATCCCTATACCCAGAAATATCTCGGACAGTATTTTCCAGTCAAATGAATCCATTCCGCATCGCCTGCCTTACTCAGAGCCCTCAATGCTCTGTATTATCATATCGTATGAGCCGAGAATATAGTCCTTTGCTTCGGCGGCAGTACCGCCCTGAGGATACATCTTCTCAGTCTTTTCTTTGATATTCTCTATGAATTTCCTCTGCTCGGCATAGCTTACGCCTGCCTTGGAAAACTCGTTCATATTGGTATATTCAAGATTAACAAGGGTCTTGTAGGTCTCAAGGATAATGATATCCGAGCCTGCATTTTCAGTCTCCACCAGCTCTCCCAGCTCATTCATGCTGCTCCAGAGATCGGCGGAAATATCATTTCCGAGGAGCTCGTTCTCCTTTTTCTGGCTCTGTGAATAGAAGTCACCGATAGCGCAGTATACACGGGCTATCTGATACTTCTTGGGGCTCTTCACCTTGAAGTTTTCGGTCTGAGCCTCCCTGAACCACTTAACGGCAGCGATCTTGCCTGTTATGCCTGTATTCTGGTTCTTGATATCCTCGGCATCGCTTCCGTAGAAGTAGTAATACCAGTAAAGAATTCCCAGCTCGTAAGCCACGTCCTCATACTCCGAGGAGCGCTGCAGAAGATTGACGTTCTCGTTTATGAGCCTGCGTATCTGCTCCACCTCATCTGCTTTGAACACCTGATCGTTCTTATAGAGCTCGATAAGCTCCAGATAGGCTTTCGCATAGGAACCGTCGGCTTTTATAACGTTCTCGAAAGCCTCCGACCTCTCGCCGTATTCATTGGAGCTCTCGGCAATTTCAAGTAGGGTATTGAAGTCCTCGCTGCCTTTCTTATGGGACATTATTCCCGCAAAAAGGGATATTCCCAGCGAAATGACCGCAAGACCTGCAAGTATGGCAGTAACTCTTATGTATGTGTGGTTCTCCGCCCTGTCAAGGTCTGCATAGAGCTCGTCACAGGAGCGGTAGCGCTTGTTCTTGTCATCGTGGACGCACTTGCGGATTATCCTCACAAGTCCCGCATTCGTGCCCTTGTCGAACACGAAGCGCTCCGCGGAGCTTACCAGCTTTCCGTTGACGGAGACGTTCATGGGCTTTCTGCCCGTTATCATGTGGAAGAGAGTAGCACCGATGTTGAATATATCGGTCTTTTCGTCAAGCTCCTCCTTGCGGAACTGCTCGGGAGCGGCATAGGCAGGGGTATAAGCGAAGGTACCCTCTCGCCTCTCGATAACAGAGCCGAAGTCAATGAATTTCAGCTTGCCGAATTTGTCGGGACGCTTGGAGTTCTCCATATCCTCCTCAGTCCTTACGACCATTATATTATCAGGCTTCATATCGCTGTGTATCAGTCCGCACTTATGGATAAAGGATATGACAGAGCATATATCCTTGGCATATTTCAGCACCATATTGTGTCGGAAGGGATAGTAAGCGAGAAGCTTTTCCATGGAAACGCCGTCTATATAGTCCTGAACGATATAAAGGGCGTCGGGCTTATTGTCGATTATCTCGATAATATTGGGAAAGTAGGAATTCTTCACGTCCTTTTCGCAGAATTCCTTGATGAGCAGCGACTCCTGCCTTGCATTGTAGGCGTCGGTGCCGTTGGTCTTTTTGACCTCCTTAACAGCTCGCTGAGCGTTGTTGGCTTTCAGGTCAAGAGCACGGTACACCACGGAGGTACCGCCTTTTCCCGCAATATTAACGATCTTGTACCTGTTTTCAAGCACAAAGCCTTCGTTGAGCAAACCTATCTCCTCGCTTTCAGCAGAGCTTTACCATAAGGGCAGTGATATTGTCCTTTTCTCCGCGCTTCATGACCTTGTTTTTGAGACATTCCAGATTATAGGTTATGGTCTTTTCATCCTTGTTGTTGGAGGGCGCAAGGTACTCGTGTATCTCATCGGCGGAGAGCTTCTTGCGGAAGCCGTCCGAGCAGAGCATATAGCAGGTACCCTCGCTTATATCCGCGATGCTGTAGTCGTATGATGTGTCCTCAAGACCTGCTCCGATACAGTTGGTGAGCTGGTTCTGTCTCGGGTCGTTCTCAGCCATTTCCTCGGTGATTATGCCGTTTCGTACCTCCTGCATGACCACAGAGTGATCCGAGGTCATGAGCTTTATCTCCTCATCGGATATCATATACAGCCGAGAGTCGCCCACATGGGCTGTGAGTATGCGCTCCAGCTGAGGTATGACAAGGACAGCAGTAAAGGTAGTTGCCATATCGGAGTTTTTCTTCTCCGCATAGGCGTTGATATTGTCGTTGAGCTGATGCAGGCGGTCGTCAAGGGACTGGCGTATCTTCAGTATTGAAGCGCCGCTGCTTATGAGCTCTGAAAAATCATCGGTAAACCACCGGTTTATGCGCTTGCACACATAGCCGCTGGCTTTTTCGCCTCCCGAGAGTCCGCCCACTCCGTCGCATACAGCGGCGAAGAATATCTCATCGTCCTTATATTTTGCGGTAACGATAAAAAGGGAGTCCTGATTGATCTTTCTCACCGCACCCTCGGTAGTTACGTAGGAAAAAACGTATTTCATAAAAACTCACCGTTAATTTTCTTCAAAAAATGTAAATGGTATGCCGTGATACTGAAAATTACAGCCCGAGAATATGTCCTCTCTGCTGCCCTCGGCAACCTCGCTGCCCTCAACGGAAAGTGAGCCGCAGGAGATATTCTCGATATATATGCTGTGTCTGTCACGGCCGTTCTCGCGTCCGATAACTATGCCCGATATCTCCGAGCAGGTAAAGGGGTACACGAATATGGGCACCTTCTCCTTGCTGGAGGAATTGATAAGATAAGCGATATTCTTCATCTTATTGCTGCTCTTGCTCTCGGACTTCTTCCGTGCAGCAGGTTCATTGACCACTACGGTGGCATTATCCGAGGAATTCACAGTAAACACATATGGCAGATTATAGATATAGATAACATCTCCGCTGCTGAGCTTTTCCTTTATGACGCGCTGAGCATTCTCGGCAAAATCATTGAGGAAGGTGCCGTTTGAGGAGTCCTTATCCTCGATATAGAACGTTCCGTTCTCGTATGTTATTACAGCGTGGAGCTTTGACACAGTGCCCTTATCGGTGAGGGCAAGGTCGTTGTCTGCTTTTCTTCCTATAGTGAAAGGGAAATGGTCTATGGGGAATTCCCTGTTGTTCTCGTCCTTGAGGTAAGCCGCGCAGTCCGTTCTTCTTCCGCCGCTTACTACGATCGTGTGATCCGAATCATCAGCCGCTGAGGCAGTACTGCTTCCTGCGGCAGGCTGTTCAGCCTTTTCCTCTGCCTGTATCTGCGAGGGCGTGCCCATGGAAACTTCAAGCACATCATGGAGCAGATTGTACAGGTGATTATGTGTGAGCACGCTGCTCTTTTTGGTTTTCAGGTAATCATTGAGGAAGAACACGTACTTCTGCATGACCCCCTGATCGGTGACTGTGATATTTGCGTATTTATGGAGCTTCGCAAGGAACTTCACCACGTTTGCGCAGCTGTAGTCATCGCTTTTAACGGGGAGAAATGCCACTCCGATCTTTTTCCTCTCAATGTCATAGTATACGTTCTTGGGATCTGTCAGTACAAGATGATCGTAGCTCAGCTTGTTCTCACTGGCAAATTCCATTATCTTCTGTATCTGACGTATCAGCTCAAAGTACTTCTCCTGAGTCAGGTTCTGCTTTACGTACTCGGAAAGCGCTGTCATATTGCTGACTTTATATTTAAGCAGGTTCTTGGAAGAGGTCTTTTCCCAGTTCACGCTGAGCAGTCCTTTATTCGTGTTCTTGTTCACGAATTTCAGCTGTTCCTCGCTTATCTGCTCCCTCTTTTTCAGTCCTGCCTGCAAAAAGGTCTCGTTCTGATAAACCACCTTTATAGAAACTCTTGCCATATCCTCACCCCTAAAAAAATCGCCGTCGTACCGCTGAAAAGCGGCGTGCAGTTATATGCTGCATATAAGATAATTATATCATCTTATGCAAGATTTGTCAATAATTTGAATATTTTTTAGCCCGACTATACAAAATATATGTGGCATTTTACACAATATTCACATATAAAAAATGCTCCGCCTTGTTTTCGGCGAAGCTATGGTATATAATAGTAAAAAAAACTGCACGAAAGGAGCAGCCTATGCTTTATCTCAAAACCGCCAACACAGACGACATCGAAAAGGAGTACCTCTTTGTCCGTGACATACCCGAGGACGAAAACGGCTTCATCAACGAATACCACGGCATCAGCCGCGAGGACTTCGACGACGCCCTTGACGTGATAATCGCCAACTCCGTGGGAGAGCGTCTGCCCGAGGGCTATGTGCCTGCCACTACATACTTTTTGTGGAATGACAATGAGATAATCGGCGAGCTGCAGCTCCGCCACTACCTCTGTGAGTCTCTTGTGAACGGCGCAGGACATATCGGGTATTACATAGCTCCCCAGCACCGCGGCAAGGGCTGCGGTACGCAGGGACTTGCAATGCTCCTTGAAAAAGCCTGCGAGACCGTCCCAGAGGAGGAGGTATACCTGCGTGTCCGCAGAAACAATCCCGCGTCACTGAGAGCCATGCTGAAAAACGGCTGCTATATCCACCATGAGGACGAGGAGTCATACTTCGTGCGCTTCCGCAAAGAGATATGAGGAAGCCATTAGCCGTTAGCCTTTAGCCATTAGCCCATTGTAGGGAACGGCGCCCAGCCGTTCCGCTAAACACATTACGTAACAGATGGGACGTCGAGGACGCCGTCCCCTACGTTTCGGGCGGATAATATCCGCCCCTACTACTCTCTACTCACTACTCTCTACTCACTAATATTTTTGCTGAGCTGCCAGAATGCCACCGCGCTGGCAGCGGCTACGTTAAGGGAATCAACGCCGTGCGCCATAGGTATCTTTATGGTATAGTCGCAGCGGTCTATGGTAGCTTCTTTAAGTCCCGTACCCTCTGTGCCAAGTATCACCGCCAGCTTTTCCTCGCTGCGGAGCTTCACATCGTCGATACGCACAGTGTCTTTGCGCAGTGCCATTGCCGCACAGGCAAAGCCCATTGCTTTCAGCTCCCCGATATAGTCGGGAGCCCCCCTGCTCAGGTATGTCCACGGCAGCTGAAACACAGTTCCCATGCTCACGCGGACTGTACGTCGAAAAAACGGGTCGCTGCACGCCGAGGTGAGCACTATCGCATCAAAGCCCAGAGCTGCCGCGCTGCGGAATATAGCTCCGATATTGGTCTGGTTCATAACGTCCTCAAGGACAGCAATGCGGTCTGCACCTGCAAGTATATCCGCAGGGGCAGGCAATTTTTTTCTGCCCATTGCACATAAAACACCCTGCGTCAGCTTGTAGCCCGTCAGCTCCGTGAGCAGCTGCGAGCTCGCCGTATATATGGGTATACCGCCGCAGCGCTCGGCTATGTCTGCTGCCTGTCCGCTGAGGTATTTCTTCTCCATAAGCAAAGATACAGGCTCATAGCCCGAATCCAGCGCAGTACGAATGACCTTGGGACTTTCCGCAATGAATATGCCGCTTCTCAGCAGCTCCAGCTCCGAGGTGCAGGCATAAGGGCGCAGCTCCTCGGCGGAAAGGTCTGTAATTTCAATAATTGCCATGATGATCTCCCCCGATCAGCAGCTTCCGATAATGTCAAGGCATAGCTCCAGAGCAGGCACCAGTGAAGCCTTGCCAAAGTCGCGCATGTCGTAATTGTCAATGTCCGCAAGTGAATCCGCCGTGAAAAACAGCATACCGAAGTCCACACCTCTGAACTTTGCGCAGGCGGCAAGTGCGGCACACTCCA
Organism: Ruminococcus flavefaciens AE3010; assembly: GCF_000526795.1. Taxonomy (NCBI): domain Bacteria; kingdom Bacillati; phylum Bacillota; class Clostridia; order Eubacteriales; family Oscillospiraceae; genus Ruminococcus; species Ruminococcus flavefaciens. The sequence continues at coordinate 1,457,550 of NZ_JAGT01000001.1, forward strand.
TATCCACCGTGTCGCAGCCCTCACTGCGGCGATATGTGACCATATCGGGAGTTTCACGGAAAAGCCCGTCGGTAGTCCATGTGGTGCATTTGCGGTAAGGTATATTTTTACTGCCAAGAGCTCCGCAGATATGCTCCGTCATGGACATATCAAGCTCCACATAGCGCTCAGGCGGCAGATACTTGTAGGAGCAGCCCTCGTCGCGGAGCGCCCGAACAGGTACAATGAACTCATTTTCAGCCATTGGAGTAAGAACTCCGCATGAGCCCGCAGAGATTATGTGCTTAACTCCTTTTGCGATGAGTATCTCCATATTCTGCACAGCCGCAGGAGCTCCCATAGGAGCCTGACAGAGGCAAATCTCCTCGCCGCCCTGCTCGATGATATATATGGGATAGTCCTTGGTTATGGTAGGTATAACGTCGGCAATACGGGCATTATGAGCTGCCGCGTATTCGTCTATACAGCTGCCGAGGAAGCCGTAGACTGCCTTTCTCGGCAGCTCGGTGCTTACCTTGTGGGACTGAAAAACCGACTTTGTATCAGTGTCATATTCAAGTATTGGAGTTTCGTTTTTATTCAGTGCCATTGTTATCGCTCCTTTCATCAAAATTATAACACAAAACACAAATAAAGGCAATGCCCGAAAGCTATGGAGCTTTCGGGCATTTTTCGGGCTTACTCGCCCACAGGTTCGGGTTCGGGGTCAGGGGCAGGTTCAGGCTCGGGGTCTGGCTCGGGTTCAGGGGCAGGTGTGGGATCATAAGTTTCACCTGTAGTCTGGTTCACCCATTTTCCGTCGCTGCCGAAGCCGTAAAACTCCCCTGTGCTTATCTCCCACGCAAGGGACGCAGGCGAGAGCTTTCTGCCCTCAAGCCCGTCTGCTGTGGGGAGCTCGGTCTTTGCGTCTGCGGCAAGCTCCGCAATGACCACGGAAACTCCCTCGTCGAAGCTGACGAATTTTTCTTTCAGAATAACGACCATATTATTTCTCCTTTCACGGATTATAAAAGTGCTTCCATATATAGTCCGTAAAGGGGAGTTTTTCAACGCAAAAGCATTGAAATCCGCAAAACTTATACCCGAAGTTCATATTTTGCAGATAAGGCATCTTATAGACAAAAACTATAAGTTGTTAGTATTCAATAACTTACAAAAGCCTATTTTAAGCCGAAATTCAAATATCGCTCATGTTTCGCAAGTGCAACAAATCATCTGCCGTGTTGATTTGCACTGTTTTACGTGGTATAATTGATAAAGAAATGTCAAAATCATAATTTTGCTCCGCAAAATTTGGATTTATAACGAAGGGAGTTAAAAATGCTCGAACTGAAAAATATTACGTTCAATGCTGATGACGAGGGTCAGAGCATTGGCATAGTCCGCGATGTGAGCCTCACTGTTGAGGACAACAAATTCGTGGTAATAACAGGTCCCAACGGCGGCGGTAAGTCCACCCTCGCCAAGATAGTGGCAGGTATCATCAAGAACACATCAGGTCAGATAATCTTCGACGGCGAGGACATCACCGAGAAGTCCATAACCGAGCGCGCCCGCATGGGTATCGGCTTCGCTTTTCAGCAGCCTGTGCGCTTCAAGGGCATGACCGTACATGATATACTCAAGATCGCGTCAGGCAAGAGCCTTTCTGTTTCCGAAGCCTGCGAGTACCTCTCCGAGGTAGGTCTCTGCGCTAAGGACTACATCGACCGCGAGATAAACGCTTCCCTGTCGGGCGGCGAATTAAAGCGTATCGAGATAGCTACGGTACTTGCACGCGATGTGAAGCTGGCTCTCTTTGACGAGCCCGAGGCAGGCATCGACCTGTGGAGCTTCAATAATCTTATCCGTATTTTCGAGAATATGCGCAAGGACCGCCGCGGCAGGTCCATCGTGGTTATCTCTCATCAGGAGCGTATCCTCAATATCGCTGACGAGATAGTTGTCATTGCGGACGGCAAAATAGCCAAGCAGGGCAGCAGGGATATCATTCTCCCCGAGATAACAGGCACCGAAAATGCAATAAATGTTTGCAGCAAAATGGCGTAAGGAGGGATAATATGGCAGCTTTGGACGCAGTTCAGAAAAGACTTTTTCAGGAGGTCGCCGATCTCCATAATATCCCCGAGGGAGCTTACAATCTCCGCGCAAACGGCGAGTCAGTAGGCAGAAATACCACCGCAAACATTGATATAACTTCAAAAACCGACGTCAGCGGAATCGATATCCGCATAAAGGACGGCACCAAGAATGAGAGCGTTCATATCCCTGTTGTGCTCAGTCAGAGCGGCTTAAAGGAGAACGTTTACAACGACTTCTACATCGGCGAGGACTGCGACGTGCTCATCGTTGCAGGCTGCGGCATAGACAACTGCGGCTCTCAGGACTCCGAGCACGACGGCATACACCGCTTCTATGTCGGCAAGAACTCCCGTATCAAGTACGTGGAGAAGCACTACGGCTCGGGCGACGGCACAGGCAAGCGCATACTAAATCCCGTTACCGAGGTCTACATGGAAGAGGGCAGCACCATGGAAATGGAAATGGTGCAGATAAAGGGCGTTGACTCCACCGACAGAACAACTGTTGCGGAGCTCAAAGGCGACGCAAAGCTCATTGTCCGCGAAAGGCTCATGACCCACGGCAAGCAGTACGCAGGCAGTATCTACAAGGTCAGCCTGCTGGGCGACGGTTCAAGCGCAGACGTGGTATCACGTTCTGTAGCCCGTGACGACTCCTACCAGAAGCTTGACCTCTGTATCAAGGGCGACGCGGCTTGCAGCGGTCATACGGAGTGCGACTCCATTATCATGGACAACGGTCGTATTCTCGCTGTTCCCTCTCTTGAAGCAAACAACATCGACGCAGCTCTGGTTCACGAGGCTGCTATCGGCAAAATTGCAGGCGAGCAGCTCATCAAGCTCATGACTCTGGGACTTACCGAGGCAGAAGCCGAGGAGCAGATAATCAACGGCTTCCTCAAGTGATTAGTTATTAGTTATTAGTGATTAGTGCATAGTGTTTTTGTAGGGGCGGCGTTCCGCCGCCCGTGATCATAAACTGCGGGCGGATAATATCCGCCCCTACGCATGATAAAAGCCCTTACCATTTGGCAAGGGCTTGTTTTTATCAGTCTATTTCAAGTGAACGAGCTGTAAGTCCCACAGCTACGCCCTGTGTGCCTGTTCCCACATGGGAAGCGATACTGCACGCCAGTGGTCTGTATGTTACCTTGTAGCCCTTGAACTCGTTCTTCACTATGTCCACCCAGCGCTTTACTTCCTCGGGAGTCTCCATAGTTCCCGCAGCGCCGATGCTCAGATGCTCCTTTGGTATACCTGCGTACTTGCCCTCAAGATCCTTGTGGACTGCTTCAAGCATTTTCTCCTCGGCAGCTGCCATTCCGCGGACTCTTGCATAAGCGTCAAGCTTGCCGCCCTGTATCTTCAGTATGGGCTTTAAGTTCAGCACCGTAGCGATAGCAGCTCCTGCGGAAGTTATACGTCCTGTCTTGGTGATACGCTTCAGGGTCTGGAGCGTGATATATATGTCGTTCTGGTAGGCGTTCTCCTCAAGAGAAGCCTTTATCTCCGCAGCGGTCTTGCCGTTGTCGGCAAGGTATTTCGCGTCGTAGACTGCGTCCAGCAGAGTAATGGAGATACGGTGGTTGTCTATGACGGCAACCTTTCCCTCATAGTCTACAGCAAGTGCCTTAGCGGTATTGCAGGAGCCGCTGAGACCGCTTGACATAGGGATATACACCAGCTCGTCATAGCCCTCCGCAAGTATCTTGTCCCACATAGCAGTGAGAGCTCCGGGAGAGGGCTGAGAGGACACTATATCCTTGTTTTCGTTCAGTGCCTTGTATAATTCCTCATGTGTGAGGGTAAGCTCCTCCATATAGTCTTTTCCATCTATGATAACGGGCATGGGGAGCACATAAACGCCGTGCTTCTCCCCTTCCTCAATAGTTATTCCACTGTTTGTATCGGTCATTACCGCAGTTTTCATAAGTTACCTCATTTCATTTTCTCTCCGCCGATCACGGAGCATCTTTCCCATAGGCTGATTATACCATTATACAGGCATTTTGTCAATAGGAGCAGCATTCCTGAAAAATGAGGGGACGCCTTAACTTGCAAGGCGTCCCCTCTAAAAAAACAGTCCACCGGACTGTTTTTTATTCACCCCTTGCGAAGCGCCTGACGTATTCGGGGCGCTGCCCCGAACCCCGCAAGGGCTGTCCCCCTAATCGGGTCCGTCCCCTCTGTCGCATTGCGACATCTCCCCACCCTGTGGGGAGTAACCCTTGACCTGACCAAAGGAACAAAGTCCCTTTGGAATCCCGTTCATAGGCTCGGCAGCTTTTTCTGCTATTTAAGATGTTCACTGAATGATAAAACGATATCCGTGAGTATGGCTCCTGCCATGAATGCTCCCGTGCCGAGGCACACAGGCTCGGGCAGCTTCCCGCTCAGCTTTCCCGACAAAGGGTGGAGCCCATAGAAATAGGCTACTGCAAGGATACCGAATATGGCGCTGGATATCAGGCTTGATCTGTCCAGTATGGAGAAATACCATGTCTCATAGGTCCAGAACTGCTCATGGAAGATAAACTCCAGCAGATAGGACGCTCCCAGCTCGAATACTGTTGTAACTACTGTGGCAAAGAGGAATATGAACAGCGGGTGCCGCTTCTTTCTCAGCATAGCAAGAAGTATGAAAGCTCCCACTGAATATATGGGTATTATGGGCAGGTGGAGCATTCCGCGGTTCTCGTAATAGCGGAACATTATCCACGTCGTCGCCACCTCGTACAGCCAGCCCACAAAGCCTGCTGCGGCGAATTCAAACACATAGCGGAAGAATATCCGCGTAAAATCCTTTTTCATTTTACTGTTGCTCCAAAGGGCATGAGCGCAAGCTTTGCCAGCTTGAACATCTGCACCCCAAAGGGTATACCGATGAAGGTCAGGCAGAGCAGAGCTCCCCATGCTGCAAAGCCCACTGCCAGCGGTATACCGCTGAATATCAGCCAGAATATATTTGCTGTCAGCGAAATTGGTCCGCCCCCGTACTCAACCGTCTTTCCAAAGGGAAAGAATGACAGCTTCGCCAGCTTGAAGCACTGCATGCCTATCGGTATCCCGATTATCGTTATGCACCACAGCAGTCCTGCCAGCAGCCAGCTTAGTCCGCTGGCAAATCCGCCGAATATGAACCATAAAATATTACCCAAGCACCCCATATTTGCCCTCTTTTCATGTTAAAGATCATTGCCTGTGCCTTTTCAATAATGCATTATAGCACAGTTTTTGAGAAATTTCAACATGCCCTGCAAAAAAACAATTTTTTTCAAAATTTAAGGACTTTTTAAACTTTTGGGTGCTATACTCATAATATCAGCAGTAAAAAAGAGCTTAAATTGTAAAATTTCTGTTTTTTGCTTATATCAGGGAAAAAGTCATTGACGATATATTAAAAATATGGTATTATTACAATATAAATATGTCATTTCTGAAGGAGATGTTTTAATGGAAAAATCCAACAAAAAACTCAAGATCTTTATAGCACTGCTGATACTCCTTATTATCGGCACAGGCGGAGTATTCTTTTTCAAGAACGCTATTGGCGGAGCTACGTCAATGGTATCCGTAAAGTCCAGCGACTGCGGCTATGTAAAAAAACGTGATCTGGTAAAATACGTCAGTATGTCGGGAAGTGTCTCGGGCAGCGACAATGTCAGCATAAGAGGCGAATCCGACCTCCAGGTCAAGAAGCTCAACGTCAAGGTGGGCGACACTGTAAAGAAAGGCGATGTTCTCTGCGAATTCGACTCTGCTCAGCTCAAGGAGAAGTACAATTCTCTCAAGGCAAGCAGCGAAAAGGCTCAGGGAGCTTCCGAGCACGACCACGCCCTTAACGAGAGAAACCTCACCGAAGCCAAAAAGGCTAAGGAGGACGCTGTAAAAAAGGCTCAGGACGAGATCGAAAACTCCAAAAAAAGGCGCGATCAGGCTTACGAGGACTATAACAATATGGTCGATGAGTACAACTCCCTCATTATCGAAGCCGATCATGCATACGATGAAATGGTAGCCGCTTCAGGCGATGACGCCGAAGCTAAAAAGGCAAGATGGGAGTCTCTCCTTGAAAGAGCAGGAAAGATAGGCGACGCTGCCGATGAGCTCCACGCAAAGCTCCCCTCCTACGAGGACGCTATCCCCGCTGCAAAGCAGGCATACGAGGACGCTATCAAGAACGGCGACGCTGCTATCCAGAAAGCACAGGACGTACTTGATTCCGAGAAATTCAAGGCTGATTCCTCCGACGCGGAAAAGGAGCTCAAGGAGCTTCAGGAAAAGATCGACCGCTGTATCGTAAAGGCTCCCAAGGACGGCGTTATAACACAGCTCAACGTTGCTGTGGGAAGCGTTCCCTCATCTTCAACTATCATGTCCCTTGCAAACGCTTCACAGCTTGTCATCTCAGGCAAGGTCAACGAATCCGATATCCTCAGGATAAGCGAGGATATGCCAGCCGAGATCAAGACCTCAGCTACAGGCGAAAAGGTCATCAGCGGCAAGGTAAAGCGCATAGAAAGAATAATCTCTTCCGACGAGAAGGATCCCTCAGAGGGCTATACCGTTGAGGTAAGCATCGACGAAGAGGACAGCGAGCTCCTTATCGGCATGTCCGCAAGCGTCAAGATAATCCTTGACAGATGCAACGATGCTCTCAGCGTTCCTTATGACGCTGTTATAGGCGGAGACAACGACGGATATTACGTATTCATCGCTACTTCCACAAGCAAGGGCGAGTACGTTATCTCAAAGCGCAAGATCACCAAGGGCTTCGACGGTGACTACTACCTTGAAGTTACTTCGGGCAATCTCAACGAAAACGACATCGTACTTACCAATCCAAGAGGAATTTCCGACGGCGATACATTATCATTAAAACTTCCAGAGGAATAAATCACAATGAAAACTATCATCTCCATGCACGGGATCGTTAAAAAGTACTACATAGGCATGCCTAATGAGCTTGAGATACTTCACGGGCTCGATCTTAAAATAAACGAGGGCGAATTCGCCTCAATAGTCGGGCCGTCGGGTTCGGGAAAAAGTACCCTGATGAATATCATAGGCGCTCTTGACCGTCCCACAGAGGGCACATATCTCCTTAACGGCATGGATATATCCAAGCTCAACGATTCCGATCTCAGCACTATCCGCAATAAGGAAATAGGCTTTGTTTTCCAGAATTTCAACCTTATATCCAGAACAAACGCCATTGAAAACGTAGAGATACCAATGCTCTACGCGGGAATAAGCAAAAAAGCACGGAGAAAACGGGCTGAAGAGCTGCTCGCTCTCGTTGATATGAGCGACAGAGCTTCACATAATCCAAATGAGCTCTCGGGCGGTCAGAAACAGCGCATCGCCATTGCAAGAGCTCTTGCAAACGCTCCTTCCATTATCCTTGCCGATGAGCCCACGGGAGCCCTTGACTCCGCTACGGGACGTATGGTAATGGACATCTTCCATAAGCTCCACAGGGAAGAGCATAAGACCATACTGCTCATAACCCACAGCAAGGAGCTTGCCGCCGAGACCGAGCGCATAATCACCATAAATGACGGCGCTATAGTATCAGACTCGGGCAGAACAGGAGGCGATGAAGATGTTCTTTCTTGAAAATGTGCGCCTCGCCTTTGCGTCGCTCAGATCAAACAAGATGCGCGCACTGCTCACCATGCTGGGCATAATCATCGGCATAACCGCTGTTATCACCATAACTACGCTGGGCAATTCATTAAAAGCTACTCTCGCCAATTCATTCAACCAGATAGGCGGAAAGTACATAAATATGTATTATTCCTTCAAGTATGAACCTGATGAAAACGGCGAATATCCTCAGTTCCGCGAAATGACAGATGAGGACTACATCACCGAGGATATGCTTGACGAGCTTGAGGAAAAGCATCCCGGCAAATATCTGTGGAGCCGCAATATGAACTACGGTGTCGGTACAGTCGCCAACAGCAAGCAGCAGAATATCAATGTTGCGGTAGAGGGCGCCACCGACGGCTATATCAGCGGAGACAATACCTACAAGATCATAGAGGGCAGAAGCTTCACCAACGATGACGAAAAGGGCATGAAGCACTGCTGTATCGTATCAGACGTCTTTGTAAAGCAGTATTTCGGCAGAGAAAATGCCAACGCCATAGGCTGCGACATCACTGTGGACATCACAAAGGGCGTCAGCAGCGAATTCACCATCGTAGGCATATACAGGTACCCGAAATTGTATGAAAAATATGTTCAGAGCGGCGTAAGCTTCATGGACAGGCAAACGGAAGTATTCATTCCCTACAACACCTGTAAGAAGCTTTCCACCAAAAAAGACGACCGCGGACGCACAAGCAGCGTTATGCTTTCATCAGCCACCTATGACAGAGATGATGCAATAAACGAGCTTCAGGAATTCTTCGACCAGAAGTACCAGGCCAACCGCTACTGGAGCGTACAGTTTGAGGATCCCATGGACGATATGGATATCACTACAAAGGTACTGAATGTAGTAACGCTGGTCATTGCTGTCATAGCTGCCATATCCCTTCTGGTAGGCGGTATCGGCGTTATGAACATCATGCTGGTGAGCATAACAGAGCGCACCCGCGAGATAGGCGTGCGAAAGGCTATGGGAGCCAAAAACGGTCACATAAGGATCCAGTTCATCGTTGAAGCCATGATACTCTGCCTCGTAGGAGGTATAATCGGAGTGCTCATAGGCTTACTCAACGGCTGGCTCATCGGAAAGATCGCAGCTTATGCCCTTGCACAGCTCCCCGAATATCAGGATTTCGTATCCCTGACCATTCAGCCCTCTGTAAAGGCTATAGTTATCTCGCTGCTATTCTCCATGCTCATAGGTATCTTCTTCGGAAGCTATCCCGCAGGCAAGGCTGCAAAGCTGGACCCTATAGACGCACTCAGATACGAATAAAAAAGAAAGCCATAAAGTGCTATTCTTTATAGCTTCAGATTGTCAAAAACAATAGTTTTATCAGGGGACGCCTTCACTTGCAAGGCGTCCCCTTTTTCAAAACAGTCCACCGGACTGTTTTGAAATTCACCCCTTGCGAAGCGCCTGTCGTATTCGGGGCGCTGCCCCGAACCCCGCAAGGGCTGTCAGCCCTTGACCTGACCAAAGGGAGTATACTCCCTTTGGAATCCCATTATTAGTTGAAACAGCTTTTGCAAAAAATAAAGCCATAAAGGATATCTCCTTTATGGCTTTTTGTTATTGATTTACCGCAACATCGAGGAATGTTTTCAGCTCCTCGATAGGTATGGGCTTGGAATACTTATATCCCTGCAAATACTGGGCTTTCATCATTATGCAGCGATCCTCGTCGCTGTCGTTCTCAACGCCCTCAAAGAGCACTGCGTACCGCAGATCGTAGAACATATTCGCAAAGGTCTTGACCATGTACTGCGATGAATCGCTTCGGTGTGACTCCATAAGCATTGAGCGGTCGAACTTGATGATATCGAAGGGTATCTCCATGATACGCTCAAAGTTTGAATAGCCCGTTCCGAAATCGTCAAGGTAGAACTTTATGCCAAGATCCTGAAGCTGCATAACTCTCTGCTTCATAAGGTTGAAGTCCGCCTCGCTTCGGCTCTCGGTTATCTCAACGGCTATCTTGTCGTAGTTTATGCCGTTCCGGTCTATGATAGTCTTTACCTCATCGCAGAAAGTATCATATCGTATATCTATAGCCGAGAAATTTACGGAAACGCGCTTTATCCTGTAGCCCTCCTCAATGAAGCCCCTGACGGCGTAGCAGGTCTTGTTGAGGATTATCATACTGAGATAATGTATGAGATTGAACTGCTCTGCAAGAGGTATGAACTGGTCTGGAAATACCATTCCCGTCTTTTCCAGCTTCAGTCTCATAAGAGCCTCGGCAGTATCATACATCTTGGTCTTGATATTGTATACGGGCTGACAGTACACAAGAACTCTCGGGTCGGACAGGTCCTTTTTATTGGCTATGTCCTCAAGCTGACTGAGGATATAGTTCTTGTCATAGTATTCCTTGATGTCCTGCTCACTTATGCGGTATATGGTATTATACTGCATTTTCATCTCACAGTATTCAATGAGGTGATAATAGTCATCAACACTGAGTATATCCTTACAGGTCTCCATAATGACTATCTTGTAGTCTATCTTGAACTTTGAATGGCTCTCAAGGAAGTCATTAAGCATTTTTTCAACGGCTTTATCATAATTCGTCCGCTTGTTCTTTACTATAGTAAGAACATAGTGCTCACTTGGGAAGCTGTAGAGTATTCCCTTTTTGACATTCATTCTGAAAAACTTGTAGAACTCCGATTTAAGCTCGGGAGAAAGTGAGAGTGAACGTGAAAAGTCATTCATGTGGCAGCACATTATAAGAGTTTCCCTGCCGTTTTCGATGTTGCCCTTTATCTCGTTGGCAAAGAAGCCGCTTGAAACAGCTCCCGTATCCACATTGAAAGGATTTGAATGGAACATGAATATGATACCCACAACGGGCAGGAAGAAGCTCAGTGTAGTATAGGATACCTGCCTGTGCATCATCTGTATGCACAGAAGCACATTGGCAATTATTATCGAGCACATTATCCCCCAGAACACTCTTGCAAGAAGCCTTGCCTTGTATTTTATAAGTATATAGACCACCGTAATGATAAGCAGCATATACACCAGCTCAAATACATCAAATGAGGAATGGTATTCTCCGTTCTTTCCCACGTAAAAGCCCACCTTAAAGACTGTAGCCGCAATATCGAACACAGCTGCTACCAATAAGGTAATGGCCGATATTATCTGATACTGCTTCTTTGTGCCCGGCGTGACCCACAAAGGATCCCGAAGATACTGTATGTACAGATAAATGACAGACATCATCAGCACATGATGAACAAGCCTCATTATGTATATCGGGACAGGTCTTATGACAGAAGCTTTCAGAAGCATCTGGATCCCGACGTTTGCCATAGCTGATATGAGAATAAATGTTAATATGCACATTATTATGCGGAATTTCTTCTTTTCGCTGCCGATATACGACTGCTTGATGAAAACTCCCATTATGATGCAAAGAGCCATGACCGTAATATCACCTACAGGACTGTACAGTCCCAGGTTAAGGTCAGAAGCCGTAAACATATATTCACCCCCCTAATTAACAGCATAAAAAAACACGCTATTACTCATTTATATTATATCATACAAGCACCATAAAGTCAACAATTTTTCTCAATTATATTAATTGTATTTTGTATGTGTTGCAATACGTTCAGTATTAGAAAATAGTCTCATATGGACATGAAATATTAATATTTTATTAAAATTCTCTCACTTTTCCGCGATTTTATTGCTATTCCCTCTCCAATATGCTATAATGAGTACAAATACAGCTCCCGCGGAAAGGAGATACGGTCATGAAACTGAATTTTACCAAGCTTACACCAAGCCACGAAGATTTTCGCAAAGTCAAACAGCTCTATATGCGTGCTTTTCCCGATGAAGAACGTGCTCCGTTCCTCATGCTGGTGCTGAAAGCAAAGAAAAAGGGCGTGGACTTCTGGACAGTCCGATGCGACGGTCAGTGGGCAGGAATACTCTATATCGTCAGCCGCCGTGACCTGTCCTATATATTCTACCTTGCCGTATCCGAGGAGTGCCGCGGACAGGGCATCGGCAGCGCTATACTCAGGTCAGCCCGAAAGCTCTACAAGGGACGCAGGCTCTTCCTCGCCATTGAGGAGCTTGACAGGGACGCCGAAAACTACGCCGAGCGCATGAAGCGTCGGGGATTTTACCTCCGCAACGGCTTTACGGAGCTCCACAGGAAGCTCCGCGAGGGAAAAGTCACCTATGAGATACTTGGCACAGGCGGCGACGTAGAGGCAAAAGAATATGAGGAGCTTATGAAGAACTATGCGGGCAGCATACTCTCAAAGCTTTTTACCATGGAATTCGTAGACCAATAAAAAACAGCCATAAAGCAGTCAGTCTGCTTTATGGCTTTGATTTTTTATGCATCAGTTCTTGGAAGCCTGCTTGTACTTGCCGCTGCCTACGCTCTTTATGGTATCAGCGGTAAGGTCGTTGTCCTGTCCGAGCACGTAATAGGACTTCTTGACGTTCTCCTTGACCTGCTTTTCATAATCGCTCTTGTCAGTGAGTTCGCCGTTTACCTTGTAGATGACCTCCACATTCGGGTCCTGATTCTTGCTGTTCTCCGTATTTCCGTAGTTGAACAGCTCCGAGAACTTGTAATTGCCCTCAGTATCAAAAGAGTAAACGCTTCCTGCGGTATAGCTGGGGTTGTCAACAATGGATATGAGCTCCTTTGAGTCGGCTGCAAAGCCGATAGTGCCGTCTGTACCGAAAGAACCTACAGGCACCACGCAGCCGTTCCACGAGTATATATCAACATAGGGAGCATAGTGATAGGCGCCCGAAACGAAAAGCTCGGGGGTTTCATCGCCGTTTATATCATAGAGGGAGAAGTGGTTATCGTCGTTGGCTTTCTTGTACTTGAGGTAATCGTTAAGCACAGCCTCATAGCCCTTCTTCCAGTCTTCCATATTTCCGAGAGCCGCGTCTATAGTAGCGTCATCAAAGCCGAAGTCCAGCCCCATGCTCTTGATAACTCCCGAGATAAAATGATTGTAATCCTCATCGTACTTTTCATCGGTAACAGGAACTCCGTCCTCCTTTGCAGCTGTGGCTGAGCGCTGGAAGGAGCCTACATTAGCCATAACACCGCTCTTTATGCGGTAAAGCTGAACGTTCTGTACCTGTATATCATCGTGATAGCGGACAGTTGTGAGCAAGCTGCGGTCCATGACATATGAGAGCTGGTCACAGCCTGTGATAGGCTCAAATTCGGTATAAACGCTTTCGCTGAGAGTTTTTACAAGGAAGGTCTTGTCTCCGTAGCCGCCGTATGAGATTATCAGCTCGGGAACCTTGTCGTCGTTTACATCATAAACGCTAAAACGGGCATCCTCGCTGTAGTCCTTGGAATTTTTGAAATCCTCCAGAGCCGAGCGGTATATCTTGTCCCAGCTGACATTGGCAACACTGCTCATATCGGTCTTTTCGCCGTTTACGATTATTTCCGATGGATCGTTCTCCAGATTCGGGTCTGTGGGAGCATTATTGGCGGTAGTTCCCTCCTGTGAGCCGCTGCCTGTATCCCCCTCTGTGGTCACTGCTCCCGAATTATCGGAAGAGGCCGCGGGATCGGAGTTGCTGCTGCTTTTATTTTTTGATGAACAGCCGCATAAAAGTGCGGTGACACAAAGTATAGCCATGAGCTTTTTCATGATCTTACCTCCGTAATGAGATTGTCATAATATATCAAGCGTCCGAACACAGTTCGGGCAATAGCCGCCTGACGGCGGTTATTGAGTTCATATTAATTATATCACATATTTTCTCGGTTGTCATCACACTTATTGCGATTTTCGTCAATTTTTCATTTTTCTTCACTCCAGGCAGTTCCCTTTACGGCTCCCGCACTATATGGCTATTGACTTTAACTCAAAGGTGCGCTATACTTTTATAGTCTGTCCGTGACCGCAGAGCCACCGATTGAAACGGAATGAGTTCAAATACGTATATTTTGAGGATTTAAAGACTTTTTAAACTTTAAAATGCTATCATATTATCAGACCATAAACCTCAAGGAGAACAGCTATGTTTTTTAAAATGCTAAAAAGTGACCTAAAACGCAAAAGAGGTCTGAATGTGATTCTTTTCATATTCATCTCTGTAGCTTCAATACTTGTTTTTGCAGGCTCGGTGCAGATATTCTCCAACTTCACCCGTGAAAGATCTGCCAAGGAGCTTTGCAGGACCTCCGATACCCAGTTCTGGATAATGGAAGATGATTTCCGCGACGATGCCATAAGGAGCAAGCTTCAGGATATCCTTGACTCAGAGGAAAACATCACAGGCTGGAGCACATCGCCAATGACAAGGATATCGGAAACTGCAATAGAGTATCCGAACTGCGATCTGAACGAAAACCGCTATATGTACATGATGAAAATACAGGCTCTGATAACCATGCCCCTTGAGCACGACCTTGTCTATGACCTGAACGATGAACCTTTTTATGTGCCAAACGGGTGTATTGCAATACCTATCGAGGTACAGTCCACCGTGGGCGTCAGGGTCGGCGACAAGGTAAAATACACAGCATGTACAGGCGAGGTCTATGAGCTTGAGGTCTGCTGTATATTCAAGGACAACATGGACAACGGCATTGTAAGATACATCGTTTCCGATGCAGATTACAAAGTGCTTTCGGACAGCAGTAACCGTTCATATATTTCCTACAATCTGCAGACCAATGATGACTCGGACAACTGGCTGTCCAATTTCAAGGATAAACTGTTCGATCAGGATATCCCCATACTCAGTGTCACATATTCAAGAGGTCTCAACGACGATATCGTTCTCATGGAGATAATATCGGTACTGGTAGTCCTGATAAGCGTGTTCCTCATACTGATAATCTTTATGACTATCCGCTTCACAATAATCGCCGACCTTAAAGCTGAGGAAAAGGAAATCGGCATGATGAAGGCGCTGGGCGTGGATTCATTCAGCTTCCGGTGGCTCTTTGCCGCAAAATATATCGCATTCGCTATCCTCGGCGGCATTGTGGGCATTATAGCAGGACTGCCCGCAGCAGGCGCTTTCGTCAATATGTTCGGACCCGACTGCATTCTCCCCGAGCGCTGGGAGATGATACTCATAGGAGTACTTTCAGTCCTCGTTATAATCATAGTTATGATAGCTTTCTCACTGTTTGTAATGGGCAGGATAAAAAAGATCTCCGTTATCGACGCTATCCACGGCGAGAACCGCGGCGAGCGATTCAGCAAGCGCTTCCCCATGTTCCTGCACAGGAGAAAGAAAATGTCTGTGCCGTTTTTCGTAGCACTTACGGATATACTCATGCGCTTCAAGCGCTATATCTTCCTGCTGATATCATACTCTCTGGGAGCAGTTATAATACTTCTGGGATTCAATACCAGAAACAGCGTCATCAATACGAGGTATACACAGTACTGGCTGTATCACGGCTATGACTTCTCTCTGACCCTTTCCGACGAAATGGAAGACGAGATCAACGATGAATGCAAGAAAACAGGCATGATATATACAGAGGTGATAAACCAAAGACTGTCTGAGGCAGGCATCCCTGCACATATCGACACGATGTATGCAGGTGAGGGATACATGAAAAACGACGACAAGAATAAGTACTTTGATATATTCTGGAAAAAGGGCGAGCCCGAAAAAGTCACCTACCGCAAGGGCGGCTCCGCG
This sequence comes from Ruminococcus flavefaciens AE3010, assembly GCF_000526795.1. Lineage (NCBI taxonomy): Bacteria > Bacillati > Bacillota > Clostridia > Eubacteriales > Oscillospiraceae > Ruminococcus > Ruminococcus flavefaciens. The sequence goes on from NZ_JAGT01000001.1 coordinate 1,472,970, forward strand.
CCGAGGCTTGCAAACGAAGCCGCAATGAGCGCATACACTGCCGCTAAGCTGGGTATAGACGTGGGCGACGTCATTAAGCTCACCATAAACGAAAAAAATGAGGACAAAACAGGCTACGTCGAGAACGAAAGAGAGATAGTAATAACAGCTCTTGTAGACTTCATGGAGGACGGGGATCCCATAATCATCATGGGCGACGAATACGATAACGGCTATACATGGTGGAGCACCTTTACAGGCTTTGTTATCGACGCCCCCGAAAGTGAAAAGCCTGCTGTCATAGCTCAGATGAAAGAGCTCTTCGGCGGGGACAATGTCAGGACAGGACTACAGGCTATGAGAAAACAGGTAGCTCGGTTCGATACGCTGTTCAAGCTGTTTGAATTCGTCATCGGCGGAGCTGTAGTCCTTGTGCTGATGCTCATAACCTACCTGTACATGAGCATTTTCGTGGCCGAGGAAGTCCCCGAGACGGCTCTGCTGAAAAGCCTCGGATTTCGCAATATCTCAATTAAGGCATGGTATCTGCTGAGAATGATAATACTTCTCGCCGTCTCAATAGCTCTCGGAGAGCTTTATCTGTGGACGGGGGGCTCCTTATTATTCGGCAGCTTCATGACGCAGTACGAGGTAACGGGAATGAAGCTGTATTTCGAGTTTCCCGTAAGCTTCATAGTCATACCGCTGATAATAACGGCTGCGGTGCTATTCACCGCCATCATCAATCTAAGAAGCATAAAAAACATCGGCATATGGAAAATATCCGAGGAATAACGGAGGCATTCAGATGAACAAAGTCCTGCAGGTAAAGGACCTGTGCAAAACATATATAATCAAGAAAAACAGCAACAATGTACTGAGAAACATCAACTTTGAGCTCAACGAGGGCGAATTCGTCACCGTCATGGGTCCCAGCGGCAGCGGTAAGTCCACACTGCTGTACACAATAAGCGGCATGGACAATATGACCTCGGGAGTGGTGGAATTCAACGGAAAGGATATCAGCACACTGAACAAAAAGGAGATGTCAAGGCTGCGGCTTACGGAAATGGGCTTCATCTTCCAGCAGATGTACATGATGAAGAAGCTCTGCGTGTTCGACAATATAGTACTCCCCGCGTACCAGTCGGGTATGCCGCGCAGTGAAGCCAACAAGCGTGCCGAAGCTCTCATGCGCAGACTGGATATAATCGAGACTGCCGAGCATGAGGTCAGCGAGGTATCGGGCGGACAGCTCCAGCGTGCCTGCCTTTGCAGAGCCCTTATCAACGGACCCAAGGTCATATTTGCGGACGAACCCACAGGTGCTCTCAATTCAAAGGCTGCCGCCGACGTAATGCGTGAGCTCACTGCCGCCAACCGCGACGGCACAAGCATTATGATGGTAACTCACAGTGTTAAGGTAGCAGCCATGAGCGACAAGGTGCTGTATCTCATGGACGGCGATATACAGGGCGAGATAGAGCTGGGAAAGCTCACGGACGAATCAGAGCTCTCAAGCAGAGAGCGCTGTCTCAGCAGCTGGCTCATGGAGCGGGGCTGGTAAGGAGCAGACTATGAAAAAGACAAGATCATTATCCCTGTTAACTGCTGCCGCTGTTATATTATCCGCCGCAGCAGGCTGCGGACGCAGGGGCTATGAGGACTTCGTTGTCCCCGAGCAGGGTCCCAGCACTCTCCGCCCCATATCCGATATATACATAGACAATCACTATGAGGGAGCAGCTCCCACAAAGGAAAAGACCAACAGGACAGTCCGCAGCAGCGACGGGCTCTGCGTTATCGAGTGCAAGGACAGCTACTACGATGTTACCCTTGACTACGAAAAGGGCTCTCCCGCGCAGGTGGGTGCCGCCTACGGAAAAACTCTGCTTCTCGCTCTTCCCGATTACGCAGACATAGTTGAGCCCTACCTCTATGAGAACATCAGGGCTGCATTCACTCACCTCAACGGTGACTATTCGGGCATAGAGAAGCGTACTGACGCATTTTACAGCTCTCTCCCCGAGGACTACAGACAGGAGCTTGACGGCTTTGCAGATGCAGTGAGCGGCACTTCGGAGGGCTTCATCGAGGACGGCATCATCAGCCGCGATGAAGCTGTGCTCATGCAGTTCATACCCGACGCTCTCCGCGGTACAGCATGCAGCGCCATATCAGCAAACGGCAGCGCAACGGCAACGGGCGAACGCATTACCGCACGTATCCTTGAATGGGAGCTTGGCAGCGATAATCAGATCTGCCAAGCCCACACACTTGTACATATGAAAAACGGCAGCAAGAGCTTCACTTCCCTTACATATCTGGGCTTTCTAACCATACTCACTGCCGTGAACGATGACGGCGTAATGCTGGGAGAGCTTGACGTGGGCAGCGAATCTATGATACAATATACTTGCGAAAACAAGACCAGCTACACCTACGGCATGAGATATGCCCTTGAAAACTTCACCACTGCAAGAGATGCTGCGGAATACCTCACGAAAAACGCCTGCAGGTATCCCTACTGCGTGAACGTTATCGCCACAGACAAAAAGGACGCTCTCGTTGCTGAGCTCTTAGCTTTAAATGAGGAACAGCTCTCCTCCTTCATGGACGAGCTGGACGATAAGGAAAAAACAGAACTGAAATTCGCCTCAGCCATACGTGACAGCTCCTCACAGCTCCACAAATGCTACCCCTGGAGCGACCCCAATTATATATGTGCCGTAAACGCTTTCGTGACAAATGATAACGTGACCTCTGCCATTCAGACAGAGAACAACCTTATTCGCTGGAAGCGCTACGATAAGCTTTTCTGCGGTCAGACAGGACTTACTCTCGGCCATTTCAAGGAGCTCATGACCTGCGAGAGCACTGACAACGACCTTAACCGCATACGCAGCGGCGGACTTGTGCATATGCTCATCGCCGACTACTCCACAGATACCATGCAGGCTGTACTCACGGGAACAGACGGCGTTAAGGATTCCCCCGAGTTCATAGACCTTGGAAGCTGGCACTGATATACGATCTGCAAAGGAATTTAAATATATGACCGACATTCTTATTATTGAAGACGACCCCGAGCTCGGTCAGCTCGTAAATGATTTCATAGCAAAAGAGGGCTTCTCGGTAAGGCTTTGCGAAGCTGCCGAGGACGCCCTTGCGCTGCTTAAAGAAGAGGAGTTCAGACTGGTGCTGCTGGACGTTATGCTGCCCCGGATGAACGGCTACGAGACCTGCACCGCCATACGCAACAGCCGCGATATACCTATACTTATGATGAGCGCCATAACCGATGAGGACAGCAAGCTCCTGGGCTATGAAACAGGTGCGGACGACTACATCGACAAGCCCTTTTCCGTAAAGGTGCTCACCGCCAAGATAAAGGCTCTCATAAAGCGCAGATCCGATGATACACAGAGCAGCTGTCTCACCTGCTGCGGCATAGTCCTTGACCCTAACTCCCGCACCGTCACCCGTGACGGGAAAGAGCTTAAACTCAACGCCAAGGAGTTCGAGCTGCTGCGCTACCTCATGGAGCATAAGGGGGAGGCTGTCAGCAAGGACACCCTCTTCAACGCTGTATGGGGCATGGACTGCTTCACCGAGCCAAGCACTGTCAGCGTCCATATACGCTGGCTCCGCGAAAAGCTTGAACAGGACCCAAATTCTCCCCAGCTCATACGGACAGTGTGGAAAATAGGCTACAAATTCGGTGACAGCCAATGAAAAAGTTTATCCGTACACTTATAATGATAACCGTCTTTTTCGCAGTGCTTGCGTCAGGCTTTAATATGTGCTTCAATGCTGCCATGAAAGAGCAGCTGAAACGTTGCAATGTGGCTGTAAACAGGATAAACCGCGAAATATCCGACACAATGGCTGAGAGCGGTGCTTCTCCCGAGGAGCTGATCGCCGAAAGGACTGACGCATGGAAAAAGACCTACGGCAGCAGCGCTCCCCGAAGCATAGTCTTTATCCCCCTCAGCAGCAGCGAGAACACCTTCTATACGTCTGTTGACAAGAGATGTGCCGTTTGCAGTATCTACGGCAAAGACAATGAGCTTGCAGGCTTTGTGCAGTACACCTGCTCCGACGATGTTTTCGCAAACATCAGGCGGATATTGAATATTATCATCGGAGTATGCTTCCTGCTCATCACAGGCGCTGTCATATTCATTCACTTTGCTGTGTTCAAGCCATTCCGCAGGCTTTCCGACTACCCCGAAAGGCTTGCAAGACTCCGCGACATACAGAAGCTCCCCGAAAGCAAGAGCCGATATTTCGGCAAATACGTCTGGGGAATGAATATGCTGACGGACGTTCTCGCCGCCAGCAGCCACAGGATACATATGCTTGAGGGAGAGCACCAGAAGCTTGTCAGCTCCATAGCCCACGGCGTAAAGACTCCGCTGGCAAATATCCGACTTTACACCGACGCTGTAAGGACGGGGCTTTACTCCGACACGGGAATGTCCTCGGATATAGCCGATAAGATAGACAGCAACACTGCCAAGATAGAGTCCATGGCAGCCGAGCTCATGACCGCTTCGGAAGCCTCCTGCGACGGCTGTGATATCGAAAAGGAGCTCTTCCCTCTTTCGGAGCTTGCAGACCTTGTCCGCAGCGAATATACGGACAGAATGGCTCTGCTCAGGATACCATTCACTGTGGAATGTATAAATGCTCCAATAATGGACAGCGACAAGTACGCACTGTACCGCGCTGTGAGCCAGCTCCTTGAAAACGCCATGAAATACGGCGACGGAAACGGCATAAGCGTAAAGATGATGAAGCAGGACGACTCTTTCTGCATATCAGTGCGCGACAAAGGAGAGCTGCTCCCCGAGAATGAGCTGCCCTACGTGTTCAGAAGCTACTGGCGGGGCTCAAATGCCGCCGACAAAAGCGGCTGCGGCATAGGACTGTACGTTGTTCATGAGACCGCAAAGGCACTGGGCGGAAGCGTTCATGTGCGGCGTATCGAGGAGACCTCGGAAATGGAGTTTGTGATATATATCGAGCAATAGCAACATTCCAATCAAAAAATCACTTACAGCACAATATGAATGGGATTCCAAAGGGAGTATACTCCCTTTGGTCAGGTCAAGGGCTGACAGCCCTTGTGGGGTGTGGGGCAAAGCCCCACAGTTACGAAGCGCTCCGCAAGGGTGAATTTCAAAAACAGTCCGGTGGACTGTTTTTGAAAGAGGGACGCCCTGCAAGAGAGGGCGTCCCTTAAAAACTAAAAGGGCGGGTAAAGGGGAGCCCCCTTTGGCGGATTCGCAGGTTACCAAATATGAGCCGTTACTTTACGACTCGGTAGCCCACTTTTTTCCGCTAAGGAGAGCAGCCTAAAATCCGCCCTTTTTCATATAAAGCGACATTTTTCAATACTATTGACAGCCGAAAAATAATGTGGTAAGATATAAGCACAGAAGATTTTTTGTCAATATAAAAAAATATTTGTCGGTATGATACACTTTTCATACATGTTCCGATTGTTCTTTATGACGGATCAAAACAGCCGACAGCGCATAGCTTCGTTCTATGCCGGAAGGAAGATATAAAATGAAAAGATTATCAAAACTCACACTTTTATTAATGACAGCTGCTTCAATGACAGCCTGCGGCAAGGTAGGAGAGCGTTCAAGTCTCCCTATCCCTCAGCAGCCTACTGCTTCAACTTCCGAGAACGCAGCCGATACAAATACCGAAGAGCTCACAACTGCCGCTGATACAACTACAACAGCCGCAGCAGCTGCCACAGACGGCTCCGAAACTGTCACCGAAGCAAGTGCAGAGGTACAGGAAGCACCCTCTGTGGGCGACGCCGATTACGCTCCTGCGCCTGTACAGTACGATATCCCGGGACTCACCTACATAAACGGCATTCTCATAGCAAACAAGAGCTACAGTCTGCCTGCGGACTTCAATCCCGGTATCGATGCCACCTGTCAGGCTCAGTTCAACAAGCTTGCAAGTGCAGCGGCTCAGCAGGGACTGAATATATACTTCTCGTCGGGCTTCCGCTCATACGACTATCAGGCTCAGATTTACAACAACTATGTTGCACGCGACGGACAAGCTGTTGCTGATACATACTCCGCACGTCCGGGATACTCCGAGCACCAGACAGGACTTGCTATCGACGTAAACCAGATAGACGACTCCTTTATCGGAACTCCCGAGGCTATATGGCTGGAGAACCACTGCCACGAATTCGGATTCATACTCCGCTACCCACAGGGCAAACAGAGCATAACAGGCTATCAGTACGAATCATGGCATATCCGCTATGTCGGTACTGACCTTTCGTATGCTATCCACAATAGCGGTCTTACTCTTGAGGAATACTTCGGTATCGATTCTTACTATCACGAATAAAAGCATATAAAAGCGCCGTATTAATTATGAATACGGCGCTTCTTTTATGTCAGGCTTTTCAGTGCTCCTATCAGATGATGCTTCTGCGCTCGGGTATACATGACGTTTTGCAGCAAGCCGTGATACATCTCGGCACAATATATCAATTTCACTGTTTTTTGTTGCAATATAGCCATTATAAATTGACATTGGACTGTATTAGTGTTATACTGTTACTATGGATATTATATCCAATTCATTATGGGAGGAGTAATGTACTATGGGAAAAATGAAAAAATTATCCAAACTTACCGCAGGTATCCTGAGCTTTGCACTGGCTATGGGAGCTGTGGGAAACATTCCGCCGCTGATGAGCAGCAATAAGGCTGCCGCTGCGGAAGAATACTACGAAAATGAAGCATATGAAGTCGAGGTCAAGGACGCTTATATCTATTATAAGATAATTCCCGACGAACATTTCAGCAGCAGCGATCCTAAGGATATATATTATCTGGCATTTGATATCCTTCCTCAGAGAAATGGTTATGTCGATTATTACGACCGCATAACGATACGTCTTCGCTCACCTATAGACAGAGGTATCAGTCCGAATGACGAGGAAAACAAGGAGTATTATGATCTATGGGCACGCACCTGCAATAACTATGATTTGTTCGACGAGGAAGATATCGTTACATTAAAGTTCACCACCTATGACAAGGATGAGGCTGACGCTTTGCAGGCTGAATTGGATAAAGAGGGCGGCTACTGGGGCAGCTCTTCATCGGACAAAAAAGTATTTGGCATGGATTTCCTGTCATCAGTCAGGTCTCTGGGCATACACTACTACGGCGACATCAACGATGACGGAGTTGTAGACAGCTTTGACTCTGTCACCTACAGAAAACAGATCGCAGGAACTCTCACAGACAAGCTCAGTGAGGCACAGTTCCTCAACGGCGATATAAACAAGGACGACAAGATCGACGAGGAAGACCTGAAGGCTGTTCAGGATTACCTCCTCGGCAGGACAAAGGAATTCAACGGCGTTTCCGATATCGGAAGCATACGCCTTGACAATACCGTTGATGTACAGGCTTCGGAGGGCAAGGCAACAGACGCCGAATTTGCTTCCGCTGAGATGAAGTTCGGCGTGGATATCCTCAAGAAGTGCTTCGAGCCTACAAATCCTGACGAGAAAAATCTTCTTATATCACCTCTCTCAATATCAGCAGCCCTTGCCATGACCGCAAACGGCGCTGACGGCGAAACAAAGACCGAAATGGAGAAGGTACTGGGCAACGGTCTTACCATGGATCAGCTCAACGAGTATATGGCTTACTACATAAGCAAGCTTCCCAACGAGAAAAAGCAGAAGGTGCTTGTGGCAGATTCTATCTGGTTCAAGGACAAGCCCTCATTCAAGGTCTATGACAGCTTCCTCGAACAGAACAAGAAATACTATAACGCACAGCTTTATAAGGCTGCTTTTGATGATTCCACAGTCAAAGACGTAAACAGCTGGGTAAACGAGAATACTCAGGGAATGATCCCGTCTATACTGAAAAAAGGCGATCTTACGCCTACAGATCAGAAGGAAATACTGATGATGCTCATCAATACTCTTTACTTTGAGGCTGAATGGTCCTCTCCGTATACAAACTCTGTTGACGGAAAGTTCACTGACCTCAACGGAGAAGAACACCCCATCAAGAAGATGTTCAGCCGTGAGTATCAGTACTTTGACCTGGGCGACGCCGACGCTTTCAAGAAGTCGTATGCAGGCGGCAATTACAGCTTCGTAGGCATCATGCCCAAGGAGAAGGACATCGTTGAATACGTAAACGACCTCGACGCAGAAAAGCTCTTTGAGGGACTCAAGGAATATGAAGATCCCGAAACTATCGAGCTCAATGTTATGATACCCAAGTTCAAGTACAATTACAGCAAATCACTGAAAAAAGTGCTTTCTGAAATTGGCATGCCCACTGCATTCAGTATGGAAAAGGCAGACTTCTCAAAGATAAACGACCTGTCAGTTGAAAATGCAGACCCGCTGTACATCGACGACGTTGCACACAAGACAAGGATAGAAGTTACCGAAAAGGGCACAAAGGCTGCTGCGGTAACAGCTGTTATGATGGCGGCAGGAAGCGCTATGCCTATCGAAAAGAAAAAGGTCAATATATACCTTGACAAGCCATTCGTTTACATGATCGTTGACAAGAACAACGTTCCTCTGTTTATCGGTGCCGCTACCGAGATCGAAGAGCAGTAAATTATACAAAAAAGTCCCGAAGACAGCTTCGGGACTTTTTTCATTGCTTATTATTCATCAAGTGCAAATACACTTCCGCTCATGCGGTATGCCTTATTGTTGACCATAACATTGCCGAAATACCACGAGCCTATGTCCTCGCACAGCGACTTTAAAACATCAGTCGTGATGAATTAGGAAGCTGTACTGTAAAACGGGATAAGATTTGTAGTTTTGGCGTTTGTGTTTGCGTTTCCGTTTTGCTCCGCCATATCCGCGGGCGTTGTAACGTCGCTTGCGTACATAGCCGATACATTCGATGAGCTCTTTGAAGCAAGATAGATCATTATCTGTTCATCAGCGTCGCTATTGTTGTTATGCGCATTGCAGATGATTATCTTTTCGCAGTTTGTCGCACTTATCGAGTTGGAATTGCTGATATAGCTCAATATAAGCGCTGTAGCCGTTATCTCTACCTCAAATGTGCCGTTAGGGTAAAGCTCTGTTTCATGGTAATAGGAGCCATTAAAGATAACAGCTATTTTTGAACCCTGTATGCCATTTGTGCCCTGAAAATAACGAATGCCTATGGTCTTGGCTTCGTTGATATAAAAATATGTGTACTGACCGCTTGTTTCCGTTCCGCCTGCCCATGTAAAATTATCCCTGAGATACGGAACGAGTATCGTTCCCATTTCAGCCAGTGTTAAAGTCCGCGTCCATACTGTTGCCATATTACTGCACCTCCGTAATTGTTCCTGTCACCATATTCATATGACTTTTGATATTCGGGATTATCGAGCCTGCGGTGACAGATGTTCCGCCCAGCTCGGCTTCGCCTATATACTGCTTTACCCTGCCCTTTGTGTCATAGACGAAGTAGACCTTGTCGGCGTCCTTTTCCTCAAGGTCGTCGTAGTCCTCCTTGGTTATCTGCTCAAAGGACATACCGTTCAGACGCTCCTCCGAAAATACATCGGAGCTGTCCGCCTTTGCAAGGAGCCTGTCTATCTCAGATCCGCTGTATGCTCCGTGATATACTGCCATTATAAGCCCTCCTTCAGAAGATACATCTCACCGCTGTCAGTGCAGTACCTCATATTCTCCGTGGTAAAATAACACCTGCGTATGCAGGCGCGGTCGGTCAGGAGCTTGACCGTTTTGAATATTTCATACAGACCTTTCATTTTTTCTCCTTTCCGAAATATGGTTTTCAGCCTTTACGATCACGCAATATTTGGAATCGCTTCCATATACACTTCGGAAAGAAGAATTTCTCAACGCAAACAGGTTGAATTTCAAAAAAAAAATTTCAAACATCGTATATATGCACAAATGCAGCTTGTGATTTTAGTAAAATAAGCACAAAGAAGCCTGTATCCATTGGGACACAGGCTTCTTGACTATCCGGTATATTCATCTATATCATGTTCGGGAGTTTCTGCGCTCTCCAGTGCGGATATCACCGCGCAGAGCTTTCTTGTAGTACCGTTGTCAAATTCAATGGTAACTACCGTGTCGCCGCCCAGCGGCAGGGTATCGGTGACTGTTCCTGTGCCGAAAAGACGGTGTCGGACACGGTCGCCTTTTTTTATCTTTGTGTGGTCAAACATAGCTTTCAGTGTGAAACATCATAGTTTACTGTATTTGAGCCTATGCCTGTATCTATATCCATCTTGTACTTGCTGCCGCTTCCCGTGAAGTCGCTTGCGGGATTTGTAAGGTTGAGGTTTATCTCTCCGACGCCGCCGTCAACCTCTACGTCACCGTTGATAGTGCCCGAGAAATTTAACTCGCCCACGCCCTGCTCGACCTTTAAGCCGCCCAGTACGGACTTGGTAATGTCTATCTCGCCTGTGCCGCCGTCAACATAAAGAGTTTCAGCGCACTGCATGTCATTGATATTTACCTGTCCTGCGCCGCACTCAAAGCTGCCTGTCTCGCACTCTACACTCTCAAAGGTGATCTCGCCTGCTCCGCCTTCAACTCTGAATTTTCCACAGACGATATCGGATACTGTGACCTCTCCTGCGCCGAGATCAAGAACGAAGCTCTCATACTCCTTATCGGGGAGCTTTATATCTATAACAGTATTGTTATCATCGTCGTTCAGCCAGCTTGGAAGCAGATAAACATTCATCTTCTTATCTTCTGTCTTCGCAGAAAACGTGTCTCCCTTTACTTCCGCTGTAAACCCCTCGGGAACATTTCTTGCCTCAACATGTATCTTTTCATCGCTGCTCTTTCCTATGGTGAGATCAGCCCAGCTTATATCAAGATCGAATCTCTTCACCTCTGAAGCGCTGTAGCTCTGGCTGTAGTCCTTGAGCTTTGCACGCTCTTTGATATTAGTGTTTTTATAGAGGATTATTCCGATCACCAGCAGAACAACTCCTAAAAGCAGGAATGTTATCCATACCCAGTTGCCGCCGCTCTTTTTCTCAGGAGCTGCTTGAACTTCCTGTGTTACCCCATTATTATTCTCATACATTTTCTTTTCCTCCCTTTTTAAATAAACCGCCTACCCATGTAAAAAGCTTCTTGATCCCTCTGCCGCAGGCAGGTATAGCTACTCCGAAAACAGGCTTGAAAAGAAGTATCACAAGTCCTGTTATGATGAATCCTGCACCTAATGACATAAGCGCTACGGCAGGTGCTTCAAAGATCATTCCGAAACCGCCGAAGATAAGACCGATGCCTGCTGCGATAAACGCAACTATAAGTGACAAGAGAACCACGATGATAACGAAAAGCATTACTACTGCCACGATAAGTACAGGCAGCCATATTGGGAATGTGAGCACTGCAAGTATTATGCTCAGCGCGATCGTTCCGCCTGATACCTTTTTCTTCTGCTGAGGCTGTGCAGCTCCGCCCATATTCTGTGGAGCAGCAACAGGTGCAGGAGGCGGTGTGATACCTGCTTCGCGGAGAATGTTGCCGGCGACCTCCTCGGGGATACCCATGGAAGCGGCAGTCTCCTCTTCCTTGCCAAAGCCTGCGTCCATAAAAACTTCCTCATAATAAGTAAGTGCGTCATTTATATCATCAGCAGGCATACCGCCTCTTTCAAGGCTGTTCCTCAATCTCGTTAGAAATTCAAGTTTGTTCATTGCTTTCAGCTCCCTCATTCAATAAAATACTGTCGATCTTTTTCTTGTGGCTCCGCCATTCCTCTCGGTACTCCTCAAGTGAATCGTTGCCCTGTGGCGTTATCCTGTAATAGCGCCTGTTCCTTCCCATGAACTCCTTATCGTATGTTTCAAGGAGCTCGCCTTTCTGCAAACGTCTGAGGACCGGATAAAGTGTTGACTCCGAAATGTCCACAGCCTTTCGCAGGTACTGGGTTATCTCATAGCCGTAGGTGTCATTGTTCTGAACGATCGAGAGCACCATAGCGTCGAGAAGCCCTGCATTGATAGAAAAACCCATAGTCCTTCTCCTTTCGCTTATTTGATAGCCTGTAATATTTTAGTGCCTGTAATATATAAGCACTTGTAATATCTAAGCTCTGACAATATTATATCGCGTATAATATTGTTTGTCAATACAATATTGTGATTTTTAGCAACATTGTACGTTTGCACAAGAGTTCATATGAACTTTATACCGCCGTTTGTAGGAATATAACAAAAGAGCCCGCTTGCGCGAGCTCTCAGGCGAGATAATATTCGGTTTAGGGACGTCGAGGACGCCGTCCCCTACATTCGCTAACTCAAAATAGCCACATTGTAGGGGCTGGCGTCCCCGACAGCCCGCTTTACTTTATCGGGCGGATAATATCCGCCCCTACAAAAAGGGAAGCTTTCGCTTCCCTTTTTGCTTATTAATATCCTGTTGCTTCAAATGCACCCTCTATATCCTCATCTTCTATAGTATATGTGCCGTTGTCGAAATCAAAGATATAGTGTCCGAGGTTTGCCTTTTTATCTGTTTTCTCGTCTGTAATGACTGCTGTGACCTTTTTGCCGTTGCCCTTTCCCTGTATACGATAAAGGAAGACAGGTACATCAGGCGTTAATTCATGGGTACCTGCGGTCACTGCATTGATCTTGCCGTCTTCATCTTCATAAATAAAGTCAATGGAGTATCTTCCGCTTCCAAGCACAGTATCCTTGGGGATAATGAACCTGTAAGCCACCTCGCCCTCAGTTATTGAGCCCTCTGAAACATATAGTATTATATCTGTATCCTTGGTTATCTCAGTGCCTGCCGCAGGATACTGCTCAACTACTGTGCCTTCCTCTTCATTAGAGGGAACAGAGAAATATGATACATTACCGCCTGTAAATACCGCCTTATTTACTGCTTCGTCAATATCCTTTCCTGTAAAGTCGTCAACTGTGATCTTCTCGTCCTCTGCGCCTTGGCTTACATAGAGAGTGACTGTACCGCCCTTTCTCAGCTCTGTACCTGCTTCGGGCTCTGTTTTTATGACATAATTGGGCTGTATTTCGGAGTTTTTCTCTTTCTTCACCTGAGAATTAAATCCCAACTCCTTGAGCTGTTCCTTTGCAAGCTCAATGTTCATAGCAGTAAAGTCAGGTATCGGCTTTTTTTCGTCATTAACTGAGCTCTCATCAATGGTGATATCTTTTTTGCCAAATGTCCAGACCTCTTTGATAACCTCCTCGGCAGAATCATCGTCCATATCATACAAGAAATCATCGGGTTCAAGCTTTATAGTATGCAGGAAATCGTATATTCTACTGCCGCCGATGTAAATCTTTCCGTCCGAAGCAACAAGAGTATCAAACTGAATATTATTGTGCGGCATTATTATAAGCTCATATGACTTGCCGTTATTATAAAAGAACAGCATATAATACTCGCCGTCTGCCATGTTCGGTTCATCGGTCTCCTCCCATGACTCTTCTTCAAGGAGTGAAGCAAGCTCTGAGACCTTTTCAGGTTCAAGCTCTATAACAGCAGGCGCTATAGCCGAACAGGTCATACGCACCCTGTCTATCTCTCCGAATGGGTAATTGCTCACCTTGGACTCCGCATCGGACAGAGTTATATCACCGCCTGCAAACTGACTGTTTCCGCCGCTGCGTCTTGCAAGCAAATAGCCGCCTGTGCCCAGTCCCGCAACAAGTGCAAGGGCAGCTGCCGCGGAAACTATCTTGTGCCAAATGGGCTTTTTATACTGCTCAACGCCTGATACTACCTCGGCGGGAGCTTCACTTATCTCGTTTGTTTTTTCGCTGTATATCTTCTGGCTCAATTTAAACATCCTTTCCTTTTCTGCATCGGAAGCAGGACAGTCAGCAGCAATACGCTTCATTTCCTCGTCATCTGCCTTTTCAAAAACTTCAAGCCCGAGTTCCTTATCGTTCATATATTACACTCCTTTATCCCTAAAGTTTCCAGCTGCTTTCTGAGCTTGTCAAGAGCCCTGCCGCTGCGCACACGGACGTTTTCGGGCGTCATGGATACAAGCTCGCCTATTTCCTTTGAGCTGCGCATGAAGAAATACTTCTGCATGATTATGGTCGAATCGGGCTCCCCGAGACGCTCTATGCATTTCAGCAGCGTTGTGCGGAGCTCCTTGCGCTCCACGGTCTCAACAGTATTGTCGGGAGCTTCAATGGCTGCGGCTTCATCGCTGTCAACGGATACCGTAGATACAGTGTGCCGCGTCAGCCGATTGAAAACGCTTATAGCCTTACGGCGTGCGACAGTTCCCACAAATCCCGAGATATCGCCGCTGCCTGCCTTGTTCTCCTCATAATATATGTATATATCCGAGAAAACGTCTCCCACACACTCCTCAATGTCCTCACGGCTTGCACAGCCGCGGAGCCTGCTGAAAACAATAGTGTAGACATAGCTGAAATACTCATCAAAGATAATGCGCTGAGCCTTTTCCTTGGATTCGCGTGCTGCATTTTGTAGTTCTTCATTTGTCATAGTTTATCACCTCTTGAAAACTTAGCAATGCATTGTTTTGGCTTTCATAATATCTATTCCCACTCCGCAGCTCAAGCGTAACAGAAAAGGATATATTTTTATATTTTTACAATAAAACGGAGCGACGTCAGTCGCTCCAGTAATATTTATGCTCTTATTTTAATACTATGTATTCTTCGCCGTTGTGAATGACCTCAAACAGAGTGCCTTCAAAGCTGATACCGTCACGTTCTATGTATTCGCTGATATTCATGGGCGTATCTATCTTTATATGCACCTCGGCTTCACTGACATGTACCGTCGTATCCTTTGTAAAGCCGCCTGCTCCCAGAGTCTGCTTGCCCGCCGCTGTCAGACTTATCGCAGCCTGCTGTATATCAACTTCCGTTTCTCCCTCAAGTGAAGCCACAGCTGCACAGCGCTCGCCCTTGACAGTTATGAAGCAGCTTGCCTCCCTGATAGAAAGGCTTGTCTTTTCGCCGTCAAGAGTACCTATGCCCACAAGCTCCACGCCCGATATGAATATCTTCACAGACGCCTTGAATATGGTGATGTCATCGCTCTTTCCGATAGAACCTATCGCCGTTCCTCTTGCCGATGTCATCTCCATACCGATATCACAGTCGTGTATGACCATTTCACTGCTGGCATAAAGAGCTCCGATGCCCACATTGATGTCGCCCTGTATATTAAGTCTGTACTGACCTGCATTTATCCTTATGATGCCGCCGTTGCCCGAGCCTATCGCCACACCGTTCTCGCCCTGAGCGTTTACGGTTATTCTGCCCGACTGTTCAAAGACAAGCTCGCCGTGAAGAAGTCCTGCTCCGTTGCCGATACCATAGAACGCCTTGCCGCTTACGTTTATTTCAAGCCTGCCCTCGCCTGCTATAGTCAGCTTTGAGGACTGCGGAACACGTATTCCGCCCATATCCAGCTTGTTTTCGCCGTTGAGCACAAGAGTTACATCGTTGTCCTCGCCAAGATCTATGCAGGGTTTGTTCCTTATACTGTTGAGCCATGCATTTTCAAGAGTTATCCTGCCGCTGTAGCCCTTTCGGGTCTCAATGCGTATCTGGCTGTCAAGCTCAGAGCTGCCCTCGATACTGATATCGCCGCTGCCGTTTGCACCGACGACAATGCACTTCATGCCTGACTCGGCAAGTCTGCCGAGAATGATTCGCTCTGAGATGTCGGCGATGTATACCTGCTGTCCGATACCGTCCTCCCGCTCCTGATGGAAGCGCTTTATCATCTGCTTTATGTCCTCGGGGATAGAACCGATTATCTCAGGGGCAGGTCTTGCAGTAAAATAGCCCTGCACAAGGTCTGCTCCGAGGAGTATGACAGTATGTAGCTCCTCAGCGGTCTCAACTCCCTCTGCCAGTGCAAGTATGTCATTATCGTGGCAGAAGTGGATTATCTCTCTTACGAAATGGCGCTTTTTCGGACTGTTCTGTATATCCGTCAGCAGTGAGCGGTCTATCTTGACAAAGTTGGGCATATAGCGCAGAAGATTACCTGCATTTGAATAGCCCGAGCCGTAGTCGTCGATAGCCATTTTTACGCCCATATTGCGGTATCTCTCCTTGAGGGCTTCAAGGCTCTCATCGTCTATCTCGGACTGCTCCGTCATTTCAACTACCGCAGTATCCGCGTGCTTCAGGAGCATCTTCATTACATGCCTGAAATCGTCCATATTCATCTTTGCTTCGGGGATACTGTTTATAAATACGGACCTGCCGAGAAAATCGTCCTTTCGCATATCTATAATGCCAAGGACGTTCAGAAATGTTCCTCGCTCTATATCGGGGAGCCTGTTGACAAGTCCCGCATACTTCAATATATGGTAGGGTGTGAGCTTCATGGTGCTCTTCGGGCGCATGAGAGCTTCGTAGGAGAATATCTCGCCGTCCTTGGTATTTACAATGGGCTGGAAGTAATAATCGAAAAGGTTCTCGTCGATGATATGCTCTGTTTCCTGCAATTCTGCGCGTTCAACCTCCGAAAGGCTCGCCAGCTTGTGGTCGTTGCCGCCGGCTTTAAGGCGGAGAAGCTCCTCTGCAAGGCTGTTGGCATCATCTATTATCATAGCCTCAGCCGCGCCCGGATGCTCACTGCGGTATCTTTCTATGAGCGACTTCCTGTCGCTGTCCGATGTGATGCTTTTAAGATCACGCAGCAGGTCGTTTATCCATAAGCAGCCCTTGCCTTTTTCGATCATTTTACTCCCTCCTTTACACCAAAATAAAGCTTTGTACATATTATATCATTTTTATGCGTTTTTTTCAAGTCATTTAAACAAAGTCTTCCAAAATTTACAATCATTTAAAAATTAGAGCTAATGGCACTGCCATTACTCACATAATATAAAACAGGCACTCCCTGTGTACGGAAAGCGCCTGTTTATGGCTGTTATTCAGACCTTATGCCTTGATTTTCTCGGGCTTGGGCTCTGCTTTTTCGCCCCTGCCGAAAATACAGTACAGGGCAATAAGAATAATTCCTGCTGCCAGAATTATAAAGCCTGTTTTTTGCACGATCTCAACTACGGAATCCAGCGTTCCCGTCACAAGGGTGTAGGTGGTAAAGCTTTTCAGAGAGAATTTACCTATCATGTTGTTGGCTATGACCACCGTCGCAGGAACGGCAAGCAGTATACCCGAGGCAAAAAGCGCCGTACCTGCCCAGTATATAGGTCTTTTCAGCAGTATCATGATAATGAGAAGAACTGCCAGAGCACCGAAGCATGCGTATTTATACTTTCTCGCCAGACTGACTGCCCTTGACAGCTTTCCTGTGATGCCCGCCCTTTTCATTACGTCCAGAGAATACACATCGGCTTCGTTCAGAGCTGTCTTCTTTGCAAAGCTCACTGCTTCGGCAAGCTTGGCTTCGTATATATCATCTTTTATAACGTGCTTTTCGTGAGCATATTCTTCAAAATACTCTGTGATGCACTCCTCGGCTCCCGTAAAGTCGATGACTGCTTCCCTGTTTTCAAAGCTGCTCCTTATTTTTTCGTCTATGGAAGATTTCATCCACTCAGCTGAAAAGGACTTTTCATATACATCTATGGGGATATTGGATACGCTGTAGTTGTCCGAAAAGCGCTTCATCAGTGAGTTATATGCATTTTCGTAGGTGTTGGTCTTTTCTGCCTGAGAGATAAGGTACTCTGTGGTATAGAGCTTATCCGCCATAATGACGCCGAAAGTTCCCATAACAGTGAATACCGTTAATATGCACACAAGTATCCTGAGGACCGAAGTTATCTTACTCTTCATTGCTTTTTTCCTCCTTCGGCTCATTGTAGAACTCGCGCTTTTTCAGCTCACATATACAGCCGATACGCTTATCAGAAGCAGCAAGCAGATTGTCCTCGCAGGTATAAAGGGTAAGTATGTCCCTGTCCCCTTTTTTGAGGTACTTCTTATCGGTGGAACCAAACTCAATAAGCTCAGATACGGTATATGTGAAGCGTCCGTAATCAGTGTAGAGCTTTACCTCGTCCCCGACCTTGACTTTATTGAGAGCAGCAAAAAAAGTATTCACATGAGCGCTGATAACGGTATTTCCCTCTCCGCCTGCCACCACAGATGACGGAGTGTTGCAGCCTCCGCGGTCAAGGAGCTCTGCTCCGTTGCCCCAGTAAACAGGTGCGAATATATCAGCGGCTTCACATTCGATGACGGCATACTGAGTACCGTATTCGGGATAGACAACATCGCCCTTTTCATAGGTCTTTCCGCTGTATTCCGTATCGATATCGGTCTGAACGATGTTCAGTCCCGCAATGCCCTCGCTCTGTGGGACAACGCTGTTATTGTCCATAAAGGCAACTTTCAGGTAGGTCTCCGCCTTCTCATAAGGCTTTATGGAGAGAAGTAACAGTATTCCGCCGCATAAGACCGTTACAAGCAGCGGCATTAGCAGCTGCGGCAGAAGTGATCTTTTCTTCATCACTCGCACCTGCCTTTTTTTATCAGTACACCTATACCCAGAGCTGAAAGCAGTATGGCTCCCAGTGCAGCAAGTATGGGCACAGGATAAGTGATGCCTGTCTTTTCAACGGAATCTCCCAGAACAGTTACTCCCACAAGCTTATTGTCGTCGTCTCTTGCACTTATCATCACAGAGCCGTCCGATACATCTTCAATGGAGAAATTGATACCGAAAGGATCCCCAAAGCCCAGCATACCCGCAATGACCTCTACCTGCTCCGAGGTATCAAGCTTTTTAAGAAGCTGATTCTTCTCGTCATTGGTCATAACATCAAGGTATTCCTGCTTCTGCTCGCTGGGAACAGCTGTGATATACTCCTGCTTCTCCTCTATGGACATTTCCTCGAATACCTCGGGCTCAACAGGATCGGGAACAGTCTGCTGGGACTGGTCTCCGCCGCTTATGGCACTGTCTCTTTCGGCAGCCCATGTGCTTAGAGCGGCTATTGCCTGATCGCACTGCTCAGATGTCCATTCACGTCCGCTGCCCATTGCTATATACTGCTGTATCATATCCTCGGGCATTCCCACCTGATAAGCATAGGCTATAACATCACCCACTGTTGCTGCCGAGGACACTGTCGGCACACAGTTAACGGCAACTGTTAAAGCTGCGATAGCCGAAACTACTAAGTTTTTTATCTTCATTATCTCATCTCCCATTAAATCAAAGGCTTTAGTCTCTTCTGAAAAGGTCTCTGGTGTATACCTTTTCCGCTGCATCATCAAGAGCTGCATCATAGCGGTTAGCGATTATGCAGCCGCACTTTTTCTTGAACTTTTTCAGATCATTGACTACAAGACTGCCGAAGAAGGTGCTTCCGTTTTCAAGAGTCGGCTCGTATATGATAACAGTGGCGCCCTTTGCCTTGATGCGCTTCATAACGCCCTGTATGCTGCTCTGGCGGAAATTGTCACTGTTGCTCTTCATTGTAAGGCGATACACGCCCACAACAACATTTTTCTCCCTGCTGCTGTCGAACTCATTGTTCTTTCCGTAGCTGTAATATCCCGCCTTTTCGAGGACACGGTCTGCAATGAAGTCCTTTCTCGTCCTGTTGGACTCAACAATGGCAGTCATCATATTCTGTGGAACGTCCTGATAGTTCGCAAGCAGCTGCTTTGTATCCTTTGGCAGGCAGTAACCGCCGTAGCCGAAGGACGGATTATTGTAGAAATCACCCACGCGGGGATCAAGGCATACGCCCTTGATGATATTGGCAGTATTCAGCTCCTTGACCTCTGCATATGTGTCCAGCTCATTAAAGTAGCTGACGCGCAGTGCAAGGTACGTGTTAACAAAAAGCTTGGTCGCTTCCGCCTCTGTTGTAGCCATATAGAGTACAGGGATATGGGTCTTTACAGCTCCCTGTTGGAGCATTGCCGCAAATTCCTGTGCAGCTGCCATGTTCTTTTCATCAGCACCCACAATGATACGGCTGGGATACAAATTATCATACAGTGCCTTTGACTCGCGGAGAAATTCGGGACTGAATATGATATTGTCCATGCCAAGTTTTTTCCTTACATGGACCGTATACCCCACAGGGATAGTTGACTTTATGACTACAGTCGGCTTTTTCTTCTGCTTGGCTGTGGCTTTTTTTATGAGCTCAAGGACGCTTTCAACGGCAGAGCAGTCAAAAAAGTTGGTCTTGGGATCATAATTGGTAGGTGCGGCAACGATAATATAGTCTGATGTTTTATAAGCGGCTTCTGCATCTGTTGTTGCTTTCAGACTGAGTCCCCGCTCCTCATGCTCCGCAAGATACTTCTCTATATAATCGTCCTGTATGGGGCTGATACGTTTATTAAGCTTTTCCACCTTTTCGGGCACGATATCAACAGCTGTAACGTCATTGTGCTGAGATAGGAGAACTGCAAGAGAAAGTCCCACATAGCCTGTTCCCGCCACAGCTATCTTCTTTCGCTCAGTATACTTTATCTCTGCCGTATCCTCAGCAAAAAGGTCGCTGCAGTTAAAGCCGAGGACCTCCGAAAGTGCAAGGAGCTGATCCACAGACGGGCTGTACTCTCCTGCCTCAAGTCTTGTGAACATAGTACGGCTGATACCTGTTTTTTCACTTAAAGATGCCTGAGAAATGCCTAATGCCTTTCTCCTGCTGCTGACAGTATCAGCAAGCAGTTTTAGTGATAAATGCTTCATATCATCTCATGTCTCCCATCGGGTATTGTCATTATTTGAGACAACACACTTGATTTGTTTAATGAGTATATTATACTTTATGTTAGCCTAAATGTCAAGGGACTCACATTATTTTTGCTCTCAGCTTTCATATAAAATCGTAATCTAAGTGATAACGGGTATCCTGAGAAAAGCCCCTGTTTTCAAACTTATACCCAAAGTGAATAAAGTGCAGATTTTTTATAAATTCACAATAAAAATATCATACCGCAGTCAGTACATATTCATAAAAAGTTATTTTATCAAGCAAATATTAGTAAACAGAAATTTTAAAAGTATATTTTTTTACAGCACAATGCAATTATAAATGTTAAGAGAATGTAAATTTCATATGTTAGATATTGCTTTTATGGTAAATTACATATATAATACAAGATAAGCCGCAAGGCTAATGATATAAAAGGAGAAAAAAGTATGAAAATCAAAAGAATCATTGCTGCTGTAACGGCGCTTGTGCTCATTGGGGGAGCATATACGTCATTTGCAGAAGGCAGCAGAAACATCGGCAAGACTTATGCAGCTGATGCAGCAAAAGAGGACAATGTTGGGGTAACAAATGAAGATGAAAAGGCGCCGAGCTTTTCCGTCGAAAAGGAAACCTGCAAAAAACGCGAGCCATACTCGGTGATCATTAAGAATGTTGATCCCGCTTCGATCACCTTTGGCGGTCAGAATTTTGTGGAGCTCCAAAGATCATCTGCTGAGGACGGCAGCCTTGTTTACACATTCATGTCCAGAAGCAGCGGCGAGGTACAGCTCATTGTCAACTACGGCTTCGACGGTGAGATCAGACACAAGGAATTCAACTTCAATATCCTCGAAGAAGAATATGAAGACGAGAACTATCCAAGGTTCTCCGTTGAGAATGACACATATAAAAGACGTGAACCATACTCAGTCACAATCAAAAATGTTGATCCCGCTTCTATCACAACATCAGGCACAAACATCTTTGATGTAAACAAGTCAACCGACGAAAACGGCAATATCGTTCTCACTTTCATGTCTAAGGAAAGCGGCGAAGCCAACCTCGTTATCAACTACGGCTTCGACGGTGAGATAAGACACAAGGAGTTCAGCTTCAATATCCTCGAAGAAGAATATGAAGACGAGAACTATCCAAGGTTCTCCGTTGAGAATGACACATATAAAAGACGTGAACCATACTCAGTCACAATCAAAAATGTTGATCCCGCTTCTATCACAACATCAGGCACAAACATCTTTGATGTAAACAAGTCAACTGACGAAAACGGCAATATCGTTCTCACTTTCATGTCTAAGGAAAGCGGTGAGGCCAACCTCGTTATCAACTACGGCTTCGACGGTGAGATAAGACACAAGGAGTTCAGCTTCAATATCCTCGAAGAAGAATATGAAGACGAGAACTATCCAAGGTTCTCCGTTGAGAATGACACATATAAAAGACGTGAACCATACTCAGTCACAATCAAAAATGTTGATCCCGCTTCTATCACAACATCAGGCACAAACATTTTCGATGTAAACAAGTCAACCGACGAAAACGGCAATATCGTTCTCACATTCATGTCTAAGGAAAGCGGCGAAGCCAACCTCGTTATCAACTACGGCTTCGACGGTGAGATAAGACACAAGGAGTTCAGCTTCAATATCCTTGAAGAAGAATATGAAGACGAGAACTATCCAAGGTTCTCCGTTGAGAATGATACATACAAGAGACGTGAACCATACTCAGTCACAATCAAAAATGTTGATCCCGCTTCTATCACAACATCAGGCACAAACATCTTTGATGTAAACAAGTCAACTGACGAAAACGGCAATATCGTTCTCACTTTCATGTCTAAGGAAAGCGGCGCGGCAAACCTCGTTATCAACTACGGCTTCGACGGTGAGATAAGACACAAGGAGTTCAGCTTCAATATTCTTGAAGAAGAATATGAAGACGAGAACTACCCAAGATTTTCCGTTGAGAATGACACATATAAAAGACGTGAACCATACTCAGTCACAATCAAAAATGTTGATCCCGCTTCTATCACTACATCAGGAACTAATATCTTTGATGTGAACAAGTCAACTGACGAAAACGGCAATATCGTTCTCACTTTCATGTCTAAGGAAAGCGGAGAAGCAAATCTCGTTATCAACTACGGCTTCGACGGTGAGATAAGACATAAGGAGTTTAACTTCAATATCCTTGAAGAAGAATATGAGGACGAGAACTACCCAAGATTTTCCGTTGAGAATGACACATATAAAAGACGTGAACCATACTCAGTCACAATCAAAAATGTTGATCCCGCTTCTATCACTACATCAGGAACTAATATCTTTGATGTGAACAAGTCAACTGACGAAAACGGCAATATCGTTCTCACTTTCATGTCTAAGGAAAGCGGAGAAGCAAATCTCGTTATCAACTACGGCTTCGACGGTGAGATAAGACATAAGGAGTTTAACTTCAATATCCTTGAAGAAGAATATGAGGACGAGAACTACCCAAGGTTCTCAGTTGAGAATGACACATATAAAAGACGTGAACCATACTCAGTCACAATCAAAAATGTTGATCCCGCTTCTATCACAACATCAGGAACAAATATCTTTGATGTGAACAAGTCAACTGACGGAAACGGCAATATCGTTCTCACTTTCATGTCTAAGGAAAGCGGCGAAGCAAACCTCGTTATCAACTACGGCTTCGACGGTGAGATAAGACACAAGGAGTTCAGCTTCAATATCCTTGAAGAAGAATATGAAGAGGAAACCTCTCCCCAGACAGGACTCAAGGGCGACGCCAACTGCGACGGCTCAGTAGATATGGGTGATGTTGTTCTTATCATGCAGGCGCTGGCTAATCCCAACAAGTATGGCGTGAACGGCACACATAAGCTTCACATAACCCAGCAGGGCGTTGAAAACAGCGATGTCGACACGACCGTTAAAGGACTTACAGTAAGCGACGCACTGAAGATACAGAAGTATCTTCTTGACGGAAAAGGAACATTATAATACTTCAGAAAGCAGCAGCCTGTTATTTGTACAGTAAGCTGCGATCGATCAATGAATAAAAAAAGCCTATGTTTTTTGCTAAACATAGGCTTTTTCGTTTTATACGAAATAAATTGGAGTGCTCATTCCTCGATCATGGAAGCAGCACCTATAAACAGCGGGATATTATTCTTATCGACTATCATGTATACAAAAGGTCTGTCCAGATCAATGATGATCTCTTTCTTTTTTTGCGGTGACATACCGCCCCAGCCGTCCATTCCTGCGACAGTTACAGCAGCAGCCTTTGTGCCGCTTTCAGTCACTTCTATCTTTGTTTTGTGCAGCACATCGCCGATATAAAGAATGGGAGCGTATGGAACAGTTGCATCATACATTTTTGTGAAGTCAGCCGTATTGTGATCAAAAGCAGTAGTCATTCCCATTTGTTCAAGTACATCTTTCAGTGAGGTATCAAAGCTGTAATTGAATTTAGGCATTATAACAGTGAGATCATATTCCGAGGGATCTTCACATTCCTTCAGAGAGTCAAAGAGCTTTTTCGAGTCAAGGCTGTTTACATATCCAACTATATCATTATCCCGCGGAAGTATTCCTACAAAGCTGTAATTTCCGCCTGCATAAGGCTTTTTGAAAGCATCTGCATCGCCGAGATCGAAGTACTCATACTCGGTATTGCTCATTTTTGTGACATCATGCTCAGCGCCATTAAGGTCAGTAAATTTTCCGCTGTAGGTGGTGGTATATTTGTCTGACCAGTCTGCCTCAAAGTAAAGGGTATTGATAAGCAGCATCAGCTTTTCGATATCGCCCTTGGGTTCGAGATCTCCTTTGTTAAGGATAACAGGTATCATGCCCTTTGTATTGGTATTTACCCAGCTGTTCACGTCCTTGACGGTCGAATCGTCGAATGCAGACTTGTATATCTCAGAACTGTAGTATTTTTTATTTGTCTCAAGGAATTTGTCATTCACCTTGAATTTCTCGGTATTTTTGAACCATATGGAATTTGCAAGGTAAACCTTTTCATTCTGCTTGTCGGGAAGCTCCTTCATAAAGTATGCCATATACTCGTTGATCTGATCTATTGTCAGACCGCTTCCGAGAAGCTTTTCCATTTCATCTCTCGTCTTGCCGTCAGCACCGTTTGCAGTCATTGAAAGGGCTGTGGATATTGAAACAGGTGATATAAGGAAATTCTCTTTTCCCGTTTGAGTAGGATCAAAACAGTTTTTCATCAGTTTCACGCCCAGATCCATTTCCGCATATGCAAAATCAGCGTCGGAAACCTTTCCCTCGGAGGCTAAGACATCTACTTTATCGTCAAGACGTATGCTGCCGATCTCGGTAACTGCATTGAACTCTTTTTGTATACCGAGCAGGTAATCCTGCAACTGCCGCAGGTCGTCACCGTCTATTACACCATTAAAGTTGATATCGCCGTTGAGCAGCTGATCCTTATTGAGCTTTTCAGTGGTATTGCCTGAAAGCTGTTTTCTGTAAACGATCGCGTCATATGAGTCAACAACACCGTCATCGTTGATATCGCCGTAGTAATGAATATCGGGAGATTTTACCGATATCACGCCCTCGAAATTATATACTGCGCCGCTCTTATACTGACGGCTTACTAATTCAGGAAAGTAACTGTACGAAAATACACTTATGGTAGCTTTAGAGCCCTCGTGCAGCATCGAGAGAAGAGCACGATTCTTTTTTATGATATCAGCTTTCCAGTCGGTATCATCGGGGTCTGTATCAGGTGGCAAGGTATTGGGACAGAAGAATAGCTCTATAAAGGACATTCCTCCAAAGCCGCCCCATTCTCTCGCCTCATAACTCGGATCGCTCACTGTAAGGGTGACAGAGCAGTATTCTTCCGAGACGCTCACGTTCTGTATATTTGCGTCCTCGAAAACATATTCATAGGCTTGCAGATCAGACGTCTTTGCTGCGGGAGCTTCGCCGCTGCCAAAGCTTATATCATTCCGCGTAAGATCTAAAGTACCTGCTGCACCGCAGTTGTGGAAGGAGAACTCAACGGAATATACTTCTGTACCCTGAGAAAGCTCCTCTGTGTTGCTCATATGCGCATAAACGTCAATGCTGCTGCCATAAGATGCAGAATCGCCTGTATCCTTTCTGACTGCAATGTAGCTTTCCTCATTGTAAGAACTGAATTCTCCTCTGTACCTGTATAAGCCCTTATAGAGGTCGTATTCATGCCCGTTGGCAGTATATGTCTTTACAAGCTCAGCATTAACAAACGAAAGCTGATTGCCTATGCCCATGGATTTTTCATAGCTCCCGAAAAGCTCTTCCACACTCATGCCCGATACTTTTTCGGCTATACTGAATGATATGCGCTTGTCAGGATCAATATCATGCAAATAGAATTTATACACGATACCGTATTTACCTTCAAGGCTGTCGCTGACCCGATAATCAATGGTGATATTGTTTTTGGCATTCAGTTCATATGCGGAAGTTCTTGACAGATTTTTCTCCACATACGAGTCAACACAGTTTTCAGTATACATTAATTCGTATTCCTTGGCGTTTATGGTAAAACAGCCATTCGGACGGGCGGTCATTTCACTTCCGCGCATTACATAATACTCGGGAGAATAAAAATCATAGCCGTCCAAAATGATATAACCCATGTAACGCTTTGAGATCTCGGAGTATACCTTGCATGAGATCTCCTTGTCCTTGTTTTGCAGTGCGGAAAGCTCACAGTTACAGTCATAATTGCTGCCGTCAAGAACTGCGCTGCTCAGTTTACCCGTTACGAGCCCGAAATGCTTTGCGCTCTGTATAAGCTCATAAAAAGGAAATGCAAAGCCTTCGGCAGGGAGGCTTTCTTCACTGCATACATGATAGAATATGTAATCATTATGATCTGTCTCTATCTCGGCAAGGGTGGTATTGTACATTATACTTCCCTTTTTTCTGGCTACAAGATATGTTTCGCCGTCTGCTTCGACAGTTCCTGCGTAATTTATGATCTTCTGTATTTGCAGATCATTTTCGGTGATATTTTTGAATTCAAGTGTGCTGTCAGGAGCTTCCATAACTATCTTTGCATAGTTACATGCGCCAAGCTTATCAATGGTACCGACGGTCCTGTCTGCATTGGTACTTCCATTACTTGTTATTCCCGAAAGCTTCGCATTAGCCGTAAGCGAAACTGTCGGTATAGCAGCCGTCAGAAATAAAGCAGCTGTGACTGCCGAAGCAGCCCGTCTAAAAAAATTCAATGCCATAATACACCTCCATAAAAAAACAGATAATATCAGAATAGAGTTTTCTATAATAATTTTACATCATTTACTATAACAATACAAGCCGATTATTGTCGATTTTTGAACATCTCGCCATTTTTCTCCGAATAAGATCACTTTTCTCCGAGCTGAGTTGCAGCACCGATGAATAACGGTACATTGTTCTTATCAACTATCATGTACACAAATGGTCTGTTCAGATAAATGAAAACTTCTTTTTTCAGATCAGGCATACCTCCGCCGCCATACAATCCCACAGATGTTACGGCTGCTGCCTTTGTGCCCTTTTCGTTCAGCTCTATCTTTGTTTTGTGGAGCACTTTGTCTATCCACAGTGCCTGAGCACCGTCAACGGAAAGGTCGTTTATCTTTGAGAAATCAGCCGTTCCGCCAAAGGCTGTGGGCATGCCCATTTCTTTGAGTATATCGTTGAGAGACTTCTCGTAGTCATACTCAAACTTGGGTATCATTGTATAAAGGTCCACGGACTCAGGATCCTCACATTCCTTCAGCCCATCAAAGAGCTTCTCTGCGTCAAGTTTATTTACATATTCAACTATATCATTATCACGCGGAAGTATTCCCACAAAGCTGTAATTACCGCCTGCATAAGGCTTCTTGAAAGCATCGGCATCGCCGAGGTCGAAGTATTCGTACTCCTTGCTGACAAGAGACTTTATGGTACGCTTTTCCCCATTGATATCCGTAAAAATATCATTGTTTGCATGAGTGTATGGCTGCTGCCAGTCTGCCTCGAAATAGAGAGTATTCAGAAGCATCATGAGCATTTCCTTTTCCTCGGTGGGTTCAAGGTCTCCGTTTCTGAGTATAGACGGTATCATGCCGTTGGTGTTTCTGCTTACCCAGTCATTTATGTCTGTGACTGTATTATCGTCGAAGGGCGCCTTGTACAGCTCTGCACCGTAGTATTTCTTGTTCTGCTCAAGGAAGTCTTCATATACCTTGAATGAGGGCTTGTCCTTGAACCATATGGAATCGGCGATATACACCTTTTCTTTTTCATTATTGGGGAGCTTGCTGAGGTAATAAGCCATATACTCGTTTATCTGACCGAGAGTAAGGCCGTTTCCGAGCACCTTCTCCATTTCACTGCGTGTTTTGCCGTCAGCTCCGTTAGCAGTCATTGCAAGAGCTGCCGAGACGGACATAGGTGAGATGAGCAGGTTCTCCTCGCCTGCCTTGGCGGGAGCAAAGCTCTTTTTCAGCAGCTCGATACCGAGATTCATTTCTGCGGCTGCAAATTCTTCATCAACAGTTTTTCCTTCCGATGCCTGTACGTTTACCTTGTCATCAAGGCGGACTGTGCTCATTGAAGACGGTATATCGATAGTTGCAGAACTCAGATTGAGCAGCTTTTTCTGTATTGCCTGTGCATCGCCGACTGTGAGTCCGTCACCGTTCATATCTCCGTTTGATTCGCCCTGTTTTGTCAGATGATTATCTGCTGTACCGTCCAAGCCGTACTTATTGGGATTTGCAAGAGCCTGCATTATAAGAACTGCGTCCGCCATATCGACATCACCGTCGCAGTTTGCATCGCCCTTAACTACAGCGGGAACATCTCCTGTTATAATTGCATTTTTGCTTTCAAGCTCAATGATCTCATAGCATGGGCTGAGCTGGACATAGTTCAGTGCGGCAGCTATGAGCATATTGCTTTTGTCAGGACCTTGTGCATTAGCAGGATACAGACCGAAGCTCAGATATCTTCTGTATATCTTGCCGCCCTCAGCGTTTTCTTCTGTCCGTATCTTCCAGCCGTGGCCGTCCAAAAGCCATACTTCGCTGTTTGGCACACCGACTGAGTTGGCAATGTAATATATCTGCTCTGTGATACAGCCGTCATCTTTTGTCAATTCTTCAATATCGGCGGATTCGTTGACTATAGTTTCTCCGTCTGAGTTCACAAATGTCGCTTCGGGCCTGAGCACTATCATAATAGAACATTCTTCAAGAGCCTCTGCAACCTTTTCTTTAGTCCATACGGAGTATTTCTTTTCATCTGTCATACCCTTTGCGGCAAAAAGTGCAGATATCTCATCTTCTGACATTTTCTTCATGTCATCAAAAGTGTATTCGCTGCCCGTATCTTCTGTAACAGCGTCCAGAGTTACAGTGTATCCGTCCTCGCTGTCAGCATTGTCTGCGTTTGCCAAGACCAACGAAGACGATGAGGCTGTCATTAATGCTGCTATCATTGCGGCAATAATTCGTTTGTTTTTTTTCATAAAAATCATCCTTCCATTAATTATTATGCCTGTGGTACAGTTTGAGTTATTTTATACAGATCTGCATTTGGCTTGTAATATAAGTAATACCCCTCATTCCCCTCAAATTTTACAGCAACAGCACTTGCATCGGCAATGCCGTTTACGCTGTATACATCTGCTGAGCATTGCATTTGCTGCCCCCCTATCATCTGACCGCTGAGCATATCCGCACTGTCTATCCGCTCTCCCGCATATTCGGGAGATATCATGTACAGGTTGACATAGACGCTGTCATATCCATAGATATAGGCATAGCAGTACTTTTCGTTTATGGGAAGCTGCAGCCACTGCTCCTCGCCGCTGTCTTCGCCGCCTCCCTCGCCGCCTCCGGCGTTTCCTCCGCCGCCAAATCCTCCGAAGCCGCCGTAGTTCCAGTCACCGTCTCCGTTACCGTTCCAATGCCAGCCTCCTGTGTTGATCGGCTCCTCTGTCGTCACCTGCGTTGTGACATCAGCAGTGACTGTCTCCGCGGTCATGGTCGCGGTAACACAGGTAGTTGACGCCGCTGTGGTATGCACAGCGGATGTGGCTGCCGCAGTCAGAACATTGGTAGTTTTTGCATAGCTCTGCTCAACTTGTACTGTCGCTTTTGCGGCAGTGACAGATGCGGCAGATACAGTTGTTTCAGCGGTCGTTTTAGCAGTTGTTTCAGCAGTTGTTTGGGTAATTGTTTGAGCAGTCGATATCTGTGTTGTGACTGCTTCTTCTGTGCCGTGGGGAACTGTTGTGACAACTGAGACAGAACCGCCTGTTATAACGCTTTCGTCAGTTATCAGGTCGATAGGCTTTCTGTTATTCTTCAAAGCTGCAAAGCATATCACCACAGCACTGCAAATACCCGCAGCGGCAGGTATAATGCGCATTGCCAGCGCTTTCCTGCGCTTTATCTTTTTTTCATGTTCGTTTCGGACTTCAAGTATGTATTGAGCTGTTTCTTCATATGTTTTCATAATTGAAGCCCTCCTTTTCAAGTTCTGTTTTGAGTGCTTTCCTTGCATTATACAGGAGATTCTTTATCTGCTTGACCGATCTGCCCGTTATTTTTGCGGTCTCCTCGTTGCTGAAGTCCTCGAAATAGGTCAGATACAGCACCTGCTGATAGTCTTCTTTAAGCCTGCATATCGCATGACGAAGATTTATCCTTTGCTCTGTCACAAGGTAACTTCGTTCAAGATCGGCCTCATCTGCAATTTCAATGCATTCGTTCAGTGATACGTTTTTGCGTCTCAGCAAACGTCGTTTATGATCAACGGCAATATTTCTGCCGATAGTATAAAGCCATGTCTTGAAAGAGCTTTTGCCGTTGAATTTCGGCTTCTTAATGGCAAGCTTTATAAATGCGTCCTGCATACAGTCCTCCGCAGAACCGATATCATCGGTATAGCTGCGGAGGTAAAGCATAAGACCGTCTCGGAATTCGCGGACGATCTCGACCATACCACTGTCATCACCTGCAAGGAAACGGCGGTAGCTACTTTCACCGTTATCCATCGTTCTGGCTCCTTTCGTGTCAGATCACGTGCTCTTACATATTAGACGTTATGAGAGTGTGAAAAGACTAAGTGTTTTTCAAGTTAAAATAAAAAATATATAACGTATTGGTTTTCTCTTAATTATAATCTATCATTTATTCTGTTTATTGTCAATGGATACATTAAAATTGAAAATGAGAATTGCTCAGCGCTGCTTCCGTATCGTCTCTAACAGTGCAAGGGCAGCACTTGAAGTTCGTCCTGACAGTTCAGACGGCAGGCTCATAGGTAAGCTTGATGTCAGCGAAACAGGCGGCTGGCAGACATGGAAAACTCAGAACTGCAAAACAGATGAGACTACGGGAAAGCATGACGTTTACTTTGTATTTATAAGGAGGATCTTATACTTAAATACTGAAAGCTGAATATTTTTTTCTGTTACCAAGGATTCAGAATAAAAACATCTTGAGAGCACCGT
Source organism: Ruminococcus flavefaciens AE3010 (assembly GCF_000526795.1). Classification (NCBI taxonomy): domain Bacteria; kingdom Bacillati; phylum Bacillota; class Clostridia; order Eubacteriales; family Oscillospiraceae; genus Ruminococcus; species Ruminococcus flavefaciens. The sequence continues at coordinate 1,504,223 of NZ_JAGT01000001.1, forward strand.
AAATCCATTATATATGCAAAAAACTGCGAATAGAAGCAATTTCTATCCGCAGCCTTTTGTTTACCAGCGCCTGTCCTTTTTTGCATTTCCTTCGGTCTGCACTGCATCTGCAAGGACCTCTATATGCAAAGTATATTCTGTTGTACTTTCATAGACAGACTTAGGTATCTGAACTTCTGACAGCAGCTTTTCAGATACGTCACCTGATTTGATCTCACCTTTGTAGTAGAAACATTCATCTGATGATTTATATTCCCAGCTGTCACTCCAGACAGGCTCTGTAGATAGCTTTAATGTCAGAAGCGTAGTACCGGATGAATTTTTGAATTTAAGTTCATTGTTTTCCAGTTCTGTTTTGCTGTAATCAGAAAAATCCTCTGCACCACCGCATATGTTGCCGGCTGAATCATACCACATCGGTACAAATCTTACACGCAGGTACTCATCGTTATTGTCACGGACATCGTAGATCTGAACAGGTTTATCAACTTTATAGATATCACCATCGGCTGTCCAGGTATAATCTTCATTTATCAGATCGTCGTCGCTTTTGTCGCCTTCCTTGACCTGAATATCTGCTTTTGCAGCTCTGAATTCATTTTTCCGTTCATCACTTTTATACAGTATTGCATATGCGATAAGAGGAGCGATCAACATAACTGATATGATACTGCTTATTATAACAACATATTTTTTCTTTTTTTTCATTAAACGCTCCTCCTTTCTTTAACGTGAAATAGTGTTGTCAGCATATGCCTGTGAACTGAGATATGCGTATTCAGTTTCGCTGTTTGTAAAGCTGGCTGTCGGACGCCAAACAATTTTGCTGTCCAGTGTTTTTGAAGCTGTATCGAACTCGCCTGCTCTGACATTTTTTACATTTATGTATACACAACTCTTATCAGCGGCAGGCAAAGCCATACTTCCTGTTGTCGTACTGTCACGGAAACCGTTGGTTATGACCGTCTCTTCGTGAGTGCCGTCGCCATAACCTTTATAACGGTTTGAACCATACCAGAGATCATAATCTGTTGATGACCATTTATCAACTTCGGAAATACGGTATATTCCCTCTTTCATAACACGTACCGTTTTTCTGCCGTTCCATATTGCTGCCGGATAATCATAGTTATCGGCTTTCCCTTCTGCGGTATACTGTTTTTCAACATAGCTGTCAGCAGTGCGGAATTTAGAGTTTGTAAGAGAAACGGTATCATCCTCATGGAAGAAGCTATAATTATAATTCGCTCCGTCTAATGTAATGTTATCATCAGCTGTATATACCATTTCCTTGTTGCAGTTGAGTGTCACATAGAACGTTCCCCTGATATTCGGGTCGGTGAAAGCCGTCTCATTTTCATCGAAACGATCTACTCTGAATACAAATTTCTGCTTTTTATCACTGTCATGGATGTTTTTATCCACGAAAATGATCTTTTCGATGTCGAAATAGTAATCGCTTTGCGCTTTTTCATTTGGAATTATGATCTTACAGGTTCTTGAATTATCATCATCGGTTTTTATCAGCTTGATACCGCTGTTAAGTGTGACCGTTGTGACCGAACCTTCAACAACTACATGAGCGGTCGGATCGTCCTGTCCGTTGCCGATGTCAACATCATTTTCTGTCACGTTGATCCTGATATAGCGATCTAATAATTTGTATCCGCTCTTGGCAGAGACTTCCTTCAAGAAATAGACACCTTCTTCAAGTGCCTGAGAGATATTGGCGATATGTCCATTCTCATCTGTCATCAAGTTACCGTAAGTTTCAACCGGTTTCACGATTGAGCCGGGAGTCCAGCCGTCAATACCTTTGACACCGTGGTACAGCGCAAATGTCACACCTTGAATGGGTTTGGGATTGCCCTCGCCGTCAACTTCCTTGCTGTCGACCTTGATCGCCTGCAATATAAACGGTTTGTTGTAGACGTCAATATAAGCAACAAGTTTGTCGCCTTCTGACATCGGAAAGTGATAATTTCTCCACGCATCATTCACAGTTTCATACGCAGGACTTTCGCTGTCCGTTATTCTGTAAACATTGACTTCTTTATTTGGTGATTCACGAACTTTAAACACAACAGGTTCCTGCAAACCGATATAAGATTTTGGTGCCGTTGTCTGTATCAGGGTATAATAATCGTCCTGTACATAATTATACATAACGGTGATTCTGCCTCTTTCGTTTGAGACATAGGTACCGATAAGTTCATCCCCGTGATACAATTCAAAGACACCGCCTTGAAGGGCGATTCCCGGATTACCGCCAATATGATTTGACGGCACATCTCTTGTACCCATTCTATACAGATCAATCTCTACGCCACCCTGACGGGTATTGCTGATCGTATCTTCACGGGTTGTAAAGGTTACAGGCGTTGCGGTGATTTGTTCGATCATCTGAACCTGACTTTCGCTGAACGTCTCTTCCGCGGAGCCGCTGCTGCTGATCTGCGTCATATATCCGTCTTTATCAATAAGATAACCGTTTCCGGCTATCGTCACCGCAAAGACCTTGAAATTTTGCAGATATTGTTCTGCAGTTGTTCCTTCGGGAAGATCTGTCGGGAGATTCACAGTATAGCTTACTTTTGAAACCGGCGAAATGAGCCTCTTGATCTCAGTTTCAGTGTATCGGTTCCATGTTCCGTTCGTATTATGATAAAGTGCAACGAAAACACCGTTTTCCTCCGAGGAAGCCCAATTGTAAGTCGCTGTGATCTTAGCCTTTCCATTGATATCAGGTGATGAATAGGTTGTCTCCTGCACTTCACCTATATTGATGTCATCCTCATTTACCGTTACGGTGCCGTTCTGATCCACTGTAAATTTATAGCCGGACAGATCCAGCTTGTAGATCTTATATTGATCTATTGCAGTATCGTCAGACTGTAAGTAATACTTGATCTCATCTGACTGCAATTTTCTGACCGGACGCTCCGAGGCTGCTGCAAGATGATACTGATTATCTGCATCCTTGCTGTAAAGCCCTGTGATATCGTCGGCGTTTGCTGTCCCTTTGAGAACAGTCATCGCATTTGTTTGACTGCCTATGTTGTACTCTGTTTCATATGTATACTTCGGAAGTGCCAGAACAAAATAAGGATTTTTATCGCCGGTCACGCTGTTGCCTCCAAGCGATATAATATCGTTTTCGCTGCTGTCTTTGCTGTAAAGCACCATCGTCCTTCCGTTTGAAGTTTTGATCGTATCATTCGTTATTTTCCAGCCGCTCAGCCAATCAGGAAGCGAAGTGACTTCAGAATCCAAAGCAACATAGACGACCGAATTGGTTTTTACTTGTAATTCTGATGATCCGGCACTTGCGGTTGTGCGCAAATACTCTGCACCGGTATATTTTTCCGGGAAATCGTCGTCATCCACTCTGACATTCCTGTCATTGTAAGGGAACGAACTGCTGTCAAAAGCTTTCTGAATCGTCCAGTTGGCATTCCAGTTGTTCTTCGGATTGATAATCCTTCCTTCGCTGTATTTTGGGACCGCCAGGACAACATAACTATGATAGCTGACTGTTGGTGTACTGTCACCGAGGTTGCTGCCAAGTGTGACCGTGTCGCCTTGACTGACAGTCTTTTTAAAAAGTGTCATTGTAACGGGAGGTGTTGTTGCAGTTGTAAAGGTGTCTGTCAGCGTCACCCAACCGTTCAACCAGCTTGGCTTCGGACCGCTCCGATCGTCCCATGCCACATAGATATCTGCATCTGAACCTGCTGTAAATGTGCAGAGATTACCGGTACAACTTTTGGAATCATCAGCTGTGCGCAGATATTCCGCTCCGAGCAGGTAGTTCGGAACATTACCTGCCTTGATTAAACGGTCGCCGTACAGATTGGACTGTGTGTCAAACTGTTTCTGAACAGACCAGTCGGAAGCATTGTCTGTATCCAGGAATTCGACATTCTGAAATACGGCAAATGTACTGTTTGCTTCAATGATTCTGTCGGCTGAGGGAATGATCAGCTTCATTCCTCCATTCTCAATCGGTTCTACTTCTGTACCCGAACCGAGTGTTACAAATCCCTTTTCATCCACAGTGTAATTATCATTCGTCAGTAAGACTTCAAATATCGCAAAATCATTAAGAGATTTATCACCCAGTCGATTCATGAAAAAGCGTATTTCGGTGTTTGGTGAAGTAAGCCTTCTGACCGGAGAGGTAATATAACCTGAAGCAAGATCATAGCCTCCGCTTTCATTTTTAACATACAGCGCCATGAAAATGTTATCGTGGCCGGCTACAAAGTCCTTGTCACTCCATTCCTTGACTGCTTGCAGCTCGTAGCCTCTCTGATTGATGACGCGGAGCATCGGAGATTTGTCCTTTTCGATTCTTCCCTTGTTTTCCACACCTGACTCCAGCAGATTATACGTACCGGCTTCACGCTCATAAATCACGCGCTCATAACCAAGCGGACGTTCTGTTGTGGTATCTCTTTCCTCAACCATAAAGGTCAGTCCAACAGGCAGATTAGGAACTTCCACCGTATACCATGCCGGAATCTTGGAGATCGAACCGTTCATGGAACATTCAAATGTCATCTTCCTCAGGAATGCATCTTTTTCTTCTTTTGATGAGAACGATTCCAGAAGTGTGTCAAGTTCGTCCAGTTTGATATAATTTCCATTATAGACATACCTATCAAACTTCTGCTCGAGACTGTTCCACGTACAATAATAGTTTTCCGGATCCAGCACGCGATAATTCACCATATACGCAAGCGGCAGTTCATCCGATACACCGTTGGAAAGATACAAACGGAACGTAAAGGTTGTGGGATCCTGTTCTGCCGTCATTTTGTGCTTATTCTTGTAATCACTGGAAAGGTTTGCGGCATACGTATAATCATTGTCGTAAAGCTCTTTGGTAAACCTCAGTCTGCGCAAACCACTCGGATCAACACGGTTATTATATGTTGCAAAGCCCTGTGTTTGTACGGTCATCCAGCCGCTGTCATAATCATATCTGTCTCCGTTTTGACGCACGCTTGGCTGATTAGCATTGGAGCCTCCGACGTTGGTAGCGTCCAATACGACACCATTGATCGTTGCTTGGTCATAGATATCCTTATCCATACCGCATTCAACGATTTTATATTGGTAGGTATTTGTCGGAAAATGAACGACTGCTTTGTTTTGCGGATTGACAAAAAATACGGATTTATAAGGTGCTGCTGACATTGAACCGGGCGGTTTATAGGTCTGTAAACGTTCAACGGTTTTTGTCGAGTTTTCATAGGTGATGAAAACGGCAGCGTCCTGTGTGTCATCTGTTTCATCTCCGAGAATATGTTCTTCGCCATTTTCATTAAACCGGTAATAAATCTGGAACGGGTATTCAACCATTTCAAAATCGAGGTCATCTGTACCAGAAATCTCCTTGGTCAGCACAACGTCGCCCGGCTTGACATAGCTCAGGTTAAAGCGCATATGCAGATTAGAAGCACTGGCACCGCGTTCCATGTAAAAAATTCTCATGGTGTGTTTGGTGTAATCTTTGAATACTTTTTCATATTCATTCTTATTTGGATCCCAGTCAAAATGTTGGTCCAGAAATGCATTGAGGTCCGTTACATACGCCTCCGAATCCAGCACACCCTGATACCGTGTACGGAAGTTATTAATGAACACATCACGCAGGTTTGTTTTAACGCCGTTTACAACAACATCACCCGTTGCAAAGTTTACACTTCCGGCAAGTGCAGAGTGCGTACCGCCGAGATCAATGACCAGCTCATTATTAACATAGAACCAGAAATCATCGTCACCGGTGAACTCAAAAATAATATCATGCCCCCAGTTGTCTTTGCCGTCCGGTGTCTGTGTAAAGCTTGCTTCCAGCTCCATGCCGAAATAATAGTCCGGAGATTCGATCAGATGCAGCTTTTCGAATTTTCGCGGGTCGTTGTCATCCAGCGAGTCCAGGGTTGCAGTGTATAGATTCTCATTATTCACGGTCGCGTAAGTATCCATATCGATATCATCATACGGAAAAAACTGACCGTGCTGCAATGAAGACTTTTTCGTCGCATCATGCGTGCCGATTTCCTTGGAAACATAGAAATCCGTTCCGGTTGTGTCACCCTGTTTCAGCGTGGCATAATTCTGACAGCTGTCATATTCAAAATAACCGCTCTGGTCCAGGATGCTTTGGATAAACAGATGGTTGACAGTCGTTGCATCTGCAAAAGCGGGGGCAATGGATTGATTATAGTTCTGGTTCGGAATGCCGGAAGCCTGCACATTGTGATAAGTTTCGATGTTAGAAAGGGGGTAGCCGTTCACAAGGTTTGTTGACAGTAATCCCTGTCTTGGCACACTGTCTTTTCCGCCGTTACTAATACCGCCGAGGTATTCCCATGTAAAACGGCTCCTCACTGAAGTTCCGTAGTTTCCGATCGTCGTGGACGAAAGGCCGTTTTCAGCCGCCGATGCATTCACATATGCCAGAGCCTGCTCCTTGCTGAGCTCATCAAAGTTGACCATTTTCATGGTGATGCCGTAGTCATTGTTATTGACCGTTGCAACCTCTGTCAGATCGTTCTTCATATCAACAAGTCGTGCAAAATAAAATGTACTCGCCAGATGGCGCGTGGTTGGTTCGGTTTGCTTACCATCAGCTGTTATGCCAAGACCGGAATAAGAATAGCTCACATCATCCCATGCCAGAATGTCTGTGTAAAAATCGCCTTTTTTTCTGCCGGGCAGATTGATACCGATCTTTTCGTCTCCCAGCACTTGTCCTTCCAATAAGCTGGCGTTCGGACGGATCGGCGCAACATACTTCTGAGAATAGGGATTATACAACTCATAGTAATAGTTCGGGGTATTCGTATAATCATAGTGGTATTCTGTAAAATTCCAGATCAAAGTATTGCGCTTGCCGGAAAGCCACATGATGCTGTCGCCGCGCTCATAGCAAGGCACAAGCGTTCCGTCATCTGCCAGTGCATAGAAATCATAACGCTTTGCTGTATCGTTCCAAACACGGGTATAAATAATGAGTTCTTCTCCGTCCTTGACATCGCTGACGCTAACTTCTCTTGCCTTGTATGTCACAACTTTGTTATGCTCAGGAAGCTCGGTGAGGTCTACAAGATTTATGTATTCCCCCTGACTTGCGTCCACACTCTGGAACACTGCTCTTTCATTGCCTGCACCATCAGATACGGTGTTTAATTTGATGCTTTTTCCGTTCGCTACAAGTTTGATTTTACCCTTGCTATTCGGCACAACCTGAATCTCCAGTCCATCCGGAATCGGATCACCGGTCGAGACTGTAACAAACGAAGGATAATCACCTTCACTGGGGATTTTCAGGTATTTTCTGTTGTCTCCAAAATCCGCATAGATATAATATCTGTCCTCCACAACATTTTCAAACTTCCATTCTGAGATATCCGCGTCCTCTGCTACATAGACTGTTTCCGGATTTCCCGCCTCATTCTGACGGATAACGTAGGCAAGCAGTTCCATTGCATTGTTATCTGATGCCATGAGTGCATGACCGGTTGCACCGCTGACATAGTGCATCAGACCGTAGGTTTTGCCGTTGAGTTCGTAGGGATCGGGAGCTAATGGGACGTAGTACCAAAGATTTAAATCTGTAGCAGACGAATATGAACAAAAACCGTTTCCATTATCATTTCCTTGCATATTCCAATAATAATCATATCCAGTACTTTGAAAGGAAAAATTATTTCCATTATTAGTTACTGTAAATGAAGTTTTATTGTTTTCGTCAACTAGCAAAAGATAATTATTATTATTATTTGCAACATATAAGGTGTTTCCTGCTTTTCTACAATATACATAGAATTGATTATTCGTTCCTTCAACTTTTTGAAAATAATACGGAACTGCTCCTAATCCTATTGCCTCATCAGTAGTAGTACCTTTATGATTACTGTTAAAAGTCTTTTTTATTCCTGTTCGGGGTTCATTACTTTTAGGTTTATAGGTCTCATTAGTGAAATAGAAACCATTTGTACTACTAATGTACAGTCCGCTACTTCCTTCTCCATAATTAGCCAAATCAGCAACATCCGTAATTTTCCGCCAGCCTCTTCCGTTTGAAGATACCGGTACCAAATTTGCATCTTCCACAATCTGATATACCGAAAAACCAGTCGCATAAAAGCTTATCTTGCCTTCCTCAACAGAGAAATCACAGATCTGCTCTCTTTCGCCGTCATCTCTGATGTGCCAGAGCTGCAGGCAGTCACTGTCGTGGATAACAGGATCACTGATCTCAACAAGGATAGGATTTTCCTCACCTGGCTGGTATTCGCTTTCGCCTGCGGTTATGGTGATTTCATAAGCCGCAATTCCCTCATGTTCATCTGAGACGTCAACAGCCTGTGCTTCCGCACCCTCAGGCATAAGACCTTCCAGCATAACAGTCTTTTCTTCGTTCTGCTCATCAGGATAGAGCTCAATACTCTTATGCTCAAGATCAAATTCGCCTGTTGTTTCTTCACAGACTGTCGCCCGCATATCTTCATCAGCATATATCGGTACGATAGGCGAAACATTTGATATTGCCATGACAGCAGCTACAATGCCGCCTATAACTCGTTTTGTTATTTTTTCAAGCATTACGCCCTCTACCTTTCATAATATTCAAATTCAGTCTTTGCATCATCAACAAGCATTGGTAAAGCGCTTTCTACAGGGATACCCTCAGCCTGAACTGTTATCTTATACGGCAGATCAAAAACGCCGAGATAGTCCTTTTTGTATTCAGGGATATCCACACGGTGGAAAAGCTCCTTTGTGAGTTCATTTGGTGCTACACGACACATCAGCTCATTATCGTCACTGTCTTTCTGTCCGTTTGTGTAGTAAAAATAGAATACGAGCTTGTTATCATCATCTGACTGATTATTCGGTTCAAATCCAAAGCTGCTGTTGCGGCAGGCAGTGATAGACCAGTTCTTCACATCAGGGTCAGTTGTATCCAGTTCTATAAACTGCTGTACGTTATCATCAACGACATATTTTATTCTTTCTGCAATAGTTTTCAATCTTCTGATATCATTATCCGCAGTAAGATAATTGTCCTTATACTCCTGTGTTTTCAGAGCTTTTTCATCGTCTTTCAGACTTTCAAGCTCTATTGTCATTTTAAGCCTGATATAAAGATATATCTGACCTTCATTATATCCCATGGGATTTTTGGCTATTTTCATACCGGGTTCCGAGGACTTTGCATCGAACTTTCCCGTATTATCCCAGTTAGGCTCTTGTATCGCTACCGAGCCGTTTTTAGCAGCCAGTCTGTTAGTGACGGTGTCTTCACTATGAAAATAAGAGAAAATACCTGCCAGAAGCAATACGCATACGATCAGCAGCAATGCAGCCGCCGTCAGCATCTGACGCTTATTTCCATGAAAAAAACGATCAATACCTTTCATGATACGCTCCACAGATATTCTCTCCTTTCTTATTATTTTTGCTTGTAGAATAAACCTGAAACTATGATCAGTACTCCTGTAATACCAAGTACTATCATTCCGCCCATTGTACGGAAAAATCCCAAAACCGCTCCTAAATGAGGTATCGCAAAAACTGTTTTTCCAATGTAGTTGTCTTTGGTAACAGGATCGGGATCATTCGTATAATTTTCGTCACCCTTGGTTATGATGCCATCTGCCGTTATTCTTTCGGCTCTGTGTGTCACGCGGATATCGTCACTTACACGGAAGGATATGACATCTCCGACTTTTATATCCTCATAACCGACATAAGTGCTTACAAAACATACGCTCCCGACAGGAAGAAGCTCGCCCATCGAGCCTGATTTTACGTGATACAGCCGAATACCGCACAAATAAAGGATCATTATGATCGCTCCGACAGTAATAACGACCGTAGAGATGATCTTATAGATCGTATTGAATATTTTTCTGCCTTTTGTCATGATAATAACAAAAACGCACCCAATTCCCCCATCAGAATCAAGTGCGAGTTTATGTGAGACCGCCTTTTACGGGCGATCATTCCTTGTCTAACTTATAATAAATATATCACAGATATGCTCTGATCAAATTCTGATTTTCAACAGGATATATCATGGGGGATCATTCCTGCTTTTCAATTTTAGGTTCTATAATACCGACCAGTACGCCTCTTGCGTCCTTATACTCATAAGTACAGGTTGAAAGAAGCAGCAGATTTGAATTTTCATCAAGCTCTTCGGTTTCGGTCATCTGCGTGTACTTTGACTCCTTTAAGATATATTCAAGATATTCCTTTTTCTCTGAAGAAGTCATAAAAAGCGAAGTGTATACAGGTGCAGTGGGATAAACATTCATATACGCAAAAAACTTTACACCATAAACCTTGTCATGAAGTGTAAGATATCCTTTGGGATGCTCCTCCATGAATCGGCTGTCTGAAAACAATGAAATATCCGCAAACATCCGCTGTTCTGTCATGTGATGTGCATATACGATGGAATTGAAACCGCTGAAATCAGACTCACACCGATAATCAAGAAAGGGACAGCCAAGTTCATAATTATATGTTCCGTCCAAGCCGTTATGAAGATAAAAATCATTATCATCTGCCTGTGCGATGGGAAAATCAATATGCGTATCGGGAATGTTTATCCAGCCAACAACTCTGTTGCTGACTTTTTCAGCATTGCTGAGAAGATCATCATTTACCGCCTCGGCATCAATTTCTGCCTTAAGAGTTTCAGGTCTTATTTGTCCGAAAAGCTCTGTCGCTTCATCATAAGCATCGTCTATCTGCTTTTGAGGAAGTACATCTTCCTTATAATACCGATATGCACAGTACGCTGCTGCACATAGCAGCAAAAACACAACAGCTAATGCAGCTTTAACCTTCATCAGGTGTCACCTTTTGACAATTGTGCGGAGCGTCCTTCCTTTTCTTTTTCAACAATACCAGCAGTGTCATTCCTCCTGTCAGCGCAGCAAGAACAGCTATTGCAATAAGCCATGATCTGCTGCTTGCAGCCAGAAGTCCTGTATGAGGAGGAACATAGTCCTCATCAACAGCGGCATAGAATATCCACTTGAACTCTATCTCACCCTCAACATAGCCCGCATTCTGTGATCCGACCAAAACATGCTCACCATCGATATCAACGAGCCTGTGCCCATTGTCCGCACCGACCAGAACATCAAGGTCGTTCCATATCACAGAACATTTCAGCGTATGGCTGTCTCCCGGATCATACAGACCGCAGTCATAGACCTCATTTCTCAGGTCGATATAACCACTGTCGGGTTCGCCCGTCACTTTTCCTTTATAAAACTCCTGACCGTCCAGCCAGAATGTACAATCGCAGCCATTTTCAAGGTCGATCTCGCCGTCCTTGAACAAAGGTTCAACATAGAAATATATATGATATGCCTTATCATCGCGCAGATTCATGAGCTGGATCTCCTTGGTATAGTCCACACCATAGTCCATGTTTTCTACGCGGAAGAAGTATTCGCCTGTTTCTGAATTGACAGCATTGCCGCCGGAATCCATAGCAGTCAGCCTCTCCGGAAGTCCCTTTACCGCGCCTTCGGGCAAAGTGACCTCCGCAAAAGCCGTGAGGCTGTTGCAGAAAAGGAGCAGGAGACTGCCTACAAGCACCGCAAACTTTTTCTTTGCACGCATCAAGCCAGCCTCCCTCCTTTTACATATTAGAATTTAGTTGTTAAGATCCGGTGATCAGGTGGTAGCAGCCCACGCAATGGTGTTAATCTCTTTTCCGGAATTTGTTGCAGTTGCCTTTGCACCCAGGATCGCCTGCTGAGAACCAGCAGCAGTTGCACCCGGCAGCACCTCAATACCCTCATTCGTTGTGACAACCTGAACACTATCCAGCTTAAGATCCAGGTCGAAGTCAAGTGTCGAGTACGCAAATGTATTCGTAGAATCAAATACAACAGAATCAACCAGCATAGTCGATGTCGTACCGGACTCGAGGTCATTCGTATAATAGAAGGCACCGGCAGACGAATTGCTTCCGCCGACATTCTGCCACTTATCAGCAACCGTACCATTACCAATGTTCTGGAGATTGATCGTAAAGGTGATAGGTGTAGTCTCTCCATCAGGCGTATAAGAAGCCTTGATTACTTCACTGCCTGGTGTAGTTGCATCATACGCAAGCGTAACTGCCTTGTCGGTCACAGTGGTAGTCTTGAGCAGCTTAGGTGCTTTGGTGGCAACCGCATCCGCTTCAATGATATACGGAGTCGAAACAACCTGTGAACCTGTTGTCTGAGTAGTGTCTGTTTCAGTTTGTGTTTGAAGTGCATAATAAGTTACATCTGCACCAGCCACTACAGCATAATACCCGGAATAATGCGGTGTGCCTTCCGGCTCAAAGTCACGCTTAAAGACATAGTATCCCGTAGCATTAGGCACAAACGTAGACGAGCTTACCTGCACGGTTTCAAGTGCCGCATCATACACGGCAAGCGGATCCGTTGCAGAAGCAGCAGTTCCAGCTTTACCGCTGACAGTCATGGATGTTGCATCAGAAACAGCTGCTAATGCCGTTCCACCAGTAAATGCTAGCATTCCGCCTGACTGCATTGCCTTTGCTTCTTCCGCAGTGAGTTCAACAAAACCTGTGAAATCAGTCGGCAGATCTGTCGGCTTATCATAGGTCAGATTGATCGTTGCACTGGGCGTCATCTTTACTATGGAGTCAATATTGCCCGTATTGACAGCTCCGGCATCCTTGTTGATTTCCTGACCAGGCACAATATCCTCCGGGGGAGTGAATGTCTCAGTGATTGACGTATTGTATGCGCCTTTCGCACTCAGACGGTTAGTAACCTCATCCTGAGAAGTGAACCATGCGAATGTACTTCCTGCAATTACAGAAGCAGCAATACATAATGCAGCTATCAGCACTCTCTTTTCTTTAGAAGTTTTCTTCTTGGAAACGTCATTTTTCATACCTAATCCTCCTACTTTAATTGTTTTTAATTTCTGTCATATTGTTTTGATCTATCTGATCGCTGTTCTCTTTCCCCTTCAGGTCAAAATAATACTTCATCATCCTGAAAAATACAAACAGCAGCGCGATCAATGGCAAAATAAAATACCACCTGAGCTGCACGAACCTGACTATTCTCCCGAGCTTAGGTATGTGGAACTGAACCTTTCCTATAACTCGGCTCTCATCAATCAGAAAGGTATCTTCGGCATCATTAGCGTCACCCTTTGTTCTGAAACAGATCACGCCTGTATTTTCATAATCGGCTATTTTTTCAGTAACTCGGTGAGTCAGATAAGCATCACTTCCGCTTGAAGGATTGAAAGTAATAATATCGCCCTCATTTATCGTTTCAGCATCGGTACGCTTTACAAAGACCATATCTCCGCTTGAAAACTCAGGAACCATCGAGTCAGTAAGTACAATATAATACCTGAAACCCAGAATCGACTTATTCGGGCTTTTGCTTGCCGCAAAGAAAACAGCTGCAACAACAATAAAAATAGACAAACAGTATATAAATACCTTTCGGATGATTGTATATACGTAAAATCCTTTGCTGTTACCTTTTCCTGTTACTTCTTTTGCGATCGTACTCACATAAAGCAGCCCCCTTTCGTTCAGATCATATTATTTTTGAATGTCCTCAAAAATAATATTACACTTAATTTTATCATATAGGGGTATATTTGTAAAGTATTTTTTTAACTTAGCAAGGCGGTAAGTGAATAATTTTGTATATTTTTACAAAAAACAGTACCAATTATAAAAGAACAGTTTCACTTTTGTTTAAAAAATGTTCATATTATCTGTACATTTTGTAGTATTAAAAGCACACTGTACTTATAGTTTCTGTATATACTGTAATTTATGTACCGCGAAGTATTTTTGGTAGTACCAATCGTAATGTAAATTTACACAATTGGTTTGATTTAAACGGGATCAAATTCTGACCGTATCGGTGCGGGCTTAACAGCACAGAGATAATGAAAGTGATATAAGTGGTAAGAAAAGATTTTTTTGCATGCATTTTGAAATCCATAAATAAAAAAAGGACGGCTTTACGCCGTCCTCAATGATCATTTATTCTTCATATAAGCAGTGTTTCAGGAGCATTATCTTATCATAACTATATCATTTGGTCCTGCCTATCAGCTTTTCAACTTCTTTTGCAAATTCTTCTGGCTTTCGGTCGGATATGTCATGACTTGCAGGGATGTTCACTTCTTCGCAGTTGCCGAAACTCTTGCAGTATTCACTTATTTTTCTCCTGTGTTCTTTATGCTGTTCACTTTGAGTTTCTTCAAAACGCTCCTGTGCAAGTTCTTCATCGACCTCACCGTAGGTGAACATCAGATAATCTCTTACATATTCAAGTGTTTCATAATCGTTCGTTATGTACACCTTCGGGATATCGTTTGCCTGTATGGAATCCCATGCTGTTCTCATATTGATGTTATAGTTCTTTACTTCTCCGAAATTCGGAACGGACGCCTTTTTGAACGCTAAAGCATCTTTTGCATATTCACCGTAATAATTTTCATCTTCTTTTGCAAACAAAGCATGCATTGCTGTTGTCCAGCCTGTCTTGTTGGCGAAAGCGCCGATCGCGACAAATCCGTTTCGCATTAATTTCGGAATTCCTTCTTCGGGCATTTCCTCCTCCGCCGAGTTGATGCTGTTACAGAATATAACTCCTGATACTTCTTCGGGATATTTGTTCTCCCAGTATGTCACATAAGGACCGCTCATTGAATTCGGCATGAGTATATACGGGGCTTCGACGCCTGCATTTTTCAGTGCGGTAATTAGACATGGGATAACAGCGAAATGGATTTCTCTGATTATTGAGCGCTAAACAGACTGTAAAGCTCAACAAGTATAAAAACGGCAAGCTTATTCAAGAGGGAAAAGAAACATTATTACAAAAAGATAATAATTTAGAATATCAAACATTCACCTATGAGGAGTTAGATCCAGGAGAAAAGATAGTTGCAGTAATATACATTCGTGATATATGGAAATCAATACTTGAAAAAAAAAAAAAATCAACAATTTAAAATTAGCTACCGATGCTTTAACTGATTTTTCAACACTTGCAGGTTGTTGTACAGATAATCCATATGTACTTCTTTTAGGTTGTGTATCAGCATTTTATGGTGCAATGCTTGACAGTATCGTTGTTGGACATATTTCACGTCATGTAGATGTTGCAAAACTATACTGTATTCAGCAAAGCTCAGCAGAGCTGACAGCAGCGTAACTATCACTATCAAGGATAAGGACAGGAAGTTCCTGTTGGAGCTGCTTGAAATGCAGAGCAAGTCCGAACAGCTCGACGATCAGAGCCAGCGTATCAAAAATCAGCTCATGTATAAGGAGCTAAAGGAAACAGCTGCACAAAACAACGAAAAGCTCCAGTATCTTGTCATAACAGCGGAACAGAAGAAGATACTGGAGGATAACTGTATAAAATTCGCTTATTTTGATAAGGGTGATAGGTTCAATGTCGCTTTTCTCCCTGAAAAGGCAGAGCTGATAAAAAAGCTTATTTATCCGTCAAAAGACAAGCAGATTGACGAGACTCCGCAGAAGAAAAATGCTTGGATATACGCTAAGCTCAAAAAGAATGCTGCACTAAGCGGAAAAAAGCTGCGCTATAAGGCGAAACTGACAAAGGCACAGCTTGACACACTGATTAACTCAGACATTTTATTCGCCTATTTCACCAATAAAGAGGACAAAAGCTTGTACAATATCGCCTATGAAAGTAAAGATGAGGATAAGATCAGAGAAGTGCTTACAGAACTCAATAATTACAAGGCTTTATAGTTTTTTCCTCTCCGAGTGCAGCGAAAGATACTAAAAACAATAACACGCCCCATAAAGACACACTAACTTACTTGACATATATATCATATTACGGTAAGATTATATATGTACAAGGGTATGTCATAAATATAGGAGGTATTTTATGGCAACCATAAAGAAACGCGGCGACAGCTACCTTATAAGGGTAAGCTGCGGCTACGATATTAACGGTAAACACATGGAGCAGTCCATGACCTGGAAATCCGAAAAAGGAATGACACCAAAGCAAATAAAGAAAGAGGTAGAAAGACAGGCAACTTTATTTGAAGAAGCCTGCAACTACGGCTACAAAACTTCTGCAATTAAGTTTCAGGAGCTTGCGGAGGAATGGTTTGAAGAATATGCAAATCTTAATCTCCGCCACACCACATTATATCGAATGAGAAATATCACTCATCGTGTATATCCCCTGCTCGGTCATCTCCGCATTGATAAAATCACAGTTCGTCACATTCAAGGCTTTATAAATTCACTTGCCAAAGAAGGAGCCAATATAAATACAGGAAAACCTCTTTCACGAAAAACGATCATACACCACCTCACGTTTATCTCAGATGTATTTAGTTATGCCATACGCTCAGGACTGGTTTCTGACAACCCGTGCAGTAAGGTAATAATCCCTAAAGGCGAGTCCAAAAAGAAAGAGATATATTCTCAGGAAGAAATGATGAAACTTCTTTCGCTCATGCAGGATCAGCCGTTGAAATACCGGGTTTTCTTCTTTCTCCTTGCTTACAGCGGCTTCCGACGCGCAGAAATGCTTGGCTTGGAATGGAAAGATGTTGATTTTAATAATTGCACGATAAGTGTCCGCAGAACTGCAAACTATGTCTCAGGCGTAGGTACTTATACGGATACTACCAAAACAAGACGTTCACAGCGTACTCTGAAGATAGCTGTTCAGATCATTGAAATGCTTCGTGATCTCCAAGATGAGCAAGCAGACGAAGCCCTGAGACTTGGTGACAAATGGGTAGATACCGACCGTATCTTCACGAGGTGGAACGGTGAGACAATGGGAAGCCATACTACGTATAAATGGCTGCGCGATCTCTGCGACGCAAATGAGCTGCCGTTTTATGGAATACATTCATTCCGACACTTTGCTGCTTCATCTATGATCTCAGCAGGGATCGACGTTACAACTGTTTCGGGGGCATTAGGACATTGTAATTCAGCTACAACTTTGAATATTTATTCCCATGTATTCCAGACAGCACAGGCAAGAGTTTCTGAAGCAATGGACTGTGTTTTTGGCTTTCTTCAAAAGGGCTGATTATCGGCTTTTTCTGCTGCTAAAATGAGCAGTAGCGGACAAATAGCGGACAAAGCCATTTTTCGTCTAAAAGTAAAAGCGAGGAAACGGCTATTTTAAGCCATTTCCTCGTCATTAAATCTGGTGGACCATAGGGGACTTGAACCCCTTACCCCCACACTGCCAGAGACTCATGTTATCTTTTATCAATAATTATATTCTTAGATATTTGCCAATATTACGTGAAATGCATCACAAATCTTCTCATAATCATTTGTTTCGTTTTATAGTTTTTTATATCATTCTTTACACTTTCTTTACACTTTTTAGCATCGACATTAATCTATATTTCGTATAATTCTTATGATATTTCTTCATTGATTTCCTCAAATTGGTGTGTGTTATCTTTAATGTCATCCTTTTTTTCTATTTTCGTTATAAGCATTTCTTGTAATACATTAGCGGCGACTTCATCTGCTTCTGAAAGGCAATGCAAATATTGATTGGTTACTCTCAAGTCGGCGTGACCTAATCGCCCAGATACCTGTTTGATATTTACACCGCCTAATAATTGAAGTGTAGCTGATGTGTGGCGCAGAGCGTGAAATTTACGATGTTTAAGTCCATGACGTTTAAGAAATCCCGAAACCAATGTGATGGCGTTGCAGGGTGCATAATTGAACCGTTCCATGTTGTAAACAGCCATTCGTCACCTTCCCAAGCAGTACCGAGTCTCAGACGTTCCCGCTCCTTTTCTGCCTTTAATTGGCGTATAAGATCTATGGTGTATTCATCTATTTTAACTGTTCGAACATCGTTATCCTTTGGCGGCTTTGTTGTTATCGGTTCGCCTTTAAGCTTATAAGCGGCTCTTTCAATAGTGATTCTGTTATTGATAAAAACAACGTCACTGAATTTCAAAGCAGTCAGTTCTCCTTCACGTGCTCCACTCATTATTGCAAGATAAACAATAGCTTTATACTGTAAAGGTTCATCTTCCAAACATGATAACATTTCGATAGCTTCCTGTTTTGTGAATATCTCCACTTTCGGAGTTATCACCTTTGGCATTGTAAGCCTTTCAGCGTTAGCAGGATTGGTCTGAATTAATCCGAGTTTGACAGCTTGATGTAATACCGATTGCAGTACAGCAAGCTTACGCTTTATAGTGGACGGTGACGGCTTTGTATTACTGTTATTCTGAATATACTTTATGAATTGCTGTACATGAGCAGGCTTAATGTCTACGAGCTTTATATGACCTAATAACGGTAAGATAAGATTACTACAGATTTTCGTATATGTTTCATATGTACGAGGAGCAAGAATATCTTTTTTCACATCAAGATACATTGGAATAAAGTCAGAAAGTTTTAAATTTCTCTGAGAACCAACAACTCCATTCTTTACTTCATCTTCAAACTGTATGGCTATTCTTTCAACTTCTTTTGCTGCTTGCTTTTCAGTCATATCTGTAGGAACTTTCCATGTCTTACTCTTAAGACGTTGTCCTCCGTTTCCATTATAGCCATCCGAAGCCCAAATTCGATAACTGATTACTTTTCCAGCTTTATTTTTATTTGCTTTAATATGAGCCATAAGCTTATCACTCCATAATACAATGAAAATATGGATTCCTTTATAAATATTATAAGCTTTTTATACTACATTGTCAACGATTTTTAGAGGATAACTAACATACTTTAATTTTACAAAAAAAGCTGTTCTTTGCGAACAGCTTCTTTATTTTTAATATTTATGATTTTTCAGTAAGCTCATATGCCGCTTATTTCACAGCTATAGGATCAGTTTACAACTGCTGAAGTACTTGGATAGTCATAATCAATATCCTTCTGCTCTATTCTCCAATCCTGAGCAGCTTCATCGAATGCTATTTTAAACGTTACTTCACCGTGCGTTTCATCGTACATTCCATTTGCGTTGTTATTAAACTTTCTTTTAAGCGTGAAGGAGTTTTCTGTCACATCAGTTACCTCTGTCTGATCGTCTGACCAGTGATTACCTAAAATATAATCCTTATGGAAACATTTCTGATATAATTCACCCTCATACTCGATATATGTATATGCATGATCTATTTTTCCGTCAGCAGGAAGAGTATCTGCTGTAAATGAAGGCCCGAATAATGCATTGTTATTTGTGTATTCAGCATTGACAGAATAGAACGGATCATAATTCTCGCCGTAATAAGTATTGTACAGCTTCTTTACCCCGTCCATGGTTTTCTCTGTAAGTCTTTCATCAGTAGTCTTACAATATTCCAGCTCTGCATCAGATGTCAGCGTGTCATAATGCATAGTGCAGTTAAGCTTTAAACTGTCAGTACCTTCAAAATCCCCCCTTATACGTGCAGTAACATCAAAGAAGCACTCATAATCCCAATAATTATCTGTAAGCTTATGTGCAATCCCCTCAGGAGTTGACTCATCTATTGCTGTAGTTGTCTCGGCAGCTGCTGTAGTTGTGGTAACAGTTGTTGTCACATCAGATGTAGTAGTGACCTCTGTCACGGAAGATGTTGTAGTCGTATCTGTCACAGATGATGAGCCCGGAACTGACTTATTCATTTTGTGGAGCAGATAGCTTTCTCCGCCGATACCGCCTGCGATTATAGCGAAAGCTGCTGCCATGCCTGCAAACTTTATCCATCTTGGACGATTGTAATTCTCTACGCCCTTTACACTGTTCTTATTTGGCTCATCAGCATTGCTTGTTATATTCATTTTCTCTTTAGTCATATTAAACATCCTCTCTCTTGCTGAAGCTGACAGGGACGGATATTCCTTCGCAACTCTGTCTGCAGTTTCAAGGTCAATGTCGAATTCATTGAACATTTCTTCTTTAGTCTTCATACATATCCCTCCTTAATAATTTATGCCGACTTCACAAAGCATCTTTTTCAGCTTTTGCCTTGCGCGGACGCTTCGTTTCTGTACAGCGGCTGCTGTCATTGAAATTGCTTTTCCTATTTCAGCTACCGTCATATTGTAGTAGTACTGTTTTATTATTATCGTTGTGTCAGGTTCGCCTAATTCTTTTATTTTATTGAATAAGATGTAATTACGCTCTGACATCTCAGAAGATTCGATTATATTTTCTCCCGACGATATTTCTCTGAGCACTTCATCATCAGCAGATATGGTTCTGTCAGCTCTTACAGTAAGCTTTCTGTACATATCTATTGCCTTGCGTTTAGCGATAACTCCTATAAATCCTTTTAGGTCGCCTTCACGCTCACCAATATAATTTACCTTTTTGAATACCTCAGTAAAAACGTCACTCACACATTCCTCTATATCTTCCGCAGTACCGCAGCTTTTGAGTTTAGTTGCAGCTATAACATATACATAATTACAGTATTCATCGAAAACTGCTCTCATGCACTCTTCCGGTGATCGTTCCATGTGTTTCTTGAACTCCTGATCCGTCATATGTGTTCCTCCTATTCTGTTCAGCGATCGCTTTCATTATATACACTCGTACTTGTGACATCGGGTAGGACATTTTTTCCAAAAAATATTTTATCACATTTTTAAAAAGGGTTCAATGCTTTGCTACAGCAATAAAAAGCCACTTCTGCCAATTTTTTTTGGTAAGGCGTATGTCGTCGGTTCAAGTCCGATCATCAGCTCCACGCAAATAGTGGTAAATAGGCGTTTCTTCTATATGAGAAAACGCTTATTTATTTAACTGAATGCAAAAGTGTCATTAATCTGTCATTGTTACTATAAGAAGTCACGAGAAGATGTCACAGAATACAGCAACAATCGACTTGACAAATCGTTTATCACAAACATAAAATAGTATTGCAAGAGTTTGGAAATGCTTGTACAAAATAATGATATATAGGAGAAAAAAATGAACAAAAAAATAGGACTAATTGCGGTAATCGTTATAGCATTTATGCTTACGCTCAATATCCCGATTACTGCTTTCGCAGCATCAAACGCTGTTTCAGACGGGATTGAAACTGATCTCATGTCTAATAAGGAAGTCTTTTCCAACACAGACGATATGAAGTTTACTTTTAGTGCCAAGAATACAAATACATATGATATTAACGGTGCAAGTGTAAAACTTACTATTCCTGAGGGGCTAAAGCTTAAATCAGGTGAACTGACTTCAGGAAACATTACTCTGAAGTCAGGTGAACAGTTCAAAAAGGAAATAACTCTTGTAAAAAATGGCCCTACGGCTTTACAAAAGGTAAATAGTCCCAAGACTGGTGATGACAGCCATATCTCAACGATTCTGTTTATTATGCTCGCTCTCGGAGCAGGTTCTTTTCTGCTCAGGAAGAACAGAAAGGCTTCAAGAACTATCCTGAGTTTTATGATATGTGCAGGCTTCATTACTTCAGTATCACCACTCAATGCATTTTCGGCTGATAAGACAACTATAAGCATAGATAAGACAATAAAGGTATCCGGTAATGCTTATACAGTAAAAGCTGAAATGAGCTTTACAGTTCCTGAAACAGATACAGCTGCTTCATACACAGTATCATTTGCTGTAAACGGCGGCAGCGAGATAGCAGATCAAACAGTAGCGGCAGGCAACTTTGCGGTACAGCCAAAGACACCTGTTAGAGATGGCTTCTCATTTGCTGGCTGGTATGCTGACCAATCACTCTCGCAGATCTATGATTTTGACACACCTGTTAACGCTGATACAACAATATATGCCATGTGGACAAATGAAATAGATAAGAATGGCAACAGTCTGCCGGACTGTCTTGAGAGTAACGATCAGACAATGGACACCGATAATGACGGTATTACTGATTATCAGGAGATCATGTTCCTTAATACTGATACGAGAAAGAAGGATACAGACGGTAACGGAGTCTTAGATAAAGACGAGGACTCAGATAACGATGGAATAATCAATATAAACGAGTTCAAAATCGGAACAAATCCCCTAAAGTTTGATACTGATGAGGACGATCTTACCGACAGTGAAGAAAAAGCTATCGGAACTGATCCGCTAAATGAAGATACCGACGGTGACGGCGCTTCTGATGGTTGGGAAAAGACTAATGGCTTTGATCCGCTTAATGCTGATCAGTCATTTGTTATAAAAAAGACTGATGGCGCTATGAGCATAGAGCTTGAATGCGAGGGCAAGTATGCTGCTGAATTTGAAGCAGAGCAGATCAGCAATGTTTTTCTGAATGATACAATTCCTGGCTACACATCACCTGCATACGACTTTACTCTAGATGGTAACCCGTTTATCAGCGCTAAACTCAGCTTCACCTTTGATGAAGCTCTCACAGATGATGATAAATTTGAGCCTGTAATCTATTACTTCAACGAGGAAACACAGGAACTCGAAGCACTTGAAACTACTGTTTCAGGCAATACAGCTACTGCTCAGCTGAGCCATTTCTCAAAATACATTCTCCTCAACCGCATTGCGTTTGAAAAAGCCTGGCAATATCAGATCAAGCCACGCGAAATGAACTATAACCCTGATGCCTCACTTGATATAGTATTCGTTGTTGATTACTCAATGAGTATGGAGTGGAACGATCCGAATATGCTCTTCCGTGATGTTTGTAAATCATTCGTTGAAAAACTTCGCACTGACAAAGATAAAGCGGGAGTAGTTAAATTCATTAAACAGGCAGACGTTGTTTGCAGTCTTACAAGTGACAAAAACAAAGTAACAGACGCTATTGACTCTATTAAATATGATTTTGGCTTTACTTCTAAATCAGGAACTAACGGTTCAGACGGACTTTATGAAGCTATAAGACTATTCTCAAAATCTACCGCAAAATACAAATATATCGTATTTTTAACCGACGGAGAAGATACCAAGATAAGCTATCCATATGATGAACTGATTAAAACCGCGAATGTTTCAGGAATATCAATATATACCATAGGCATGGGTGATGTAACAGAATCTGTACTTAGACAGGTAGCTTCAGAAACAGGCGGAAAATATTTCTATGCAACAGCAGGTGCTAAAAAAGATGATATTCCTGATCTTGATGATGTTTTTCATGAAGTAGAGTCTGAAACTATTGATTATACCTCAGATATTAATAACGATGGCATCTCTGATTACTACACAAAGACGATGTGTGAAGGTAAGCTCAGAACAGATTCAGGAACTCGCGTATTCGATAATAAAACATACGATGAAATACAAAACGGCGGCGATGATTTCGATGGTGATAAGTTAAAGAACGGTGATGAAATCTCAATTGAGACAAAAGATGGAAAAACTACTGTTAAACTGAAATCAAGTCCAGTAGATCCTGATACAGATAATGACGGAATACCTGATAACGAAGATAGTGCACCTTTTGATTTTGGATTATATGGTGGTGTAGTAGGTTATCTGACTGTCGCCAGTGCTGATGGTCAACATGAATATATCACTGATTTTGGACATTCATGGTTGTTATTCAAAAGTGCTGTAAATACAGAAATGAATCTTTCAGGTATTGATACTATATACAAAAATTTGAAAATTAATAGAAACGAGGTAATAAGCATTGGTTCATCGGCAGAAGATTTAATACTAAGCTTTAAACCAAATCGAGCCGATCTTATTTTTGCACTTGACCCATATATATATATAATAAAAGAAGTTATTCATCTATTATATCAAAATACAATAGAATCATATGCTGGAGAAATCCATATCAATTGGGAGTTTAGTGATGACGGTTATTTAAGTAAAGCTACACCATGGGGAACATCCTATGGTTACAAAAAACCAATAACCAAAAAACAATTAGATAAAATCATAGAGTATTGGAACAAGAATAATTACTATAACGTTTATACACATAACTGTGCAAGTATAGCTTCTGAAGGGTGGAATAGAATCTTTTTTGATGATAAAGTAATCTCAGATGTATTTAGTGATCCATTTGTATCTATTGATTTGATTTTTGATACAGATATAGGTATAGATGTTATAGATATGCCTATAGTACTAAAGAATTCTATTTCTGAAAAGAACAATTATATTTCGGATTTTGATACTGTTATGCTGAATTCTAAGGATCAACAATGCAAAACATCTTAATAATCGCCTCTGCTGACATGCAAATTGCTTTTTGATTTTTCTTTAATTGTAATAAAAGTGTGATGATACATAATTCATTTCTACAATTAGTACATAATAATAATTAAGGCGACTATCAGCATAAGATAGCCGCCTATGTTCTTTATTTATTCTGCCACGCTTTTATTCTGTCACGATAAAATGCAATTTGCTGTTTTGGGGTACAACTTGAACACTCTTACTAAGGTGCTGTGCAGAAGCCACAATGAAGCTGAGTCTATTTATAAAGCTGTTACAACATGGTTGGCAAAAGTTCTTAAACTAGAGGTAAATCCACAGAAGTCTAAGATAACAAATCTTAAAAGACACTATTCTGAATTTCTCGGGTTTAAGATAAAGGCCGTCAAGAAATCAGATGTATATCTGAATAAAAACAATAAGGCTCTCACAGTTTCGGCTGTGAGAGCTTTTTGTTATAATGAAGACCGCAAATAAATCTGCGGTCTTTTCAGATTAATATGAATTACGCTTAATCTAGGTTCTTTGTAAGTGTAAGAAGAATATAGTTATTCGGAACTTGGTGCTCCTGTTATTGGATTATCCGATGAGTATAAAGCAATTGAAGTATCATTATTTAGAGCGTTTTTATCTTGTCACATTATACAACAGACATATTCTAAGATTGTACAAATATACAAAAAACGAAAATATGTGCATTGTTAACAAAATATATTTGAATCAATTCAAACATTATGATATTATTTCTATATAAGATAAAACTATTCCATTATATAATTATCAATATTATGTTCTTTGCCGTATCTGGTAAGAAACTTATGTTGACTGTCATTATCGTTTATCAGAAATAAGCCTCCGAAACAACTTTTACTAAGAGGCATGGAAGTAAGATTATTTAGGAGCGGAATACGTTATGAAAAAAACTATGGTCATTATTGTTAACGTGTTCATTATGATTGCTATGCTGATCTTTGTGGTTCTGTATTCCAATACTCAGAGCCAAAACACAGCGCAAAGACAGATAGAACATTTTGAAAATACCACGATCGCGATGGAACGTGTCACTGAGAATTATCTTGAAGGCGAACAACGCATCTGCGATGTGTGGGCACGCTATATCAACAGCAGGAACATGACAATTGACGAAGCCGTTTCCTTCATCCGGATCTCTCATGTGCTTCCTAACGCTTCTGCCCATATTGTGTTTCTTGATTCGCTGTCCGGGCTCTCTTCAAAAGCAAGGCAGGACGCCCCTGACGATTACAGCGTTTCTTATGCGCGGGTGTCTCTCCTCGAAGATGTGCGCTGGATCTCTGACATCGGAAGCTCCATTAATATCTCCCGTGCATATACGAATCCGGTCAACGGCGAACAATCTCTGGCGTTCTGCAATCTTATAACCCTTTACGATCCGGATACCGATGTTCCCAAAGACGCCATATTGCTGCGTGTACTGCCAATATCAGAATTGGAGCAGAAATGGATCTTTCCTCAGGAAGAGTATGAAAATGCAGAGCTTTCCATGATTGATGCGGACGGCAATTATATCATCAAGGATCATTCTTTCAAAAATTCCAATTTCTTTGAGTTTTACAGGTCTTACAATTCCGGTGATACTGCTGCACAGGAGATATTTGAAAAAATCACTTCTTCAACCGGTTCATTTTCTATGTATAATTCCCGCGGCGAGAAATGTATCCTCGCTTATACTCCGATCGCTTCAAAAGCGGAATGGGTGCTTCTCAGCTTTATGCCGATGAATGAGCTGAACGTCAACACTGAAAACTGGATGCTGGTCGGAATTGTTTCAGTCGGTCTTCTGATCCTGTTCGTGTTTGATCTGACAGTTATGCTTTACTTCAATCAGAAACTTCATGCAGCAGCAAGAGAAGCGGCATTTGCGAACCAAGCAAAGACAGATTTTCTCTCAACGATGTCACATGATATCCGCACGCCGATGAACGCGATCATCGGTCTGACAACGATCGCAAAAAAGAATCTCGACGATACGGAATCAGTCCGTGAGAATCTGCAAAAGATCACGCTGGCGAGCAATCATTTGCTCACTCTGATCAATGATATCCTTGATATTTCCAAGGTCGAGAGCGGAAAACTGATCCTCAGCCCGCAAACCTTCTCTATCGTCGAGGCAGTGGAAAATCTTGTGAACATTTCTCAGCCGATGATCAAGGAAAAGAACATCGAGTTTCACTTCCGCATCAGTCGGATGGAAAAAGAATATCTCTACGCCGATCAGCTTCGGCTGAATCAGATATATATCAACATCCTTTCCAACGCCATCAAATACACAGAACCCGGCGGTCATGTCAGCGTGGATATGCGCGAGGATGAAAGCAAGAAACCCGGATGTGTGCAGCTGACCTATATCGTATCCGATTCCGGCATCGGAATGAGTCCGGAGTATATGGCAAATATGTATCAGCCGTTTTCGCGCCAGACAGACAGTCGTGTAAACAGCATTCAAGGAACCGGACTCGGACTTGCCATCACAAAGCAAATGGTAGATCTTATGAACGGCACGATCAACTGCCAGAGCGAACCCGGAAAAGGAACGACATTTACCGTGATACTTGATATTCCAATTGCGGAACGACAAAGAGAAGATATGGTGCTTGAGCCGATGGATGTCCTGATCGTGGATGATGATCCGATACTGCTGGAAACCGCAGCCGATACGCTTAAATCACTCGGAGTGACTGCCGACTGTGCGGAAAGTGCGTCCAAAGCTCTCGAAATGATTTCGCATCGGCACGA
Source organism: Ruminococcus flavefaciens AE3010 (assembly GCF_000526795.1). Taxonomy (NCBI): domain Bacteria; kingdom Bacillati; phylum Bacillota; class Clostridia; order Eubacteriales; family Oscillospiraceae; genus Ruminococcus; species Ruminococcus flavefaciens. Next base: position 1,531,189 of record NZ_JAGT01000001.1, read on the forward strand.
AACTGAACAGGATTACAGCATTGTGATACTCGACTGGAAAATGCCTGATATCGACGGCATCGAAATGACGCGCCGCATTCGTTCGACGGTTTCGCCGGACATCCCAATCCTGTTGATTTCCGCTTATGACAGAACAGATATTGAGGGTGCTGCGAAGAAAGCCGGCGCAAACGCATTCATCAGCAAGCCTCTGTTTCGCTCCACGCTTTACGATACAATCAACGATGTTCTCGGCACAGGTGCAAAATCCGCTGAGCCTGAGAATGACTATTCTGATTTGCATGGAATGAACATCCTGATCGCAGAGGATTTTGATGTCAACTGGGAAGTCATTTCAGCCCTCCTGGAAATGTATGGGATCAATACAGAACGTGCTGAAAACGGACGTATCTGCGTCGAAAAAATCAAATCTGCAGCAGAAGGAAGTTATGATCTTATCTTTATGGATATACAAATGCCGGAGATGAACGGGCTCGATGCCACTAAAAATATCCGCGCGCTGGATGATCCGTGGGCATCATCCATTCCTATCATCGCTATGACAGCGGATGCGTTTTCCGAAAACGTCACCGAATGTCTGAACTCCGGTATGAACGGACATATCTCAAAACCAGTAGACATTAAACTCGTAATCAAAGAGATTCGCAGAATTAAGGAGGAAAAAAAGGTATGAAAAAGCTATCCTGCATGATTTCAGCTATAATCATAGCTGTATCCCTGACGGCATGCGGCAGCAAAACGGATGAAAAATCCGCCGCCGGATTTGCTCCGCATCTCGATACAAATACCAGCTGCAGCATCACAGTAGCGGGAAGCTATGATAACTTTGAAGCATTGGAAGCGGAGTTTGACCGCTTCAACGAAGTATATCCGAATGTACGACTCAGTTATGTGAAACTGGATGACTATAACAATACGATATCGATGGCACTGCAAGGAAATGACCCGCCCAACATTTTCTTCTCCAATGCCGGGATGAAAGGAAACACAAAATACGATCAGATGTTTGCACTTGCGGAGGATCTTTCTGACCCTGAGCTGTCGCTGAATCTCGACTGCATTCGCTCCGGTCTGATCAACCATGATAAAGATGACCAAGTGGTGATGATACCTGTTTTTTCCAGAACTTATGGTATGCTGGTGAACAACGATCTGTTCAAAAAAGAAGGTCTCAGCGTCCCGTCAACATGGACAGAGCTGCTGACGGTGTGCGAAGCATTCCACAGCAAAGGTTACACCAGTCCCATGATGGGTTACAGTCTCAAGTCCTCCGGCTGTTTTATGAACACGGTCGCTTATCCTGCCTTTGCAGCCACACTTGCATCGAACCCGGAAGCCCTTGAACTTGCCAATGCATTAGATCCTGCGGCAGGAGAATATATGCGTCCGGCACTGAACACAGTAGAACAGCTGATACGAAACGGATGTATTGATCTCAATGCGTGTGATGAAATTGAAGACAACTACACCCAGGTGATCCTGCGTTTTTTTGAAGGCGATGTACCGATGATGATCTGTACCGGGGATACTGTATCCGGCACGAAGAAACGAGAAAGCCAGTCGAAAGCGTTCACCAATGAGCCTTTTGAATATACATTTTCGCCGATACCTTTGACAGATGATGGCGGATACTTTATTGACAGTCCATCCATCGAGTTCTCTGTCAACAAGAACTGTGATCATCCGGATATGACAAATGAATTTATGAGATTTCTGATCACAAAAGAAGAGCTGAATAATATGGCATCCCTGAAGCGTCTGATGACGCCTGCCACGGATCTGTCCTTTGATTCGGTTTACGCTCCTTTCGGCCAGGTACCATCCGATCGCATTATTTCACCGGAAATGCTCGGGATCACGGATCCGCTCACGGTCCAGATGCGTGTCGCGTCATTTCAGGTCGGAAAAGGCGAGCTTACTATAGATGAAGCCGCCGCAATGTATGGAAGTTTTGAATAGGAAGGAGCATAGTTATGAATGCTAAAAATGCTTTCAGTATATCTGAAGAAAGAAGACGTATTTTACTTGTTGAGGACGATTATGTAAATCAGGAAACGCTGAAGGCGACGCTTGGTGATGTTTATGAAATCGTAATCGCTGAAACCGGAGAGGAAGCGCTGGAAACCATTCAAGATCAGTATGAAACGCTCAGTATCATTCTGCTCGATCTCAATCTTCCCGGCATTCAGGGTATCGATGTCCTTAGCAGGATAAAAAAAGATCCCCAATATTCCCGTCTTCCCGTCATTGTGATGACATCGGACAACGAGGCGGAGGTTGAATGTCTGAAACTTGGAGCAATAGATTTTATACCGAAGCCATATCCTGCTTCTAAAGTGATCCTTGCCCGCATACTTCGAACAATAGAGCTGTCTGAGGATCGGGAGACCATCCGCCTGACAGAAAGAGATCAGCTGACGGGACTTTATAACAAGGAATTTTTCTACCATTATGCCGCACAATTAGACCTGTATCATAAAGACACGCCGACGGATGCAATCGTGTTTGACGTCAATCATTTTCATACATACAACGACCGTTACGGAAAAGCCAGCGGAGACGAGCTTCTGATAAAAATCGCAAACAATGCAATGTCATATCTGGATGAGATTGGCGGCATCGTTTGCCGAAGCGTAGCAGATACCTTTATGATGTACTGCATACACACAGACAATTACGAAGAACTGCTCGCACGTCTGTCTGCCTGTCTCGACGAGGACAGTATAAGCGGAAACCGTGTGCGTCTCAGAATGGGCGTTTACGTCAATGCTGATAAAAATGTTGACATAGAACGCAGATTTGACCGCGCAAAAATGGCGGCAGATACCGCCCGTGATCATCTGAATGCTCCGATCGGCTTCTTTGATCATTCAATGCGTGAAGCTGAGATCCTTGAAGAACAGCTGATCGACGGTTTTCACACAGCACTCCGTGAAAAGCAGTTTGTCGTATACTATCAGCCAAAATTCGATGTAAAACAGGACGTTCCGGTTTTAAGCAGCGCGGAAGCACTGGTACGCTGGAAACATCCGACGCTTGGACTGGTTAGTCCCGGTGTGTTTATTCCTCTGTTTGAGAAAAACGGACTGATCCAGGAGCTTGATAACTACGTCTGGTCGCAGGTCGCATCACAGATCAAAGACTGGAAGGAAAACTTGAATATTACCCTGCCTGTCTCGGTAAACGTATCCCGTATCAATCTGTACGACCCGAAACTGACAGACAAGCTCCTGAATATCACTGAAATGAACGGACTGACCACTGAAAACCTTTTACTTGAAATTACCGAATCGGCATATACGGAAAAAACCGATCAAATCATTACAACAGTCAAAAATCTGCGAAAGCTTGGTTTTTACATCGAAATGGATGATTTTGGCTGCGGTTATTCTTCTTTGAGTATGCTGATCGATATGCCGATAGATGCTCTTAAGCTGGATATACAGTTCATACGCAGTGCATTCAAAGAGCAGAAGGATACCAGACTCCTCGAAACAATGATCGGGCTTGCAAAATCCTTTGAAGTACCGACGATCGCCGAGGGCGTGGAAACAGCTGAGCAGTATGCCGAGCTGAAAGCTATGGGCTGCAATATTATCCAGGGCTATTATTTCTCCCGTCCGCTTCCAAAAGAAGAATTTGAAAAATTGATCATCAATGAACTGAAAAAGGAGGAACACGTATGCTAACTGTTGAAAGACTTCAGGAATATGGCGCGGATACGAAAACAGGTCTGTCGCGCTGCGCCGGTAACGAAGCTCTGTATCTTCGTCTCGTGGGTATAATCGTTCAGGAGCTTTCCTCAGATGCACTCGGAGAAGCGCTTGAAGCTGGTGATTTCGACAAAGCCTACTATATTGCGCATAAACTGAAAGGAGGCGTGAATAATTTGGCGCTCACGCCGATTGCCGAGCCGTTGTGTGAGCTGACTGAATTGCTTCGGAATAAAACGCCAGGAGATTATAAGACACTTTACGTCAAGATTACCTGCAAAACAAATGAGCTTAGTATTATGATAGATCCAAAACTTATAAAAAAATGATATCGAGAGTCCCCGTGAGGGTAATGTCATTAAGCTAAGGAAAAGTAAAATAATCACAGGAATCAAAAAGAACCTGTGATTATTTTTTTATGTATAATGTAAATTTTTGCAAAAAGGTATTGACAAATAGCCAAAAATGTGAGGCGCAGCTAATCAGATATACACATCTGATTGGAGGTTTTACCGTGCAAAAATACTGTAATATCGTCAAAAACAAGCTTAATACTCTTATCAGCAACATGGAGAAAAATAACTCTGATTTCGTAGTTGATCCTAAGAGAGATTTTGTTCGTAAAAGTGAGCTGTCTTTCTCAAAAACATTGAGATTCATTCTCGGAATGGGCAGCCAGACACTTGGCAAGGAGCTTGTAGAATTCTATGATTATGATTCAAAAATGGTATCTGTGTCTGCTATCGTTCAGAGAAGAGCTAAAATACTTCCTGCTGCTTTTCAGTATCTGTTCCATAAATTCAATGAAGCATTTTCTCAGAACAGTTTCTTTCACGGCTACAGGCTTTATGCTGTGGACGGTTCTGATATACATATTCCTACTGATCCTGATGATAAGGATACTTTTTATCGTGCAAATAATGATGTAAAAGGCTATAACCTCATGCATCTGAATGCTTTGTATTCCCTTCAACTACAGACTATCATAATTCTTCGATTATGTCAATCTTTTTTCAGGCAGATCTCGGATCTGTCTTTTCGTCATGCATTTTTTGCGAATGTAATATCTACTTAATCATCTGTGGTCTGATACGTAACGTCGTTAACTCTCAAAACGATGTTTCCATCTCTTTTGAGCCTAAAATTTAACCTACAGTTATTAAGCTGTTTAACCTGCTGAAGAAGTTCTCTAACCTTGTCGAGAGAAACAGTTTGGCTGTATTCGGCACATACATCATCGTCGATAGTTGTTGAAGCAGAAACATCTCTCTTCCTTAAAAGCAACATCATAAATAGTTCCTCCAATAATATAATATACAAGCACACCTTTATATCCAGGTTAGATATTTGAACGTGAAATTGCAAGTCCAAAGTTTAAGCTTGTAATATTCTTCGCTCTTAATATGCTCTGCTAATATATAAGGTTTGTTTGTACATTTTCTTATTGTTGAAAACTTTTTCTTATGTTGAAAACTTTTTTCAATACAAGGCAATCCTTGAATTTATATGTATAGTATGAAAGAATATATGAAACATCAACGGCATTAATATCACCGTGACTTATTCTTTTTCCGCCCCTTCTAATGCATTCATCATCGCCTGATTCGGCATAACGAACTTGTCGCCCTTTTTCCACCAGTATTTTTCAATTGCAATTGTAGCAATAACAGCAAGAACATAGCCACTTAGATGGATTATTACTGATGTTATCAGGGGAAGACCCAGCATTGCCTGCAATACAGCTTGTAATCGCGATGCTATCTTTAATATAATCGGGAACAACATAAAAGCCACATATGAGATTATTTGAATCAATGCTATAAACGGTACATCTTTTTTGCCATGGGATCCGCAAATAATAATCAACAGTACACTGCTTACCGTGTTAAATACCAGCAAATCAGCGAGTCCTACCGTCCCAAGATTGATATATGCTGACACCGCTAGCACTGCGTTATATAATACATTCAGGACTATGGCAACGAAAACCGGGCCGAATACAAATAGTTCCTTTGCACAATTACATGAACTGTAAAACTTGTTCTGCTTTATCTTTGTATTTGCATAGATGACCATGCAGACTATTCCGACATTTCCCATCTGAATCGCTTCCAGCATAGATATGTAGTCCTTGCTTCCGACAGCGTCGGGGGCAACAATAAAAGCTATCGACATTCCGATCATCATAAACAACCCGAAGCCGATGATAAATGGGTTTGCTGCTGCTTTTATGTATAGCTTTAATGCGCTTGAGATCTTGCTCATTTCCAAATCTCCTTTTTTTATTTCCAATGATTTTTTTTGTAGTCGTTGAGCATAATTTTCTGAGAAATGATTATAAGCAGAATTGATACCGCTGCCACTGCAAGTGCTATGCCGATATTTCCGTCAAAAACGCTTGTCAATATCACGCCGAACAGTCCTGCCGCAAAAACAACGAACGGTGACAGAAATCCCCTAACAGCAGGATTTTTGATGAGCCCCATGAAATTCACAAGTACGACACTGATCAGAAGAAATGCACCGATATATACAACATCACCGATTCCGTTTGTGAGTTTGATGATTCCAAAAATATCTGTCAGTGCGCCGAAGATCATGACAGAGATGAGTGCTGAGATACGGACTATGAGAGAAGCATTCTTCATTTTACGGTACGTATCAAAACCGCCGTTGACTGAACGAAAATACTTTCCACCGGGATTATGTTTGTCATAATTCATCAGTCCTGTTATCATAAGCATGATACCAGCATCTATCGTAAGAAATATGTTTACGACAGCTGTTCCACTCAATTCCTGAATTGCATCTGAAGCATTGTGCTTGGAAATCCATGACGTCAGAAAGATAAACAGAAGACTTGCAAGATAACTCAGTATGCCAATCAGACTCAATATCAGAGTTGCCTTTCCCATACTGTTTCCAGTGTAGAGTTTATATGCCTGAGAGCGCGTCAGCAAATTACTTTTCATCTTCCTCCGCCTTTCTGAGGATACCAACACTGAGCTGCTGCAATGTGGGTGTTTCGATTGCAGTATCGTATGCCATGAGCATTTTTGCATTTTCTGCAAGCGCGATTCCCTCAAAGCCTGTCCGTCCGCCTGAGAAGGATAGCATGAAAGGCTTTGCTTTATCTGCATTTTCGGCATCACCATGAATGAGAATGTATTTCTGCTTCAAATCTTCAACAAAGCCCTGCTCAATGACTTTTCCGTTTGACATGAAGATCGCATAATCTGTTGCAAACTCCATATCGGCGATATTATGCGTCGAGAACAGAATGGAGCGTTCGCCGTCCCTCTCATTCAGATATTCCCTGAACAGGTCACAGAGCAAATCACGTGCAAGCGGATCAAGCGATGATGCAGGCTCATCCAGCACAAGCAGTTCTGTATTTCTTGCAAGTATCGCAGCAAGATAGGTTCGCATTTTATTGCCGTCAGAAAGCTTCATGAGCTTTTTCTGCTTCTTGTCTGTCGGGTCACCAAGCTTAAAGCGCTTGCATAGTTCCGTAAAGCGTTGCCTGTTAAAATTGTCAAAACCAAGTTCCATGGAATCTGCGATTTTTTTTAATGTCCAGTCAAGCGGGAAGAAGTTTGCCGAGGAGCAGTACCCGATCCGGTTACGAAGTTTATCGTCGTCTATATTGGTCATATCCCCGAAATAGACAGCTTCACCGCCTGCTTTGCTCGTTACACCGCAGAGAATATCAATCAGTGTAGTCTTGCCTGCGCCGTTCGCACCGATCAGTGCTGTTGCAAATCCGCATGGGATCTCAGCGTGAACCTCGCCAAGTGTAAAATCCTTGTATTGTTTTGTAATGCCATTTATCTCAACCACGTTATTCATATCTAATGCTCCTTATCCTTCAAAAAACGCCCGAACGGAAGACTTCTTTCCTTTTTTACCGTGAGGATATTCCTTGATTCTGGATATATATTCAATATTAATGATCTCGTTGCCAGTGCTGGTTTCAATCTCTGCCCAACCGTCCTCAATTTTAGTAAGTGTACCGCTTGTGGAGCTGAAGCCTGTGGAAATAATGACTTCAGTACCGATATATTTCTTCATAAGCTCGTTCATTTTCCATACTTCCTTTCCGGATTTCTTTTGCATCATACGTTTGTGTAGCAACTGCTGCATTCGTCTTTTACGCTGTGCATAAGCAGCAAACAGAACAATAAAGAGTAGATACCATATGACCCAGTTCATACTATCACCCCTCATCCATGATCCAAAGCATTTCAAGAGTCTGCTGCACTTCTTCAAGTCCGATCCCGGCAATCCTTGCAGAATTAATTGCATCTGAAAGATTCTTTTCCAACTGCCGCATATGCTGTTCTTTAAGCATCCGCTCATCCTGTGCATTCACATAGTATCCCTTTCCCTTTGAAGAGGTAACCAGGCCCTCTCCGGAAAGTTCTTCATAGGCCTTCATAGTGGTGATCACGCTGATCTTTAAGTCCTGTGCCAGAACGCGGATTGAAGGCAGCGGATCTCCGGCTTTAAGCTTCCCTGTCAGAATCTGCTCACGCAGCTGTGCAGCAATCTGTTTATATATCGGCTCGCTTGAATTCTGGTAGATTTTCAATTCGTCGCCCCCTTTCACGCCAACTGTTTATATGTTATATGAACAGTATACAACAGTTCGACGGTTTTGTCAAGTGATTAATCCAACATATCTCCCTCAAAAATTATTATCGCATTTTGTGCGTTTTATACAATAAACAAGAATCAAAAATATCTCAACTAAAAAGAGGCGAAGAAAAGATAACTTCGCCTCCTTTAGCATTTCATTTCCAAATATAAAGTGTCATTAATCTGTCATTGTTGATATAAACAGCAGTCAAAAATCGCTAAAATCCAATCGAGTACTACGTTCTATTTTTCTTTCAGTAGATTTCTGCAAACGATATTGATCTTATTAATGATCGAATCTTTACACTTTCTTTACACTTTTGCATTATATTAAAATAAATAGGCGTTTCTTTTTGCTAAAGAAACGCCTATTTATAGCCTTTTATGTTGGTGGAGCATACGAGACTCGAACTCGTGACCCCCACACTGCCAGAATAGAATGATTTAATTTCATTATGTTGCTTACAATCCGCAATCCCTGATATTTAGCCATTTTCAAACAGCAGCTATTCCATGATTTGTATCAAATACATATCTAATTTTATTGCAATAACGGAAATATAACGGAAACGGTTTTGCAGTAAGAATTCCCGGATTTTCACATTACCTTCACATTATCTAATATTATCATTCATACCATTTTGCACACAGTTTCGGCTGTGAAGATTTTGAGCTTCAGAAAAATAGTTTGCGTGAAAAAAGTGGTAAGAGCAGTACTTTCATTTACCGTGCGATTGTTGAAGGAGATATAATGCGAAGCTATGGTTTTTACTACCATTCTACTTTTATCTTCGTTTTTGAGTAATGGTTTTCAGGAATTGCATATTCGTATTCAACATTTATGTCATTTTTATCGTAATTTAATCGAACACCTAGTCTCTTTAATTCCTCAGCATCAATATTTTTTTCAATCATAGTATCTGTATCAAAATCATACTCATAAGTGTGAACGTCAAATGTATTGCTTTCTTCATTCATAACAGGTTCCTGAAGAATTACTCGTTCATTGCTTACATAAAGAGATGAAACCTGCGGATTATAGCTTGAATCAAGCGTTTTGAATTCATTGTTATCTTCATCAACCAGATATAAGCCCATTGTTGAATCCATGAAGGTCTTTCCACGCACATTAAACAGTCCAAAACCATTTTTCCAACCCGGACTTGATATCTTTTTGCGGCAGCACTGAGTTATATCTCCTGTAGGCTCATCTATGCGAAATACAGCAACATCTCCGAAATATGGCTCTTCCATAGTACACCAGTCGTATATTCCAATAACATAAACACAGTTATTCTTATGATCCACGGCTATGTCACCGACGTACACAGGTATTTCACTTCCGCTTTCTATCAGCCGTGATAAGTATTCATCACGCATTTCACGATAAGAGCTTTTACGCCCTTCTTCAATCTTATAGTCTTCCTTTAATTGGATAATGTCAAGATCATTCGGCGTAAATGTCACGGAATGCTCAGCTTGAAATGCTTTTGTAGTAGTAACTGTTGTAGTTGTTACAGTCGAAGTTGTTGTAGTAGCAGTCGTAGAAGAAAAAGCTGTTGTGGTAGTTGTTTGAACTTTTCCTCCTTCAGGAAACTCCGAACTGTTATTATCGCTGCATGCCGCAAATAATGCCATACATAACATGGCTGCTAAAAGCACTTTTTTCATACCATTACTCCTATTCAACATCTAAGAATTTCTCTATAACTACCATTATCTCTTCAAGGCGCTTACCACCGATACCCTTGATCTTGCTCAGTTCTGCTTCAAGAGTAGGAAGGTCAATTGTTTTTCCCTGTTCTCCGAGCAGCTCATCCCCGTACTGGAGAATGAACTTTGTAAGTTCCTCTCGGTTCATTTTCTTGATCTTTCGATAAGTATCCCTGTCGATAATCTCTTTCTGTCCCATATATAACTCCATTATCGTAATGGATGGTGAAATTATATGAGCAAAACTCAATTCAATGCATTACATAAAAAACGTTTTGGTCAATATTTCTCTGGTGAAAAAGTGGCAGATATGCTCTTCTCATTATTACCAAAGAATCAAGAGTGGAAAACAGTTGTCGATCCGATGGTAGGAATCGGAGATATGCTTATGTCCGTTCAACATTGCACTTCAGTTCCACTAATGCTTGGAGTCGAAATCGACGAGACAGTCGCCAAAGATTGCACTGAAAGAGTTCCAAATGCAACTATAGTAAACGGTGATGCATTCAAAACCCCTGAATTAGTTACTAACGAAGGATGGGATTTGGTGATTACGAACCCACCTTATGTCCGGTATCAACTTTTAGCGGAAGACGATGAAACAATGCCATCAGCACAGGATATTCGTAAAAATTCGATCAATCAGATTCAAACGAGTCCTTATCTTACTGATGTCGAGAAATCTTTGTTTCTAAGTATATCGAAAAACTATTCTGGCCTTGCGGATATGGCAGTTCCGGCTTCTCCTGTTTTGCAGCCGCCGAGAGTTCTGCATTCCGCCAGCAATTCCGGACCTGCCGCATGATGTATAGCACCGTCAACTCCGCCTCCGCCCAGCAATGATGCATTTGCAGCGTTTACTATGGCATCGGCTTTGATCTTTGTTATATCGTTCCTTATGATTCTGAAAGGCATACAAGCAACCTCCGTTTCGCACTGATTTATACAATTATAACATATATGATGCAGATTATCAATACGTATACAGTTTGTTGGCCTTTAGTTATTAAGGCATTGATCAACTTAAAAAGGCATGAATGATTTTTATTGCATAAGACAGAAATCACACAACAGGCTGCGATGACTTTTGTCTTGTGATAATAGTTACATAAATAAGCACTGCCCCAATGCGGGCAGTGGCTGTCATAACTATATCATTTTATTCTGTCTATCAGCTTTTCAATTTCCTTTACGAATTCTTCCGGTTTCAGGTCGGATATGTCATGACTTGCGGGGATATTCACTTCTTCGCAGTTGCCGAGGCTCTTACAGTATTCACTTATTTTTTTCCTGTGTTCTTTATGCTCTTCACTTTGGCTTTCTTCAAAAAGCTCCTGCGCAAGTTCTTCATCGACCTCTCCATAGAGGAACATCAGGTATTCTCTTGCATCTTCAAGCGTTTCATAATCGTTTGTTATGTACACCTTAGGAATGTCGTTTGCCTGTATGGAATCCCACGCTGTTCTCATATTGACATTGTAGTTCCTTACTTCTCCGTAATTGGGGACAGATGCCTTCTCGAATGCCAGAGCGTCTTTTGAGTATTCGCCGTACTCGTCATATTTTTCTGCAAATAAAGCATTCTTCACTGTCGTCCAGCCCGTATTGTTCGCAAACGTGCCGATTGTAACGGCTGCATCCCGCATGAATTTCGGAAGGCCTTCTTCAGGCATTTCTTCATTAGCAGGGCTGATGCTGTTATTAAATATAACTCCCGATACTTCTTCGGGATATTTGTTCTCCCAGTATGTCACATATGGGCCGCTCATGGAATGAGCCATAAGTATGTACGGTGCTTCGACACCTGCGTTTTTCAATGCGGTACGTGTGCTTTCAACTATATACTCTGTTGTGACATCTTTTTTTGTCTCGCCAGATATGCCGTAGCCCGGACGGGTCACAGCAACAATAGATATATCATCATCGAGATACCCGGATAGTTTCTTCATTTCAATAGGTAAGGTGGCATCCCAGCTTCCAGGCATTGAAATGATCTTATACTTCCCGTCACCGAAGATATTTACGTTCATGTCGAAGTCGCCTGCGGAAACAAGATTAACGAAGCCGTCCGCTTTAAGAATATCCATATTCTTTTGACGCAATGACTTTTTCATGAAGGCGAAGATGATCGTTAAAATAACAAAGAGAATCAGCAGAACAAGGAACATCCGGCCGATCACCTTAAAGACCTTTTTTATTACTTTTTTCATAATAATCTCCTTTTATGAATTATCAAATGATTTCTGAGCCAATGACTCTGTGAAACTAAGAATTATCTGGAATAAACGGAATCAAAGTCTTTGCCTTTGTTCAGTTTATCGAGTAATTCCAGCAAGCCTTTCTGCTGATGCGTATCCATCCAAACGCTTACCTCATGTTTCGCATTCAGATAACGGAAACGCCTGTCCTCTAAAGGATCTGCATAAAATTCAGAACCTGTATCCATATCTTCAAGGGGAACCGTGTTTTTTCCGTTATCAGTCTGTTCAATCCACGCCTTCAGCCCATATTGCTCACGATAATCATTTTGCGTGGCAAGTCCCTCTTCAAACCATGTGGGAATACTTTTCAGTGCTTTCACATTAAGACGAGTGTGCAGCTCTGCATGAGTGAGTTCATGTGCTATTATGTCGATATTAAGGTATTCATCTGAAACAGAAATGTAGTTTTTCTTCGTATATGAGGTTTTCGTATCATGATCTCCGTCAAGCTTTGAAAGCAGCTTATCATCATCGCAGAAAATTATGATCGTTGTATCGGTACATTGTAATTCTCCGAAAAATGCTCTGTCCCGTTCCAATGCTTCTTCCGTGAGCTGAATAGCTTCTTTGATATTACCGGAATAGTTTTTGTTGACATAAATATTATCTGCTACTTTTTCAAAGGAACTGCGGTACGGAACTGACATTCGATATCCTAACCCCGTAAATTGAAAAATATAGACAGCCGCCAATAACAACAGCAGTATCAAAGAAATGCAACAGCATAATATGATTTTCTTTTTCTTTGATTTTATTTTCATATTTATTTCGTCTCCTTTTGTTTACAGTATCGTCCGTGAGTTTTGCAGACTCCGTTTATGTTTTTCAGTTTTGCTACATTCATCAGAACATATTCAGCAGAAAATCCCATATCATGTGCAGAGCCACGGGAATGAGAATATTTCTGCTTTTCAAAAAAGTTATACTGAATATGATACTTAGAATGATGATATAAACAAAACCGAAGTGAAGAAAAGCATCTCCCAGTATGCCTTGCATGGTCCATGTCGGGATATGTATTGCCACGAACATCAGTGAATTCAGCAGTATCGCCTTCCACTGATTCTTTTTGTTCTTGCCGACCATAGCATTTAGCAGCCAGCCGCGGAAGACCATTTCTTCTGTGATGCCGACAAATGAAAAATCTATGACCTGTTCTGCACCAAAATCGCTGCTTAGAGATAATGAACCTTTCATACGATACGCACTGACAAGAGGATAGAGCACAAAGAGCAAGAATACGGGCAGATAATGCAGCCATTTCACCTTTGTCGTAAACATCTCTTTGAGCCCGATATAGACATCGTCTTTGTAATGATGTACAAGAAGTGCTGCCGGAAGTATCCATACAAGATTTTTGATAACAACCTCTTTTACGATCTCTGAACTGACTATTCCAGGAATAAGGTCATTTATGACAGGTTTTCCGAAAAATTCATATAGTGCCCATATTGTGTAAAAAGCAATGATATAAATGATGAGTGCTTTGTTTTTTGATATATTTTTTTCAGTAGTTCCCATATTGATTTCTTCTCCTTCTGGTTTATGCAACTATTATATCACTTGACGTAACGTCAATGTCAAGCATGTATTTTTAAAATATAATATTTGGGCTATTTATACAGATGTACTCATGAGGGTTTGTCAAAAATGCTGTATGACGTTACATTGATTGACATTCACGGTATTTCTGTTTCAATTATACAGCAAAAGATATTAAGAAGTACTTAAGAGATCTGAGGACTGCTCAAAGGCAGTAAGACTGTAACTTCAAGTCAGCCATCAGCTGGATTCCTAAGGCTTTCTTTGTCGCTCTGGAAACGTTTCTCAATTTACCATATTGCATGAAATCAGTTAAAAACACAGCGTTTGTCGCACGAATATTCGCTAAATACTATTATAATTAAGGGACGGCGTGGAGCTTTCCTTTAAAATCAACTTTTTGTCATTTTTACCTGTATAGGCAACAAGTATTTCTCTGCATCCATAACGCTGTTTGCTCCCGATATATCATGGAATATGTTGACTTATTGAAAAATATGAGATATAATGATAATAATTACTTTTGGGCGTATAATAAAATATAAAGGAGTAAGACATGAACACGACAGACATCATCATTATCGGGACGATAATCGCCTATCTCATTCTAATGGTCGCAGTAGGCTTTATCTTCTCAAAGAAAAACGAAAACGTTGGCGATTTCTATCTCGGCGGACGTAAGCTTGGACCTCTGGTAACTGCAATGAGTGCAGAGGCATCAGACATGAGCAGCTGGCTCCTCATGGGACTTCCCGGAGTCGCCTATCTCACAGGTGGAGCTGAAGCAGGCTGGACTGCTATCGGACTTGCTATCGGTACATACCTTAACTGGCTCTTTGTAGCAAAGCGGCTGAGAGTCTACAGCCAGCGCTGCGGTGCTATCACTATCCCAGACTTTTTCTCTGAGCGATATAAGGACAAGAGCAAGATACTAATGGGCGTTTCGGCTCTCATAATCCTCATCTTTTTTGTTCCCTATACCGCTTCAGGCTTCTCTGCCTGCGGAAAACTGTTCAGCTCATTGTTTGGCTGGGATTATCATCTTGCAATGATAATCAGTGCTGCTATTATCATTTCCTATACCTGTACAGGCGGATTCCTTGCAGCAAGTACCACTGACCTTATCCAGAGTATCGTAATGACCGTTGCCCTTATAAGCATCGTCATCTTTGGTATCAATGCAGCAGGCGGATTCGGCAATGTTATTGAAAATGCCGATTCATTGAAAGGATATTTATCTCTGAGCCATATCCATAATACAGAAACAGGCGCAGCAGATAAATATACATTTCTCACCATAGCTTCTACTCTTGCATGGGGACTAGGCTACTTCGGTATGCCGCATATACTCCTCCGCTTCATGGCTATCGAGAACAAAAACAAGATAAAGACTTCAAGAAGAATTGCTTCTGTATGGGTAGTTATCTCAATGGGTATCGCTATAGTCATCGGCTTTATCGGAAACGCTCTTTCAGACAGCGGAAAGCTTGAAGCTCTTGACGGCAGCAATTCCGAAAAGGTTGTTATCAAGATAGCTCAGTACATGAGCGAGCATCATGTGGGACTTGCTGTTATTGCAGGACTTGTATTCGCAGGTATCCTTGCATGTACTATGTCCACATCTGATTCACAGCTCCTTGCAGCTTCATCATCAATGTCAGAGAATATCCTTAAAGGCGTATTCAATGTAAAAATGAGCGATAAGGCTTCTATGCTGGTTGCACGAGTTGTACTCCTCGTTATCGCAGTCTGCGGCGTTGCGCTCGCATGGGATCAGGACAGCTCGGTATTCAGAGTAGTATCCTTTGCATGGGCTGGCTTCGGTGCGACTTTCGGACCTGTAATGCTTGCAGCTCTCTTCTGGAAGCGTTCAAATAAATGGGGCGCTATTGCAGGACTTATTGTAGGTGCAGTAATGGTATTCGTATGGAAGTTCGCAATTGCTCCTATGGGCGGCGTACTTGCAATATACGAGCTTCTTCCTGCATTCCTCTGCGCATTTGCAGCTATTATCATAGTATCTCTGGTAACAGGCGCTCCCGAAACGGAAACAACTCTGGAATATGAAACTGTAAAGGCAGAACTCAACAAGTAACTTTCAATGCTGTCTAACTCAAAAGTACTGAAAAACACATATAAAAAAGCGACCCTATAGCGCATAGTGTTATTCAATAGAAGTTTGAAAACAAATGATTCCTTGACTTTATATGCTATAGAAGTGTATATTATAAAAGAAACAGTAGTATGTCTTCTTACATTAAACATACTACTGTTTCTTTTACTTTGTCTTCTTAGCTTAATGGCATTACCGTAATGGGCTTCCTTATTATGTATTATAAGCTGAATGGCGCTTCATTCGGACGAGCACCATTGCCCTGATTAATAATCATCAGTAAGCTTATGTGCAGCTTATTCGATAGATGTAGAATTAGTCTCAGTTGTTGTGGAATTATCTTGGTATTCATATTCAACATCCTTCTGCTCAATTCTCCAATCCTGAGCATCTTCATCGAATGCTATTCTGAATGTTACTTCGCCCTTTGATGGCTCATATACCTCATTTCCATCATTTTTAAATTTTCTATTCAATGTAAAGGAGCCTTCTGTAACATCAGATATATCTATCTGCTCATCTGTCCAATAATAACCGCCAAAATAGCCTTTACCCGGACAATACTGGTATAATTCACCCTCATACATGATGTAGGTATATGCACGATCCAATTTGCCGTCAGAAGGAAGAGTATCTGCTGTAAATGAAGGTCCGAATAACTCATAGTTATTTGTGTACTCAGCATTTACAGAATAGAATGGATCATAATTTTTACCATAATAAGTATTGTATAGCTCCTTCAGACCATCCATAGTTTTCTCTGTAAGTCTTTCATCAATAGTTTTGTAATATATTAGCTCAATATCAGGTGTATATCCAGCATACTGCATAGTGTAATTGAACTTTAAGCTTTCAGCATCATAATCAGCCTTTGTATGTGCAACACTATCAAAGAAGCACTCATAATCCCAATAACTATCTGTAAGCTTATGCGCTGCCTCTTCAGGAGTCAGTCTCTTTGACTCAGTTGTCGCTGTAGTTGTCTCAGCAACTGCTGTAGTTGTGGTAACATTTGTTGTTACAGAAGATGTAGTAGTAACTTCTGTCTCTGATGATGAGCTTACAGCCGGAACCGGCTTCTTCATATTGCGGAGCAGATATCCTCCGCCTCCGATGCCGCCTGCGATTATAGCAAATGTCGCTGCCATACTTGCAAATTTTATCCATCTTGGACGATTGTATCTTTCCACACCATATACGCTGTTATTGTTTCCCTCATCAGTATAATTTGATATATTCATTTTTTCCTTAGTCATATTAAACATCCTCTCTCTGGCTGAATCTGACAGGGACGGGTACTCTTTCGCAATTCTGTTTGCAGTTTCAAGATCAATGTCGAATTCATTGAACATTTCATCGTTCTTTTTCATACATGTTCCTCCTCAATAATTTATGCCGACTTCACAAAGCATCGTTTTCAGCTTTTTTCTTGCACGAACGCTTCGTTTCTGTACAGCGGCTGCTGTCATTGAAATTGCTTTCCCTATTTCAGCTACTGTCATATTGTAGTAGTACTGCTTTATTATGATCGTCGTGTCAGGTTCGCCTAATTCTTTTATTTTATTAAGTAAGATGGAATTACGTTCTGACATCTCAGTAGATTCTATTATGTTTTCTCCGGACGATATTTCTATGAATCCTTCATCATCAGTAGATATGGTCCTATCAGCTTTTACACTAAGTTTTCTGTACATATCTATTGCTTTGCGTTTGGCGATAACTCCGATAAATCCTTTCAGGTCGCCATTGCGCTCACCAATATAATTTATCCTTTTGAACACCTCAGTAAAAACATCACTCACACATTCCTCTATATCTTCCGTAGTACCGCAGTTTTTTAGTTTAGTTGCAGCTATTACGTATACATAATTGCAGTATTCATCGAAAACTACTCTCATGCACTCTTCCGGAGATCGTTCCATGTATTTCTTGAACTTCTGATCTGTCATATGTATTCCTCCTATTCAGTTCAGCGATCGCTTTCATTATATACACTCGTACTTGTGATATCAAGTAGGACATTTTTTTCCAAAAAAATATTTTATCACATTTATGGGGGACTTTCAATAGTATGATAAGGCAAAAAAACATTTAAATAATCACATATGCATTTTCACAAAGAAAGGACGGCGTAAAGCCGTCCTAATAATTTTTATTTCATTGAAGCTCGTCTCCATACTGAAGAATGAACTTTGTAAGCTCCTCTCGGTTCATTTTCTTGATCTTTCGGTAAGTGTCCCTATCAACGATCTCGTTCTGTACCATATATACTCCTTTTTCGTTTTATTATACCATATCACCGATACAATGTAAATACACATCATAAAAGCAATAAACGCATTGTCAATTATGTAAATTTGTGGTATAATTCTTTTAGCATAAATACAATAAGGGATGGCTTATACTATGAAAAAGACTTTAATATTTACACTTTCATTATCTTTATTATGCGGCTGTGCTTCGCAGAATAACAGCACATCAAAATATGAAAAAAATGAAGCAGAAACAACTGCTGTTACGACAACAGTAAAAACGACTTCAGGTTCCACTGTCACTACATCTCATACTACAACTACAACAATTATAACAACAACAAATTCCGTAACCACTACAACGACTTCTATAGATAACGATGAGGACTTCATATGGCTGGAAAAAGGAGTATATGAGGTAGGATACGGAGAAAGGGATGCTGATCTTCCGTATGATAACAGGTTTGAAGGAATGTTCTATACTTTTTTTGATGAGAAAACAGGAATTGAGTGGGATGCGTACGAAGGGGTGATCTCTTATTTTACCTGCGAACAGAAAAAAGACAAGATCATTTTCCATGAAACTAATCTGACAAGAAATAATTCACAGGCAGGAATAGGAGTCACATATGATTATGAATGTCATACTTGCCTTGATGATGAAGGCAATGTAAAGCTAGGTAATAATGAATTCCTTGTTAAGTTGCCTGCAGATGAATTGGAATATGCACCGGAATTATTCGATGCAAGAGATTATAGTGATAATTATGTTCCGCTTGATGATAAACCTCATGTATTAGGTTTTCCTCATTATAAAGGCAAAAAAATTGATGAATGATACGAACATCGATCTGTATTTTAACATCAATGATATTTTCTATTTAAAAAAAATGAGGGTTCAAATCCCTCATGTCTCACCACTTTTATTTATGCCTGTATTTCGGTTGAGCATCGAGATACAGGCATATTTCGTTAGTTCTGTTTTCTACTTAAACTGCATACATGAATCTGAAAAGACATGAAATCAACTAAAAATACAACGTTTGTCACACGAGTGTCACACGGATATACATCAAATACTATTATATATAAAGGACGGCGTAAGCCGTCCTCATAAATCAGTGATTTTTCATGTAATCTACAAATGAATCTGTTCCGCCTGTCTGCTTGTATGCGTAATAAGAAAGAATATATGTAGCATCAACAGCATCTATTTTACCGTCACCATTTACATCATACTTATATAGATCATAAGCAGAGGGAGTTTTTCTGCTAACAGCATATTCTGCATATTTTGAAAGGACATCAGAAGCGTCAGTTGCGTCTATTCTTCCGTCGTTATTTACATCACCGAGATGCCCACTTCCATCCAAAGGAGTCAAAGAAGGATCATATGCTGTAAGATAACCAGGATTATGCTTTGTATCGATATTGGCATACTGACAGCCTGTATATGCTTCGTTATATTTTGTACCATTGCCGCCTTTTAAACTTTTGCAGTCAAGAAACATATTTTCAGTAAAAATAACACTTTTTACAACGCTTTCAGGCCAGTTATTGTCGACATATATTGTTTCAAGAGAAGAGCAGTTTGAAAACATATAGCTTGTAGTAGTGAGTTTATGCGAAGGAATAAAGTCTTTCATATTAACCTGCTCAAGCCCTGTGCAATCTGAGAGCATATAACTCATATTTACAACATTGTTTACCTTGAAATTTGAAAGATCAATTTCTTTTATTGATTTACAACCCTTGAACATTCCTTCCATATTCTGAACTTTTGTAGTATCAAATCCAGGCAAATTTATTGGTTCAAACTTCTCGCAGTTTTCAAACATATAACTCATATTTGTAACTTTAGAAGTATTAAAACCGCCAATAATCTCACCTGTTATGCCATCTGTTTGAGTAATGGGTGCAAACTGTAGTTCTTTACAATTACTAAACATATAGCTCATATTTGTAACATTTGATGTATCAAAATTGTCTAAATCAATAAATACGGCTTTTTCGCAATCTTGAAACATTTTTGACATATTTCTGACTTTTGAAGTATCTATGTTTTTTAAATCAAAATCTTCTAAAGATGTACAACCAGCAAACATTGCTTCCATAGTTGTAACATTTGAAGTGTCAAGATTTGTCAAATCGAGGGTTTTTAACTCACGACACCAAATAAACATAGCATTCATTTTTGTTACCTTAGATGTATCTATATTAGGCATTTTTATTGTTCTGACTTCCTTATCGTGACAAAACATATCTTCCATATTTGTAACATTACTTGTATCTGAATAACTAAGATCTATAGTAGTTGCTTCCGTAAAATAAGAGAATAGATAAGAACTATCTTCTGGTAGAACTGCTCCAGGAGCTGTAACTATAGTTTTTACACCATGTCTTTTATATATTTTGGAATCAGGATGTGAATCAGCATATTGGTTATTGAAGCTCTGTACAGCGTCTTTATCAACATTACCATATAATTTCATTATACCTGTTTCTTTATTGAATTGGATACAATTCAAATAATTTATGGTACTATCGTCTTCATCTTCTTCCGCAAAACAATTGGGAACGTTACGTTCAAATGTCTGCAAAGCGCCGAATGAGAGGGTGAGCGCTAAGGCGAATGATAAAAATTTCTTAAACCGCATTGTATATTCCTCCATATAATAAACTTTAAGTATTATATCACATTGTCAATGAATTGTCAAACCATTTATTGCTATAATAAAGGACGGCGTAGAGCCGTCCAATAAATCATTGATATATTTATTCTTCTAAGAATTTCTCAATAACAGTCATTATTTCCTCAAGGCGCTTACCACCAATACCTTTGATCTTACTAAGTTCTTCTTCAAGAGCCGGAAGATCTATAGTTTTGCCCTGTTCTCCGAGCAGTTCATCTCCGTACTGGAGAATGAACTTTGTAAGCTCCTCTCGGTTCATTTTCTTGATCTTTCGGTAAGTATCCCTGTCGATGATCTCTTTCTGTCCCATATATAGCTCCTTTTTCGTTTCTTGTAACCTATTATACCATATCACTGATGCAATGTAAATACGCGAAAAAGAAATACTCAATTAGCAGTATTCCTTATATGTATCCTTGACTTTGGGCTATAGTGCAGTGTATAATATGGATAGTAAGCAGGTTAATACGATAAAACTGGATTTATCAAGCTATCTGCTAAAGGAAGGATGCGGTAGTGACTATGATCGAGATTTCCTATCTACAGATGTTTATTTTTATAACTCTCATTTGGATACTTGTGCGATTCATAATTGCGATCAGATTCAAGAAGTTTTCGGTAAAACGCGAACTTCAGATGCTTCTTGTATACATATGCCTTGTAGTTATTGCAAGATTTGTATACTTCCCGTTACATTTTGCTGACGGGAAAATAGGTACTCTAACGATTGGATTTTCAACTACATTGTCTGACATGATAAGTTTAATCCCGTTCTTTTTTTTCTTTGACAGATATGATGGATGGCTTATCAATATTATCGGGAACATAGCAATGTTTATACCAGTAGGAATAGTATGGCCTATCTGTTTTAGAAAGCTTGATAGTATCAAAAAAACTGTGTTTGCCGGTATTTGTTTTATTATCTTTATTGAGCTTTCCCAGTTGTTATGTACAGAAAGGCATACAGATATTGATGACGTGATACTAAATACAAGCGGTGTTTTGATCGGAGCGTGTATTTTATTTGCTATACGAAAAAGTCGTAATGATGTGTCTTAGTGTAAAATATCTGAATGAGTGATATATCCCGACGGAAAGCTTGTGAACAAGGCAGACGGTACAAATCACAGATATCTGTTCTGGGACGCAGTAAACTGCCGTACAAGATTTGATTTCTCAAAGGGCTTCTGTGTTGCAGGCAGTGATACAGAAAGCTTCCTCAAGGAAAAGCTCACATATATGGGACTTACAGAGGAAGAAATGAACGAATTCATCGTATACTGGCTGCCGCTAATGGAGCATAACAAGTATAATCTCATATCTTTCCAAGGCGATGTGTATACAAATTCCGCAAAGCTGAACATAACTCCAACACCTGACAGCCTGCTGCGTGTATTCATGGCTTATGTTCCTCTTGAAGAAGCCGTGGATATCGAACCTCAGCAGCTTGAGACCTTTGAGAGAAAAGGCTTTACAGTCGTTGAATGGGGCGGCAGCAAGATAAAATCGTAAACATATCAGATAAATGAATATAAACAAGTTATCCGCTCGTAAAATAACGGGCGGATATCGTTTTTACGGTTACTTATTTCTTAGCTAATATCATGGCATATGGAAATACTACGGACAAAATCCACGTCTGTACATTTATCCTGTTGACTTTCACGCAAAAGCATGATATAATTTTAACGAAGTTTAAGACAGGAGATGTGTCAATGGATAAGATCAACGATATAATCAGTCAGATCGACAGCTATGTATGGGGACTTCCGCTTATTATCCTCATCATGGCTTGCGGAATATTACTTACATTCAGACTGAGATTTTTGCAGGTACATAAACTTGGCAAGGCATTGAAGTACATGGTGAAGAATGAAGAGGAAGGCAACGGTGAAGTATCAAGCTTCGCGGCACTTTGCACCGCTCTCTCGGCTACCGTCGGAACAGGCAATATAGTCGGAGTCGCAACGGCTATTTCGGCAGGCGGTTCAGGAGCTCTGTTCTGGATGGAGCTTGCCGCATTTTTCGGTATGGCTACAAAATATGCAGAGGGAATGCTTGCGGTAAAATACCGTATCAAGGACGAAAACGGCAATATCCTCGGCGGTCCTTTCTATTATATTGAAAACGGACTCGGAAAGAAATGGAAATGGCTTGGTAAAATGTTTGCAATTTTCGGGCTCCTTGCAGGTATCATGGGAATAGGTACTATAACCCAGATAAACGGTATCACATCAGCTGCAAATAATTTTTTTGACCCGCAGCAAAGTCATACAGTTTCTGTATTTGGCATGGAATACACTTGGACTACCGTAATTGCAGGTGCTGTAATAACTCTGCTGACCGCACTTATCGTTATTGGCGGCATCAAGCGTATTGCCACTGTTTCAGAGATAGTAGTCCCCGTAATGATAATCGCTTATGCAGGCTGCTGTCTTATCATTATTTTCTGCCATATAACAGAGATACCCACGGCATTATCATCTATCATCAAAGGCGCATTCAGCCTTAAAGCTGCCGCAGGCGGTGCGGCTGGAACTGTAATGATGTACGCTATGAAAAGCGGTGTTGCAAGAGGTATCTTCTCAAACGAAGCAGGCCTCGGCTCTGCACCTATTGCAGCCGCTGCCGCCAAAACCAACGAGCCTGTACGTCAAGGTCTTGTTACTATGACAGGTACATTCATCGACACTATCATTGTCTGTACAATGACCGGTCTCGCCATAATCATGTCAGGAAGCCACAATACCTCTGAACTTAAAGGCGTTATGATAACTATGGATGCATTTGACTACGGGCTGCCGTTCAGCGAGAGAATATCCTCGTTCATACTCATGTCCTGTCTTGCAGTGTTTGCGTTTACCACCATACTCGGCTGGAACTATTATTCGGAGCGCTGCCTTTCTTATCTGACAGGCGCTAACCAAAAGATAACAGGAATATATCGCTGGGTGTACATCGCCGCTGTTTTCATAGGTCCTTACCTTGCTGTTGAAGCAGTCTGGAATCTGGCGGACATATTCAACGGTCTTATGGCAATACCTAATGTTGTAGCGATAATCCTGCTCTCGGGAGTAATATCCTCCGAGACAAAAGATTACTTAACAAGACTAAAAGCAGGAAAAGTAAAGGAATAAAAAAGAGACCTCACAGATGAAACTGTGAGGTCTCTTTTTAAGTCATATCCGCACGGGGATAATTTTTGTATGGCTTGTATCAGCCATTAACTGAATTTGATGCGTAAGTTGAGAGTATCTCGGAAGCATCCACACTGTTTACAGCACCGTCTGAATTGATGTCTGCCATATACTCCATATGAGCCACAGTAACATTGCTGATCTCTGCATTTACAGCTGTTTCTGCATAGTAGCTGAGAACATAGCTTGCGTCGATTGCGTTTACACTGCCGTCAAAGTCAACGTCGCCCACTTCCTTGTCCTTGCAGAGCTTCTCGATGTAAGGTCTGTAGTAATATGGCGTTTCTATTAACAAATCCGGAAGCCATTTCAGTTTAAGATTGTAATTCCCGGTATGATTTATTCAGATGAACAGCGAATGTATTCGGAAGCATTGAATCTGCACAATACATTTAATCATGCTTATACCTTTGAGCTTGCTGAGGTCTGCCTCAAGAGTCGTGAGATCAATCGTTTTACCCTGAAATTCGCAATATAATACTTGATTATATTTCACAAACGGTGTATAATTTGTATAATATTATGGGTATCCGTTAAGGGCGCATGGGAGGAATTATTATGAGAAAACACACAAAAGGCTTTTTATCCGCTGTTATTTCAGCGGCATTGTGTACTGCAAACATATCGCTTAATGTTGTCAATGCAGATATCATTATCGACCATGATTGCAGCGGTATCGACAAGGGCTACTACTTTGAGATAGCAAATAATGATAAGGACAGTCAGCCCGAATTCATGATCATGCCCGGAGGCAACTATAAGTGCAGCTGGGATAACGATGAGGATTTTTCAGCCGGAAGAGCTTTGAAATTCGCTTCACCGGTCGAATATTCAGACCTGGGAGCCATAAGTTACAAATACTGGAAGCGAATAGATTTGGAGAGTTTCAGCGCTGATGGAAAGTCGTATGTAAGATTCGGCATAAGGCTCCACAATTCAAAAGGCGACGTATTTGACATACTTGAAATCGACTCTTCGCCTGATAAGAAGAGCATTACCGAAAAGCAGGGCGGATACAAGAAAATAGGAGAACTTGTTTCAAAGGAAGCACTTAACGATTACAGCGTTTTAGGTCCCACAGACGGGGAATCTATAGATGTGGCATATAGTATTTATGTGCGCAGGAATGATGATGGTAAGGGCAGTACCTTCCTGTGCCGCAGAGACGAACCTATGGATGTGAATAACGATATCGAGGATGATAGAAGAATAAATATCAACGATAAGCTGGACGCTATAGCTGCGGCAGGCTACGACCTCGGAGAGATAACGGACATTGGTCTGTTTCTGGAAAGTTCGTATTCCAAGGGCGAGGCTACGGTATACATGTATGATATTTCTATAGAGAATATGCCAGAGATAGCTTCCGACGAGTATGAAGATGCGTCGTCTCCGCTTATCGTCAAGGATTACGATTACGGAGCACGTACAGGCTATTATTATGGCATGAACAGCAGATTCTCCGATGACAGGATGGAGGTCATTGCACCGTCTTGTTTTAAGGCTGAATGGGATTCAAGGGAAAACAGGTACAAAAACGATCCGTATTTTGAGCGCGGAAAGCAGTACGAAAGCGGACAGTCCTACAAGACTGTCTCGGGTTCTTCTATGGAGTATACCATGAATTTCGACGCTGAGGGCGATTTTTCGGTAAGTACCGCAGCTAAGTTTTCAAGTATTGAAATGCCGGAATACTACCTGTTTAACGAATTCTATATCGTAGACGCCTGCAGCAAAAACTGGGTGCCGTCGGAAAGGGCTGAAAAGATAGGAGAATTCAGTGCGGAAGGTATGGAATACGACGTTTATGACGGTTCAGTCGGTATGATCGGCACAGGCAAGGCGAGATTTACGAGAAAGTATTACTTTATCAGCAAGGACGCTGAGGCAAACGGAATAAAAGGAACAGTTACTGCAAAGCATGACATGGCTCCGTATATGAAGTATGTTTACGATAAGGGTGATCCTATCGGCTGTCCCGATATTCTTGTGGTTCAGTTGAACGGCGGTGTGTCCAAGGGAACCGCAGAGCTTGTAAAATGCGATGTATCTTTCCCTGATTTTGCCGCAGACGGCGGTGAGTTTGAAAGAGAGACAAGAAGGATAGACAGCAGCCGTTTCCATAATGATATCTTTGTGAATGGGCTTGTTTACGGAAAGAACGGCGATTCTATGACTATGAAGGGCTATGCAGGCGAGGATATCAACTGCAGCTGGGGACGTTATACAGCTCCTGCATTCGCGTCAGGCGATTACGAATATCCCCGTAATTTCTATGTCGGACTCAATGATATCATGGACGAGAACAGGAAGTACGGCGTCAGAAACAATGAAAGCCTGCTCGTTAATTACTGCGTCAGCATGGGTGACATAACAGCGATAAAGGAAGGCCATTACTGGAGCGCAGGTGCAAGGATAAGATGCTACAACGAAAAAGCAATGTTCGGAACAGTTCCTTCTGATGAATATGACGGCTGTGAGATCATCGTTGCTGATAAATGGGACGGAGAACTTACAGGCAGAAAGAATGATTGCCTCGATCCTCAGGAGGTCGGCGTTATCGAATCAAACGACGTGAAATATGACGTTATACTTACTGTTCCTGAGGTAAAGGAGGATAATTTTCAGTTTATTCTCCTCAAAAGGCAGAATCAGCTTGAGTCAGTCCCGGGGGCAGAAAATCAATATACAGGCACTATTGACGCGGCAGATATTGCCAGAAAGCTTGGCGGACTCGGCATCGAGACATATGACATTTGGGACGCTTATTTTTCTCTGGAGGTCTATGGCAACGAAGGGGCGGCTGTGATCAATTCGGCAGATGTCGATAAGGTGAATAAGAAGAAAGTTATTTACACTGATAGCGATCTGAATGATCTGAGCGATTTCGTACTCGGCAAAACATCAGATATTCCAGCAGGAAAGGATTACGACCTTAACGGTGACGGAAAATGGGATATATACGATCTCTGTCTTATGAGAAAAGAGCTTGTCAATAAACTTTCCCTGGAGTATGTTGAACCTGATAACCGTAATGGTTTTGTAGCATTCTATGATGTTGTGGGAGATGAAGTAAAACTATACCGCGGTCCTGATGAAAGCTATGAAGCTGTTGCTTCTATCCCAAAAGGAACACAGATCAGCGAGATCGGTTTTCAGGATATGAAAGATGTATGGTTCTTTACGGAATATAACGGACAGAATGGATGGGTAAATTTAAATGAAGGAATCGATCCTGTCACCGTAGGCTTCAACTGGGGTAAACCTGTGATATACCTTTATCCGGAGGAGGAGACCGACGTTCACGTTGAGCTTGAACTGACTTCTTCAGACCTTTATACGACCTACCCAAGGTACAACAACGGCTGGGATGTAACAGCATCCCCCGACGGTTCACTCCTTAACAAGGCAGACGGCACACATCACAAGTATCTTTTCTGGGAAAGCGTGAATGCACGTACAAGATTTGATTACTCGAAGGGCTTCTGCGTCGCAGGCAGCGATACAGAGAGTTTTCTCAAGGAAAAGCTCTCATATATGGGACTGACCGAAGATGAAATGAACGAGTTCATAGTATACTGGCTGCCTCTTATGGAGCATAATAAATACAATCTCATTTCATTCCAAGGCGATGTATATACGGATTCAGCCAAACTGAACATCACACCTACACCCGACAGTATGCTCCGTGTATTCATGACGTATGTTCCGTTGGAGGAGGCAATTGATATCGAACCGCAGCAGTTATCAACCTTTGAGCGAACAGGTTTTACAGTCGTTGAATGGGGCGGTAGTGAGATCAAGTCATAAACATATCCCTACAAATATCCGTATATATAATTACATTCAATATTTATATTTGTGCCTCCCGTTAATGGGAGGCGCTTTTATATATAACATTAACAGGATGCCCATAAGATCACTTCTCATAATCGATATCATCTATTGACTTGGATTTTGCCGTGTGTTATAATATTTTAAGAATTTTGCGCAAAATTGACATTTTGCATCGAAAGAAGGGAGGCTTGTCATGAAGCCGTTTCGTTATAGTATTATTATCCTTGGAATTTCGACAATCTACTTTTTGCTTGCGGATTATATAATTGCGAAGATTCTGTTTGACCACATGAGCCTGTTCGGCAATTCTGGCACCACTGTGACCATAGCTGAGAAAATTGTCCTGATTGCAACATTATTCGTATTTATCGTGTTGGCTGCCGGTGCAGTAATGATTGGAAAACGCATGCTGGCTGTCTGGAATACAAAGGCGTGCATCACGACGCTACTCAGTGTTTTCGCAGGGCTTCCTATCAGCCTTTTGCTCTTTTTTGTATACAGTGTTTTACACTAATGCAAATTGGATACCCCCCCCCTTACATCTCCCTGTACAGTTGATCGAATCAGTAGTATCTTATCCGATGTTTGTACAGCAACATACAAGAGCCCAGTCAATCTCACTGACTACATGAAGAAAAAATGGGATATGCAATTATCGGGGCGTTATGCCCCGATTTTCTTTTATCTGTTCTCGAGATTGATTTTTCTGCATAATGATGCTATAATTATACTTGTATTTAGCTAATGACATAATGAAAGGACAATGCTTATGAAAACCAATGACAAGGCTACAGAAAGAGGAGGCTTCGGCTCAAAAATCGGCTTTATACTTGCTGCGGCAGGTTCGGCAGTTGGTCTCGGAAACATCTGGCGATTCCCATATCTTGCCGCTAAATACGGCGGTGGAGTATTTCTGCTGGTATATCTCGTATTTGCAATAACATTCGGCTTTACGCTCATGCTCACCGAAATAGCTATCGGCAGAAAAACAGGCAAAAGCGTAATCGGCGCATACAAGGCTGTGGATAAGCGGTTCTCACCTCTCGGATTGCTTGCTGCCGTGATACCTGCACTTATTTTACCGTATTACTGCGTTATCGGAGGCTGGGTACTGAAATATATGTCTGTATTCATTACAGGCGGAGGCGAAAAGGCTTCAACAGCTGAATACATCACAGCATCGGGAGAAAGCATATCTTTCTTCAATAACTTTATCAGCAACTTTGCGCAGCCGACTGTATTTTTCATAATATTCCTGCTGCTCACATCTGTTGCGGTATTCCTCGGAGTTGAAAAGGGCATTGAAAAAGTAAGCAAATTTCTGATGCCCGTACTGCTTCTGCTTATCGTTGCTATATCGGTATACACCCTTACTCTTGACGGTGCAGGCGAAGGAATTAAATATTATCTTCTTCCAAATCTTAATGACTTCACACCTGCTAAATTTTTACAGACAATTGCAGCAGCCTGCGGACAGCTTTTCTACTCAATGTCGATAGCAATGGGTATAATGGTGACCTACGGCTCATATATGCGCAAGGAAGATTCGCTTGAAGGCTCAGTCCGTCAGATAGAGATATTTGACACAGCCGTGGCTATACTTGCAGGTATGATAATCGTTCCTGCCGTATTCATCTTTTCAAACGGCGACAGTGCTTCACTTAACGCAGGTCCCGGACTCATGTTCAATACCCTTCCAAAGGTATTTGCAACAATGCCTGCGGGACAATTCATCGGTGCAGCATTCTTCATTCTGGTAACTCTTGCCGCACTTACTTCCTCCATATCACTTATGGAGACAGTTACAGCCGTTGTTATCGAGAAATTCGGATTCAGCCGTACAAAGAGCTGTGTTATAGTCATCTTTGCAACATTCATACTCGGTATGCTCTCTGTACTCGGCTACAGTGCATGGTCAGAGATAAAGCTGTTTGGAATGCAGATACTCGATTTCTTTGATTTCATCACAAACAACATTATGATGCCTGTGCTTGCCTTCCTTACATGCATACTCATAGGCTATGTTGCAAAGGTAAGATACATAGAGGAAGAGGTAATGCTGGGGGAAAAGCGTTTCCGCTCAAAGCTTCTTTACAATGTAATGATAAAGTTCATCTGCCCTGTATGTATGCTAATGATACTCATAACACCTTTTGTCACTGATATTTGATCAAAAGCTCCCTGAAAAACAGGGAGCTTTTGTATAAAGAAACATATTTTCATTGTATGAATTGATACAGGGATAAGAATACTCGCCGCCACGAATGCGGCACAGTATATATATAATTCTATATTAAAAATAGAAACCGACTGATGTTAGCATTCTATAGCCTTCATCAGCCGGTCAAATTTTATTTCTTCTTCATATACTCTTCAACTGACATGATTTCTTCCTTTGTGGTAGATGTATATGCATAATATGAGAGAATACACGAAGCATCAACAGCATTTATCAAACTGTCATGGTTTACGTCTGCTGCCGCCTTTTGAGCATCATCAAATCCGCCATCCTTATTTGTGGACACCATTTTGTGGCATAACGGCTTGAACCAGAAATGTTTATTATTCCACGATATTTAGCAAGAGTATTCTCGGCTTCTTCTTTCATGTGAGACTTAGAGATTTATGGATATCGCAAAATATTGGCCAAAACATCTGGCGTTATTTCCGGCAACTGAAAACTAATTATTCAGTTCTTTCAGCCATTTTACGATACGTTCTCTTGCATCAGGAATATCCTCGCAATAAATGCTCATCACCTTATGAATATCTGCCCCCTCAGCCATATCTTCAATATCATCTACACTGTCTCCGTAGCCGCTGCTGCCCTGAGTTGCGATAAGATAAAGATCCTTTCCGCTGAAATCACAGCTTTCAAGGAAAGAAGCAACAGGCATAGGTACAGTTCCCCACCACAACGGATATATCAGAATTATCGAATTATAACCGTTAGTATCAATCGGTTCTATTGCAGGACGCGCCTCATTTTTGAGTTCTTTCCCGGCGACTGACACAGTCGAGCTGTAACTTGAAGGATATTTATCACCGGTAATCGTAATAGTTTTAACATCGCAGTCTATGACATCGTCTATCATATCTGCAATAAGCTGATTGCTCCCCATAAGCTCGCCGTCAGCAAGAAGAAGTGAAGCTCCTGATACAGCATCAACATTATCTTCAAAGTCGGTGTTGCCAAGTCGCGTAAAGTAAACAACAAGCGGCTTTGAACTTTTCCATTTGATCTTTTCACCATGTATTTTTTCTGAATACTTTATCTGTACTTTATTGAAATGCCTGTTTAAATAAGGAACCACTGCAAGACCTATAGCTATAGATCCGATAAATCCAACTGCTACAAGTACGGCCAATTTCTTCTTTTTCTTTGCCATCCTAATCCATTTAATGCCTCCGTGAAGGACTGCTAGAGCAAGAACAGCCGTTGCAAGATATATATGCAGATCAACGTCGTCGACAAAATGGACACTCGGAAAAATAGTTCTTGATACTCCCATTGAACTGATCATAAGTATTACCGAAACTACTGTAAGGAGAATTGTCACGATGTTCACAATGATTCTTGTTTTAGATTTATCTTTGAATTTAAAAAGGCTCGGGAGCATCTTCCGCTTTATGATCATATGTATTATCAGGCATACAAAGAAGCCGATTCCAAGAAATTCGTGAATAATATTTCCTGTGAATACATATAGCATCTGAATGAGCAAAAGCAGATACATCAACATATCTACTACTGTATTGAATGCTTTTCTAACGTTCAAATTATCACCTCTTTATTTGGGCTCGATAAAAATAATGGAGCAGTATTTTCGAAATGTTCCACTTTTAAAATTTTTGGAAATCCATTTTTCAGAATTTCGAAATCAACTAACCATATTGAAACTTTTATCTATACATCCCCGCTTCCGCGGGGACAAGCTCAATCATATTTGGTTAAATATATTATTGCCTCGATTATTCATCAGCTAACTCAAGATTCCAACCATTGTCGCCGTGGTATATCATCTGCTTGGTCATGCCTCCGTCAATGCAGATGTTCTCGCCTGTGATGAAGCCGGCCTTGTCGGAGCAGAGGAACAGCACCATATTAGCAATATCAAGCGGATTTCCCACACGTCCACAGGGCTGCTGATAGGCATCGCGCCCTTCGTAAACCTTATATGACGTATCTATCCACCCCGGGGAGATAGAGTTCACACGCACTTTACCTGCAAGGCTAACAGCAAGTGCATGAGTAAGTGCTGCGATACCGCCTTTTGCAGCAGTATAGCTCTCGGTCTGAGGCTGGCTCATACGATCACGTGATGAGGAGATATTTATGATACTACCGCCTTTGTTGAAGTGGGGCGCGAACAGCTTAGACAGGTAAAACGGTGCAGTCACTCCCACTGACAATGCATACTGAAATTCCTCATAGCTGCACTCATCAATACCTTTCATAAGCGGAAGTGCGTTGTTGATGAGGTAGTCGATGTGTCCGTACTCTGATATGACCTGCTCCGCGAACTTTTCAAGCACGGACTTGTCAGAGATGTCACCGACAAAGTGATCGCCCTCGGCCTTATCTATCACGCATACTGTTACACCGTTCTTGCTAAACTCCTCAACTATGCACTTACCGATACCATTTGCGCCGCCTGTTATTACAGCAACCTTGTTTTTGAATGAGTCATTCATACTTTCTCCTTTTTATACACAGCTATCACATAAAGCTCAATGCTATCGTTTCTTCTATCATATATCACATTATTCACAACCGGTATTAAGTGAAAGAATCCCTTATGATTTGTACTATAAACACAGTAAGAACCTTCTTTCAGTTCGAGCTCTCCTACGGTCGTATCAACATATTCTTGTATTTTATATATGCCGTGTTCTGCCATGTATTGCCCAAAAACAGCTTCGTCATTATATGTTTCATATCCAAGTTCCTGTGCAAGAGCAGTAAGCTCTGCCTTGACAGTGCCGTATTCCTTACCTGTGAGCTTTGTCATTGTTCTCACAACGCAGCTCCTGCTTTCATCGCTTGGACTATAGTAATCAAATTCCATATCAAACCTCACCAGTTATCCATTTTATGCCTTTAGCTATGCGCTTTTCAGGCTCATTGAAGTGTCCACCGTCGTTCCATTCAAGAATGTGTCGGGACACGTTTTTATCACCGCACACAAGCTCATACTGCCTGCGAGTGCAGTCGCCCACAGTTGTCATAACATGGTCACGAGCCTTTTCCTCACGGTTGCCGAGACTGAGATATACGGAGCTATTCTGTGGAGCGATATGTCTCTCGGCGTAGCTTATCCATTCCCCGAACCACAGCGAACCCGAACAACTGATAACTCCGCCAAAAGCCTGACTTTCGTAAAATGCCCACAGGCTGAAAAGTCCCGCCAGCGAGTATCCGCAGAGAATGCGCTCGCCCGTCAGAGCGTACTCTTTTTCACAGTAAGGAATGCAATCATTAAGAAGCCAATCCAGTGTTTTACGTCCACCGCCTGAGAATGACATCTTTTTGTTGAGAGTGAACTCCCACGGTGAGAAGTCTGAGTTCCAATCCTCGACCTCGTAAACGATATAGTTGCACATCACGTCCTCGCACAACGTAAGGACTTTTTCGATAGTCTCGGAGCTATTCTTCATCTCACCCCAACAAATCGTGGGAAGGTCGGCTCCGTTTATTATGATATGGCAGGTCCTGCCGCTAATCTCAATTGTTTGCATTATTCTTCTCCAAAGTTGTCGAGTGGAGCTTCGTAAAAGAAAAGTCCCTCAGCATTGACAAGCTGTGCAAGAAGCTCCTTTAATTCTCCGCTGACATTGTATGCAGTCATATACAAGTCCCCATAGTTAAGCGATAGCATAGCCTCGCACTCAGCCAGAACTATGTTGATATATCCGAACTCTCCGCTGAAGCACTTCTTTAGCAGTACAGTCAGCTCCTCTACCTGTGGATTTTCAGTAATATTGCCATCTATAACGACAGTGAGATTATAGTAGCAATAGAGCTTCAGTATTATAGAGGTCAGCTTTAGCTCAAACTCAGACCTGTTCTGCTGAAAGAATTTCTCAACGGCAAAATAGCGGTTATCCGCCTTCTGCGGAACCGTTTTCGGGAATATGTCTATCAGGTATGCTTTCTTATCCATGAGAGCATCAATTTTGTCGCTCAGCACCATTGCTGTGCTCCTTTCATTTTTCCATGTACACAAATTCGAGTTCATCATTTACGGCTTTTCGTGCGAATATAGAATAGCCCAGCTTCTGATAAAGGCGGATATTATCAAGACTGCGGGTACTTGTGAAAAGCTCATACCGCTTATCGGGAAAGCATTTTTCTATCTCGGACAGAAGCCTTGTTCCATAGCCTTTATGGCGGTGGTCAGGGTGTACCATCAGCTTGCCGATATAAACTGTTCCGTCGCTTTCTCTTGCACGTACTGAACCGATAATAGTATTATTATCATCTAACATTTTCAGAATAGTGCCGCTTCTGAACTCCTCAACGACTTCATCGATAGTCTGTTTCAGCGGAGGAATATCACGATTCCCGAACAGGTCTGCTTCACTCTGATATGCAAGATATTGAAGCTGTAATATCTCTTGCAGGTCATTTACTTGTGCTTTGAGTATCATATTATTCTCCTATAATTCAATCAGTTTGCCTGACTTGAAGTAATAGATGTTTTCCTTCTTATATCCGTATTTCGAGTTTGGAACGCTTATATGCGGCTCAAATGTAAAATAGTCCACTGATGAAAGAAGAGCTTTGTTGCCTTTCTCAGTGTATATACGATCATTCTTATCCTTTACGATAGAATGTCCGAGGTTGCCGAGAAAATCAAGATTTATAAAACCACGGTCTGTGATAAGCTTATTGATATGGTAATAGAGCTCCTCAAATGTAGTTTGCGGTGTCGCAAAGGCTATGAGCTCTTTGTGCAACTCTTCCTCCATAAGCAGACCTGTACGCCATTCATCATTGCGGATATTGTTTATATCATCAACTACACTTCCGTCTTCGATTATTAAAGTACGGGCATAGTCGCCCCAGATGTTATTGTTCTGAGGGCTGAGGTCTATTGTTATGATATCATCTAAAGCTATAATTCTGTCGGAAGTAACGTATTCTCTGCCCGAAACAGAAACCGTTGTTTCATCTCCTGCAAATACAAAAGCTCCTATGTCCCAATACCAGAACGAATCAGCTCCTAATTCGAGCATTTTATCTTCGCAAAGTTGTCTGATATCCGTGAGTTTCATTCCTGCGGTTATCTTAGTTTTTATGAATTCTATCGTATCTTTTGCTATTTTCTGTACTTCTGCGTATTTCATTTTTCTACTCCAATTTTAATACATCGAATCGCCCAATTCATACGCTTCTTTCAAAGCAGGATTGTTTTCAATGTCGCCGATGTCCTTGACTCCTCGTACAAGCACTGTGCCGATACTTTCGAGCTTGAAGAAGTCCAGCACCATTTGATATTGCATGATTACCGGGTCAAACAGATTCGGAAGTTCTGCTGCTCCCACAAGGAGCAGTCCGAGTTTCTTGATGTGGAATGTATTCCGCATGGGAGTGTGAAGCCTGTCCACGATAGCTTTCAGCTGTGCGCTGATACCGTAAAAATACACAGGCGACGCAATAACAACAATGTCCGCATTTTTCAGCTTTTCGTATATCTGTAACATATCATCATTCTGGAAACATTTGTTACCTTCGCGTGTAAAACAGCTGTTACAACCTATGCACGGATTCACATCGTAGTCTGCGACGGATATAATCTCTACATTGTTATTCTTTTTCGCACCCTCGGAAAAGCTCTGTACCAGACGAGATGTATTGCCGTTTTTTCTCATACTCCCAACTAGTATTACGATGTTGCTCATTTCAGTGTCCTCTTATTCAAAACATATTATACATCTAGGAATTTCTCTATAACGGTCATTATCTCTTCAAGGCGCTTACCGCCGATACCCTTTATCTTACTAAGCTCTGTTTCAAGAGCGGGAAGATCAATTGTTTTGCCTTGTTCTCCGAGCAACTCATCACCATACTGGAGAATGAACTTTGTAAGTTCCTCACGGTTCATTTTCTTGATCTTTCGGTAAGTGTCCCTGTCGATAATCTCTTTCTGTCCCATATATAGCTCCTTTTCGTTTCTTATCCCCTATTATAGCATATCATCGATACAATGTAAATATGTAAAACAGATCCGCCTCGAAGGGCGGTTCGCATAGCTATAACAACGATTTTGAATGCTCCGCGGTCTTCGAGATCACAAACCTAATCTACTAACTGAGAAGACAAAAACAGGCGGCATAAAGCCGCCTATAATTTTCATTTACTAATTCAATTGAATTATCGGCAGATCTATAGAGCCGTCATCGTTTACCTTTGCACTTTTACCGCTTGTGGTGATAACGTCCTCCGTTGTAAATTCCACTATCTCCACCTCGGGAGTTGTATACGTTTCTTTCACTGTAGTCGTTCCCTCTGTTATAGTTTTAGTTACTTTACTTGTAGTCGTATTTGTGCTTGCAGCCGCAGCTGTAATCTCGGTCGCTGGCTCAGTGGCTTCCGTGACCGCTGATGTGACCGCAGGCTTTTCCACGGGTGCTGACGATGTGTCTTTACCGCCATTACAGCCCGTAAGCATTAATGCTGCAAGGAAAAAGGGTATCAGTTTTTTCATAGATGCTCCTTGTATGGCAACAGGCAGCCGCATGGACTGCCTGTTGTATATTTTATTACTGAGGATTTACTTCGTTAGGATCGGTAGCAGGACTTGTTGTGATAACGTCCTCGTTATCGAATTTTACGATCTCCACCTCTGGTGTGATGTACTTTTCCATGTGAGGTTACTCCTTTCGTTTATTGGGATTGTCCTGCCGAACCGTAAAGCACTGGTCGGCAGGAACAAGATATAGTTTTAAATAGCCTCTATAAGTCTTACATAGCGCTTTGTGGAAGCGTTGTCATAAACGATCATGTAGCCAGACTCTTAGCAGCTGTCATATAAGCGAACAGAGCCTTTGCCATGTTGACGTCCTTAGCTTCGCTTGGGCTGAATCGCTGACTCGCCCGAGCGGGGAGCGTTCAGTTCGTCGGCGCAATGGTGAACAC
The DNA here is from genome assembly GCF_000526795.1 of Ruminococcus flavefaciens AE3010. Lineage (NCBI taxonomy): Bacteria > Bacillati > Bacillota > Clostridia > Eubacteriales > Oscillospiraceae > Ruminococcus > Ruminococcus flavefaciens. The sequence continues at coordinate 1,568,290 of NZ_JAGT01000001.1, forward strand.
AAACTTAGTATTGCCCATGCCATTGCCCACAATATTGTCGCTGAACGATACGCTGGAGGCATTGCCGGTCCAGGTGCTGCCAATCCAGCCTGCGCCTGATGCATCCCAAATCCCTGTAGTCACTTCAATCTTGGTGAAGTTGCCGAGGGTTGTGGTAAATGTTCCGCCATTCATGAAATTCTTATACGGGAAGTATATTTCGTCGGCAGTTATAGTGACACCGTCCTTGGTGAAAGAAGTTCCATATGTGTCGGTTCCGGTTATATCATCGTTGTTCCACGTTACGGTGATGGTGGCGGGAGCCACGGTTACTGCACAGGTGGCCGTCACGCCGCTGCCGTCGTTGGCCGTGGCAGTGATGTTGGCTGTGCCTAAGGCTACGGCGGTCACCTCGCCCGTCGTGGCGTTGACGGTGGCGACGGCCTCGTTGTCGCTGCTCCAGGTGACAGTCTTGTCGGTAGCGTCATCGGGTGTCACGCTGCTGACACTGAGCGTCTCGGTCTGGCCGGCCTGAATGGTCGTCGCGGTCTTGTTGAGCGTGATGGCGGTGACGGGGGTTGCTGCAGGAACAGCAGGTGCATTCAAAGCCTCCGCAGCTGTCATATAAGCGAACAGAGCCTTTGCCATGTTGACGTCCTTAGCTTCGCTTGCGGTGTTGTTCAGTACACGGTAAACCCATGTATAGCCCGAAACTGTAAAGCCGTCGATAGCCTGCGGCTGTGCCAGTGTAAGCGGAGTAAGACCTGCTGCCTCGGAATACTTGCCGAAGCCGTTCTCGCTTGCGCCGTTATCGCTGTAAACACGGAGCTTTATCTTTGAATTGAGAACCATTGACACCTTTGCGTCATCGGAAGTAAATGTAGGAGCATAAGGCGTAAGAGCCGTGTTCAGAGCTGTGTCGTTGATATTTGCTGCTGTCATATATGCAGCAATTCTTGTAGCTACGTTGTTGTCTGTTTCGTTGAAATACTCGTCAGCAGCCAGACCATAAAGCTGTGCAGATGTTACCATAGCCTTTGTCTTGTCATCGAGACCGTCAGTTGCAAGAAGTGCTGTAAGGTATGCGTCTACCGAGCTTGTCAATGTAACATCTGTAGCCACGCCGTCCTTGTAAAGAGTAGCTGCGATGTTCTCCTTGAAGTCCTTAGCGTTTACGTTGGCAGTTGCGAAGAACTTTCCGTCCTTTTCGGTAAGAGCTACCTCTGTGCCGTTCTCGTCGCAAACGCCGTCGAACATAACTGTGTAGCCTGTTGCGTCGGTGATGTTGTCAACGTAGAAATTCAGTGCGAGGTCATCACCGAGAGTAACGCTTGCGTTGGTCATTGTAGGAGCAACAACATCTTCTTCAAAGTTAGCATAAACCTGATACTGTCCGTTCTGCTCACAAGTTACGTCAATGCTTGCGTCAGTACCGATTACTTCGCCGCCTGCGCCCTTAGTCCAGTTCTTGAACTTGTAGCCGCTTGCAGGAGTAGCAGTATAAGTATAGGTTGTCGTTTTGTAACCTATTGATTCGGAAGTAACGGCTGTATCACCGTTCTTTACGCCGACTGTACCGTTACCGTCCGTCGCAGCGTCGTAGCCGTAGTAGCGGAGGTAGTTGTCTCCATCCTCGCACGACAGCCCTGTGACCGTGTACTTTGCGCCGTCGGAAAGATAGACGTTGATGTAGGAATCCTCACCCCAATCATAGTCGCCGCTAACGCTGCCTGCCAGTTCGCCGTGAAGTTCTATTTTGGAGTTATCAAAAAGCTCAAAATAATCATTAATATTCAATGTCAGAGTAATACCTTTATTGATAGTCAGCGTGGCATGGTCAGAGACTTCCAAATCTGTGCAGGCCATGTCGCTGCTGAGGGTTCCGCTGTCATGGTCAAAAACGTGAATCCAATCTCCCATGATGTCTGAAATCGCATGAGCAACAATGCTTCTGCCGCCGAAAAGTCCGTCCTTAGCTCCTGTCTGCGAAAGCGGTACTGCCGCCAGTGTGAACGCCAGCAGGAATGCCGCTGTCTTTTTCCATGTGTTTCTCATAAAATACATACCTCCTTATTTTTAGATAACACAAAAAGCGCACCACAAAAGAACCTATCTCATGTGATACGCTTGTATTACCATGTTTAATTTTGAAAGGGCGCAGTTATAACCTATACTAAGCTGTCTCATTGTAACACGTCTAAGCATAACTGTCAGTCCTTCCCCCCTAATTTTTATAAAGAATTTATATAATATGAAGATGATCAAATTCTTTATATGTGATATTATACCATAATATTTTCATAATTGAATGAATATTTTGTAAACAAAATATATCATATGTTATCATGCGGAAGTATTATACTCCACGTTTTCAGCCTGTTCAAGTGTATAAAATGAGGCGGCATAAAGCCGCCATCAAAGATATTTTATCTTACATTGTAATGAACTCATTTGGGGATCTATGGTACTCCACAGCCTTTTCAAAGACAATATTTGTCAGCGCTTTCTCAACTATAGTACTGGGATCTCCGTCAGGTCGTATCCAGTCAAGTATATTCTCCTTATCCAGTATCAGCGGCATACGGCCGTGGATATCTCTTACAGTACCTGCTGCTTCTCTGGTGAGGATAGAAAACATAGGTACCTGCATACCGCTGTGTTCCTCATAACGGTACAGCCCTGCAATATAAGTGATTTCTGAGCCTTCAGTCTGAATAGCGAACTTGATTTTCTTGGTATTGCGATGCTCAACAATGCTGCGGCTATCGTCTTCATATATTGGATATCCCCATTCATAGTACCATGATGCAGGAATAACGCATCTTCGTCTGTACCATGAATCCCGCCACAAAGGCTTACTATCAGCAGTCTCTACACGGCAATTTACAAGAGGCTTAGACATAGCTTGATGTGTAAATCCCCATGCCATAGGAAATATAGCCATGTTCCCGTATTTGTTCGGTGCAAGTACAGGTGCAATATCGGCTGGGTACAAGTCGCCGGACATAAGTAAGCTCTTTCCGAGTTTAAGCGACATTTCCTGAGCAAAGGACATTTTTCTTATCTTTATTAGAACCTCAGCCATTTCTCTTGGCTCTATACGCAGTGACATACACATGAAGATCACCTCTCAAAGCACAAAACAGAATGTACGTTCTATTATATTATATCATAATAGACTATAATAGTCAAGGTATAATAGTCGTAAAAAAAGCTCCCACAAAAGTGGGAGCAAGTATTTATAATACTAATTCTGTTTATTTATCGTCTTCCACAAATGTGAGGAACAGGCCATATTTTTCCATAATATGGCCTGTTATCTGTTTTAGTTCTTCAATGAAGTTGATAACATTTACAGAATTAACAGTATAGAATATTTCATCATCTCGTACATTGAGTAATTCGAATTTTTCAAAAGTAACCCGTAATGCATAGTTTTCCTTAAAATCATCTGTTAGCGCAGAGTTAATTAATGCCAAACTCTGTTCAGTGTAGTTACTTGTTGGAATATTTCTTCTCCAGTAACCTATCTTTTTACCTATACAAGTTATTGCGTCTCTAAGATCCTTACGGTACATAAGAACTTCTTTGACATTATTTACGTCATCAGAAAGTTCTTCATTTATGTAAAGCTCAAGATCTAGATACCTAAACAAGAAATCTATATATCTTCCGCTTAAGTCATCTTCTGACATATGATTTCCGCCACAGATAACCTCTCCATCTATCCTGCAAAAAGACATCAATTCAATAGCAGGTTGTCTGTAAAACTTAGGTACTGAAGAACTATGCTGCTCTACAAGAACATCGAGTTCTTCAAGAGATTGAAAATCTCTCACATCGTAACAATCTTTTCCCATTTTTTTGCCCCCTTTCAATTTAGTATAGGAAGTGTTTTGCTTCCATATACATAATACATCTTATACAGGTCAATAGTCAAGACGCAAAACCAACTTAAAGTTTTTCCGCAATTACGAAAAATTGGGGAAAGCGGTATGTATTATTTTTTTACATACCGCTTTTACAGTTATATCGCGTTTATAAAAAAACTAAAAGTTTTTTAAGTTCTCTATTTTGACTTTTTTTTGCTATGATATGGAAGTGGTTTTTGTCCAAAAACACGAAGAATTTTATTACATTCTGTCAATCCATGTTCAACATAACCGTTATTAATAATGAACTTGTAAGCTCTGTTTTGCATTGTATCTGCATTGATATCATATTTGTTTTTTAATTTTGCAAACATATCATAAATATAATCCTTTTCTAAATTTAATCCTATACACAGCGTCATGACATTCCTTGGGTCAGGTTCTTTTTCCCCTCTACAATAGTCGTCTATTATTGTTGTGGAAAGTTTGATTTCAGACGCAAGATCTGGTTTAGTTATAGATATTCTTCTCATATGATAAACAAGCGTATTACCAAATGTTTTATATTTTGCTAATTCATTCATGATATTATTGTATTCTTCAATTTTTTTCATGGATTCTTCATCTGGTCCATTATTAGCTTTACATAATTCAAAAGACTCTGGTTCCTCTTCAAAGAATTCAGGGATGTTATTCAGAAAAGTTTCTCCATAAATTTTAGAGTTGTACTTAGTATTCTTTGATGACTTATAGCTAAATTTTATAAGGCATTCATCAGCGTGTTCGCGAGCGTATTCTGTAAGTTCAAAATCATGATAGTACGGGTTCTTGCTCTTTTCAACATATTTGCTGTCATTAAGACAGACTACATAACCAAGATAAATGTATCTATCTGTCGCTATCAGCTCAGCGAATGTTTTATTCGTATCAATTAGCCTTTCGTAATTAATTTGATTAATAATAAAGCTCTCGTCATCCTTCAGTGTTCCAGGAGTAAATATAAAAGGCTGCTTGTTTATCTTATTACCTAAATCGATATATATTCCGTCAAAGATGTCATAACCTAATTGACGCATTCTCTTTCTACATATAGAGGGAGATACTTTAAATTTCTCAGAAAGATCAAATAATAAAGAATGATAATATTGATCTCTTGGAACATTATCGCTGAAAAAAGTATCTGGAACACTTTTTGAGAATTCGTAAATTGCTTTTTCTACCAAATGTTTAGGCATAATCAGTCGTATTGAAAGTTCATTTGCTTGCCATTCTGCGTAATGATATGCTTTATCAAAGGAAGCATTCTTATCATCATAATTAATCGATACAGAAGAACATTCCAAATGGTCACTTTCATCAAGAATCATGTATATTTGAAAATATGGCCAATGGAGAAAACAATGTACTATTTCATGTGAAATAGTGACTAAGTCGAGACAACCTTCTTTTTCGTTATAATAATTTCGACTAATTAATATGGTTCTTCCTGTAATATCACTATTTTTTGAATGACTATATGGGGCTTTGGGATCTGAAATACACGCTGTTGAATTTGTAAAGAAAAACCTTCCTAAGCACCCAACAGGAAGATCAGCAACATTAATTAATAAATGATATTTGCTTAATACTTCTTTTAATGGGAATTGATATAAGCTATTATTATCATTACGAGTTATTCTATCTGAAATATAAGATGTATATATTGTTTCTGCAACAGTTTCTAAGTCTAAATCCTCAAAGTCAATCAGACCAAATAAAGACTGGATTGTTTCAGTTTGTAATTCGCTATAAGGTACTTCCTTAATATCAATAACGTGTAAATCAGATAGTTTTTTCTCTATATTACTCTGCAATGAAATATTATAATATTGGGTGATATCTTCATTGTTGCAATTATTTATATTAACAGACACGCCAATCCTAACTGTTAAGCTTTCATGAGTAATATTCGTACAGCTGAGAGTATGTATAATGATATCTTTAACTATATTACTGACTTCAATGCTGTAACGAGATTTGATATGCTTTTCTATCCCATGTTCAATAACATCAATTTTATTAGCAGCAATATAATCTTTTAAATTATCATAATGAGCCATATTTCCACCACCTTAAATGGTTAGTATACTTCAGACCGCCCGTAAGGGCGATCTCATAGATATATCATTGATTCGGATTATCTGGATTTTGTTTACGCATCTCACGATATATAACTCCTGCCAAAGCACTCATAATAGCGTTATACTTATTCTTGTCTTTGAACAGAGACTCATAGCTCTCTTGAGACTCTGTATAGCTCTCCATAGCTGTATCTCCGAAGATCTGAGGGAAGATACTCTCTGTGAAGATAACAGGATCGGTTGTCTTTGCAGAGCTGAGTAGCTTAATATTCTTCTTGAGCTTCTGATGCAGTGCATCGATAATGACTTTATCTGCATCTGTGAACTGTCCCTTGTACTTCTCATTTATTTGTTCAAGTATCTCGTCAAGAGGCGTTTTCTTTTGTTTTCCTCCTACGGCTTTCTGCTTGGCAGGAATATACTCTCCATCAAGCTGTTCGAGCTGTATATTACCCTCAAATGTCTTTTGTAGCTTGTAGTATTCCAGTTCCAGCTTACCTTCAAGATCGCATGGATCAGCAGGTTCTGCCGGAAGCAAATGTAGCAGATATCTCAGGAAGAGATACTCCTTATGCATATCCTTATCAAACATTCTGACTACCTGGGTAATATAGCCATACCACTTTATGAAATTACGAACAAGACGGCGGAACTGATACCTTTCCTCAGAGTTCTTGAGGTTATATCTGTCAGCAACAGGCTTCAGTACGCTTGTCATCTTGCCCATTGATGTTGATTCCTGACCGCCGGACTTATTCCATACCTCAATAAACGCTTCTATATCTATATTAGTATATATAGCGTAATTCAGCAGCTCCCGTTCCGTCTGGTAGATAAGATCAACGTTAACCTCCTGTTCGAGGAAGGTCTCCTGATAGAACGGCTGGAAAGCGTCAAGGATTTCCTCTTTCTTATTGGCGAAATCCAGTATAAACGTATCTATCTTGCCAGTGCAGGTACGGTTAAGGCGTGAGAGCGTCTGTACTGCCTTTACACCTTTCAGCTTCTTATCAACGATCATTGTATGCAGCAGAGGCTCATCGAAGCCTGTCTGGTACTTCTCTGCAACTACAAGCACGTTGAAGTTATCATGGAACTCAGCCTTTGTCTGCGTTTCAGAGATATGGCTGCCGTCTTTGCGGACATTGAGTGAGCTTTCAGTATACTCGTTTTCGCCGTCCTTGACTGAGCCTGAGAATGCTGTGAGCACGTCCATATCATCATAGCCATGCTCAGCTATGTAGCGCTTTATCTCATGGAAATAGCGTACAGCAGCAAGTCTCGAATCAGTTACTACCATCATCTTTCCCTTGCCGCCTATCTTATATCGTGTGGTCTCATGGAAAGTTTCAACGATGATAGCTGACTTCTGGCTGATGTTATACGGGTGCAGCGTCTGATACTTCTTGATGAGCTTCTTTGCACGGCTCTCGGGGAGCTCAGGATTCTCAGTTGTGTTCTTGGCAATCTTGAAGCAGGTACTGTAAGTCATGTAGTTGCTGAGAACGTCCAGTATGAAGCCTTCCTCGATAGCCTGACGCATACTGTATATATGGAACGGGTGGAAGGATCCGTCGGGATATGGCTCACCAAACATTTCAAGTGTCTGAGCCTTCGGAGTTGCAGTAAACGCAAAGAAGGACAGGTTCTTATGCTTGCCGTGGGATATCATCTGCTCCACTATCTTATCAGTGCGGTCGATTTCGTCCTCGGCTTTGCCCTCTATCTCTGCATACTCACGGAGAGCTTCCTCTGTATCGGCGAGAGCGCTTTTCAGTTTGAGAGCGGAACTGCCTGTCTGCGAGGAGTGAGCCTCGTCAACGATAACAGCAAAGTTCCTGCCTGCAACGCTGTCCACTTCCTGATATATCACAGGGAATTTCTGCAAGGTCGTGACTATAATTCTCACGCCGTCGTTGATAGCGTCACGGAGGTTCTTCGAGGTCTTCTTCTCGTCGATTGTTTCAATAGCACCGAGCTTATGGTCGAATCCTGAGATAGTCTCCTGCAACTGTGCATCGAGCACTCGTCTGTCGGTAACAATGATAACGCTTGAGAAAACAGGCTTGTCCTCGTCATTGAAGAGAGCCGCAAGTCTGTATGCCGTCCATGCGATTGAATTGGATTTGCCAGAGCCAGCACTGTGCTGTATCAGATAATTATGACCTGCACCGAACTGCCGCACATGAGCGATAAGGCTGCGTACAACATCAAGCTGATGATAACGGGGAAACAGCAGGAGCTTCTTGTCCTTGCGGTAGCTCATGAACTTCTGCAAAATATCCATCATGCTGTCTTTCTGAAAGACATTCTGCCAAAGGTACGCTGTCGGGTAGCCGTTCGGATTGGGCGGATTGCCCTTGCCGCCGTCATTGCCTGCACCATTGCTGCCCTGATTGAAGGGCAGGAAAAAAGTGTTCTTGCCTGCGAGCTTTGTAGTCATGCAGGCTTCGAGCTGGTCTACGCAGAAATACGCAAGGATACGGTTATTGAAGCGGAAACACAGCTCCCTCGGGTCACGATCGAACATCCACTGCCGCTTGGCGTTCTCGATGTCCTGACCTGTGTACTGGTTCTTCAGCTCAAATGCGAAAACAGGAATACCGTTCACGGCGATGACCATATCCACCGACTTCTTATTCTCGGCGGAGAAATACCACTGGCGGTTGACGGTTATCTCGTTGGCGGCATACTGCTCCACAGCGGTCTGATTCAGCGTGGATTCGGGCTTGAAGTAGCACACACGGAACGGAATGCCCCTGTGCTTGAAGCCGTTACGCAGAACGGCGAGCAGTCCGTCCATATCGACTGCCGACTGGAAAGCCTTTGCGAACTTTTCGGGAGTGCCGCTCTGGAGCTCAAAGCGCTGCCATGACTTAGGCTGAGTAGCCTTGACAAAGCGTATCAGCGTATTGAGGTAGAGGGCGTTTTCTGCGTCGTATGTGTCGATATTGGTTGTATATCCGCCTGCGAGCATATCGGCTTCGATATCGGATTCAAAGCGTTTTTCGTTGGTCTCGACTACACTCATGACTGCGGCACCTCCTTTTTGCCCGTGACATATTCGTATATCATGGATTTTTTATAGGATTCCAGCTCGATGAGGAACTGTTCTTTTTTTGATATAAGGCTGTCTATCTCGGTGCATTTTTTGTCGAGGTAGGCGGCTATTTCTTTTTGCTCAATAATTGATGGAACAATCATATGAAATTTAGTTAATGAATCTTTGCCGACGTTTCCTTGTGTATTTGAGTTAATGAACCTTCTTATATCTTCAATAAAAATACTTGATTTGAAATAATAAAACATGAACTTTCCTGTCATGTTTTTGGCGTTAGGTCTTATTGTAACACAAGCATATGAAACAAGAAAATCATTGTCTGTATCCACATAACTTACCGTTCCGATTGTTGCATATCTTGCAAATATAATATCGCCGTTCACTGGTTTATATTTTACTGCAAGATTATCAAAATCTTCATCAGAAATCTTCTTACACTTATCAAAGCATATTTCGCTCGATTTTTCTTTTAAGTCACCAATCATCAAGTATGGTTTACCATTATCTGTTGACTCAGGCATAAAATGGTCAATATCTCCTAATGATTCCATTGTATACCAAGATTTTAAAATACTCCACTCCTCGGGTATCTCCCCGATCCACTTAATACCGCTGTCCTTCATCGGTCTGTCGCCCCTTACGCCCTTTGTCACCGCCTGTGTGATGACAGCCTGACGGAGCTTTTTGTATTCCTCGATAGAGGCTTTTGTTTTCTCGATGATGTTGTCGATATGAGCGCATTGGCGGTCGAGGTGGGCTGAGATTGCTTGCTGTTCGGGGAGAGGTGGGAATGTAAATTCAAAATTGTAAAATTGTTCTTGATATAGGTGTTTTATTGTGCTTTGTCCTGTTTGGCTTAATGTATACCATCTCCAAAATACATCGGAGAGTAATACATAATACATATACTTGTCATGATATTTAAAATCATAGATGTTTCTAATAAGTAATACACCGCTATTCAATGAAACCATTTCGGGACAGTTTTTAGCAATAGCAACTTTTCCAATCGTTCCGTCTTTTGTGATTAATAAATCATCTTCTTTTATGTGAATATCAGAATCTTCACGAAAGCGTTCTTCTGTGATATGAACACAACTATCCCAATCAATTACACCTTTATTGAAATTAACTCCTGTAATTAAATAGGCTCCTGTATCTGTATATTCTGTTGATTTCAGACCGTCCCAACCGATTCTTCCTTTCAACCAAGATGCATATTTAACTTTAATGGTATCCCAATTCTCAGGTATTTCCCCAATCCATTCAACACCGCTGTCTTTCATCTGTCTCAAGCCTTTTCACCCCCGAACAGAGCGTCAAGGCTCGACTGTATATCCGCTTCGATACCGCTGAGCCTTTCCATTATATCCTCCACCTTTTCAGGCGCCTGATACTCATAGAAATAGCGTGTCATGGGTATCTCATAGCCCACCTTCGTCTTCTTCGTATCTATCCACGCATCGGGAGCGTAAGGCAGGACTTCACGGGCGAAATACTCGTCTATATCCTCCCTCAGCGGAACATTCTCCGTGTCACGCTTTGAAGCATCTGCAACAGGCTTGCCCTTTTTCAGCACAGGCTGACCGTTCTCGTCAAGTTCGGGACGCTCAACAACTATCTTGTTATAGCCGAATTCCTCGTTGTCGAATATCCTGCTGTGGCAGTAAACGCCGTTCTTGTCGCCGTATATCTCGTCATTTCTGAACTCGCCGTAAGCCTTCACGATAAGCTCACGGCAGAGGTCGGTAACGTCATAGCGCTTGAATCCGATAGACTTCCTGCGCTGTTCTCCGCAGTGAGAAGCGTCGATGAGCTGCACCTTTCCTGCACGGTAGGCAGGCTTGTTCTTGCTCAGCACCCAGATATATGTGCTGATACCCGTATTCATGAACATATCCGTGGAGAGCTGGATTATAGCGTCCAGCCAGTCGTTTTCAAGTATGTAGCGGCGAATCTCGGAAGGACCGCTGCCTGCGTCTCCTGAGAACAGCGGAGAACCGTTTTGTACTATCGCCATTTTGCCGTTCTGTGCCAGCTTTGAAAGGCCATTCAGTACAAAGAGCTGCTGACCGTCGGATATTTTCGGAAGTCCCGGAGCAAAGCGTCCCAGCTCGCCCTTCTTAGCTTCCGCTTCAACAGCCTTTTGCTCTCTCTTCCAGTCGATACCGAAAGGCGGATTTGAGATGATGTACTGGAACTGGTATCCGCTGAACTGATCCTCGGAAAGCGTGTCACCGTAACGCATATTGTTGGGATCTCCGCCTCTTATCATCATATCAGCCTTTGCAATAGCGAATGTGGAGGGGTTGAACTCCTGACCGAAGCAGGTTACGTCCATATCGGAGTTGAGGTCGTGGATACGCTCCTCCATACAGCTGAGCATCTGACTTGTGCCCATAGCCATATCGTAAACGGTAACTGTGCCGTTCTTGGAGAGATCAGCGTCCGAGAGGAGCAGGTCTGTCATGAGGTAGATAACGTCACGGCTGGTGAAGTGAGCTCCTGCCTCCTCGCCGAAGGACTCAGAGAAACGCTTTACAAGGTCCTCGAACATATAGCCGCAGTCAACTGCGCTTATCTTATCAGGACCTAGATAGCCTTTCTGAGAGTTGAATTCCTTTATAACGAGATAGAGGGTGTTGCTCTCCACCATGCGGTTTATAATAGCATTGAAATCAAACTTTGCAAGCACGTCCTGTACATTGGCGGAGAATCCTGCGAGATAGTCGCGGAAGTTAGCCTCGATGTTGTCAGGATCAGCGCAGAGCAGATCGAATGTGTATTTGCTTGTATTATAAAACTGATAGCCGGAAGCCTTTGTGAGGAAGCCCTCGATAACTGCGAAGTTCTTCTTGCTTTCGTACTACTTCAGTACTGCATCATGTGTAGGGAGCAGACAGTCGTGAAAACGCTTCACCACTGTCATAGGAAGTATAACGAGTCCGTACTCATGCGGCTTGAACGGTCCGCGCAGCATATCCGCTACGTTCCATATCATAGACGCCTTTTCAGCGATATTTGTTCCAACTACTGTAAATCTTTCGTTTGCCATGTTCTATACCCCTTGTATCAGAATAAACAATATTTAGCATTATTATACCACATAATTGTTAAATTTTCAAGAAAAAGAGCAAAAAAGATGTCGGGGCTGATGCCCCGATAATTGTATTTTCCGTTTAGTATAAAGGAAGTGAAATATGACGATTTATAGCCTCTTGCACGTGAAATATTATACAATAGCAGGTAGTCATAATTGTATAATACTACAAAAAACTATCTATGTGTGTATTGTTCATAAAATATTATCATTATTATTAAATAAATATGTTATAATTACACCATGGAATAGAAGTCGCAAATTCGAGAAATTTGCGACGGCATACAAGCCGTCAATACTATTATAGCATGAAAAAGGCAAAGTTATTCAAGAAAAATTATGGGTAATTACAGGAGGTTTTATTATGAAAAACGGTTTAGAAATCAATCAGACAAAACAAACGATAGAGCGTTCAGAATCTGCTTCAACGTCAAAACTTGAAACTGAAAGTTCATCTCCAAGGAATACGCAGTTTAAAGAGAGCGATAGCGAGTTCAATACATCTTATGTCATTGAATCACAAAAGAGATCTCCGACAGTGTATATTCTTTGCGGTGTCATAGGAACTCTGTTGCTTGGATTAGGTGTTTTCGGCGGAATGAAGCTTATAAAGAATAAAGACAGCAACAACAATTTTACTACGCCTGCAGTTGAAAGTGTATCTTCCACGATCACTTCTTCTACAAATAATATTCCTGTAACAACAATAACAACAGGAGCCGCAACAACTGTTGCGCAACAGACAGAAACTACAGCAACTGCAGCCGTGATAACGACTGCTATGCAAAAGGTGCTCAAAGAGTATCCTGCAAGCGATATTAGCAATTATCCGCAGTATATTTCTGCGATAAAGGACGGAATTGATCAAAACAAGTTTGATGCTAAAAGCTCAGGATACGCTTTATATGATCTTAACGGTGATAACACTCCTGAAATGATAATAAACACTGCATTGTATGGTGTTTATTCCATTAATGGTAATACTTATTCGGAGTTAATACAAACTTATACTGTTCCTCGTTCTCCGTCTTTAGCATTAACCGATACGGGATATCTTGTTGTTAAATCTCTAACTCCACAGGGAGAGAGTAGCATATCATATTACAAGTTTAATGGCGGAACTAATGGTGAATACGAAGATCCAAGTCCAGAACAAATAGGAACCGAAGTGGCAATCAATCTCACACCAATAACAAATATAACAGAGTTTCAATCCACGGATAGTATTAAGCCCAATAATTATACTTCCTATGATACAAGTGAAGCGCCTTCTGACTTTATATTTTTCTCTAATGGCCCTTACGATCCAGCGTTGGGAAAGGTTTGGACTGAAGAGGGAGCATTAAACTTAAGAGCTAAACCTAGTACTGACAGTGAGATTATTATTCAGATGCCAAAGTCATCATATATAAATATTTTTGGACAAAATAACAATTGGTGTTATGTTAGTTATTCAGAAAATGGAATAACCTATTTTGGATATGCTAGCAGACAATTTATAGCAGATGGGGGTATTTAAGATCGATTGATACGTTACTAGTCATGGTATTGAGATAACAGAATATACTTGATATCTAATCTTTATTTAAGGGGGAACATTTATGAAATTTAAGAGAATAATATCTATGGTATTGTCTACGGTTATTACCGTAACTTCAACAGCTGTGTTCGCTGGAGCACCCATAATGCAAAATAGCATAGCAGTTGCTGCTGATAATAATCAAACTTATAGTTCTTGGCAGGAAGGCTATAAGGAAACACTAAAAACTGTTATGAGTGAAGGAAATTACTGTAGCAAGGCAGTATATGGCGAAAGTATGTGTTCCACTTATGCAATACGCGATTTGAATAACGACGGGACACCGGAACTCTTTATCAATTATTCGCCTGCGTCCGCAGCATTTTCCGAGTTATATACTTTTTATAATTCAAAAGTTGTTAAGCTTATGACTTTACCAAGAGGCGGGTTTGTATCGTACTCTCCAGAAAAAAATCTGATATATAGCAGTGGTGGCGGTGGAGCCGGAGGCTATGTTTATCATACATATTCAAAAATCAATAATGGTTCCATTGCAGATGTTGATTCATTTATGATCAGCGCAAGCACCTCGCCATGGACATACTATATTAATGAGCAAAAAGTAACTGAGGAAACATATAAATCAGCCAAAAGCAAATATGACAGTATTATTTGGCTCACCGTAGAAAGAGAAAAATATTTTGAGGACATAAATTCTGATGATGATTTAGCTCTAAACTACAATTCATGGCAGGAAGGGTATAAAGATAAGCTGACCAGTATTGTTAAAGAGGGAAATTATTGTAGCAAGGCGGTATATGGTGAAAGTATGTGTTCCACATATGCAATACGAGATTTGAATAACGATGGCATTCCTGAGCTTTTTATCAATTATCAGCCTGTAACTGCTGCATATTCTGAGTTATATACTTTTTATAATTCTAAAGTTGTTAAGCTTATGACTTTACCACGAGCAGGCTTCGTATCGTACTCTCCTGAAAAAAATCTGATATATAGTAGCGGTGGCGGTGGAGCCGGGGGATATGTCTATAATACATATTCCAAAATAGTTAATGGCTCTATTGAAAATGTTGATTCATTTATGGTTAGTGGAAGTACCACGCCACCGACATATTATATTAATGAGCAAAAAGTATCTGAATCAACGTATAAATCAGAAAAGACTAAATACGACAATATTATTTGGTTAAATGTAGAGAGAGAAAAATATTTTGAAAATATTAACACGGACTTTATGGCGTATACCACTACCACCACAACAACTACAACAACTACTACTCAGAAAAAAACTACAACAACAACTACTACAACAAGAATAACAACAACTACTACATCTTCAGATAACGCCCTTAGTGGCAAATGCGGAGAAAATGCAACTTTTATAATCGAAGAAGATGGAACGCTATATATCAATGGTACAGGAGCAATAGAATATAAAGCTACATCTTGGGATAAAAATCGAGATATTATTAAAAAAATCGTAATTTCAGATGGAATTACCAGTATTTGTAAAAGTGCATTCTTTTTCTTGCCCAAGGTTCAATCTGTAAAAATCGCAAATTCTGTAACTCAAATAGATGAAGGAGCGTTTAATTACTGTCAAAGTATTAAATCAGTTAATTTACCAAATTCTATTACAAAAATCGAAATTGATACATTCTGCCAGTGTTCGCAGCTTGAATCTATTAACATTCCAGATACTGTTACAGAGATTGGTTATGGAGCGTTTGATGGTTGTCTTAGCCTTAAAAAGTTAACATTTCCAGATTCTGTTGAGAATATAGGTCCACGTTCATTTTATAATAATAGATTAGAATCAATTATTATTCCAGCTTCTGTTACCGAAATCGGTTATGAAGCGTTTAATTATTCATCTGGTAGTAATGGTAAACATTTAGGCTCAATTAAAATAATGAATTCTCAATGTATAATTGGTATCGATGCTATTCCAAAGTCGTCAAAAATATATGGTTTTAGAGGTTCTACGGCTGAGGAATATGCTAATAAAAACGGGAATTATTTCGAAGCAATTCCTTTACCAATGGATGATTCTTATGCAGATACAGGACCTGCTGTTGGCGATCTTAGCTTTTTTGAGAAATATGATACTAAAAAAGCAACTGTTAAGCCAATACTGTCATTAAGCAGAATAGAACTTTCAATTGAGGAAGCAAGAGATAATCCAACTCAGACAATAGCATTATCAATTAAAAATGCTGAAAATGAATACGCAGGAGCAATGTTAAGAGTAATTTGGGATGAACGACTAATATTTGCTGGCGGTAAGGATAAAGTCGTCTTTGGTTCTGCTTTAGAAAAAATGGCTAATTATGGTGTAGAGCCCAGTGATAAAAATAAAGAATTATTTATATCATTTGCAGGGAATGACAACGAAGGAAAAGATGGTATTATCTTGTCTTTTCCATTAACAATATCTTCTGATTGTAAACCAGGTGATGTTTATCCAATTCAGATAAAATATGGAATTGGTGACCAGTTTGTTCGTTTGCCTAATGATGAAGAAGGGCAGTTAATGGAAGCATGGGTATTTACCCAAGGTATCGTTCAAGGATATATCAAAATTAAAGATGAAGAACCGACACCTGTATATACACTTGGTGATGTCAACGATGACGGCAAAATAAACGCAGTTGACGCTTCTTCTATTCTTACAGCATACGCAAATATGTCTACGAATAAGCCAAGTGGACTATCAGATGTACAGATGTCAGCTGCTGATGCAGACGGTAATGGAGTTGTAAATGCTGTTGACGCCTCCAATGTCCTGAGCTACTATGCTTATGTATCAACCACTCAATCAGATATTCTTTCATTTGAAGAATACTTAAAAAAAGGCAAGACTGTTGAGCAAAAAAAGATCAAAGAATATCCTGCGAGTGATATAAGCAAGTATCCTCAGTATATCAATGCTTTTAAGAATAATATTAGCTCAAATATGTATAAAGGCATATATAATGTTTCGGATGTTGGATATGCATTATATGATATTAATTCGGATAACATTCCAGAATTAGTTATATCTGCAGGTAATTATGATATTTATTCCATCTATAATGATGAAGCAGTTAATCTGACTCCGTTCTGGGGAGCTAATCTTGTAAAAGGAGTTATTATTTACGAAAACGGTTGTATTGGTATGACATCGATATCTGGTAACGGTGAAGGCGGTACTACGTATTATAAATATAGCGGCGGTAAAGGATTAGAAACTATTGATAGCATTTCATTTAACACCTCAAAAGCAACATATTCTCATAAGGGACAAAGCATATCCAGAGAAGAATATGATAAACTCATTTCTTCGTATGGTCAACAACTTAAGATAAGCTTTACTCATATAAATAATATTTCAGAATTTAATAAAAATGCTGTTGATGCTTCGGATAATGTAAGTACTGGAAAATCTCATGAACAGATGTATGAAGAGTACAATCGTCTGGTAGATGAGTACAATGCTCTTATTTTGGAAGCTGATCGCGCTTATGATGAAATGGCAGCAGCTTCTCCCGAAAAATTTGAAGTAGCCAAGGCAAAGTGGGAAGCTATCCTTGAAAGGGCAGGTGAAGTTGGGGATAAAGCTGACGAGCTTCATAAGAAACTTCAATCTGATGGCAATACCACTGCTTCTTAACTATTTATTGATATTATAATATCTTTATGTATCAGATTATAAGAACCGTTAAAGAGCAATAAAGGCGGGTGATAAACCCGCCTTTACATATTTCACTACGTCAGTGCTGTATAAAGTATAACAATATAAGCCTGTGCATTAGCTTCAGTATTCTATGATAGTTGATATAATAAGAGTCCTCATGGATTACATCCAGTCCTCGAGCAAATCTGCTAAAGTATCGTAATCCATGTCGTCTTCGTCATAGGCGCTGCTCCATCTACGGATGTTAGCTTTAGAGTCACCTTCATGACGCAGACACAAGAACTTAGTCAGCATAAGCAATCCCTCCTTAAAGCTGATCTTAATTATATTATAGCTTAATATCCAGATTAGTCAACCATACAGTTTTTATTTTCAATAATTAACAAATTCCTGATAAAAGATATTGATTCCATAAAATCAATCCTCAAAATCCAGATCATCAGAAAAATCAAAGTCATCTGCATCTATGGCAGATTCTTCGTAGCCAGATACAAAATTGAAAATGTTGAATTCATCCACATTATCATACTCAAAACAAAAGCCTAAGGTCTCAGCATCTTCAATTTCTTCTATTGTTGTCGCATACGCTTTGCCTTTTTCTTGTCACATTATACAACATACATGTTTTAAGATTGTATAAACATACAAAAAGCACAAATATGTATATTGTTAACAAAATGTATTTGAATTTATCTAAAAATAATGATATTATTACTATGTAAGATACAACCGTTTCCTACTAATATGCCTATTTAGTATATTTTCAGAATTATGAAGTGTAATTATAAAATCTACGAAAACTATTCCGGCGAGATGCCGGAACATAATACTCAGTTAGACGAGCAAATAATACTTACTCAAGTAAAAAAATCTTTAGAAGAACCAAAGAAGATAGTTTTCCGTCATAAAACAAAAGTCTGGAAAGATGCATTATTGCTGTTGAGCATAATTGTAATAGTTTCAGTGACTATGATTGCTATACGTTATTTAACTAATATTTCCGCTTGGATATTTGCTTTGATGTTGTTATTAGCAGCAATTGTATTCTTTGCCGTACTGGGTAAGAAATTATTGTTGACTATTATTAATCTTTATCAGAAGTATGCCCCAGAAACAATACGTTCATCATGTTTATTCGAGCCATGTTGCTCTGAATATATGAGGATATCAGTCATTAAATATGGAGCGTTAAAAGGCTTTATAAGAGGGATAAAACGCATATTACGCTGTCGTTATCCTAACGGTGGCGTTGACGAACCATAAGGAGGTAGAATTTATGCAGTACAAAACAATTACTATTGAACATCCATGCAGGTTAAAAAATCATGTAGCTCAAGAGCTAAATGCGGAGTATGAACAGGTAATAAACCAACAAGCTGCTGAAGGATGGAAGCTTCTTGGAATCCACCCTATTAATATCCGTAGAAGACTTGGTTGTGCTCAATACTTGTTATGGGGCGTAATATGGGGACGACATAATTATTTTCAAGCAGATGTGATAATCTTTTTTAAGGATTAATAATACCTTGTATCGGAGGTGGCAACGATATGTTTATGACCAATTATGAATTGATCTACGGGAGTTATAAGGAAACCTCCAATGAAAGCATTCCTTTAATAAATAATGAGACTACTAGCCAGACATATGAAGACAGTAAAGATACTGAAACTGCTGTAAGAGCCGTTTCAGGTGCGCACATTGCGGCTGCCAAATTTGCAGGAGGAGCAATATCAAAGCTATCAAAAAAAGCCGTTGATTATGGTAACTCAGACATTGCTTCAGAAAAGGTAGCTTTTGCCAAAGAAAAAGCTGGTTCAATTTTTAATAGACTGAAAGACAGAGCAACTGGCTTTGCAGCTAATAATAAAAACAACACTGACGAAAATGCGTTATACAATTCTGACATGAATACTTCTATTAATGAATATGATAATGTAGGTGATAATGAAAGAAATGGTGTTAATCTTTCGTCTACAGGTTCAGCTTTAACACAAATTCCTCAAGCATCATTCAATACAAGGCAATTTAATTATGAAGAGGAGAAGAAATCTCCTGTCATTTACGTCCTTGTAGGAGTAATCGGAATCTTGCTTTTAGGAATTGGGGTTTTAGGCGGTATGTTGTTGATGAAAAATAAAACCGATAATAAAGTTCCAGATAGCAATGAATCAACAGCAGCAGTCGTAACAGAAAGTAATTTGGCAACAACCGACAACGCAAAGACAACGCCTATCGCATCAACTACAGTTACAGCAATTACAACTGAATCATCTGCATTACAAATTAAAGAATATCCTTCGAATGAAATAAGCAAGTATCCACAATATATAGATGCAATCAAGGAATGTATTGATTCATCAATATTTACAGTAAATGATGCAAATTATTCACTTATTGATTTAAACGGTGATGATATTTCAGAATTATTAATACAATCTGGAAATGGTTCTGGTATATATGGGATAATAGATAATCATTATGTTGAATTAATTAGAACTTATGGTGCATTACGTCCTCCTGCTTTAATTTTTACTGATAAAGGTTATTTGCACATGACATCTATTGAAGGAGCCGGTTCACAAGTATATGAATCTTTCTCACAATACAGCGGAGGTACAAAATTGGATGGTGTTGATAGTTTTGAATGTAATCTAGCTAATCAAACATACAGCCATAATTCTTCTTCAATTTCATCAGACGAATACGAAAAATTACGCTCTCAATATGGAAAAAGTATTGAACTGTCCTTAACGCCTATCTCGAATATCGCAGATATCAATAATCTTATAACAACAACTAATGCTCCAAAACCCTATATATCAGCACAACTTATTGCAGAACGAGGATTATATGAAGGAGTCGAGATATATCTGAGCGTTTCAGGTGACTATTCATATTATACTTATGATAGCTATGAATACGGTCCAAATAGCCAAAATCCTTCTCCAAGAAGCGGAAGTTCTTCGGAACAAAAAATCCGTATAACAGGTTTTTCTGGTGGAGTAACTAAAGTAGTAGTCAATGTTACGCCATATAACAGTAGTAGTATTGCAGGTGATATGGTAAGTGCAACCTATACGCGTGAATCAAGTAACGTTAAAGCAATCACTTCGTGTAACAAATATGGAAATATATATTCTCCAAGTGGAAATAAAGTTGATGGTCTTACAAGATCATACTTAATAGATGGCGGTTCAGCGACATACGAAAGACATGATTTAACAGACGGTTGGCATATTGTTGCAGTAAATGCATACTATGATGGTTCTGTTTATTGGTACGAACTTTATGATGCTGATGACGGTGATTATTACGGCTGGGTAAATGAAAACAATATAACTTTCTATTGAAGAGAATTTAGTGAATACCTTGAAAAGCATGGATTAAATTCAAAACAAATGGGCAGTTCAAAGCAAGTAATAACCGTTGATTCAAGTGGCAGTTCATGTTCTGTAAAAATATATGAAATTAAAAGCGGTTCATGGGATTGCTTTTTTGAATCAAGTGGCATCGTTGGCAAAAACGGTGTATCAGCAAACAGCCATGAGGGAGACTATTGTACTCCTAAAGGTATATTCTCACTTGGATTTGCTTTTGGTACCCAGTCTATGAATAGATTGAACGTCGAATATAGGAAGATAAATGATAACTGCTATTGGGTAGATGATTCCACATCCCCACTTTATAATCAATGGACTGAAAGCAATAATATCACTTGGAACAGTGCTGAACATCTTATTGATTACCCTGATTCATATAAGTATTCCGTAGTAATAAATTATAATATGGAACCGATAGTTCCATATAAAGGTTCAGCTATTTTCCTACATTGTATGACAGGTGAATATACTGCAGGCTGTGTGGCTGTACCTGAGGATGATATGCTTATTATTCTGAACTGGCTTGATAGTACAAAACATCCGATAATCATAATTGAATAGTGAAAGGGCTCGCATTATAGCGAGCCTTTTTATGATTATATCTGTGTACAGTTAGTCACAGTATCAGTATCTTTTCCAATGTTTGTGCTTCTGTTGTATGTTTATAGCGCCATATATGGCCTCCCCTTGACGGGGAGGCTCCTCTTATTATATTTAAAACTTCAGCTCAACAAGATTAATCCTCAAACTCGAAGTCATCCGCATCGTTATCCGATTCTTCGTAGCCGGAAACAAAGTTGAAAATATTAAACTCGTCTACATCGTCCTCTTCAAAGCCAAATCCTGCGCTATCATAATCCTCAAATAACTCATCTGGGTCTGCGTGTGCCTGTGCTTCCTGTGGCGATATGTACTTGAAGCTGAACTCCTTGGCTAGCTGATGAATATGCTTCTTTCTGCTGCAAAAGAAGCATGTTACCAATGTTTCATCCTCAAGAAGGTGATAGAATTCCGACATAGTCAAAGTCAATTCTTCAATGAAATAGCGCCGATAATTCAGCTTCTTATCAATTACAGGCAAGCCGTTCTCACCTTTGTGAGCAGCATAGCAGATGTTGCCGTTTGACGAAAACAGCAGAAAGCCTGTCAGTATATCTTTTTTGTTGGCAGGATCCTTCATGATACGAGTCCAGTGCTTGTTGATAAACATCGCCACAAGAACTTGGTATATGCCGGGGGCTGAGCCTCCTGTGCGCTTAAATGTGATAGTTTTTGCCTCTGTGTCTACGATCATCTGACCATAGCACTTGGGCATCTGCTGAAAAGAGAACTCGAGTGGATCAATAGGACACATTTCAAAGTCACTGACAACAACTTTTCTTCCTGTTGCTTTCCATGTATTATTCATATTTTCCTCCTGTTCTGCCTTTAGGCAAGGCAACGTCAATCGTGATGGTTATCTCTTGTTGACCCCAAAATACCTCCTCACAAAGGGTTTACGTATGAGTGAGTAAAACAAGTAGTAGATTTTTTTATGTGTGCCTCCCGGCGCTCTATTTGTGCGTCCTTCCCGACGAACTTGTCAAGCTGCTGAAATAAGAAAAAGACGTTATATTTGGATACACTACACCCGTAGGTATAATGATTCAAATACAACGTCTTATTTTTGCCTGTGCTAATATCTTATCACACTTCAAAGCAGATGTCAATATGATAAAATAATAATTATGAAATAACCAACAGCTGTTAGTATGCATACTTATTGCTGCTTGGCTTCACACTCTTTTTTCAGGATAAGAGCAAGTACACCTGTCATAGCGATAAGAGATACAAAATCATTTGAAGATAAGCTGCAATATGTATCTGTGGGGCTGATGAAATCCATAATATAGTTATAAATAGCTGCGATAGCACTCATAACATATATAACCTTAAAAATTGTAAATACGATGATCTCTGACTTTTTCATGATAAATACTTCCTTTCGGTATAAAAGATTTCGTGTATTCGGAGTATCTCCGTTTCCATGATCTTATTATACTTCATGAAAAGACATTTGTCCTGTGTTGAAACTTACGAAACATTACAGTTTTGAAATGTAACATTGATCTTCTAATAAATAATATATGTATAGAAAAAGCGAAAAATAGAACGCTGCCCGAAGGCAGCGGTAATATATTAATCACAAAATGTCACTAACGGAAAAGAGTGCAGCTTTACCAGAGATGATAACCATATCTCCCGCACACTCGCAGTAAAGGATACCTGTACGTTTGGAAGCTTGGAATGCCGTTATATTGGGCTTGTTCAGACGTTTGCACCAGTATGGAGCAATCATGCAGTGAGTTGAACCGGTCACTGGATCTTCATTCATACCATACTTGGGAGCGAATATTCTGGATATACAGTCGTATTCGGAACCTTTTGCAGTAACAGCAACACAAGCTCCGTCCAGTTTGGAGATAAGCTCCATATCCGGTTGTAAGTCTCGTACTTCGTCTTCATTCCTGAGAATGAACAGTATATCTCGGTCCTTGTATGCAGCAAGAGGTATAGTACCGAGAGCTTCGATCATGGTATCAGTTATCTCTATATGTTCCAGTTTATAAGCCGGAAACTCCATTCTTATCATATCATCAGACCTGCATACGGTAAACTCACCGATCTGGCCGTAGAAGTTGAGTGTATCAGAATCCTGCTCCTGATAATTGAAGAGGACAAAAGCAGTAGCAAGAGTAGCATGTCCGCAGAAGTCTATTTCGCTTTTAGAAGTGAACCAGCGGATATGATACCGATTATTCTCTTTTATTACAAACGCTGTTTCGGATAGGTTATTCTCAGCAGCTATACTCTGCATGATTTCTTCACTTGGGAAGTTATCAAGTACGCATACAGCAGCAGGATTTCCCGAGAATATTTTATCCGTGAATGCATCAACGATGTATTGTTTCATGTACTCCTCCTCAACCTTCACGCCTGCGATTATAATTGATATCAGACATGTTTTTGTCTCGGTATTCTTAATATCCAAACTGATCCTGTATCCAGTGATATCCAGGATGGCGCAAACCTGTTTCACAAAAATACAGAACAATATCTTTCAAAACATTCCTGTCATAACACATCATACGTTCTTCCGGACATACGTTGATTATCAAAGGAACACTATCTGTATTTCCGCTACCGTTGTCAAAATAGTATACTTCTTCGTCACCGTTGAGCCATCCAATAAAGGCGTTTCTATCAGGTGAAAATTCAACTTCCAAACAATAATCCTCTATTTCACAGGAAAAATGATTTTCATGAAGAAAAGCAATGATATCATCTTCTTTTGATATCCTATGGCCATTGATAGTCAGCTTGTTATTGATCATGTTCTATACCACCTCACTGGTGAATTATTAGTCGGTAGCTTACGAGTATAATAGCACATCACAGCATAAGTGTCAAGTATTCGAGAAAAAATGTTGCAGTAGTTAATTATAACATAGTAAAGAACAGCTCTTCCGGCACAAAGGCCGGAAGTTAAGTATATAATACAAGCTGTACTTTTGGGTGGGGCAATAATTATATATATCTATTTCAGTTTAAGAATCAATCCTCATAGTCATGAGGAACGAATACCTTAGGAATTTCAACCTCTGTTCCATCCTCTTTTCTGATAATAAGTTTGGTAGGTTGACCGGTTACATCAGCCATATTCTGAGCCAATGCAAAATTGGTGCTATTATCAGCGTACAACATTGAGCCATCGTTTATGTTTGTAGGACTCACTGCTGTATGGTTATGATACCAATTCCACTCTCTGTCCTTGTAGTGAGTACCGGTTGCAGCAAGATGAGAATCGGTGATATCTTTAAATATTTCTTTTGTGAGTTCCATTGCTTTCTCAGCAGTTGGAGCTGTTTCGCCTGTGAACGCTGTCATGTAGTGAAACACAGGCGTTTTGTCTTGGTTGTCCCAGAACTTAGCAACGGACTGGAACTGGCGCATGGCTTCTTTAGAATCATTAGGATTGATTCCGAAGCCTTCTTTCAGCACCTGATCCTTTCCAATCGGGTAATTTACGACGTTTTTCAAGCATTTATCGTCGCCATTAGTGTGCTTTATCACTTTAATATATTCCATAGTTTTCTGACCTCCTCGTATACTTCTAATGCCTCTTGTGGCATATTGGGTTTAAGATCCTCATACTTCTTGTTCTTAGCATTCTCCAGATCATACATCAAAGCTGGTGTAAGTGGGATTGGATAATGCTTGAGTCTGTATCTTGTTTCTTCTGAAAAGGAAATACCCTTATCCTTAGCATTCTTATCAAGCTCATTATACAAAGACTGTGGTACTTTCACCGGTAAAGGTACCATGGGATCCTTTGGTGCTTTATTATTGTTTTTTTCATTATGATCTGACATATAGATCACTCCTAACATATTATTAATTCCGTAGATGTTGTTTCTATACTCTCGGACTATACCCATTAGGAATACATCTTAATATTAAATATATTAATTACAGGATATAAGTATAGAATAAACGTAATACGGAATTTACATAGTAGTACAAATTTCGGAATAAAAATACTCAGTCTATTTTTGCATTTTCCTTTGGAGTATGATATAATGAACTCAATAGATTCTGGAGGAAGAATACTTTGAAAGTCTTTGATTTTGATAATACCCTATATCACGGAGAGAGTGCAGTTGATCTTGCCTTATACATGATAAAGAACAACAGGAAGATCATTCTTTACCTGCCTAAGATCTTCATAAACCTGATAAAGTACAAACTATGTCTGGTTAATAAGAGAAAGATCGTTGCTGCTATCAATGACTTCCTGAATAATGTTATCCGCAGCAAGGAAGAACTATACGGTGCTGTAGAAGGCTTCTGGTAGAAGAACAGATACAAACTGGACAGGAAGATGCTCAGCAAAATAAATAGCGAAGATGTAATTATAACAGCAGGACCTGACTTCCTGATAAACGGTATACGAGATCTTATCAATACCGACCATATCATTAGCAGCAGGCTTGATACCGACAAGATGAAAGTTGCGTATCTTAATTTCGGGGAGAACAAAGTTAAAGGATATATGGCTTTATATGGAGATAAACGTATAGATTATTTCTTTACCGATTCATATAACGATAAGGCACTCATGGATATATCTGAAAGAGTGTATATCGTAAAAAAAAGGCAGACTCAGCAGAATAAAATAGCGAGTCTGCGCAAGAGAATATATAGATAAAGGCGGCTTTCGAGCCGCCTATTTTAATGTGGAATTCATGTTATATCATTCGGTAGGAAGTTCTGTTTTAGGTAATCCGTCATCATACCTCGGATATAATTGGTATGAAAACAGCCCTCATATATTTTCAGCTCCACATTGGCGCCGTGAGCTTTGAGCCTTTCATAGAGCGCTTTCGAGCCCTCTACCATATCATCGCCGTCACCGCAGTCTACTTCGATATCTTCTTTTTCGCCCACGCATATGAACACGTTCTTATCCATAGTTTCGTTGCGGTCAAAATAGTCGAATTCTCTTTGAAATGCATAAGGATCTTTGATAATGCTCAGATCAATATCGCCCTTATATGGATTATCATCATAATAAGAATCGCTAAACGCCGGACTTCCTATTATGTAGTTCTTAAAGGGCTGATACTCATATTTATCGGAATTGCAGAGGGCGTAGTCTGCAAACGGGCCTCCGCTGGAGTGCCCGAATAAAACAGAGCGCGATTCGTCAATTTTGTAATTGAGAGAAATAGTTTTCATCAGGTCGTCTGTGATAAAATCAAGGAACTCTTTCTGGTGCAGGGTGAATTTATCAACGCGCGTTTCGTTTGCGTTGCCGTCTATACTGTATTCATATCCGTGAGTAACGAATATAACCGGAGAAGCTTCACCCTCATTTATCATGTTCCACATTATAGGGATAAGTTCCATCCAGTATATCTCATCTGTAATAAAGAATACGGG